>NZ_BTGR01000009.1:0-132228 GCF_036985525.1 Croceitalea sp. MTPC6
AGCGACCGATGTAACGGTCAACCTTAGCGACCTGAATGAAACGATATCCGCTGGTTCAGGAATTACCGTTAACCAGTCGGGAGAAGACTTCGAGGTGGTCAACACCGCTCCCGATCAGACGGTCAGTCTTGCCGATGGCGGCAACGGCAATGTCACGATAGGAGGTACTTATCCAAATTTTACGATAGATGTTCCAAATGCGACTGTTGATACTGATGATCAAAACGCTACAGAAGTTCCGATTTTTCCAACAGAAGACACAAATACGGATACAGTTATAGATGAAAACGACAATGTAACATTAGATCTTGATGGAGATTTAGGAGTAGATCCAGATGGTTCCGGACCTTTAGAAGCACCAGGTTTAGATGATACAGTACAAGAAGCTTTAGAAGCAATAGCTCCGATTACATCGAAGGCGGCGAGGATTTTTTATCCGCCATCTATATCAATAGATGTGTCTGCATATTCAGGTACTAATATTACTGGAGAAACTAAAGATTTATATCAGGAATACATAAATCAATATGCACCAACTGCTCCACCTTTTACGGATACCTTTGTTGGAAGTACAGGTGCTCCTTCAGCAATCCCAACATATGATAAGACCGAGCTTTATTATTATGTCACTTTTTATGATGATAGCGTTTTTGACAATGTTAGTATTGATGCTGACGGTGTAATGACCTATGATATTGTGGGTACACCAGCAGATTACAATTCGCTTATAAATGTAGTTTTTGTAGTAAAATAATTGCTAACACGACCCAAATCAATTTGAAACCCACAAAAACATATAAGTTTCTATTCCTAAGTCTTGTATTTACATTACTTGGAATCACGGTATCCAATGCGCAGTTTTTACTAAGGGCACCAGAAAGTGGTGATGAAAGTAATTACCGTTGGTTCGAGGCTTCTGATACGGCAACAGTTTTAGGTACTGATTCTTTTTATGAGGCTACTCAACCTGGTGTCTATTTTGCGACCTATGATGGTACTTTATGTGGCTCCAACGCAACGGGTTATTTTATCTTGACAAACTGTAATTCACCTGATAATCAAGTAACGCTTGACATTACAGCAAACGTACAAGGTAGCGCAACAGTTAGTTGGAATGATGCATCTTTAAGTGGTACGCAACCAACTGTAACAGCCACTACTAGCTTTGTAAGGTATCAAGCAACAATTACCAAAGCAGGTAACACTATTGCGTTACCAAGATTTACTGTCGCTTGCCTAAGCCAAGCAGCTACTTTAGTTGATGATTCAATCACTGTAAATGAAGATGAATCTATTATTTTACCAATTTTTGATAATGATTCAGATTTACCAACTACTGGCACTTTAACTACAACAAACCCTTTAAATGGAACAGTATCCATAAATGACAATGGTACTCCAAATGACCCATCTGATGATATAGTGACGTATACACCAAATGCAGATTATAATGGACCAGACTCATTTGATTATACGGTATGTGATTCTACTGGAGCATGTAGCACGGCAACGGTAACTATTGATGTATCACCAATTGTTGATGCCTTCGATGATTCGGTATCAACAGAAGCAGATACTCCAATAGATATTGATATTTTGGTAAATGATAATGACCTACCTAATCTTGGAACACTGACGACAACTAATCCTTTTAATGGAACTGTTGTTATCAATGATGGTGGTACTCCAAATGACCCATCTGACGATTTTGTAACGTATACCCCAGATGCTGGTTTTGAAGGCGTAGACACTTTTGACTATACGATCTGTGATAATTCAGGGAATTGTGATACAGCAACCGTGACCGTCATTGTAACGCCAATGGCGACAACTGAATTGGACAGTGATAATGATGGTATTGCGGATAGTTTTGAGGACTTAAACCTAGATGGAGATGATGACCCAACAACAAATGCGACAGATACTGATGGAGATGGAATTCCAGATTACTTAGATATAGACAGTGATGATGACGGAATACCAGACAATATTGAAGCACAGACCACAGAAGGATATATTCCCCCAAGTGGAGTTGATGCAAACGATAACGGTATTGATGATGCTTATGAGAATAATGGGAACTTAGGTCTAATACCTGTTGATACAGAAGGTGATGGTATTCCTGATTATGTAGATGATGATAGTGATGATGATGGAGTTCCAGATAGCACAGAAGCTCATGATTTTAATCAAGATGGAATTCCGGATGTAGTATGGTTAGGTTCCGATAAAGACAATGACGGATTGGATGATGGGTATGAGGGAGACACTTCCATTGATATTGATGTAAATGATGAAATAGATGACCCAAATACTGATTTACCAGACACAGATCAAGATGGAATTCCAGATTATAGGGATACAGATGATGATGATGATGGTATTGTTACCACTGATGAAGATTTAGACTTGGATGGAGATTTTTCAAATGACGATTCGGATCAAGATGGGGTACCTAATTATTTGGACCCTGACCTAGGCGAAGAAGATGAAGATGAAGTTGAAGTATTTAATGTGATAACTCCAAACGGAGATGGTATCCATGATGTTTTAAGAATTAGAAATATTGAAGATTATCCAAACAATACAGTGAAAATTTATAACAGATGGGGTGTTTTAGTCTTTGTTACTAAAGCATATAACTCCAATGGTAATGTCTTTGATGGAACTTCACAGGGTAGGGTGACCGTAAATCAAGATAATAAACTACCAGTGGGAACTTATTTCTATGTTATAGATTATGAAAATCAAGCTGGTATAGCTAAACAACTCTCAGGTTACATTTATATAAATAGATAAAAGCGAATCCAGTGATGTTGAAAATAAATAGTAGCGGAATTGAAAAATGGGTGTTGAGCATAGCATTATTGTTCTCGGTACTTTCATTTGCTCAACAAGATGCACAGTATACACAATATATGTATAATACTGTGAGCATTAACCCTGCTTATGCTGGATCAAGAGGACATATGAGTTTAGCTGGGCTGTATAGAGCACAATGGGTAGGTCTCGAAGGTGCTCCAGAAACGCAAACCTTTAATATCCATACGCCAATTGGTTATAAAGGTTTAGGTGTGGGACTTTCTTTTGTGAATGATGTTATTGGACCTACTTCTGAAACCTATCTGGATTTAGATGTTTCCTATACCATAGATTTGGATTATGACAAAAAACTGAGTTTTGGACTTAAACCAAGTATTAACCTATTGGACGTACAATTTTCAGAATTGAATCAAGATTTAGGTCAAGGGACCGATCCTACTTTACAGCAAAATATTGATAATCGCTTTACACCCAATGTGGGTGCTGGCGTATACTATCATACAGATAGGTTTTACGCAGGATTATCAGTGCCCAGGATTTTAGAAACTACACATTTTGAAGAATCCTCTCTTTCCACCGCAAAAGAACAGATGAATTTCTATTTAATTACTGGTTATGTTTTTGAGCTAAACCCATTCTTAAAATTTAAACCAGCAGTTCTATCCAAAATAGTCCAGGGAGCTCCTTTGCAACTGGATATTTCTGCAAATTTTATGCTTGACGAGAAATTCATTGGAGGTGTAGCGTATCGTTGGGACGCTGCTTTTAGTGCAATGTTTGGCTTTAAAGTTTCAGAAGAATTCTTGATTGGGTTAGCATATGACCGCGAGATTACAGATTTAGGGGCTACTTCATTTAATGATGGTTCTTTTGAGATTATCATTCGGTACGACTTTATTCGTGCCATAGGTAACCTAAAATCCCCTCGATTCTTTTAATTGATATTTAGGTCTTCACAAAATTTTATATTCAGCGCTACATAATGAGTCAACTAAAGGCTTTATTTTTGCCTAATGGTTGAAGAGAAAGTTATATTGGTCAATAAAGACGATGAACCAATTGGATTAATGCCTAAAATGGAAGCTCACGAAAAAGCCGTA
This sequence comes from Croceitalea sp. MTPC6, assembly GCF_036985525.1. NCBI lineage: Bacteria > Pseudomonadati > Bacteroidota > Flavobacteriia > Flavobacteriales > Flavobacteriaceae > Croceitalea > Croceitalea sp. MTPC6. The sequence goes on from NZ_BTGR01000009.1 coordinate 3,924, forward strand.
CTTCATAGGGCATTTTCGGTCTTTGTTATGAATAGCAAAGGAGAAACCATGTTACAGCAAAGAGCTGCTGATAAGTACCACTCCCCACTTTTATGGACCAATACATGTTGTAGTCATCAAAGAGATGGCGAAACAAATATTGATGCAGGCAAGCGAAGGCTACAGGAGGAGATGGGCTTTGAAGTAGAGTTAGAAGAGTTGTTTTCATTCATCTACAAAGCACCTTTTGATAATGGTTTAACAGAACATGAACTAGATCATGTTATGATGGGTTATTACGAAGGTGAGCCAATAATAAATAGGGGTGAAGTTGAAGATTGGAAATGGATGACTCCAGAAGCGATAAAACTCGATATTTCCAGTAATCCAGATACTTACACGGCATGGTTTAAAATTATTTTCGATAAGTTCTATGACTTCATCTCTAAAAGTGATAGCAAATGAGGATAAAAGTTAGTAGAAAAGCCCATTTTAATGCAGCCCATAGATTATTTAGACCAGATTGGAGTTTTGAAAAAAATGAAGCTGTTTTTGGTAAGTGCAACAATCCTAAGTTTCATGGACACAACTATGATTTAATAGTTAGTGTTACTGGTGAAATTGATGTGGATACTGGTTATGTTATAGATATGAAAATTTTAAAGGACCTTATCAAAGAACATGTGGAAGAAGCTTTTGACCATAAAAATCTTAATCTAGATGTTGAAGATTTTAAGAATCTTAACCCAACGGCTGAAAACATTGCAGTTACCATATGGAATAAGCTAAGACCGCATATAAAAAGGTCTAACGATTTGGAGGTAGTACTTTATGAAACTCCTCGCAATTTTGTAACCTATTCAGGATAAAACTTTAATATGGAATTATATCCATTAAAATTTACACCTATTCTTAAAGAGCGTCTGTGGGGCGGAACAAAACTCAAGGATGTTTTAAATAAACCGATAGAAAGCAAAATTACAGGTGAGAGTTGGGAATTATCTGGGGTAAAAGGTGATGTTTCTATAGTTGCCAATGGTAATTTAAAAGGGACTTCCTTAAATAAATTAATAAATAGTTGTTCTGAAGATCTTCTTGGCAAAAGCGTTGTTGAACGATTTGGAAAAGAATTTCCCATTCTAATTAAGTTTATAGATGCTAAGAAAGATTTGTCAATTCAATTGCATCCAAATGATGAGTTAGCTAAGAAAAGACACAACTCTTTTGGTAAAACGGAGATGTGGTATATCATGGATGCTAATCCAGGCGCAAACCTGATTGTAGGATTTAACAAGGATGTCACCAAGGAAGAATATCAAGATAGCTTAAAAAAAGATAAGCTATTGGATTTATTGAATTATGAAAAGGTAAAAGAAGGGGATACCTTTTTTATAAATACCGGAAAAATACATGCTATTGGAGCCGGAGTATTATTGGCGGAGATTCAACAAACCTCCGACGTAACGTATCGTGTTTTTGATTTTAATCGAAAGGATAAAAATGGAAACCTTCGTGAATTACACACAGAACTTGCCATAGATGCCATTGACTATTCTCACAAAGATGATTTTAAAGTATCTTACGACTTGTTTGAGAATACCGTTAATCCAATGGTGAACTGTCCTTATTTTAAAACTAATATCATCGATTTGGATAAGGATTTGGACCAGGATATTTCCAGAAGAGATTCATTCTCGATTTATATGTGTGTTTCAGGAAGTGCAATTATAAAAAATGAATTTGGTGAAGCTCCAATCCAAAAAGGAGAAACCGCATTGGTGTCTGCATCAAGTAATCTTATAAAAATTGAGACTGAAAGTGTTAGGTTTTTGGAAGTAACAATTTAACCTTATTTTTGATTAAAACGGATTTTATGGCAAGTGTTCGAGATTTAAAGAAAGATATCAATTTTGTACTTGGAGATATTATAGAGGCAGTTTATCAATGGGAAGTATCTACTGAAAATAAAAACTCAGAAAAAGGATCTAAATTAATCGATAGTGCAATCGCAGCCTTTGATGAGTTAATGGATAAGGTTCATGCTAAAGATGTGGAAAATACCAAAGCTCATTATAAATCTATACGAGTTAATTTAGAAAAAAAAGCCACTGGATTAATTGAAAAACTTAATAAACTTCAGGGTTAAACCCTTTATTCTAGTTTGTCTAAATAGGCTTTTAAAGCTTTACCGTATTTAGAGTTTGCTACCTCTTCACTCAAAGCCTTATTTATGGAATCTAAATACTTTGGATTTGCATCTGGAGCTTCTATAAGTGTTACGTAAGGTGTTACGTATGATTTAGGATTCGTCAAACCAAAATTTAATATATATTGATATCTTCTCAAGATGTTTTTATCAATAAGCAGTTTAATAGAATCTAATTTCTGCTCGGTAATCATATTACTGTCCTCTGGTTCTGATAAAATCATTTTTGTTAATTCAAACTCGCGTGTATTAAACTTAGATAGCATAGCTTGAAATTCAGCATACTTTTCATGACTTTTAGAGCCATAGATTTCAGAATTAGTATCAAAAGTGTTCCAAGAGGTATTTATGATTATCTCTCCAGGTTCACCAAAAAAAGTAATTCTATCATTCAAGTCATTATTGTCTGCTTTATCCAAGTGTAGGTAAAATAGTTCGGGACTGTCAATTTCATAAGAAAATGAAAATGAACCATTTCCTCGGATGGATGCAGAATCAATATTAATTAATGAAGAGTCTTTTGCCTTTTGAAAGAAGAGAGTTCCTTTTTTTAGACCATCAATAGAACCAGAAACTGTCATGGTATTTTCTGTTTTCCTATCACATGAAAATAAAATAGTTGTTATTAGAAATATTAGTATGGTATTTTTCATCTTCAAAATTTAGAAGGGCAAATATCGCTAAAGCTTTTGTTTTTTTAAAGATTTGCGGCAACTTCCATCAACAGTGCACAAAAATAGGCGCCACCAGTTCCTACTACATAGCCGAATACTGCCAAAAGAATACCGACTGAGGTCAATGAAGGATGAAACTCTGCAGCAACCACAGGCGCAGAAGCTGCTCCGCCTACATTAGCTTGACTACCTACTGCTAAAAAGAAAAATGGTGCTTTTATCAATTTTGCCACAAGAATTAATAATGCAGCGTGGATTGTAATCCAAATGAGGCCTATAGCTATCAAGCCTGGATTTTCAAAAACAGCACTTAAGTCCATTTTCATCCCAATGGTAGCAACAAGGATGTAAATAAAAACCCCACCAATCTTACTCGCACCCGCCCCTTCGTAATTTTTGGCTTTTGTAAAGGAGAGCCCTATTCCAATTGCTGTAGCAAAAACAACCATCCATAAAAATTTGGAACCTAGCGATGATAAGACTTTTTCTTTATTTCGAATCACTTCAAAAGTGTTTTCTAAAAACTCTGCAAAATGATGCCCTAACAAATGGGCAAGGCCAACACCTGCAAACGCATAAAAGCTTAGCATTATAAAATCATGAAGCGATGTAACTCTAGCAATTTTAGCAGTATGCTCTGAAACCTTAGTTTTAAGGGCTTCAATAGAAGATGTATCCGCTTTTAACCATTTGTCAATTTTTTTGGTTTTTCCAACACCAAGTAATATAATTGCCATCCAAAGGTTAGCAACAACAATATCAACCAATACCATTCCCCCATATTTTTCTTGATTAAATTCAAAAACCTCTAGCATGGCCGCTTGATTTGCCCCGCCGCCAATCCAACTACCAGCAATTGTTGCCAAACCTCGCCAAACGGCATCAAAACCAGCCCCTCCAACAGTTTCGGGCGAAAAGATTGAAACAATTAAAATAGCTATTGGACCACCAATGATTATTCCTAAAGTACCTGTCAAAAACATAATCAATGCCTTTGAGCCTAGATTAAGTATGGCTTTTAAATCAATACTCAGAGTCATTAAAATTAGAGCAGCTGGTAGTAAATAACGACTAGCTATATAATAGGTTTGCGAACTTTTTTCATCAATTATGCCTGTACTTGCTAATATAGAAGGCAACAAATAGCACATTAAAACAGTAGGAACAATTGTATAGAACTTTTTCCAAAAACCAGTTTTAATTGAAGAGGTGTAAAAAACAAAGCCTAAACAGAGTGCAAGAAGACCAAAGATAACAGTATCTTCTGTAAATGGTAGTTGATTCATTTAGTATATAGGTATGTTTTCAAATATAGCAAAATATAGCTGCTATATATTAAGCCAATAAGTCAACTTTAAGTTGATAGATCTAAATCTTGGTTCAAAGACATTTACTGCATAATTGTCATTATAAACAATAAATAAATCTGAGAGCGGTGAAAATCGCCATTGTAATCTGGAGTTTATACCTAGATTATCCCTTTGATTGCTGTATTGTATAAGTGTTGACCAAAATACTGACTTGCTAAAAGTTAACCTTACCCTAGGACTCACTAACCACAAATCTGCGCTAGGGAAAGGATTTGGCAGTGTAATCTTATCGTATCGCACATCTAAACTAATCAGCGCCTTTGGTTGCAAGCGTAAAGTTGCCTGACCGTTAATAGAAAATCGTTCTCCATTAAAAAATGTTCCTACTGTAGTTTCTGCTTCGAAAGCAAAAATTTTGGCTCTATTGGATTGGTACCCGAAAGAAGCTGTATTGAAGTGATAACCTCGATTTCCAGGTAGTTCAACAGCTCCCTCTGTGCTTGTGGGATCAAAAGAATCATTTAGAAAGATGAAATCATTTGAAAAACCAGCTCTGTATTCCGATAGGTTTTTCATGTTCATGCGATAAAAAAGCGCTAATGTCTGATCTGTTTTTTTAAAATCTAGTCCAGGTCTCCAAATAAATTGCGGAAAAAACTCTATGGTATGATTGTTAATCGGACCTTTTTTTGGCCAAAAAGTTCTGTTGATGGAACTCACTGTTTTTACAATATCTTTTCTACGAATAAAGCCTAGGTCAGAGGTAAAATCCTCATCAACATAAACAGCATCAGCAAAAACAGTCCAATATCTTGAATTCCTACCTAAATTGGCGCCAAAAGAGTAATTTCCTTCTTTATCATCTGGTTGAAAGGATTTGTGGGCATAAAATTTACCGTTCCAGGTATTATCTGCACTTGCTAAATTATAATCAATACCCACAACACGATTATAGCGTTCTTCTGGTGATATAAAGTCAGCATCTGAGAAGGTTTGTCTATTAATAAAAAACGCACTGATGTTAGATCTGGAAAAGACTTTTTGTTGCAGTGCCAACATCATATTGTTATTGGACGCAATTTCTCTATCCTCATCTTCCCCAGTCTGAATATTTAAAAAGCCTAACCTTAGATTTTCATTGAGTTTTCCACTTAGCCTAATGCCACCAATGATACTATTTTCCACCGAGTTACCATCGCTGTCAGTAGCGATACCTATTCTTCTAGAGAAAAAAGGATTAGCATCACGGCCACCCCCAAAATTTCCAAAAAGATCGTTATTGTCAACAAAAAATTGTCTTCTTTCCGGCAGTGATACTTCAAAACGTGTGAGATTGGTAAAAATATTATCCACTTCAACATTAGAGAAATCCGGATTGATTGTAACATCCAAATTCATCGCATTACCAATAGAAATTTTTGCATCACCACCAATAGCCAGCTTTGTTTCTGTAATATTAGTTTCAAAATCTTTATCCGCTAAGGCATTAATGTAGGGGATAAGTGTGATAGGTGTTCTGGATTTTCCCAAAGGTTTTTCAAAAACCATATCCCCCATAAAAGCCAAACTGAAAATAGATTGGTTTTGGGGTATGGGATGCCATACACTATTTTCATTATTTTGTTGATCGAATCTGTAACTTTGAAAACGCCATTTGGTTTCTCCTTCAGTAAACTTAAAAGAGGTCAACGGAATTGCCATTTCCGCAGTATAATAGCCTTTATGTCGCTTTGCATCCCCTTTCCATTTTACGTCCCAAGAGGTTGTAAAACCACCAAGATCTCCACCCCCACCAGTAATCAGTGCTTCTCGTCTAACTCCAAAAGGGTTTATGCCAAAAAGGAATGCATTATTACCGTCATTAAAAGTATCGAACAATAGACTTATATTATCATTGCCACCAGCTCTAAAATCACGCTGTAATGATGGAATAACCCAATTGTCTCCTTTACCATAGATTTTTAGTCCAACAAATAAAGTTTTGTCATTTGTAAACATACGTATTTCCGTTTGGTACTCGGCTTTGATGCTATCAGATGGAAAATACTGTTGAAAAGCACCTACCAATTCTGTTTTCTCCCAAACGGCTTCATCCAATTGACCGTCTGGCACAATTGTAGTATTGAAGTGTTTTACTATGAATGTGGGAGTGGAATTTTGAGAAAAAATTGGAAAGACAAAAAATACAAGTGCAAGTGCACTTAAGAACTTGGTCATTTTTGTTTGAATTAGTCCTGCCAAAAATACAGCTTGATTAAGTTAAAAAAATGTAAAATACCCTACTCTTTTTTAGTCTTTCTTTTTTGGTTCTCTTTTGGCATCCCGTAGGCTTTTCATCAGCATCCATTCTATCTGCCCATTGGTGCTTCTAAACTCATCAGAGCCCCATTTTTCTATTGCCTTAAGCATTTCCTCATTTAATCGCAAAGCGAAGGCCTTTTTCTTACTCATTTAAAGTATTTTCCAACCGTTCATTGTTGTTTGTTAGACCCATTTTCCAGCTAATTACTTTATACTCTTTCATTTTTAAAATATCTGTTGATTACTAATTGCGCCTCTTTAGGTTTTTGTGTGCCAATAAGTATCTTTTTTCCTTCCTTTAATTTAATTTAATTTGAATGCCCATCCTCCCTTTTACGTTATAAGCCATATCCTTACTCTTTGGAACTGGTTTTATACCCCAACCTCCATATTCTAAAATAGGTTGATATTTTCTTGTGTAACATTCAGAAATTTCTTTCCAAGCAATTATTTTTTTATTTCTATGAAATGGGGTGAATTGATATTGGATTCCGTTTTCGTCAATCGTTGTACTAAGCCTTAAAAAAAGCATAAACCCCACAATTAACAATAACATTAAAATAATAACTGCCTGTCCTAAGTAGTCAGAAGTGCCAACCTTATCCACACTACCGCCAACAATATACCATTCGTACATAAAATACAATAACAACCCAATAACACTAAAGTTTAACAGCAGTACCCACCATTGATTAAACCACTGCTTTTCTTCAAAAACCCTCATTCTTAGTGATTTAAAGTTCCAGTATTTACAATAGGGGAAGCATCTTTATCTGAGCATAGTACGACCATTAGATTACTGACCATGGCCGCTTTACGTTCTTCATCCAAATCAACAATATTCTTTTCGTTAAGTTCTTCAAGAGCCATTTCTACCATACTGACGGCACCTTCAACAATTTTATGCCTTGCAGCAACTATAGCTGTCGCTTGTTGCCTTTTAAGCATGGCATTTGCAATTTCTTGGGCATAAGCAAGATAACCAATTCTAGCCTCTAATACTTCAATCCCAGCCATGCCCAATCTTTCTTGAACTTCTTTTTCTAGAGCTTCACTTACCTCATTTACACTTGAACGTAGCGTGATGTCCTCTTCAATACCTTCATCTGCAAAATTGTCATAAGGATACATACTTGCCAACTTGCGAACAGCTGCATCTGTTTGTACACGGACAAAGTTCTTATAATCATCAACCTCAAAAGCCGCCTTGTAAGTATTTGTAACCCGCCATACAAGGATGGTACTTATCATTACAGGGTTTCCCAACTTATCATTGACCTTAAGCCGCTCACTATCAAAATTACTTGCTCTTAAAGATATTTTCTTTTTTGAATAAAGTGGATTTACCCAATAAAGCCCGTTCTTTTTTATAGTACCTACATATTTTCCAAAAAGTAAAAGCACCCTAGAGCTATTAGGGTTTACTAGGACAAGTCCAAAAGCGAGAATAAACCCAAAAAACACAGAAATACCAAACAAAGGAGATCCAGTACTAACAATTGCAGCTATTCCCCCAAAGAATAATAGCAAAAAAACAAAAAGCATGAAGTAACCATTAAGGGGGGTTACAATTTTTTCATCTGTCATAGTTAATAAATTTAAAATGATATTATATTAATATCATAAATATATAATATTAAATTCATATCTACAAATAGATTATTTTTAAGTTTAAAAAGTAATTTTTCTTTAACACTAGCTTAGTTAATTAATTCTATTTTTGGCAAAAATTTATTTTATGCGTCACTTTCTAGTATTGTTCTTTTTAGTTCCAACACTTTCTTTTGCTAATATTTGGGGGCGTACTGGACATCGTGTAACAGGACATATTGCCGAAAAGCACCTTACCAAAAAAGCAAGAAAAGCAATTAACGAACTATTAGATGGTAATAGTTTGGCTTTTGCATCTACTTATGCCGATGAGATTAAATCTGATGATAATTTTTCTAGATATACTCCTTGGCATTATGTAAATTATCCACTTACTAAAACTTATCAAGAATCTGAGAAAAGTGAGTTTGGTGATATTGTAAGGGCAATTGACGATTGTATTAAAATATTGAAAGACGAGAATAATAGTCGTAAAGACAAAATATTCTATTTAAAGCTCTTGATTCACTTTATGGGAGACCTTCATCAGCCAATGCATGCTGGTAGAGCAGCTGATAGAGGAGGGAATGATATTCAAGTCCAATGGTTTGGGCAGGGTTCTAATTTGCATAGAGTTTGGGATACCGATATGATTGAGTCTTATGGGATGAGTTATTATGAATTGGGAGACGAGCTTGATAGAGCAACTAATAAAAAAGAACGAAAAGCAATGCAAGAAGGTACTGTTTTGGATTGGTTGGCAGAATCACATGATTATACAAGGGATATTTATAGCTCTGTTGATGTGGGAGAGAAATTAGGCTATTCTTATTCCTATAGATACAATCCAATTTTATTTGAACGATTAAAAAAAGGCGGTTTTCGTTTGGCAAAAGTTTTGAACGAAATATTTTCTTAAATATTTATCGTTTAGAAATTTTATTTCCAGTAATGTTTCTTTGTCGCGAGCATTTAAACCTATTCACGTCATCAGTGCGAAGTTTTGCATGTTTAGTGCTTCTACCTTGAACCCGTTTGCGCCACATTCTAAAACTACTAGGTTTCATCTCGCGTCGCATAATCTCAATAGTTTCCTGTTCAGAGATTCCAAATTGAAAAGTAATGGCATCAAAAGGAGTACGATCTTCCCAAGCCATTTCTACAATTCGGTCCAATTCAATATCGTTAAATTCTTTTTTCATAGCACACCAAAATTACAAATTAATAGACCACTCTAAAAGTCAGATTTATTCGTTCTTTTATTTGCCTAGTGGTTTTAGGTATCTGATGCTGCCAAAAATGTTGTGTTTCCCCTTTCATTAGTAATAGACTGCCATGGGTAAGGAGAATTTTTTGCCTTAATCGTTTGTCATTCTTATGTCTTAGATGAAAAAAGCGTTCTTGTCCTAGACTTATGGAAGCGATTACAGGGTTTTTTCCAAGCTCTGCCTCATCGTCAGAATGCCAACCATTACTATCTTTTCCATCTCTATATAGGTTAAGCAAACAGGTAGTAAAACTAATTTCACTAATTGATTCAATCGCCTCTTTTAATTCCAATAATTCTGAAGTAAATGAGTGTGGGTTCATGGTAATATTGGAGTATGAATACGATTTTCCATTATTACCAAATAGGGCAGTTAATCTAGGCTGTGGATGTATTTTTCCAAAAACTTTAATATTGTCTTGTTGCCAGGGAATGGTGGTTTTTAGGTTCTTAAAATAAGAGTTGGCTTTTTGGTTTTCAATAAAGTTTGGAAAATAACTAATAACTGCATTGGGCAGATTAAACTTAATTTCTTCATTAAATAGTTCTGCCATCAATTAAGTACTGTTTTTAACTGATTTCTATATTCAGAAGGGTTTTGGCCTGTAAATGCCTTGAACGATTTGTTAAAATGTGAAAAGTTATTAAAGCCACTTTCAAAACAAACTTCAGTAATACTCATAGGTTGCTCAGCCAATAATTTTGATGCATGTACTAGTCTATACTCATTTACAAATTGCACAAAGGTTTTATTGGTAATTTTTTTGAAGTACCTACAAAAAGAAGGAACTGTCATACTAACCAAATCAGCAATTTCATCCAAACTAATATCTTCCTTGAAGTTGGTTTTTACATGATTGAAAACTACATTGATGCGGTCATTGTCTTTAACTTCTGCCTCCATAGAGAATCCCTCGGCATTCAACACTTTAAACTCTTCAGAAGAACCAAGTTCATTTAAAATATTTAAAATGGAAAGCAATCGTTGAAAATCTGACTGATATTCTAAAATCTCCATTTTTTCACCAATCTTCTTTTTCGTTTTTCCATAGAATGCAATTCCACTTTTACAGATAGCTAAAAGTTTTTGGATTTTCTTCATTTCTGGGATATCAAAGAAGTTATTACCCAGGAAATCCATTTTCATTTGTATCACAGTTTCGCTTTTATTGCCGGTGAGCTTATCAGTAAAACCACAATGTGGAAGATTAGAGCCAATGAGAATTAAATCACCTTCCCTAAAATATGAAACATGACTTCCTATTTGTCTTTTACCAGAACCTCCATTGATATAAACCAGCTCTAATTCCGGATGAAAATGCCATATACCATTAGTATTTGTTTTGTTTTCATCAAATCTTTGATAGGTGAATGAGTGTCCAAAATCTGGAGCAATTGCTTCAAAAATAGGTTTTTGATTCATAGGGCAATTTTTTCTTTTTCAATAGTAAAGTTAGTCTTGTCTATAGAATTGAATCTATGCAAAATTAACCAAAACATGTTTAAAATTACCCTTTCAGGATGTTTAGGAGGGTTATTTGGTTAAAATTCAACAGAAATAGGAAAAATTTGTAGTAGTTCCGTAATGTGCTTAGGAAGTATGTTTGCAGTGTAAATTAATTACAAATATTAAAAACAACATGTTATGAAGACAATTTTAAAAAATTCAGTAGCAGCAGCCATATTATTAAGTTCAACATTAAGTATGGCGAATGCACCAGAAAACTCTTTTGGTAAGAAAACTAATGCTAAAAATGAGGTTGAAAAGAACATTCTTTCTATTGATTTAGACCCTACCTTTAAAAAGAAAGGTGACAAAGTTCTTGTAAATCTTTTGAACTTGAGTAAAGGTAAAGTGATACTAAAAGTTTATGATAGTGAAGGCAGAATTGTATACAAAGAAAGTTTAGAGGGCGAAATCGTAATTGAAAAAGCCTTTAATTTTAGCAATGCTTACGAAGATGAATATACAGTAGTTGTGGTTGACAAACTTGGTACTTACAAAGAAAAAATAGAAGTAAAGTAGTTCAGTTAATTTTTATTCAGTTTTAGAAAGCCTCAAATTCATTTGGGGCTTTTCTATAACAATTTTTTAAGCTTTTCCCTTTTCTCTTCTCTTATGCTATTATTCACTACGGCTAATTTTACCAATTCTAAATCTTTCTCTTTCTGATTTACCAATTGATTGTACTGTTGAACGGTTAAAGTGCTCTTGCTTTTTTGTTTTAGCTCCAGAATATCACCTTTTTTTACTCTTCCTTCAGTTATAATACGAACATAAGTACCTGGATGTCCATATTCAATAAACTCTTTTATAACCTTATGGTCACCGAACTTTATTCCCAATTTATGGCAAGGCTGTCTAGGTTCGGTTATTTGTACAAGTGCGGTGCCTATTTTAAATAAATCACCAATGCATAACTTATTTTCGTCTAATCCTTCAACTGTAAGATTTTCACCAAACATACCCCAGTCCCAATTTAGGTTTGGATAAAATCCTTTCCAATCACTATAGTAATCTGAAGAAAAAAGATAGCAAGCTTTAAACTCCCCACCATGATGTTTTCTATCGATAACAGTGTCATTTGCAACGTCCTCTTTTTGTAGCAGTAAAGATTCCTCAACAGGTTCTTTGTAAATACCTGTTTGTATCTCTCTCCCACGCCATAAAACGGTTCTTGGTTGGGCTAAATTTGTCGAAATAACTTTCATCTTATGAAAATAAAAAAACCATCACAATCGTGATGGTTTCTCTTGTTAATGTTTAGATGGTTAGTCTTCCTTTTCCAAACGTTTTGTCATTGTATACCCCGTAAATAAACCAACACCGGCCATAAAGAAGATTGTTGCAGGGTATGCTACGTCATCATCAAAACCTGCTGCTTCCATAAGAGAACCTATGAATATACCAAGACCAATGCCCATTAATAAAAGGGCTAGATTTAATAATAGTACTTTCCAGATAGGTGCTGTTCGATTTCCGCCTTTAACAAAAATACTTGCATCTGCCCCTTTTTCTATTAAAGCCAAGCGTTCTTTGTTCCGTGTGGAAAAATAGAGGTAGGCAATTCCAAATATTGCTCCAAAGAAAATTGGTATAATAATTAATTCTGATCCCATAATTATTCGTTTTTAATTGATTAATAAACTCATTTGTCCTTATGACGATGCTTTTTCCAAAAAGGTTACACCCATGAAGTTTTTTTAAATTTATGTAACCTGCACGATTCTTTTTTCGTCCTATATACTAAATGGAACAAAACCTTAACCAGCCAAATGTTCAATTAATACTAAGTGGTGATTCGCAAGAGTTTTCAAAACTTGTGGATGATTACAAGAATTTAGTGTTTACAGTTGCGTTGCGAATGTTGAAGAACCCGGAAGAAGCTGAAGAGGTAGCACAAGATACTTTTATTAAAGTTTTTAAGTCAATTAAAAATTTTAAAGGGGATTCTAAGTTTTCAACATGGATTTATAGAATAACCTATAATACATGCTTAGATAGATTGAAAAAGATAAAGAAAGAACAGAATATTAGTTCATTTGATGAAATATCTGGTTTAGAAATTGCCAATTTAAACACTGTTTTGGATGATATTGAAAGAGGGGAGAAATCCAAATTGCTTAAAAAGTGTATGGAGCTCCTATCGCCAAATGATAGTGCTTTATTATCATTTTTTTATTTTGAAGAAAAAAATTTGAAAGAGCTTTCTAAGATTCTTAGTTTATCTGAAAATACGGTTAAAGTTAGACTCTTTAGAGCACGTGAAAGATTGGGAAGTATATTAAAAGAACGGTTGAACCCAGAGACAATAAGAAATTATGGATAATCAAGAGGAATTAGAAAAGTTGATTGATAACTTAATGGCTTCAGATAGCTTGGAGGTGCCTTCACATGGTTTTACCCAAAAAGTAGTGGAAAAAGCCATTAAGGGTAAAAGTCAACAATTAGAGTATAAGCCTTTGTTACCAAAATGGATATTATCATTGGCAGCAATTTTAATTGTTGGTTTAGTGGTTTATGGTATTGATTTATATGCGACTTCAGGAACTTCAACTTCATATTTTGAAGATTTAAACAAGATAGGTGTATGGTCTTCAGATTTTTTCGCACAATTGAATTTTTCAAAAACTTTGACCTATTCCATTGTAATTTTTGGACTAATGATTTGTCTACATACCCTAGTTCTAAAAAAATACTTTGAGAATAGATTGGCCTAAAACTGAAGATACCAATATGCCCAATACATCAAACCAAATTGTAATGGAATTCTAAGAATAAGAATCCACTTAGGAATCCCTGCTGAAGCTTTTTCACCGGATAGCATATAAAAATGAACCATTAAAAAGACTACTAGCATAGCAATAATACCCCAAATAGCTAAATTCTTGGTTTTAGAAAAACATAGTCCAATTCCTAAAACTATTTCTGCTATTCCACTCCAAAAAACCAAGGCCTTGTGATTGGATAAATACCTTGGCATTATACGCATATAGGCTTTAGGTTTAACAAAGTGCATAATTCCTGCAAAAATATACATACCGGCCATCAGGTATAAATGCCATGGATAGTACATAGTTTATTCTTTAAAGTACCAAAAGGGTACTTGAGCTTCTAATAATGTTTGGGTAGTATCTTTTCGTTTTCTTAATCTGTTGAGTTTTAAAATGTGCATCCCTTCAGGAATATCTCGAATATTTAAGTTGGTCTCAAAGCCTAGTTGCCCTTTATTACTAGTGGTAACTATAAAGTTGCCATCAATTTTTATTGTGTCAATTTTAAAGGAATGGGTTTCGTTAAATAGTTCTAAGTATCTTTTTCTGATACTATCGCGTTGTTTTTTACTATCAAATTGGTCTTCCCAGCTTGTACTAAAATTCACCCCAGAAGATAAACCTCTTAAATCTTTTTTAGGTTTTAAAGTAGAATCATATGCAAAAATTCTGTCCTCTATATTTTCTTTATATGGAATAAAAATAGGCAAATATGGCGTTCTAATAATTTTTGATGGAATTACGACTTCACCAGGGAAGTCGCCATCTTCCGTTAGTAAATCCATGTAATTTTCTTTGTTTGCGAATTGAGACGAAGAATCTCTTTCTTTATCCAAATAATTTGAGTTTTGATACTCTAAAGAAGCAACTATTAGAATGAGCAAATAGATTGGTGTTAATAAAAGAATAAGTCTTTTTCCAAATTTGTTATCTAAAAAATTATATACCAATGGTCTATACAAAAACGACAAGGTAAGGAAGCTAAAAACCCAATAAATCGGAAAATATATTTTTGCTATCCATTTGTTCCTTTTTAACAATCCTTGAGTTACAAAGTCAAAAAAGGTAAAAAACATGCCTGCAACTAAAAATATCATTAGCGGTATGCCTACCCAGTTTGAAACCCAATTTGGTAGATTTTCATTATCAATGATAAAATTTGCAATTAAGACTAAAACAATTATTACAACAGTAAGTGCTAATACATAAAAAATCAATAAGAAAGAAACTGCAAATAGAATACTACAATAGTTTTCTAGACTGCCAATGTAACGGTCAAAAGAAACTATTCGTTTACTCAAGTATTTTTTAAAACGATCTGCATATTTTAGTTTCTCAAATTCTATATCGCCCGAAACATATCTAAGACCTAATGCGCCAATCCAAAGCCCCCTTAAGATTACATGCAATAACAAATTGAAAAGTAGAATGGAGCAAGCGGTAAGGGCTAAAAAATATATTACGAAACTATAAATTTGCTGTTCATTACTGGCCTGAATCATTTCAATTTTTACAGGCTCATAAGCAGTGAAAAGACCAAAAATTGCAAAACCCGAGATGAGTAGTTCTAGTTCCCAACTTTGCTGTTGTAAAGAATCCAATAGCTTTTTAAATGCAGGGCTTTTGTAATCGTTATTCATTGGTTTTCTTGGTTTTGTAAAAACAAGATACTAAAGTTTAGTCTTTAAAACGCCAGAAGGGGATGGTCACTAGCGTGTCGATTTTAATTTTTTTCTTGAAGAGTTGGTTGTCTCCTCGTGGTCCTATTATGTGTAACAAATGCTTTCCATTAGTAATGGACGAAATATCTAAGAAGGTTTCAAATTGAAGACGTCCATCTAAATTGGTAGTATAAATAAATTCCTTTTCTATTGCTGTAGTATCTATAAGTACTTTGTACATCTTATTAACCACATTCAAATATTTTTTTTGCTCATCAATATTTTTGCTGTTATTTATTGAAAAGGTTAGTCCAGGAATCGCCATTTTTCCGCCATTAAATCCATAACCTCTTTCATCATTTGTAGGTGTTAATGAACTATCCTGTTTATATACCGCATTTTCTTTAAATGTGGTGAAGGGTATTTTAAGTGGTAAATAGGAAGTGGTTATCACTTTTGATGGTATAGTGGCAAAATCAACTAAATCTTCGCTCCTATTAATTACATCTTCATAATTACTGGTATTTGCATAAATAGAACTTGAATCTGCATTTGGTGTAAGGTAATTTGAATGTTGTTTTGAGAAAGCACTTAGTAAAAAACTTACTAATAAATAGGTGGGTAAAATAAATGTGGCAAGCCATTTTGTTCTCTTCTGATCTAAAAAATTATAAACCAAGGGGCGGTATAAAAAAGAAAGGGTGACGATACTAAAGAAACGATAAACCGGATAGTAAATCTTTGGCCGTAAGTTGCCTTTTTTTAGTATTCCCATGCCTAAAAAGTCTATGAAAATAAGTAGTGCAAAAGAGAAATAAATAAACCCCCAATAAACATTAAAAACTACTTGCTGGTCGTTGCTTAAAAGACCAGTTATTTCAATTAAACTACTCACTAGCACATAAAAACCAATTACCAACATATAGGCCATAAAATAGAAAACCATTAAAAAGGCAATTGCAAACAGCGTACTACAAATGTTTTCTAATCGGGAAATATACCTATCAAAAGAACCTACTTTTTTTGTAAGGTGTTCGGTAAATTTTTTAGAGTATTGTAGCTCGTCGTAATCAATCTCATTGGAAACATAACGTAGACCTAAAGCTCCAATCCATACTCCTCTTAAAATTACATGGATTAAGAGGACTACAAGTAAAATAGTAAGTGCAGGATAAACGGTTTGTATAAAATAACTGTAAATCCCTTGATCGTTACCAATGGCCTTAGTAAGCTCTTCTTGGAGTGGATTCATTACTTGGAAGAGTCCAAAAATCGCAAAACCTGAAATCAGTAGTTCTAACTGCCAACTTTCTTGTTGTAGTTTGTCAAGTAGTTTTTTAAAAGAAGAACTATTATAATCGTTGCTCATAGGTCTGGTTGATTAGTATTCCAAGATAATGAATTTACATGTTGTCAAGAATATCAAAACTTTTTAACAGACTTTCTTTATAGGTTTTGCTCACTGGAATGGTAATATTGTTATTCATCTGTACTTCAGAATTTGAAAATGATTTTACATTCATTGGATTTATAATGTAAGACCTATGTGCTCTTAAAAACCCATATTCTTGTAATTCTTTTTCAGCTTTCTTCATTCGTTGAAAGCACATATGCTTATTACTCACGGTTACATAGTTAATATACTCGCCTTTTGCTTCTAAATAGAGTATTTCTTGGGGTAATAACCGTATTGTCTTTCCTTCGCTTCTTATAGATAATGGGTGTTGTTGGGTATAATGATTATGATTTAACATTCGGTTGTATTCTTCACGTGCTGCCAAGCCCCATTCGTAGATTGAATAGCTGTATCCCAAAAAAAGAAAGGCTGCAGATGTAAAAAACAAAAATGGAATCGTGCGTCCAGGATAGTGGAAAACTGTCCATTCTGGTAAATGATGTTGTAGTACATGATAAACTATAACCAATCTAAAAAAAGTAAACAAAAGGGTGTAGGACCAAAATCTTAGGTGGGGAAACGTCTTCGCCCTGCTCAATTGCTGATAGCCCAAATAGAACATCCCCATAACTTCAAGAGTTATTAGGAGCGATAACAAGAATGATGGCCAATACGTGAAAAACTGATTATAATAATTGATACTTGCAGCAAGCAAAATGATACCCCAAAAAACAAAACGCTTTCTCAATGTCCAGAACTCTTTCCATTTCGTTGAAAATTGCTTTTGTTTCATTGAAAATAAGATTTAGCTAATACAATAGGCACGAATAATGGAGTTATTTATTGAAGAGTTGGCAGTAAATTAATCTTAAATCTACAAATCATGAAAATAACGTGGATTCTTTTTTTTGTATTACCTATTTTAATGTTTGGTCAAGTAGCACCTAAAAATCCATGGTTGGCCGATTCTCCTTGGCCAATCTACCATACCAATAGTGCCAGACAATCCTATTCTGAGTTTGCTGGACCAACAGACTCTGATTCTGTAGTAGTAAAAATACTCAAAGGGATTAAAGGAGGAACTTCACCATGGACCTATTTCTCTGATCCTTACCCAAACGGTAAAAGAGCTTTATTACAGTCAAATGCTACTCACTTTATGAAGATTCTAAATACTAAAAACGGTCCAAGGATTATTTCAAAGTTTAGAATAGATAAAGATTGGTTAACTAGTTTCAGCTATAATCATTTGCAGATAAAGGGTAACCAATGGTACACTTTTGATCCGAAGTATAACCCAAGGAAGAATATCTCAACTAAGTTGTACAAGCTGGGGGATAAAAACCCCAAGAACCTATATTCACAACTGGAACTAAAAAAGACTTTTGATTTTGGAGACTATGGTATTGGTAAAACCCAACACTCTGGTATTAACTATTTGGGGCAAATAGTATTTGCAAGTGACAATGGTAAAGGAAAATACGGAAAATGTACAGTAGGTATTTTGAGTCAAGATTTAGACTTGTTGGCAAAGATGGATATTCAACAGGTTGCCGATAATGAAATAATTGGGCACAACGGTTTTCCAGTTGATAAAGACAATAGTTTCTATTTGGTGACTACGCATCGTTTAATTCGTATAGATTGGGATGGTCAAAGACTAAGTATTGGCTTTGAAGCTTTTTATGATTTTGTAAATGATGGACCAACTGGTCGATGGGCCGAAGGTAGTGGTACTACTCCTAGTTTGATGGGTTTTGGTGAAGACAGTGATAAATTGGTAGTAATGTCTGATGGGCATGCAAAAAATAATTTGGTGGCTTTTTGGAGGGAAATTCCTGAAGATTGGAAAGGTATCCCAGGAGAAGATATTCGTTTAGCTGGAAAAATTCAATTGCCAGCAGCGGAAGCTTTCAGCAATAAATTTCAGTCTATCGAAAATTCACCTACTGTTTACGAATATGATGTTGGTATAGCTCAATTTAATGGATTTCTAGGCCAAGGTAGCAATACGCTCAAAGGTGTACAGAAAATCCATTGGAATTCAGATGAAAACAAGTTTGAAATTGCATGGGTAAATAAAGACATTAATATGAATGGAGTACTAACCTATAGTGTTGGTTCTAACCTTGTATATGGTAGCGGGAGGGAAGACAATTGTAACTATTACTACTATGGTTTGGACTGGGATACAGGCTTAGTTAAATTTAAAAAGTATCTGGGAAAATCCTGTAAAGCATTAAAAAATCCTTTGGATGATGGGGGATGCAATAATATTATTGATGAAGAAGGAAATATTTATTATGCTGGAGGCGCTTCTTTGGTTAAATTAGAAATTGTAAAACCTGCTTCAGGACAAGAAGAAGATTCAGGAAATATTGAAAACAAAGGTTCTAATGATGAGCAAATTTTATACCCAAATCCGTCTCAAAATTATATCGAAGTAAGCGGTTTTGAAAATGATAAGGGGACAAAAGGACTTATTTTTGATATATCCGGTCAATTAATTGCAGAAAGACCATATGAAGTTCCTTTTTACATTGGCGATTTAAAACCTGGACTTTACTTCTTAAAATTCGATAGTGATTTAAAATCGAAGCCCTTTAAATTTCTAAAGCAATAAAAAACCGCTCTTAGATTCTAAGAGCGGTTTTGTTTTTTAGTGAATCTTTGAGGGAATGATAGACTACTTAATCATTTCGTAACTGCGATTAATAAAATTGGTCAATTCCTCACCCTTTAAAAGTCCTTTGGACAATCGTGCTAAATCTAATGACTGATTAATTAAACGTTCCCTTTTTTTTGCAGTTTTGGTGTTTAAGATTTCACCCACTAGCTCGTGGTTGGTGTTAACGATAAGATTGAACATATCTGGCATATTGCCCATACCAAACATTCCACCGCCACCTGTCTGCTGCATATCTTTCATACGACGCATAAACTCAGGTTCAGTGATAATAAAAGGTTGTGATGAACTATCCATAGCTTCCAATTGAACGGTAAATCCAGATTTAGGATCAATAACTTTTTCAATTTCGCCTTTCAGTTTTTCTTTTTCATCGTCAGACAACTTAGAAATTGCGGTATCCTCTTTTTTGATGAGGTTGTCAATATGGTCAGCATCTACACGGGCAAATGAAATCTTCTCTTTGGAAGTTTCCAATTTTTGCATTAGATGCGGAACAATAGGAGAATCTAAAAGTAGGACTTCATAGCCTTTGGCTTTAGCTCCTTCTATATAACTATGTTGTGCTTCTTTATCTGAGGCATAAAGAATGACCATTTTATCATCCTTATCTGTTTGGTTGGCCTTAATCTTCGTTTCTAACTCTTCAAAAGTATAGTAAGTGCCATCTACTGTTGGGTATAGTGCGAACTTATCTGCTTTTTCAAAGAACTTATCCTCAGAAAGCATTCCATACTCAATAACTACCTTGATGTCGTTCCATTTTTGTTCGAAGTCTTCACGATTGTTTTTGAACAGAGAACTTAACTTATCTGCTACTTTTTTAGTGATGTAAGATGAAATTTTCTTAACTGCTCCGTCTGCTTGTAAATACGAACGAGAAACATTCAAAGGAATATCTGGAGAATCAATAACTCCACGTAGCATAGTCAAAAATTCGGGTACTATACCTTCAACATTATCCGTAACAAAAACTTGATTTTGATATAGTTGAATTTTGTCTTTCTGAATGTTCAGGTCATTGGTCAACTTAGGGAAGTATAAGATACCAGTTAAGTTAAATGGGTAATCTACATTCAAATGAATGTTGAACAAAGGCTCTTCAAATTGCATTGGATACAATTCCCTGTAAAAACCTTTGTAATCTTCCTCTTTTAAATCTGCTGGTTTCTTGGTCCAAGCAGGATTTGGATTGTTGATAATGTCATCAACAGTAATCTGTTTGTGTGGTTCAGTAGTTTCTTTTCCGTCCTTGTCTTTTGTGGTTTTAGGCTTATGCTCAGGATCGTTGATTTCCTTTGTTCCAAATTTAATCGGAATAGGCATAAACTTATTATACTTATTTAAAAGCTCACGGATTCTTGCCTCCTCTAAAAACTCTGTAGAATCTTCAGCAACATGCAGTATAATTTCTGTCCCTCTGTCTTGTTTTTTAGCTTTTTTAAGCTCAAATTGTGGAGAACCATCACAAGACCAATGAACAGCTGGTTCATCTTTAAAGCTCTTGGTGATAATTTCTACTTTTTCAGCAACCATAAAGGCTGAATAGAATCCAAGTCCAAAATGACCAATAATGCCAGTGTCCTTACCAGCATCTTTATACTTATCTAAAAACTCTTCAGCACCTGAAAATGCGACCTCGTTAATATATTTTTTAACTTCTTCTTCAGTCATCCCTATACCTTGGTCAATGATATGAACTTTCTTGTTATCCTTATCGACTTTGATTTCAATCTGTGGATTACCGTATTCAACTTTAGCTTCTCCTATAGCGGCAAGATGCTTTAGTTTAAGTGTCGCATCTGTCGCATTAGAAATTAACTCCCGTAAAAATATTTCGTGGTCACTATAAAGAAATTTTTTGATTAGTGGGAAAATGTTTTCTACTGAAACATTGATTTTACCTTTAGCCATACTATTTCGAATTTTATTTTTTATTTCAACAAATGCTGAAACCTAATTATACTATTTGGCATTAAGCTTTTCAAAAAAAGTACCATAGCATAAAAAGATGACAAACTGACATCAATACTTTGGTTAGTTATTTTAATACTGAAAAGTTTAACATAAATTTTGTTTAATATATTTTTAATATAATTAAACATTAATTATTTTTACATTGTTGTAAGGAAAAACTCTGCTATGAAAAAGTAAAAGTTACAACGAGTTTGTTTATTTATTGGTTAGGTTGTTGAAAACGTGTTCTTGCTAAAGAACACGTTTTCTTTTTTGTTAGATTATTAACAGAAATAGTGTTTATAATATTGTAAATTTGTTTTAACAAAAAATCTAGAAATGGCTACTAAAGCGAGTACAGCGAAAATAACCGACGATAAGATAATAGGTCTATATATGGATTATGTTTTGGAACATGAGACATATCCTAAGTCTATATTTAAGTTTTGTAAGCAAAATAAAATTAAAGAGGAGGAATTCTATTCTTTTTTTGGTTCTTTTGAATCATTACAAAAATCCATATGGAACAAATTTCACTCAAATACATTAAACCTATCAAACAAGAATAAGGAGTACGGAAGCTTTAGCAATAAGGACAAAATGCTTACCTACTTTTACACTTTTTTCGAACTATTGACTTTAAACAGAAGTTACGTTTTATTCACTTTGGATGGCAATCGCAAAATGTTGGATAAAATGAGTGAGTTAAAAGAACTTAGAACGCACTTAAAGGAGTTTGCGAGCGAACTTATTGAAGAAGGTAATGCAGACAAGACCTTAAAAATCACAAAGCAAAGCCCAAGGATTTTTTCAGAAGGTGCATGGGTTCAATTCCTTTTCCTTTTAAAATTCTGGATGGACGATTCTTCTCCTGGATTTGTAAAAACAGATTTGGCAATAGAGAAATCTGTTGCCACAATTTTTGATGTTTTTGATAATACACCTCTGGACAGCATTATTGATTTTGGTAAATTTTTATACAAGGAAAACTTCGCATAATTTTATATGAAAACACTGGATAAAATCCCTACGGGAAAGATAGAACGTGCAGGAAAATTGGTAAAAACCGGTGTTAAAATTGGTGGTAATTATGCCAAATATTACAGCAAGAAATTAGTTAACCCTAGTTTAACTAAAGACGAGCTTAATGAAGATAATGCCGGTGACATTTATGATGGTTTAAAAAGTTTAAAGGGTAGTGCTTTAAAGGTGGCTCAGATGTTGAGTATGGAGAAAAACTTACTCCCCAATGCTTACGTTGAGAAATTCTCCCTTTCACAATTTTCAGTTCCCCCACTTTCTGCTCCCTTAGTCAGAAAAACGTTCAAAAAATATTTAGGAAAATATCCAGAAGATATTTTTGACTCTTTTGAGAGAGATTCTGTTAATGCTGCAAGTATAGGGCAGGTGCATAAGGCGACAAAAGGCGATAAAAAACTTGCTGTCAAGATTCAATATCCGGGTGTTGCAGAAAGTATTAGTAGCGATTTGGCAATAGTGAAGCCAATCGCTATAAGAATGTTCAATCTGCAAGGAAAAGATTCAGATAAATATTTTAAAGAAGTTGAAAACAAATTGGTTGAAGAAACCAATTATATTTTGGAATTGCAACAAAGCAAAGAGATTACTGAGGCCTGTTCTGTTATACCTAATATGGAATTTCCAAAATATTACAAAGAATTGTCCAGTGAGCGAATCATAACCATGGATTGGATGAAAGGCAAACACCTTAGTGAGTTTGCCAAAACTGGATTTACAGATGAAGTTGGCAATAAGCTGGGACAGGCACTTTGGAACTTTTATATGTATCAGATACATGGCTTAAGAAAGGTACATGCGGATCCACATCCTGGTAATTTTTTGGTAAGCTCAAGAAATACCTTAATCGCCATAGATTTTGGTTGTATCAAGGAAATTCCTGATGAGTTTTATATCCCTTATTTTGAATTGGCTAAAAAGGAGAACATCAATAATGACGAGGTCTTTATGGAAAAGTTGTATGAACTTGAAATATTGACCCCAACGGACTCACAAAAAGAACTTGAATTCTTTAAAGCGTTATTTAAAGAGATGTTGAGCTTGTTCACTTCACCATTCCATGAAGAAGAGTTTGACTTTGGTTCAGACTTATTTTGGTCTAAAATAGCAGACTTAAGTGAACGTTACTCGAAAGATGAACAGATTCGTAAAATGAACGGTAACCGTGGCTCAAAGCACTTTTTATATATGAATCGAACGTTTTTTGGATTATATAACTTACTTCATGATTTAGAAGCTAAGGTAATCGTAAACGATTTTAGGCAGTATTTATCTTAATTTACTATTTATCTTTCCCGATAGGATCAGCTAATTCAATTTTTTCGGAAGAATCTGCCTGTTTTACATATTTTTCTAACCATTGATCCTGTTCCCACAGCAAATGTAAAATACTTTCTTTTGCTCTATACCCATGACTTTCTTTAGGGAACATGACTAATCGCACAGTAGCCCCCAACCCTTTTAGTGCATTAAAATAACGTTCACTTTGCATAGGGTAAGTACCAGAATTATTATCCGCCTCGCCATGGACTAATAGCAATGGGGTTTTCATTTTATCTGCGTGCATGAATGGTGACATATTATAGTACACTTCTGGTGCTTCCCAATAATTTCTTTCCTCGCTTTGAAAGCCAAAAGGGGTCAATGTTCTATTGTAGGCACCGCTTCTAGCAATACCTGCAGCAAAAAGATTAGAATGTGATAACAAATTGGCTACCATAAAGGCTCCATAACTATGGCCGCCTACCGCTACTTTTTTTCTATCAATATATCCCATATTATGAACTGCATCTATTGCCGCTTTACCATTAGCGACCAATTGGGTTCTGAAACTATCGTTTGGCTGCTCGTCACCTTCGCCAATTATTGGAAATGCAGCATCATCTAACACTACATAGCCTTTGGTCACCCAATAAATAGGCGAGCCCCAATATGGGTATGTAAATTCATTGGGATTTTGCGTGTTTTGAGAAGCACTGTTCTTGTCTTTGTATTCTCTTGGATATGCCCATAGTATCATGGGTTTTTTTTCCTTTTTAGACTTGTCGTATCCCACAGGTAGGTATAAAGTACCGCTAAGTTCAAGTCCATCATCACGTTTATAGTTGATTACTTCTTTGTGCACATTTTGAAGGCTTTTAAATGGATTTTCAAAATAGGTCAATTGCCTAGCACCTCTTCTTTTAACCAAGCTTTTGTAATAATAGTTTGGATATTCACTTGGTGATTCAATACGAACTAATAGCTCATCTTTAGTAGCATTATAATTAATAAGATTTTCTTTCTTGCCTTCTAATTTGGAAGTATAAAGTCTTGTTTTTTCCAACGACTCTAAATTCATTCTTTCCACAAATGGGAATTGCCCTTCAGAGGTATGGCCATCACCTAAAAGGTAGGCACTATTGTTGTCCAAAGCCAACACTCTCATTCCATTTTTGTTTCTCTTGGTAACAAAGTCTCCAGGGTCACTATATGCATCCTGATAATTTCGGTCAGACAGTATTTTAGATTCCTTTGAGGTGTCTGAAGGGTCAAAAAGATAAGTTTTAGTATTTCGATTGTTCCACCAATAATCGTATGCAATGGCTAAATTATCGTTCCCCCATTGAATCCAACTAAATCTGTTTTTTGTTTTTAAAATGCTTTTTCCTTTTTCCTTAAAAGGTGCATCTAATTGAAAAACTTCATCCCTATATGCAACTTCTTTTTCGGGGTCGCCTTGATCTAGTGCTTCAACATAAATCAAGCTAGCCGGTTTGTCATTACGCC
The DNA here is from genome assembly GCF_036985525.1 of Croceitalea sp. MTPC6. Taxonomy (NCBI): domain Bacteria; kingdom Pseudomonadati; phylum Bacteroidota; class Flavobacteriia; order Flavobacteriales; family Flavobacteriaceae; genus Croceitalea; species Croceitalea sp. MTPC6. The sequence goes on from NZ_BTGR01000009.1 coordinate 29,032, forward strand.
AAGTTAAATTGCGTTTGCCCATACGAACTGCCATAAAACCTTTTGGCAAATCTTCAATTAGCGGTACTTCTAAAAGTGTGTTGACCAAATTGCCATCTTTATTATAGATTGATGTCTTCGAAGGAAAACGGTAATATGGTACGAGATAAGAAAAAGGCTTTTGAACATCAACAACCATAACATATTCTCCATTTGGAGAAAAACTGATGTTGCTATACATTGCGGCATCAAGCCATTCAGTTTTTGAGCCGTCCAAACCCACTTTATATAGTTCTGACCTTGCTAATTGTTCAAAGTTAAATTCGTCATTTGGGTTTTTTAATAGGTCTTGATAGGTTCTATTCTGTGCTTTTTTTCCATCATTAGATGAAATTGTTGGCCCCACAGGTACTGCTTCATTAACATTTACTAAGTCTTTTCGATCATTTGGCAACATCTTGACCAGAATAGATTGACTATCCTTGAACCAATTAATGACGTCACGCATATTGGCATTTACATTGGCATCTGTAAGTTTTATCATTTCAGCCTTTCTTAAATCTAAAACCCAAATCTCAACGCCATTGGTCGTGGTATTGGTTACGGCGATTTTTGACTGATCTGGCGACCATGTAAAATTTGCTAACCTAGGGTTATTGGGCATATTTGAGACTTCAGATACTTTGTTGTTGCTCGTTTCTTTAAGCTTAATGTTGTTATAATAATTGGTTCTACTACCAATATTGGTTTTGGGATTAATTCTAAGACCAGCTAGGCGAAGTTCTGTTTCTGAAAGCTCAGCTATACTTTTATAGTAATCCCGATATAAAAAGACCGTATGTTTACCGTCTTCAGTTAGAAGCACCGAAGGTGCTATGGGAGCATCAACTAAATCTAGAATTTCTTTTGACGGCTTTTGGTAGTTGAGATTTTCTTGGGAAAATACTAATATGGTTGATAGAAGGGCAAAAAGAAATACAGCTTTTTTCATTTGATGAATTTATAGTGTTTAAGAAGAAGGAATACCAGCTTTCTAAAGTTACGATTTTTAGGTCAAATGAAATAATGTTAAATAGCTTTTACTACTATTTTTTTGACATGAAATTAGATCTCCGAATATAAATTGTTACTTTTCAGAATTAAAATGGAATGGTTTTGCTGTTTCTAGTAAATAATCTATTATGTACAATTCTAAAATTATAGGTTTAGGTCACTATGTTCCAGATAATGTTGTTACCAATGATGACCTTTCAAAGTTGATGGATACCAATGACGAATGGATTCAGGAACGAACAGGTATCAAAGAGCGACGCCATGTCATTAAAGGAGAAGATACAACCACTACCATGGGTGTTAGAGCAGCGAAGATTGCTATTGAACGTGCTGGCATTGATAAGGATGATATCGATTTCATCATTTTTGCCACCTTAAGTCCAGATTATTACTTTCCTGGACCTGGTGTTTTGGTACAACGTGATTTGGGAATAAAAACCGTTGGAGCTCTTGATGTAAGAAATCAGTGTTCTGGATTCGTCTATGGAATATCCGTTGCAGATCAATATGTAAAAACTGGAATGTATAAAAATGTATTGGTCATTGGTTCCGAAGTACATTCTACCGGCTTGGATATGACAACTAGGGGTAGAGGTGTTTCCGTTATTTTTGGAGATGGTGCTGGAGCTGCAGTTGTAAGCAGGGAAGAAGATACCACAAAGGGGATTCTATCCACACACTTGCACTCCGAAGGCCAACATGCAGAGGAACTTTCATTGATTGCACCAGGAATGGGGAAACGTTGGGTTACGGACATTATTGAAGACAATGACCCCAATGACGAATCTTATTTTCCATATATGAATGGTCAATTTGTATTTAAAAACGCTGTAGTTCGTTTTAGTGAGGTTATTATGGAAGGTTTGCAGACAAATGGATTAAATCCATCAGACATTAATATGTTGGTTCCACACCAAGCTAATCTTAGAATTTCACAGTTTGTACAAAAGAAGTTTGGTCTTTCTAATGACCAAGTCTATAACAATATCATGGACTATGGCAATACTACTGCAGCATCAATACCAATTGCCTTGACCGAAGCTTGGGAAAAAGGTAAAATTAACGATGGTAACTTGGTCGTACTTGCAGCTTTTGGTAGTGGATTCACCTGGGGAAGCGTTATTATTAGATGGTAAAAAAGAAACCCCAACTTTATGTCGGGGTCTTATTGACTTTTTGATTAAGCACTAACCAACCAATTGCCGTCTCAAAAATGTCAATTTTATTAAAAGGCATGTTTATGTATTCGTCTTTGTTATTTAATAGACGACATTATGAACACCATGTTACATTATAGTCTGGGTTTAACAATTATTAAGTAAAATAAAAAAGCTCAAGTAAAGTATGATATAAAAAGTAACCCTGACCTCAATAAAGAGGGTCAGGGTTTTTCATTGATAAGCTATACTAAACACTAACCATTAACTATAAAAAATACAGTCTTACCAATGATTAAGTTTTAACTCTATTACCAATAGACGATATTTTTTCAAAATCGTTACGACTTTTAACCTAGTTTAACAGATAAATAACAAATGAAAACAACTTTAGTTTTTGGAGCATCCTTAAAACCAAACAGATATAGCAATATAGCTATTCATCGCTTACTGGAAAATAACATTAAAACAGAAGCATTTGGGTTAAAATCCGGGCAGGTAGGTTCCGTGCAAATTAAAACCAATTTGGACAATTTTGAAAATATTGATACCATTACACTATACATGAACCCAACTCGGCAAAGCGAGTATTACTATCAAATTATCAAATTAGAACCCAAAAGAGTCATTTTTAATCCTGGGACAGAAACCCAGAATTTTATGAACTCCTTAAAAAAGCTGAAATTAAAGTTGAGGTTGCCTGCACTTTGGTATTATTGGCAACAGGGCAATATTAATAAAAGAAAAGTTTTAGTCACTATTCTTCTGGCAATGCATCAAATTCATTTCTTTTATTTTGAAACCAAGCCTGTATCGCTTCAGGAGATTCCATTAATGTTTTCATAGCGATCATAGCTTCTAGATGAGCAGCATCTTTTTTCTGGAACATGTCCATGCCATGCCTTTTGCTTAATTCAGCTATTTCTTCAAAGGTATTTGCGCTAAACTCAACATCACAAGCGCCACCCAATTGTTTACAGGTCATTGTTTTCATAGTGTTTAATTTTTGGTTGGTTCTTTAGCTCTAATCAGCCATAGTCCTATGAAGGTTAAAAGACCATTTAGTGGTAAAAGTTCATAGCCTACTACATACCCTCCTAAAAAATTGGGATTCATATTGCCGATAATGGATATAGTTATAACGGAAAGTATTGCAACTAACCAGACGTACCTGTCTTTAATTTTATGTTTTGTGAATATGCCAAATGCAAAAAGTCCTAAAAGAGGTCCATAAGTGTAACCGGCTACAATTAAAAGACTGTCAATAACATTACGGCTTAGGATATATTTAAATGATATAATAACCAGGATAAGAACAAAGCTCATTACTACATGGGTTCGTTTTCGAATTCGTTTTTGGTCGCTTTCGGTTTTCTTATCTAGGTTCAAAAAATCTACACAAAAAGAAGTGGTCAAAGAAGTTAGTGCACTATCCGCACTACTATATGCGGCAGCTATTAGGCCCAACATAAAAGTTATGGATAAAGTAAGTCCCAATCCACTATTTAAAGCAACTTCAGGAAAAAGTAAATCTGTTTTTGGAGCCCCATCCATTAAAGGAATGGCGATTCCATTTTGTTTGCTATAAATGAATAAAAGTGCTCCTAAAAGCATAAATAGGAAGGTGACCCCAACTAAAACAAAACTGAAAGAAATCATATTTTTTTGTGCATCTTTCAGATTTTTACATGTTAGGTTTTTTTGCATCATATCTTGATCTAAACCAGTCATACAAATAGTAATGAACATGCCACCAAGGAAAGATTTTATAAAATGATTTTTTGCCAATAAACTGTCCGTAAATAAAAACTTGTTATAATCTTTTAGCTCATCGGAAGCTAAAAATTCTCCAAAACTCCAATCCAGCTCCCTATTGATTAAAACAACGGATAAAATAACAGCGGCAATCATAAAGGTTGTCTGTAGAGTGTCTGTCCAAACAATAGTCTTTATTCCTCCCTTGTTAGTATAAATCCAAATTAAAAAAATGGATATGACCACAGTAATTTCAAAAGGAACCCCAAAGTCATCAAAAACGAATTGTTGTAGCACAATCGCAACCAAATACAACCTAAATGCTGCGCCTAAAACACGCGATATAAAAAAGAAAAAAGCTCCAGTCTTATGACTTACCGTGCCAAATCGTTCAAGTAAGTACTCATATATTGAAGTTAAGTTTAGTTTGTAATATATAGGTAGCAATACAAATGCGACCACAAAATATCCAAACAAATAGCCCAATACGACCTGCATATAGCTAAACTCAGATGCTTCTACCCATCCAGGTACAGATATGAAAGTTACACCTGAAAGAGAAGCCCCTACCATGCCAAAGGCGACCAAATACCAAGGTGACTTCTGACCAGCCTTAAAGAAATCTGTATTGGAATCATTTTTGCCCGTAAAATAGGATATCAATAAAAGGACTAGAAAATAACCTCCTATAAGCAGTAATATCTGAGTAGCGGACATAAAGTCAATTTGTTGTCCAAAATACAAAAAGCGATTTGGATAAATGTAAAATTGTAATTTTACAGCAATGGAATATTCATCTAAACTTCTTGAGAATGCTGTATATGAAATGTCTCAGCTGCCTGGTATTGGTAAGCGAACAGCATTAAGGCTAGTATTACATTTATTAAAACAGCCTGAGGAGCGTACCTCTTACTTGGCTGGCTCTTTAATGAAGTTGCGTGAAGAAATTAATTTCTGCAGTTCTTGTCATAATATCTCAGATACAGAGTTGTGTGAAATATGTTCTAATCCTAAACGGGATGAAAGTCTAGTGTGTGTGGTGGAAGATATTAGGGATGTTATGGCTATCGAAAACACCTCTCAATATCAGGGGTTATACCATGTGCTAGGGGGTAAAATATCTCCTATGGAGGGAGTTGGCCCTCAAGATTTGAATATTGTTTCCTTGGTCAACAAAGTGAAAGATGGGAAGGTGAAAGAGCTCATATTTGCACTTAGTTCTACCATGGAAGGGGATACTACCAATTTTTATATGTATAAACAATTGGAAGGTTATGATGTTACAACTTCAACTATTGCAAGAGGTATTTCGGTAGGGGATGAGTTGGAATATGCTGACGAAGTTACTTTAGGAAGAAGTATTTTAAATCGCGTACCTTTTGAAAGTTCTATAAAAGCGAATTAGTTCCTTGCCAAAATGGAACTATATAAAGAACGTTATTTAATACATAAAAATTAATGATAAGGTCAATATTTTATTATTTTTGCAAAATATAAGCCTTAATCGATACGTTAATTAGGAATATGTCAAAATTTGAATTGAAATTACCGCAAATGGGTGAAAGTGTTGCCGAGGCAACACTAACTACTTGGCTCAAAGAGGTTGGTGACACCATTGAGATGGATGAGGCAATTTTTGAAATAGCGACAGACAAGGTGGATTCTGAAGTGCCCAGCGAAGTTGAGGGTACTTTAGTAGAAAAAAGGTTTGAGGTTGACGATATTATAAAAGTAGGCGAGGTTGTAGCGGTTATAGAAGTGGCAGGTGACGCTGTTGAAGTTGCTTCGGAAAGCAATGAGAAAACAGAAGAAGAGCAAGTTTTTGAAGAGCCTATTGCACAAATTCAACAACAAGTCTTTGCTGCTAAAGAAACTGTTGCGGCATCTGTTCAAGATTTTTCCAGTTCAGAACGCTTTTATTCACCTCTTGTGAAAAATATTGCTAAACAGGAGGGCATTTCCCTAGAACAATTAGATACCATTCCTGGCACAGGAAAAGAAGGCAGGGTTACAAAAAACGATATTTTAGCATTTATCGAAAATAGAGGTGCCAATGGTAGCACCGCTACTGCAACTACTGAGCTAATAAAGGAGGAATCCAAACCCATAGTAGTAAAAGAAACTCCTAAGATTCCTGAGGCGGCTCCGGTAAAGACGAGTACAGTTCAAGCATCAGGTGGGGACGAGATTATTCCACTGTCACGTATGGGCAAGCTTATTGCGCATCATATGGTAGAAAGTGTGTCAACTTCTGCACACGTGCAGAGCTTTATTGAAGTGGATGTTACAAATGTTGTAAACTGGAGGAATAAGGTTAAAAAATCCTTTGAAGAGCGTGAGGGTGAAAAGCTCACGTTTACCCCAATTTTTATGGAAGCAGTTGCTGTTGCAATTAAAAAGTTCCCTTTGATTAATGTTTCATTGGATGGTGACAATGTTATCAAGAAAAAGAATATCAATCTAGGTATGGCGGCAGCCTTACCAGATGGTAATTTGATTGTGCCTGTAATCAAAAATGCGGATCAGCTAAATCTAGTTGGTATGGCCAAAACGGTCAATGATTTGGCCGATAGGGCAAGAAATAATGCTTTAAAGCCCGATGAAATTAAGGATGGGACATACACGGTTACCAATGTAGGTTCTTTTGGCAGTGTGTTTGGAACACCGATAATCAATCAACCACAAGTAGCTATTTTAGCTTTAGGTGCTATCCGTAAAATGCCATCTGTAATTGAAACTCCTGAAGGTGATTTTATAGGTGTGCGTAGTAAGATGTTCTTATCCCACAGTTATGACCATAGGGTTGTGAATGGTGCACTTGGTGGAATGTTTATAAAGACCGTTGCAGATTATCTAGAGGCTTGGGATATAAATCGAGAGATTTAGAATTAGCTTTTATTCGTTCAATTACACTTCAATATTTATTATTCTGCTAGGGAACTTTATGTGAAGGCCTATCTTTGTCAAAACATAAAATTCCATAATGCAATTAAAACTTACCAAGCCTATTTGTTTTTTCGATTTGGAAACAACTGGAATAAACGTTGCAAAAGATAGAATCGTTGAAATCTCCATACTTAAGATTTTTCCAAATGGTAATAAAGAAAGTAAAACTTGGTTGGTGAATCCAGAAATGGAGATTCCTCCAGAAGTAGTTGCTGTTCATGGAATTTCCAATGAGAAAGTAACAAACGAGCCTACTTTTAAAGAATTGTCCAAGGAAATCTATAAAATGATTAGGGATAGTGACTTGGCAGGCTTTAATTCTGATCGTTTTGATATTCCACTTTTGGCGGAAGAAATGCTCCGGGCAGAGGTTGATTTTGACATGAAAAACATGGTTTCTGTAGATGTGCAGACCATTTTTCATAAAATGGAGAAAAGAACTCTAGGGGCTGCTTATAAATTCTATTGCGATAAGGATTTAGAAGATGCCCATAGTGCTGAGGCTGATACTTTAGCTACGTATGAGGTTTTGTTATCTCAATTGGACAGATATCCGGAATTGGAAAATAATGTAAAGAAGCTTTCCGAGTTTACCACTAGGAAACAATCCTTAGATTTTGCCGGATTTATTGGTATTGATGAGAATGATAACCCCATTTTTGCCTTTGGTAAGCATAAAGGTAAAACTGTGGATGAGGTTTTGGAAAAAGAACCAGGTTATTTTGGATGGATTTTAAACGCAGACTTTCCTTTGTATACCAAAAAGGTTCTTACCCAACTTAAGCTAAGCAAGCTCAATAATAAATTGTCCTAAATGCGATTATTTTTGTGCTTTTTTTTTACTGGTTTTTATGTTCTTGCACAAAATGTAGATTTTGAAGGCAGTGTGATAGATTTCAAAACTAATGATGCCATACCATATGTCAACATCAGTTTTTTAAACACTTTAAAAGGAACTTCTACTACAGAAGAGGGAAAGTTTCATCTGGAAATCCCAAAGGACTACTTACAAAAGAAAATACATGTTTCTTCATTAGGATATAAGGATACTATTTTAATGGCACAAAGCTTATATAAAACCAAACAGTTGAAAATGGTTGCTGCTAGTTTCGAGCTTGAAGAAGTGGTTGTAGCCAAAAAGTTGGGAGCATCCCAAATACTAAACCCTATTTCTAGCTATAGTATTACCAGTGGCTTTGATTCTTCCTCTACGCCATGGGTATTGGCACTTTACTTTCCCAATATAGGCGCAAGCAAAAAATATTTGAAAACCATAACGGTGTTTTTCAGGCAAAAAAATGAGTTTACCCGAGAAAAAGCAAAATTTAGACTACGTTTCTATAATGTAGATTCTAAAAGCAAAATGCCCAACAAAGACATGGTGCAAAAAAGTATAATTTTAGAATCTGTCAGAACATACGATTATACATCAATAGACATATCTTCATTAAAGCTACAAATGCCCCAAAATGGTGTGTATATTGGTTTGGAATGGCTTTTTATACCCTATAATTGGTATCAAAAAGGTGAAAAGAACCCAATAACCAATAAGCCTATTATCGAAGACCGTTTTGCACCTACATTTGGTGGTATGTACACCAAGAATCAGAATTTTAAAGCGATGATTTATGGCATGGGTGAATGGCAAGAATTTAAAGTAAAATCAAAAGACAATAATCAAAATTTTATTCCCGCAATAAGTTTAAAAATTGCCAAGGGTAAATAACAATTTATTTTTAGTATGAAATTAATCTGTATAGGTAGGAACTATGCTGATCACATAGACGAGCTAAATAACGAACGCCCATCCGAACCAGTTGTTTTTATTAAACCGGATTCTGCAGTTCTACCCAAAGAACAAGATTTTTATATCCCTGAATTCTCTAATGAAATTCACTATGAAGTTGAAGTTTTGATCAAAATTAAAAGAGTAGGTAAGCACATTAAAGAGAAGTTTGCTCATACCTATTATGATGAGATAAGTTTGGGAATAGATTTTACGGCACGTGATTTACAATCAGACCTAAAAGCAAAAGGTTTGCCCTGGGAAAAAGCTAAGGGATTTGATGGAGCCGCAGTGGTTGGTAAGTGGATTAATAAAAAAAAGTACGAAAATTTAGACAAACTAAGTTTTTCCTTGTTAAAAAATAGGGAAATCGTGCAAAAAGGGGATACAAGCTTGATGTTGTGGAAGATAGATGCGTTGGTTGCATATGTGTCCACCTATTTTATGCTCAAAAAAGGCGATATTATTTACACCGGGACACCTTCAGGTGTTGGTAAAGTTGTCGCAAATGATTACCTTGAAGGTAGAATTGAAGATGAGGAATTTTTTACAATCAATGTACGATAATGATTTATAGCTTAGATAAGATAAATGAAATGGCTGAAGGAGATCAAGACTTTGTGATTTCCGTGATTTCTGTTTTCTTAGAAGAAGTACCTGAAGATCTTCAAAATTTGGAAAATGCCATTTCCGAAAAGAATTTTGAACAGGTTTACAAAATGGCTCACAAAATCAAACCAAATGTTGATCTTTTAGGGATGGAACAAACAAGGGCAACTGCTCTAGAAATTGAGACCTTGGGTAAGAGCGATTCCAATTTAAGTGCTATAGAAGAGAAATTCCCTATCCTTAAAAAAGATATTGAACAGGTGGTTGCTGAACTTCACAAGGACTTCGAAGTATAAACACAACAATTCTCACTAGCAGAACACCTTTTAGTTATTTTTGCAGCTTAATTATTCAAATTCTAGTTTGAATATTATAGTAACTGTATGCAAGCGGAAATCATTACCATTGGAGACGAAATTCTAATAGGCCAAATAGTAGACTCAAACTCAGCATTTATTGCAAAAGAACTTAACAAAATTGGTGTTTCTGTATATCAAATTACTTCTGTTCAAGATGAGAAGCAACAAATACTAAATGCTCTTTCAGAAGCAAATAAAAGATCACAGGTAGTCATTATTACTGGAGGATTAGGTCCAACAAAAGACGATATTACCAAGCATACACTATGTGAATACCTTGGAGATTCATTGGTTAAGGATGAAGGAGTTCTAAACCATATTGAAAAACTCTTTGCGAAATATATCTCAACACCCATTTCGGATTTAAATAGACAACAAGCTTTAGTGCCTGCAAGTGCAACTGTTTTAAAGAATGAGTTTGGTACAGCTCCCGGTCTTTGGATGGAAAAAAATGGAACCGCGTTTGTTTCATTACCAGGTGTTCCATTTGAAATGAAAGGCTTAATAACAAGTGGCGTGCTTCCAAGAATCATCTCTCAATACAAGCGTCCTCATATTTTACATAAGACCATTATGACCTATGGCCTTGGGGAAAGTGCAATAGCAAGTAAGATAGAAGATTGGGAAAATAACCTACCGGAAGCTATAAAATTTGCTTATTTACCTAGTTTAGGTAGAGTAAGACTTCGTCTATCTGCCAAAGGAAACCATAAAGAAGAGCTGCAAGAAATGGTGGAAAAAGAGGCTAAAAAACTGTATCCTCTTATTGGCGATATTATCTATGGTGAGGAAGAAGATGAGAGTATTGAATCTTCAATTGCAAATCTTTTTACCAATAAAAAATTAAGTTTAGCTACTGCTGAGAGCTTTACAGGGGGTAAAATTGCTGAGCAATTAACCGCTTTACCTGGAGCATCAAAATATTTTAAGGGCAGTGTGGTAAGCTATGCCACAGAAACGAAAATTAACCTTTTAGGGGTGGATAGAGATATAATAGAAAAACACTCCGTCGTGAGTGAAGAAGTTGCGCTAGCAATGGCGAAAAATGTAAGACAAGTTTTGAATACGGATTTTGCAATTGCTACCACAGGTAATGCTGGGCCAACAAAAGGAGATTCGGATGAACCAGTAGGTACGGTTTTTATTGCAATTAGTACACCAAAGCACACTTTTACCCAAAAATTCACTATGGGAAATCATAGAGAGCGCATTGTTCAAAAGTCTGTAAATAAGGCGTTTGAATTATTACAAAAAGAAATTCTAAATTTCTGAGTTAGAATTTTGTGTGTCTAAGAGAAATACCTAAATTTGCAGCCTCAATAAAATCACTCAAAAGTTAGGCAGATGTCCAAAATTTGTGAAGTTACAGGTAAAAAGGTGATGTTTGGTAATAACGTTTCTTTCTCTATCAATAAAACGAAGAGAAGATTTGACGCTAATATTTCCAAGAAGAAATTCTACATCCCTGAAGAAGATAAGTGGGTAACGCTTAATGTTTCCTCAAAAGGAATCAAAATAATTAACAAAAAGGGTGTCTCTGCAGCCTTAAAAGATGCTAGAGCAAAAGGTTTTGTTAAGTAAAAGTATTAGAAAATGGCAAAGAAAGGCAACAGAGTTCAAGTTATCTTAGAGTGCACGGAGCACAAGGAGTCAGGACAACCTGGTACCTCTAGATATATTACTACCAAGAATAAAAAGAACACACCGGATAGATTGGAGATAAAAAAATTCAATCCTATCTTAAAGCGTATGACCGTTCATAAAGAAATAAAGTAATAGACTTTCACTCCTGATAGCTATTGGGTGTGGACAATAAAATATATAACCATGGCAAAGAAGACTGTAGCAACACTTCAAGGAAGTTCAAAAAGATTAACAAAAGCCATTAAAATGGTAAAGTCTCCAAAGACTGGGGCCTATACTTTTGTTGAGTCTGTAATGTCACCAGAATTGGTAAACGATTGGTTGGCTAAGTAATAAGCAACGTTTAAAATTATATTAATAAAGCCACTCTCCTGAGTGGCTTTATTAGTTTATAAAACTCCATCTTCTTTCCTATCTTTGATTTTCAACCAAAACAAATCATGAGTCTCTTTAAAAATATATTCTCCAAGGACAAAAAAGAAACCCTTGACAAAGGTTTAGAGAAGTCCAAAACCAGTTTTTTTGGAAAGTTGAGCAAAGCTGTTGCTGGTAAATCCAAAGTGGATGACGAGGTATTGGACAATCTGGAAGAGGTTTTGGTGACTTCAGATGTTGGTGTAAATACTACACTAAAAATTATAGAACGGATTGAAGAACGTGTTTCTCGAGACAAATACATGGGAACGGAAGAATTGAACCAGATTCTTCGCGAAGAGATTGCGGGACTGCTTTCTGAAACCCATGTTGGTGAGGATACCGACTTTTCTTTGCCAAAAGTCCATAAACCACATGTAATAATGGTAGTGGGTGTAAATGGTGTTGGTAAGACCACTACTATTGGAAAATTGGCCAAGCAATTTAAGGACAAAGGCTTAAAAGTAGTTTTGGGTGCTGGAGATACTTTTCGAGCGGCTGCAATTGACCAACTAGAGGTTTGGGCAGATAGGGTAGATGTGCCTATAGTAAAACAGAAAATGGGTAGTGACCCTGCTTCCGTAGCTTTTGATACTTTAAATTCTGCGGTTGCAGATGATGCAGATGTGGTTTTGATAGATACTGCAGGGCGTTTACATAACAAGATAAATTTAATGAACGAGCTTTCCAAGGTTAAACGTGTCATGCAAAAAGTGGTTCCAGATGCTCCACACGAAGTCTTATTGGTATTGGATGGTTCTACGGGACAGAACGCTTTTGAGCAGGCCAAACAGTTTACAAAAGCTACTGAAGTGACTTCATTGGCAGTGACCAAATTAGATGGTACAGCAAAAGGCGGCGTGGTCATTGGAATCTCTGACCAGTTTCAAATACCGGTAAAATATATTGGAGTAGGCGAGGGGATTGAAGATTTACAGGTCTTTAATAAGTACGAGTTCGTAGATTCGTTTTTTAATATCTAAGAATGAGAGTTTTCAGTCTTTTGCTCTTATTATTTATATTTAATATAACGTTCTCACAAATAACACATCCAAAAGCAAGTCCATTTGCTCAAATAATCCAAGAGGTAGGCTTATCAGAAATTACTATTACATATTCAAGACCGGCTGCCAAAGGTCGTAAAGTATTTGGTGGATTGGTTCCCTATGGTCGAATTTGGCGAGTTGGTGCCAATAAAAGCACAAAAATTACGGTTGATACAGATATGGAGGTTTTAGGGAAGTTACTACCCAAAGGAACTTATGCACTATATGCCTTCCCAGAAAAAGAAGTTTGGCAAATAGCTTTTCATACCAATATTTCACATTGGGGAGATGGACGTAAAAATTATGACCCAGGAGAAGATTTGTTTAGAATTTCCGTTAAGCCAGAACGCATTCCATATCACCAAGAGAATTTTTTGATAGCTTTTGATTCCGTCACCCATAATTCTGCTAAACTGAATCTAGTTTGGGCAAATACTAAAGTTAGTATTCCTTTTCAGGTAGACACGCATGCTCAGATGGAATTGGAAATTACAAAGCAAATTAAGGAAAACCCCACTGCGCAAACCTACTATGAAGCTGCGCGTTACCTACAAGAACAGGATAAAGATTTAAAAAGAGCATTAGGCTACTTAAATAAGGCAACGGAACTAGGAGGAGACACCTATTATTTTCATCGGGTCAAGAGTTTGGTGGAAGCGGAATTAGGTAATTACAAAGCTGCTATTACTTCTGCTGAAAAGTCCTTGAAAATTGCTTCTGAACTTGAAAAGGATGAGTTTGTAAGAATGAATCAAGCAAATATCCAAAAGTGGAAAGCACTTGTTGAGAATAAGTGACATGTAGTTTTAAATCAAAAGTTAGAAGTCTTATATTTAGATTTCAGACTTGAAAATACTCACAAAATGACTAAGCTATCCTTTCAGAAATTCGGTAAAGCACTTTTTCTATTAATTCTACTCGTACTTACTTTTTCTTGCAAAAACAATTCTGAAATCAAAGAAACAGATACAGATGTTGTACTCTGGACTTCCTACAACGACTCTTTAGAAGTTGCTGCCAATGCAGAACATGAGAACAGCCGCATGCGTTATAAACTTATCCAGTCCAAAGTGTTGGACAAAAATGATGTGTTTAGGCCACTTTACCATGAGGTATCCCGATTTTCAGAAGAACGGTATGCACAAATAAAATCCATGATTTTGGAGCACGACATCAATACCATTCAAAATCATATTGCTAACAATAAATTTTCCTATGAAGAATTGGTGCTGTTCTATCTAAAGAGAATTTACAAGTACGAATTGGATAATGAAACAACATTAAATACAGTTATAGCTTTAAACCCAAATGTATTGGAAGAAGCTAGAAGTTTGGATAAGAAAAGTAAGGCATTGCATCCAATTTATGGAATGCCGATTCTTTTAAAAGATAATATTGGCACTGATAATATGAAGACCACAGCAGGTGCTATTGCGTTACAGGATAATGAGACCAATGATGCATTTATTATAGAACGGTTAAAAGAGAATGGAGCATTGATATTGGGCAAAGTAAACCTAAGTGAATGGGCTTACTTTTTATGTCGCGGTTGTCCTGTTGGGTATAGTGCTGTGGGCGGACAAACATTGAACCCATATGGACGTCGGGTTTTTGAAACGGGAGGGTCGAGTTCAGGAAGTGGAACATCTATGGCAGCTAATTATGCCGTTGCAGCAGTGGGTACGGAAACTTCAGGGTCTATTTTATCTCCTTCAAGTCAAAATTCTGTGGTAGGTTTAAAACCAACAATTGGACTTTTAAGCAGAACAGGTATTGTGCCAATTTCCAGTACCCTAGATACTCCTGGACCTATGACAAGAAATGTTACGGATAATGCAATTTTATTGTCTGCAATGATGGGTCATGACCCCAAGGATAAGGCCTCAATTAAAGAAAACTATGCAGGTATTTATACTTCTGGTGAAAGACCAATTCCATTAAGCGAATTGAAATTAGGTGTTTTTAAGGGACTTATAGAAAGCGATTCCATTTATAAGGCTACAATTATAAAATTGAAAGATGCAGGTGCGGAAATTGTTGAATTCACACCTCCAGAAGTTGATATGAGTGGTTTTCTTTCTATTCTTAATATTGATATGCGCAATGATTTGCCTAGTTATATAGATGCTGAAGTTCAAGATAAGGATGCTGTAAAAATTACTTCTATTAAAGATGCGGTTGCCTTTAACAATCAAGACTCTTTAGTTAGAATCCCTTATGGGCAAGCCTTGTTTGAGGGTATACTGACAGACTCTACAACCGTGACGGGATTGTATGGGATAAAAATCAGACTAGAACAAAATGGTCGCACTTATTTTAATGATGCGATGGATAAATATGATTTAGATGCCATTTTATCTATTAATAACTACCATGCAGGTTATGCCGCAGTTGCCAAATATCCTGCTTTGACCATCCCAATGGGATATAAAGAGTCTGGAGAACCTATTAGCTTAACCTTCATTGGGAAACAATTTTCAGAAGCCAATTTGTTACGAATGGGCAAGACCTTTGAAGATTTGACCAAAGTTAGGAAGATACCTGAGGGGTATACAGAGTAGTGGAGTAAAATACAGTATAGTAGGTTGTTACTGTAATAATTGTTAATCCATTAAATCATTCAGTAATGCCCAAAGCTCATTATCAAAACTGGAAGGGCCTAAAAGGGTTTCACCAGCATCATCGCCCGTACGAACAATTACTAGTTCCTCACTGGGCACAACATATAATTTTTGATCGTTTTTACCCATGCCCGCATATAGGTCGTTTGGAGCATTTGGTATAAGTTTACCAGAAAGCTCAATTTCAGCTCCAGGAACGCGATAGTTACTTTTACCATTAAGCCAATAAAGATACCCGTAAGCTTCGTTCATATCCTGAGAAGTATTTTTCATAGCTGTTAAAAAAGTATTATCCCCCAAAATAGTTTCACCATCCCAAACCCCATTGTTGAGATTAAGAATGCCAAAACGTGCCATACTTCTTGCAGTGCTATAATAGTTATTATTATATCCGATAGGGAGCCAAATTCCTTGCATACCAATTTTATCCCGAATTTTAGTATAGAAATAATCCTTAAAATCAGTTCCTGTTGCTCCAGTGATAATCCTGTCCAATAGTGTATAGGGGGCATTATGATAAAACCAGAATTCCCCAGGCTCATTTTTAAATAATAAACACTCTGGGTCTGTACAAAAGATATCGTCAACCTCATAATCAAGACCGGTGGTCATGGTTAAGTGGTTCCAAACTGTTATATTTTGCTCTTGTTCAGTGGTTAGGCTGGACCAACCACTTCCCAAATATTCCATAGAAGTAGCATTAATATCTAGAAACCCTTCTTCTTGGGCAATTCCCACCGTCATAGCTGTTAATGTCTTTCCTGCTGAATTCCATACATGGTTGTCGTCTTGTGTAAAATCACCAAAATACTTTTCAACGACCATGCGACCATTCTTAAGTATTAAAAAAGCATCTGTCCCTCTGTTTTCCAAAAAATCATACAGAGGTTGCTCTGCAGCTTCATTCCAACCTAAATCTGATATGGTAATAGTTTCCCATTCATTAGAGTCCGTCGGAGGAAAATAAGCTTGACTGGGAACAGGATTAATAGTAATAACTTGATTTTCAATATCAGTAGAATCACTAGAGCATGAATATAAAATGAATGTTAAGATTACTAAGACCAGTTGATTTTTCATGGTTCAATTTTTAATAAGACCTATGATTTCCTATAAGGTTTAACGTAACAGGCAAAGAAATATTTATTAAAATCGACCAATTGCAGGGGCTTGTTGTATTTTTGCCGTCCATTTAGAAAGCAATGCGCACAAAATCACTTAAAAAGAACAAAATCAACGTAGTAACTTTAGGTTGTAGCAAAAATGTTTACGATTCTGAAGTATTAATGGGACAGCTAAAAGCGAATAACAAAGAAGTTGTCCACGAAGAAGAAGGAAATGTGGTAGTTATTAACACTTGTGGATTTATTGCCAATGCGAAAGAGGAAAGTGTAAATACCATTTTGGAATATGTTCAAAAGAAAGAAGCTGGAGATGTAGACAAGGTTTTTGTTACCGGATGTTTAAGTGAGCGTTACAAACCGGACCTACAAAAAGAGATTCCCAATGTGGATGAGTATTTTGGGACTAGCGATTTACCAAACCTGTTAAAAGCTTTAGGAGCAGATTACAAGCATGAGCTTATCGGAGAGCGTTTAACAACTACGCCAAAAAACTATGCCTATTTAAAAATTGCCGAAGGATGTGATAGGCCTTGTTCATTTTGTGCTATACCATTAATGCGTGGAAAACATAAAAGCAAACCTGTTGAAGAATTGGTTGCTGAAGCTCAAAAACTTGCTGCAAAAGGAGTCAAGGAATTAATTTTAATTGCGCAAGACCTTACCTATTACGGACTTGACCTTTACAAAAAGCGTAACCTGGCCGAATTATTACAAAAACTGGTAAAGGTTGATGGAATTGAATGGATACGTTTGCATTACGCCTTCCCAACAGGATTTCCTATGGATGTGCTAGATGTGATGAGAAGTGAACATAAAATCTGTAATTATATTGATATTCCGCTGCAACATATTTCGGATGCTATCTTAAAAAGTATGCGTCGCGGTACTACTTATGCAAAAACGACTAAGTTGCTTCAGGATTTTAGAGCTGCTGTTCCAGAAATGGCTATCAGAACTACTTTAATTGTTGGCTATCCTGGGGAGACCGAAGAAGATTACCAGATTTTAAAAGAATGGGTGCAAGAGATGCGTTTTGAGCGACTGGGATGTTTTACCTATAGCCATGAAGAGAATACATATGCTTACAATTTAGAGGATGATGTTCCAGAGAATGTAAAACAAGAACGAGCTAATGAAATTATGGAAATTCAATCTCAAATTTCATGGGAGTTGAACCAAGAAAAAATAGGAAAAACCTTTAAGTGTATCATTGATAGAAAAGAGGGTAACCATTTTGTAGGTCGTACAGAATTTGATTCTCCTGATGTTGATAATGAGGTCTTAATAGATGCTACAAAACATTACATAAAAATTGGCGATTTCACCGATATTAAAATCACAGAAGCTTCTGATTTTGATTTATACGGTGAACCAGTATCGTCATCCTGAGCCTATCGAAGGGTTGATTTATATGGTGAGCCTTCTAAAATGTAACATAGGAAATTAAGTTTTCAACCGTAGGGTGGTCATTTCCACCTGCAGGCTCAATGGTAATATTTAGAGATTCTGCCTTATCAATGTATTTTAGGGTAATTAATTCCTCACTTGTTTCTAACACTCCCATATCTATCATTTCGCCATCAACATCACTCCACATTTGATAGGTTTTGTCCTCTGGTAATTTAGTTAGACCTTCAGCATTAACTACCACCATCTTGGTTTTATGGTTTACGTAGGCTATGGCTCTGGAATCTGGAGAAAGTTCATTGCCCTTCATCAAGAGCGGTATCGTATTTTTACCATCTATGGTTTGTAATCGGGTATTGGTCAAAACATAATTTTCTTCTAGAGTGTCCAAGCGTTCTTGGAGGACTGTAGTTTGTTTTTGTAAAGATTCAAATTCTGTCCTAGTTTCTTGCCATTTTATGTACATCCAAATTGATGATAGCAGGAATATTGCACCAATACTCGCAGCTGCTACAAAAGGCCTGCTCCATAATCGTTTTACTTTAGGTTCTTCCAACCTAGACTTTAATCTGTCTTTAACTATTGGAGGCGGATTTATGGCATTTTCAAATGCCATTTTTTCAAAGTCTTCTTCTAATTCCAAAAACTTTTTCTTTAACTCAGTATCATTCTTAATGGCATTCTCAACCAAATGTCTATCAGATTCACTTAATTCATCCAATAGATATTTTTCCAAAAGTCCTTCGTCCAATATTTTCTTCCTTTCCATCATATCAAAATTCCCATATAAAACCAAAGTACTATCAACTCTTTCTTATAACTCTCCCGCAAAAGACTCAGTGCCTGTCTGACGTATGATTTGAAAGTACCCAAGGGCACTCCCATTTCTTCATAAGCCTCTCTATGGGTATAGCCCCTAAAGTAAACTAACGATATAGCTTCTTGATGATGCGGTTCTAACTTTTTAATCGCTCCTGTTAGTTGTGCAAAATCAGGGGTAATTTCTGTCTGCACTTTATCTTTATATACACTTAAATCTTCCGTTTGGATGAGTTGCTTAGGTTTTCTAAGAGCATTGAGTGTTGTGTTTTTTGCGATGCGATAAGCCCAGGTATAAAACTTGCCTTTACTAGAATCATAGGTGTCAATTTTTTGCCAAATCTTTACAAATGTTTCTTGTAAAAGGTCTTCCGCCTTGCCCTCGTCTCTGCACATACGTATAATCACCCCATAAAGTGCACCAGAGTATTTATCGTAAATCGTGTAAAGTGCACTTTTATCTTTTTCGGACAAGCGCTTTAAAACTTCTTCATCTTCAGGGTAAGTAGCCATATACAATGTTAAAGATATGATAAAATCAAGTTTACTTCATCCATTGGGTGAAATGCTGTGTAAATAAAATTAGAAGCGCTCAAAAATTTTAATCATTAATACTTAAATCTAAAAAGAAAGACATGAAAAAATTAGTTTTTATTTTATCAACTGCAGCATTGGTTCTATTTACTCAAACTACCAATGCGCAAAAATCTAAAGACATTGTAGATATTGCAGCGTCTATGGATGATTTTTCTACTTTAGTTGCTGCTGTAAAAGCGGCAGACTTGGTAGACGCATTAAAAGGTGATGGCCCATTGACGGTATTTGCCCCAAATAATGCAGCATTTAACAAATTGCCTGACGGGACAGTAGAAACCTTATTAAAGCCTGAAAATAAAGAAACTCTAACTGCAATTCTTACATATCATGTGTTAGCGGGAAAATTTACCGCTGGTGACATTGTAAAATCTATTAAAGCAAACGGAGGCGGTTTTATGGCAAAAACTTTACAAGGCGAAGAAATCCATGCGGAACTATCAGGGAGTAATGTAATTTTAACCGATTCTAAGGGAAATAAGTCTAAAGTTATTGTCACAGATGTAATGGCGAGCAATGGAGTAATCCACGCTATTGAAAATGTAGTAATGCCTAAATAGTTTATAGTTTTATCTAATAAAAGAAAAGCACCGCATTGCGGTGCTTTTTTACATATTTACAAACTCAAAACCAGCCAAAGGCATTTTGGTCAAATCATATTCTCTTTCATTTAATAAAATGCCATGCTCAAGAAAGGCTTTAAGATTGGCAAGCCAAAATGTCCATCCATTACTACATCCGTGATGGATGTTTAGTTTGCTTTCCTCATCTAAAGGAATTTCATATTGTTTTAAGGAAAGGAGTACGGCGCCATCTTTCTGTTCCAGTTGTACAGAGACCTTGCAACTTTCAGCAAAAGAAAATTCAATAAAATCTATGTTATTGGTTTTTAAGATTTTGCCTTTTTCTTTACCATCCCAATTATGCCATTCCCAAACATAGCTATCATTTGTCTGAACATTTTCCGAAGCTTTTCTTACATATTTATCTATAGAAGTATAGATAGCTTTACTTAAAAACCAGGATTCAATACCTTCTTTGGTACTCCAACACCAAAATAATTTTTCCAATGGAGCTTTAATAAAGATTTTTTTAGTGAATTGATCAAAGCTGAGCTTGTTCATCTTTTCCGTTTTAATTCTTGATTGTACAATTCGCGGCCCAATTGTGCCAAAAATGGAATCCCAATTTCATCATACTCATAGTTGTCGTCATTAAAGATTTCGTCTTTGTTTACTAAAATAGTAGCAGTTATCATAAAATCTATATTATTCTTGGTGTCCTTAATGTAGGCACAATCTGTTAAGGTACCGTAAGCATAACCTACTTTGTTATAGATTTTAATATAATCGGGAATGGGTTCTTTAGAGTCACCATACATAAAAAACTTCCCATAACTGTCATAATATTCTTTTTCATTATACCCAGTATCTTTTGGCAATGTGCCCATCGCATTTAGCAAAAAACTATGTTGATTTTTGCTTAAATTAAATTGTTCTGATTTAGAAAAGGTCTCTGGAAAAATGACTCTTTTTAGTAACCCATGCTGTGCTGGGAGCGCATAAAAATTTTTTAAGCTAAAATCAAAAGGTGTTAGGTACAAAGAATCATCACTATAATACCCCTTGCCTTTTAAAACTTTTTCCATGGTAAGGTTAACTGGGGATGTACTAATTATACTTTTAGAACTGGATGCCGTACTATCATTTAAATAAATAACCATAGGTTTAGTGGTTACTTCATCTGCATTAGTAGTGGAAAGGCGGTGTGAAATTCGCACGGAATCAATACCTCGATTCCTAAGACTTTTATTCAGAGCATCAAAACCTAAAAATTCTACCAGCCTATTATTTGCGGCATTATCACTAACCGCGAAAATTTCTTGGATTGCTCTTGCAAAAGTGGTTTCTATGGTATCTCCTTCTAGATAAAATTTAGTATTTCTATCAATTGAATCAATGTTATTTAATTTTTCCAGTGTAGCCACAGCTGCTGGAAACTTTACTGTACTTGCAGGATAGAAATAATGATTTGGATTTACCTGAAAATCAAAATCTATAAATAAAATACTATCGTTTCTTCTATCAATTTGAGTGTACCTAATCTGTACTTCATATTGCTCTACACTATCCATCACCCTTTTTATGCGAAAATCTTCAGAGGCTAATGCATACTCTAATGGATTCTTATGATTTTGGTCTGAGCAAGAAAAAATAAGGAATACGAGAATTAAACTTGCTGATAGAAAACTATTTTTGATATCGATTATTTTTCTGATCATTCACTATATATTTCTCCCCTATGCGGCTTAAGCATGTCTCTCACCTGTATCATTTCAAATTCTGCTACTACTAAATAGGCTATACTATGCAATTCATTGATATGTAGTGTTCCTGTTATATCAAATTTTAATTCTTCAGTTACAATGAATTCTTCGAGGTGTTTTTTGTGGTGTTCCGCAGTTTTTGGAGCAGACGGACCTCTAAAATCCCAAATTAACTTAATTTTTCTATCCAAGACGGGTTGCATAATGTTAGGAATCGGTTACTGATATGTCATTTTCTGCGAAGTTCTTAAAGTCTTGAGCATATTTCATGGATTGTTTTTTAAATGCCCGGGGCATTAAAAAACCTATAAGTTTCATCCCTAAACCTGCAAATTGAAATTCACTCTCTGAAATCCATCTGGTTTTTCCGTCCTCTTCTTTAAAGTAATTTTTTTGAATGTTATGGACTCCTTTGGTATCGTAGGTTGCATGGAATTCTTCTGGCATATTTCTTTTGATTATGGTTTCCACCATTTCCATTTCTCCTTTTCCCCTTTTGAACTTCATGGTCATTCTGGCACCTTCTTCACCAGGTTTTCCAGATATCATTTTATGGTCCAACAATCCCCGCATCCAATGTTTCATATTCTCGGGATTATCCAACTTTTTAATAAACTCTTCCCTTGGAAGGTTAATTAGGATTTCTGTAGTGTACTTCATGTTAGGTGGTTTTAAAAAACTAATGTACTAAAATATTGATTTTCAATAGCTACTAAAAATCTGTTAATGCTTGTAATGATAGCTTGCACGACTTTAAGTTATTGTTATTTTTGCGGAATGTATTTTTTAAACAAAAAGGTTTTCGGACTGTTTTTTTTATTGGTTGGTTTGTCCATCAGTTCTTGCGATTCTCTTTTTAAGGAAGAGCCAGAAAAAGAACCCTTGGCCCGTGTAGGCGAATCATATCTTTACAAGGAGGATGTTACCAATTTGATTCCTACTGGCATGGCAGGTAGGGATAGTGCCGCTTTTGTGGTAAATTACATAAATAATTGGGCCTCAAAAGAGCTTTTGTTGGACAAGGCCAAAATAAATTTACCAGAAGATAAGCTTGAAGAATTTGATAGATTGGTATCCAATTATCGTACAGATTTATATACCAGGGCCTACATGGAAGCTTTAGTGAGCCAATCTGCCGATACTCTGGTTTCAAATTCTGAATTACAAGATTTTTACAATAGGGAGAAGGAGAATTTTAAACTTACGGAAAAGTTGGTGCAACTCCGGTTTGTTTCATTACCAAAGCAATTTTTGGACAAAGAAGTTATCGTTCAAAAATTAAAGAATTTTAGGGCTGAAGACAAGGCCTACTTGGATTCTATTGCCGTACAGTTTAAAAAACTACATTTTAACGATTCCGTTTGGGTAAGTGCTCCACGCTTAATAGAGGAAATACCACCATTAACTTCTTTGAATGAAGAGAAGTACTTAAAAAATTCACAATTTTTTGAATTGCAGGATTCAATCGGGGTATATTTGGGAAAGGTGAGCAAAGTGCTCAATATAAATGAGGTTGCGCCTATTTCTTATGCTGCTCCAGACATAAAGCAGATTATCATCAACCGAAAAAGGCTTTCGCGGATTAAGAAAATAGAAACAGAAATTATTGATGAGGCTATCAAGAAAAATGAGTTTGAGATTTATGGAAAAGACTAGAAAAAATATAACGTTCCTATTATTGTTTTCTTTTGCTATTGGTTTTGCTCAAGAAGACATAGCTATTGCTGAAAAAGAAGTTGAAGTTGCAGATATTGGTTTGGTAAAGAAAGATACCACCAGCACTAAAAGAATGAAATTGGACGGTATTGCAGCTGTTATTGGCGACTACGTAATATTGGATTCGGACATTGAAAAAACGCTGGTAGACCTAAGAAATCAGGGTGCCTCCACAGAGGATGTTACACATTGTCAATTATTGGGTAAGTTGATGGAAGACCGTTTGTATGCACATCAAGCAGTGCAAGATAGTCTTTTGGTTTCCGATGATCAGGTAAATGCTACCAGTGATAGACAGATACAACAACTTGTGGCACAAGTAGGTTCTATGGATAAGGTGTTGAAGTTTTATAAAAAGCCAGATATTGAAAGTTTTAGAAGTGAGCTTTTTGAGATAAACAAGCTTCGTATTCTTTCCGAGAAAATGCAGACTGAAATCACAAAAGATATAGAGGTGACCCCAGAGGAGGTAAGGCAATTTTTTTATAAGATTCCAGAAGACGAACGCCCTATATTTGGTGCGGAGCTAGAGATTGCACAGATAGTAAAGCAACCAGACGCACCTGAAGCTGAGGTTCAAAAAATAATAGACCGTTTAAAGCGCATAAAACAAGACGTTGAAGAGAATGGTTCCAGTTTTAGGATAAAAGCGGTTTTGAACACCAAAGATGAGGCTTCAAGAGCCAACGGAGGATTTTACACGGTAACCAAACAAACGCAGTTTGTAAAAGAATTTAAGGATGTAGCATTCAGTCTTCAAGAGGGTGAGATTTCTGAACCTTTTAAATCCCCTTTTGGATATCATATCATCATGGTCGAAAAAATACGTGGTAGAGAGGTAGATTTAAGGCACATCCTAATGATTCCAGAAATTCCTGATAGTGCTATGAAAGAAGCTGCCAATGAGTTGGATACTATTCGTAAGCAGATTATTGACGGGAAGTACACTTTTGCAGAAGCTGCGCAAAATTTCTCAGATGAAAAAGAGACCAGAAACGATGGAGGTGTTTTAAGGAATCCTATAGATTTTGGTTCTCGATTTGAGCTCACAAAAATGGACCCTGCATTGTACAATCAAATCAGAGATTTAAAAGATAATGAAATCTCTAGACCTTTGAGGGAAGATGACCCGCGTGGAGGCGCACCAAAGTTCAAAATCATGAAAATCACCAATAGGTTCGATGAGCACAAAGCGGATTTTGCTAAAGACTATTTAAAAATTCAAGAATTGGCTTTACGCGAAAAACAGTATAAGGCAATCAAAGAGTGGATGGAGGAACATATTGAGGATACATATATCCATGTAGATTCTGAGAACCGAGATTGCGATTTTGCCAACAACTGGGTTAAACAATAGATGCATGTCTGACGTAGCAGCTATTCAAAACTTGGTGGAGAAGCACCAAGCCTTAAAAAAAGAAATTTCAAAAGTTATTGTTGGTCAAAATGAGGTGGTTGACCAAATTTTACTTTCTATTTACACAGGCGGACATTCCTTATTGATAGGTGTGCCTGGTTTGGCAAAGACATTAATGGTCAATACAATCGCCCAAACT
Source organism: Croceitalea sp. MTPC6 (assembly GCF_036985525.1). NCBI lineage: Bacteria > Pseudomonadati > Bacteroidota > Flavobacteriia > Flavobacteriales > Flavobacteriaceae > Croceitalea > Croceitalea sp. MTPC6. The sequence goes on from NZ_BTGR01000009.1 coordinate 53,943, forward strand.
TTGGGTTTGGATTTCAAGAGAATCCAATTTACTCCAGATTTGATGCCAAGTGATATTTTGGGGAGTGAAGTTTTAGACCAAGACCGAAATTTTAAGTTTATTAAAGGTCCGGTTTTTGCCAATATCATACTTGCAGACGAAATTAATCGTACTCCTCCTAAAACCCAAGCGGCTCTTTTGGAGGCAATGCAGGAGCGTGCGGTCACTATTGCTGGACAACAACATAAATTAGACCTTCCTTATTTTGTGCTGGCTACCCAAAACCCCATTGAGCAAGAAGGTACCTATCCATTGCCTGAAGCACAGTTGGACCGCTTTATGTTTGCCATCAAGCTTACTTATCCATCAATTGAAGAAGAGATTAATATTGTAAAATCTACAACTTCAGATGACTCAGTAATATTGAACACTCTTTTTAGTGCAGATGGTATCAATGAAGTTCAGCGTTTGGTGAGACGAATACCCGTTCCTGACAACGTTGTTGATTACACTGTTCATCTGGTAAATAAAACTAGGCCAAACATAGAAGGTGCATCTGAGTACGTAAAAAATTATATTGATTGGGGTGCTGGTCCAAGAGCTTCGCAGAATTTGGTCATGGCCGCGAAGGCACATGCTGCAGTAAATGGTAAATTTTCCCCAGATATTGAAGATGTAAAAGCCGTAGCACATGGCATTTTAAGACATCGTATTTTAAAAAACTACAAAGCTGAGGCTGAGGGAATATCAGAAGAAATGATTATTGATAGCCTTTTATAATTCCATAGGGAATAAAAAGAGGCATCACTTTTTTTGTATTTCCTAATTTTTGTTGAATAGGGAATCAAAAGTTTTATACCCCACTTGTATTTCGTAATTTTAACAACTATAAATTAACAAAATTAGATAGCAAATGGCGTTTGACATCGACATGATCAAGAAAGTTTATGCTACCATGGGAGAAAGGGTAGACAAAGCAAGGAAATTGGTTGGTAAACCTTTGACTCTAGCAGAAAAAATATTGTATTCCCACCTTTGGGAAGGAAATCCAAATAAGGTTTTCACAAGGGGAAAGGATTATGTCGATTTCGCTCCTGACCGTATTGCTTGTCAAGATGCCACGGCACAAATGGCATTGCTTCAATTTATGCAAGCAGGTAAACCAAAAGTTGCAGTACCTACTACGGTGCACTGTGATCATTTAATACAAGCAAAGAGTGGTGCTGCTGCAGATTTAAAGTCCGCAAATAATACAAGTGCCGAGGTTTTTAACTTTTTAGAATCTGTGTCCAATAAATACGGAATAGGTTTTTGGAAACCAGGCGCAGGAATAATCCATCAAGTGGTTTTGGAGAACTATGCTTTTCCAGGCGGAATGATGATAGGAACCGATTCGCATACGGTAAATGCAGGTGGACTGGGAATGGTGGCGATTGGAGTAGGTGGTGCCGATGCGGTAGATGTAATGGCAGGTATGGCTTGGGAACTTAAGTTTCCTAAATTGATAGGAGTTAAATTAACTGGTACAATATCTGGTTGGACCGCTCCAAAAGATGTTATTTTAAAAGTTGCTGAGATTCTAACTGTTAAAGGTGGTACTGGTGCGATAGTAGAATATTTTGGACCTGGAGCAAAGGCCTTATCCTGCACAGGAAAAGGAACTATTTGTAATATGGGGGCAGAAATTGGAGCTACCACGTCTACTTTCGGATATGATGAATCTATGGAGCGTTACCTTCGAGCAACGGATAGGGCAGACATTGCTGATGCTGCTAATAAAGTAAAAGAACACTTAACTGGTGACACAGAGGTTTATGATAATCCTGAGCAATACTTTGACCAAGTAATAGAAATTAACCTTTCGGAACTTGGTCCACTTTTAAATGGTCCATTTACACCGGACCTTTCCACAGAAGTTGGATCAACTATGACAAAAAAGGCCACAGAAAATGATTGGCCTATACAAGTTGAATGGGGGCTTATCGGGTCTTGTACCAATTCTTCTTATGAAGATTTGTCAAGGGCATCTTCCATAGCACAACAGGCGTTGGACAAAGGTTTAAAAATGAAAGCGGAGTTGGGTATCAATCCAGGTTCGGAACAAGTACGTTATACCGCTGAGCGCGATGGGATTCTTGGAATTTTTGAGGAATTGGACGCAAAAATATTTACCAATGCCTGTGGTCCCTGTATTGGACAATGGGCGAGATATAGTGATCCCAAAAACGCACCCAAAAATAGCATAGTGCATTCTTTTAATAGAAACTTTGCAAAGCGAGCGGATGGTAATCCCAATACACATGCTTTTGTGGCCTCACCAGAGTTGACTGCAGCAATTGCAGTTTCGGGTAGATTGGATTTCAATCCAATTACAGATACCTTGGTAAATGAAAATGGTAAGGAAGTTAAATTTGACGAGCCTACTGGTTGGGAATTACCACCAAAAGGTTTTGAAGTGGAAGATGCAGGTTTTATTCCCCCGATGGAAGATGGTAGTGGAGTTCAAGTTGTTGTTTCACCTACTTCGGAAAGATTACAGTTACTGGAGCCATTTACTCCAATTAAACCAGAAAGTTTACAGGGAGTCAAGCTGTTGATTAAGGCTTTTGGTAAATGTACTACGGACCATATTTCAATGGCGGGACCCTGGTTGCGGTTTAGAGGGCATCTAGATAATATTGCAAATAATACGCTTATAGGAGCTGTGAATGCCTATAATAAGAAAACAAATTTTGTAAAAAATCAGCTTACCGGAGAGTATGGGTCTGTCCCGGATACACAAAGGGCATACAAAGCAGAAGGTATTAAATCTATTGTAGTTGGAGATCATAATTATGGTGAAGGTTCTTCTAGGGAGCATGCTGCAATGCAGCCAAGACATCTTGGAGTAGCAGCTGTTTTAGTAAAATCTTTCGCTAGAATCCATGAAACAAACCTTAAAAAACAGGGTATGTTGGGATTGACTTTTGCTAATGAAAGTGATTATGATTTAATTAAGGAAGACGACACCTTTAACTTTTTGGATATTGCTGAGTTTGCTACAGACAAACCTTTGACTCTTGAAGTTGTTCATGCTGATGGTAGCAAAGACACCATTATCGCTAACCATACATACAATGATGCGCAGATTAATTGGTTTAAAGAAGGTTCTGCGTTGAACGTTATTAAAAAAGAGAATGCATAATTTTAAATAATTAGCATAAAAGCTCCTTAGTTTTGATTAAGGAGTTTTTGTGTTTTAACCCCCTATTTATGGCAGTTAAGAAAAAAACGGTTTTAAACATCGTTGTAATTCTTTTTATTCTTTCATTTTTTATTACCCCACTTGGCCATTATGGGAAGTTATTTTTAAATCAAATTTTTTCATTTTCCCCAGAGATAGTTGAAATAGCAGACAGGAAAAAGATTTCTGATTACTCTTGGCGGTTAAAAGACGCGGAGTGGAATTTTTTCAATTTTGAAAAGTCCAAAGGAAAAGTAATCTTCATAAATTTCTGGGCCTCATGGCGGCTTCCTTCAGAGGCTGAACTAAAAAGTATTCAGGCTTTGTATGATGACTATAAGGACAAAGTTGATTTCTATATTATTACTAACGAAAATAGGCCTCCTGTTGAGGAATTTATGGCTAAAAATAAGTTTCACTTTCCTGTAACCTACTTAATTATAGGTGATAAATCATCAGTTAAGGTTCCTGAAAAGCCACCTTACTCATATATCATTGATAAAGAGGGAACCGTTGTGGTTGAAAAAGATGGTATTGCCGATTGGAACACAAGTAGGGTTCGAGCCCTTTTAGACGACTTATTGGCAAAATAAATTCATGAAACTGAAGAAAGGGCAACTTTCGGACATTATTTGGATTGTAGCTATCTTACTTTTTTTGTTCACACCGATAGGGTTTCATGCAAGAGTGCAGATTGCCCGTTTATTTTCTTTTTCGCCTAAAATTGAAAATCAAGATGAATACCAAAAAGTAACCCATTTTAATTGGAATCTTGTAGACTTAAATGGAGAAAGATTAGAAATTTCGTTGGAAAATGATGATGTTTTGGTAATAAATTTTTGGGCTACTTGGTGCCCTCCTTGTATTGCCGAAATGCCTAGTCTGGTCAGTCTTCATAGTGATTATGGAAACCGTGTAAAATTTATTTTTTTAGCAAGGGATGAAAAAGACGAGGTAAATAAATATTTAGCAAAAAGGGAATATGAAATTCCTGTATTTTTTGAGATTGGCCAGTCTCCCGATGCGATAACCACTTCGAGTCTGCCAACTACTTATATTATTGACAAGAAAGAAAATATTGTATTAAAGTAAGTTGGAGCGGCGGATTGGAATTCAGTTAAAGTAAGGTCTCTATTAGATTCATTAATTACTACACCCTAGATTATTTTTTAAAATATTTAAAGGGGACAACGAGCATCCCAAAACATTCTCCGTCTTTTTTGCCCAAATGTTTGTGATGTATCTTATGGGCTCTTCTTACACCTTTTGCATACCAATTATTGGCATTTCTAAACATTTTAAAGCGTTGGTGTATAAAGATATCATGAACCATAAAATATGCTATACCATATGCTAGAATGCCAAAGCCCAAAGGCCATCCATACCAAAAACTTGTCTCTGCACCTAAATAGAAGCAGACCATACTTACCACAGCATAGAAAATAAAGAACGCATCGTTTCTTTCAAACCAAGAGTCGTGGTCTTTTTTGTGGTGATCTTTATGAAGACTCCATAAAAACCCATGCATAACATACTTGTGGGTAAACCATGCCATAAATTCCATAATAGAAAAAGTACCCAAGAAAATAATGATTCCAAGAAAGATTTTCATTTTAGACCAATTGTAATTTGTAGTTAACGTATGATTTTGCCAAGAGACCAAACTTTTGATAATTGGGGACTCTTATTCTTGTATTTTTGATTTCTAGGGGCGGTGTATTCTGTAGTTTCTGTAAGAGCTTAATATAATATTTGTAAGCAGTGTATACGCCAAATTTGGCTTCGGAGGGTAGCTTTACAATTCCAGAATACCCTAGCTGAAAATCTGCTTTGATTTCGTCTACTATACGTTTTTTTGAGGCTTCATCCAGCTCCAATAAATTTGTGTTCGGAAAATATGAACGCTCCAAAAGCTCATAGTCGGCTTTTAAATCACGTAAAAAATTTACTTTTTGAAAAGCAGAGCCAAGTGCCATCGCAGAGTCTTTAAGATTTTCATACTTTGCTTCATCTCCATTTACAAAAACACAAAGGCACATTAGACCTACAACATCTGCAGAACCATAGATGTATTCTTTATATTCCGCTGTAGTTTTATATTCTTTTTTCCTTAAGTCCATTCGCATGCTTTTCATGAAAGAGGCAATCAAATGATGGGGAATCCCATATTTATGATAGGTATGCTGAAAAGAGTTTAAAATGGGGTTTAAGCTTATTTTTTCTTTGAGTGCTTTCTCGAGTTCTGTTTCAAAATCATTAAAAAGAACTTCTTTGTCATAATCATGAAAGGTATCTACGATTTCATCGGCAAAACGAACAAAACCATATATGTTGTATATGTCACCTCTAATTCTTGTAGCAAGCATTTTGGTTGCCAATGTAAATGATGTGCTGTAAGATTCGGTCACTAACTTACTACAGCTGTAGGATACATTATCAAAAATGGCTTTCATTTTTCTAGTGTTTGTTGATAATTAAATCGGCAACTAACTTACCAGAAATTAGGGCAGGTGGTACACCTGGTCCTGGGACGGTAAGTTGACCGGTAAAAAACAAATTCTTTACTTTTTTACTTTTCAAATTAGGTCTTAAAAAAGCGGTTTGACTCAATGTATTTGCCATACCGTAAGCATTACCTTTGTAAGAGTTGTACTCTTTGATAAAGTCTTTTACACAAAAGCTTTCCTTAAATATAATGCTATTTTTTACGTCTTGTCTAGTGAGTTTTTCAAATCTATCAATAATTATATCAAAATATTGGTTTCTTAAAACTGGGGTGTCTTCTAGGTTTGTCGCAATCGGAATAAGGAAAAATCCTGTTTCACAGTCAGTTGGAGCCATACTCTTATCGGAAACAGATGGAAAGTTTGCATAGAATAAAGGTTTGCTAGGCCATTTAGGATTATCATATATTTCCTCGGCATGTTTTTCAAAATCTGTATCAAAAAAGAGATTGTGATGGTTTACATTGTCCAATTTTTTATTAAAACCAACATAAAATAAGAGAGAGGAGGGCGCATAGGTCTTTTTATCCCAGTATTTTTCTGAATACTGTCTATATTCTTTGTCTAAAAGCGTTTCTGAATGATGATAATCCGCTCCACTAATTACTTTATCAGAATGGAAGGCTTTGCCATTAACAATTACTCCAGTTGCATTTCCATCCGCAACGAGTATTTTTTCTACAGGACTGTTCGTATGAATTATGACCCCCAACTCTTTAGCAAGACTTTGCATAGCTTTAATGACCTCATACATTCCTCCTTTAGGATGCCATGTGCCTAAACCAAAGTCTGCAAAGTTCATAAAGCTATAAAAAGAGGGTGTATTACTTGGTTTAGCGCCTAAAAACAAAACTGGAAATTCTAAGGTTGAAATAAGTTTTGGATTTTTAAAACGTTTTCTAACTTCCTGACTAATAGTTTTAAAAAATTGGTCTACTCTTAATACCGTATCTTTAGTTACTAATTCTAAAGGGGAAAGACCAGGTTTTAAAACTATCTTATTGATAGCAATATCGTAGTTGGTCTGGGCTTTGGAAATAAAACTTTTTAAATGAACTGCACTACCTGTTTCTATGCGTTCAAACTCTTCACAAATTTTGTCCATACAATCCCCAATGGTGATGGTATCGTCAGCAAAAAAGATTTTATATGCCGGATTTAGTTTTTCCAGTTCATAGTAGTCAGATGGCTTTTTTTCAAATTCATTAAAGAATTTCTCAAAAATATCTGGCATCCAATACCAACTTGGTCCCATATCAAAAGTATAGCCATTTTTAACAAGCTGCCTGGCCCGTCCACCAACAGTAGAACCCTTTTCGAAAATTGAAACCTTGTAGCCATTTTTGGCAAGGTGACATGCAGCAGATAAGGATGAAAAACCAGAACCTATTATTGAGATATTCTCCATGATTTGGGGTAACTAGACTTAGATTGAGCTTGTCAATCGTTCAATAGAGCTAAATGTTTTGATGTAATCAGGCAAACCAGATTGGCTTATATGTTGTATTTGATGCCCAAGAATCCATAATTTGGAATTACTGGTATCTCTTAAATTATCGGCAAACTCAGAAATATATTTTTGGATATTATCCTTGGTTGGCGAAACTGTAAAATAAGAAATAAAGTATAGGTTTTCATAATATTTTAATAAGTCAACTAGGCTATCAACAGGCATACTTTGCCCAAGATATATAGATTTGTACCCTCTTAAAACGATTTCATAATTCAAGTAAAGTAAGCCTAGCTCATGAATTTCGTTTTCTGGTAAAAACAAAGCAAATACTTTGTCTTTATTGGTAGGTTCTATAATTTGAAGCTTCTCCGTATGAATAAATATCTTTTGCTTGATTAAATGGGTTATAAAATGCTCGTGAGAAGGGCTGATTGTATCAGTTTGCCATAGAAGTCCCAACTCATTGAGCAAGGGAATAAAAACCTCATTAAATATTTCCCTAAAAGACCTTTCATTCAAGAGGCTGTTATATGTACTAAAGAACAGACTTTGATCAAAATTTATCATGGCCAGTTTAAAAGCATTGATGGCGTGGCTTTTTTCACTGTTTTTAGCAACAATCTCTCTAACAATTACTGGTATCTCGTTTTCTTGGATGCGTGCAATCTTGGAAATTTTATAGCCATTATTGTATAATAAGGTAATGTTTAAGAGTTTTTGTAGGCTCTTTAAACTATATGTTCTGATGTTTGTGGTTGTTCTTTCTGGGTTTAACAAATTGTATCGTTTTTCCCAAATACGAATGGTATGTGCCTTAATTCCGGATAGATTTTCCAAATCCCGAATGCTAAAATGCTTCTTTACGTTGTTCATTAATTTTGAATAATCGTTAAACAAATTTACGATTAATATAATGCGAAGTTCAAAAACTGTCGTTAAAATTTACGAAAGCGCGTGGATATTGAGAAAATGCATGGTTCTAAAGAACTAATTTCTAAGTAAAATTAAAACCCCTGTTAAAAACAGGGGTTAAGTACCCACGACTGGAGTCGAACCAGCACGTTCTTGCGAACACTACCCCCTCAAGGTAGCGTGTCTACCAATTCCACCACGTGGGTTTGTCATTAGGAGGGAGCAAAAATAACAAAATACCTTTAGCAGCAACAGTAATTTTTTTGCAATAGTATGTAAATATGGTTCAAGTGTGAAAGGTCAAAGCTTGTAGAACAATATAAAAAACCGGTCTAAAGCCATAACGACTAATAGACCGGTTACCCAACCAACTAACCAAATTTTATTATTTCATGGCATATGTAACATAGATAGTAGCATATTCTTCGTAACCATTATGATAACTGTTCCAGATTGCATTTTGTGTCGAAGTATCGGTAACAGAAATAATATCACCTAATTTTTTATTTATTGCCTTACAAATTCGAAGCGCATTCTCTTTAGAATTTACCAAAGCTTCTTTTAACAGCTTTTCTCGCTGTTCAGCATCAATTACTGACTTAAATTGATATTGTACTGTCACGCCTGTCATCTTTATTTGGGCAAGCTTTTTTATCTTCTCTTCCGATGTGGTTTCGAGTTCAAAAACAGTACCTTCTCTTTGGTAACCATAGGCAATAAACTCCATTTTTTTCTCAACTAATTCATTGGGGTCCACACCATATGTCTCTAGTTCTTTAAAGTATTTATCTTTTAAGTCTTCTAGGCTTTTACAAGTTGGGTCAGAATAATACAGTTGTTCCATATTAAGTGATATTTTAGCCTTGTAGAGTGTGGTTTTTCTCTCCACTAGGGATTTTCCAGATACAGAAACCGTATTGCTTTGAACTTCTTTATTTTGTGCTTGAACCCAAAATGAGCTTAACAATAATAGTATTAGATATATTTTTTTCATGACTTTGATGTTTTAAAAATTATGCGATTGTAAATAGGAAAGAAGCAGCAATCATCCAAATGCCCACAACAATACCCAGGATACCAAGTTTACCTTGTTTGGGTGCAATCTTGCTTCTTAGTTCGGCGGCTTTTTCTTTTGCTTTTTCGTTTTTTCCTAGAAAGAGCTTGTTCATTAATCCAAAGCCTAGCATAAACCCTAATGTTGCTTCAACTACGCTTCCCGCTAATAAAGTGATCCACCAAATGGGTGCAGTGGTTAACCAACCAATATTTAAGATACTGGTAACAATTCCCCAAACGCCCCAAAAACAAAAAACTAGACCTATCCAGCCTTGGTAAGGTTCTATTTTTTCTAATAATTCTTTTGCATTGGGTTTTTTTGATAATACCAAAGATGGTACTGCAATGATGCTTAACAATACCAAAGTAATTCCGTAAATCATAATAAGAGTTTTTAATTATTTATGGAACAAATTTGGACAGATTTGAGCTTAGAAACAGCCCTATTTATGGTAGAAATGATATCCCTGAAAACAGGGATTTAACCATACTGATTTATTTAAAAAAATGTGAATAGTACTATTCTTCAACTAACCCCAATTTGATGGCATATTTTGTGAGACCTGCTAAATTCCTAACCTCAAGTTTAGAAATTAGATTCTTTCGGTAGCTTTCTATTGTATGCTTGCTTAAGAAAAGTGTATCGGCAATTTCTTGCGTGGTATGCTCTTGGGCTATTAATTTTAATACTTCTTTTTCTCTTTTGGAGAGCAAATCTATTAAGGATTGTTCATTTGAGAACATGCCTTTTAAATATACATCCTTTATGCTTTGAGAGAAATATTTATTACCCTTTAATATGGTTTTTATAGCTTCTAGGAGCTCTTCTTTTTCAGCATTTTTTGGTACATATCCATCAACATTATCCTTTGTAAGTGTTTGTACGGTCATAGAATCATGCAGCATACTAACAACAAGAGTCTTTGTTTTAGGATGTAGTTTTTTAATGTGCTTGTTAAGTTCAATTCCATTCAAATCTGGCATATTTACATCAGTAATAACCAAATCAATAGGTTCTTTGTTGTTATTTATATCCAAGTATTTGGCCACATTTTTACCAGTATTGGCGGTAAGCACAATATCATATTCACTTTTTTGCGCAAGTATGCTCAAAAGCCCATCTAAAAACATCTTATGGTCATCGGCTATTATCAATCTGTACTTTTCCACTATTTAATTTTTTAAGGGAATATTTATGTTAATTACTGTCCCTCTTTTAAGGGCACTATCGAGCAAAAGTTTTCCGTTTAGAGTATTTAACCTATTCTCTATATTCTGTAAACCTATTCCTTTTCTTAAATTTTTTACTTCAAATCCCTTTCCGTTGTCTTCAAAAATTAACTGTAAAACTGTATCATGAATATTTAGGTGTACCTCAATGGTGGTCGCATTTGCATGTTTTATGGTATTGGTAAAAAGCTCTTGTAGTATCTGATAAATTTCAACTCTTAGTTTTTCAGACAAATCATTTATTTGCTCTTTAGGGTGTGCAGAAAAAGTGATTTCAATTTCAGTGTTTTTCTGAAGTTGAAAAATATAGTTTTCAATAATGTGGACGAACGCCTCTTGATTAAATTTTTTGGGAACTAAATCATGAGAGATTTCCCTGACCATCTCATAAGTCTCATTAACTTGGTTGATAACCTCTTTCTGAAACTTTTTACTACCTTTTAAATTGGCCAGTTGTAATTTTATACCAGCTAGATTTCCACCTATGCTATCGTGTAATTGCTTTGCTATCCTATGCCGTTCTTCTTGTTGGGCATCTAGTGAAGTACGAATTAATTCTAGTTCTTGTGCATTTAGTAAAGCTGCTATTTTCTGTGAGTTAAGTTCTTCTTGTTGATTGTTTAGCATACTTTGGGTTTGTAGTTTTTGATAATAGACAAACAAAAGTGCTACAATAGGTATCAACAGGGCCAAAAACCCATATAAGAAGGCTTTTTTTATCGTTTTTTGCCGCTCAATTTCATTTTGCTTGGATAGCTGTTCTTCCTTTAACTCATATATCTGGTTTTCTTTTTCTAAAGTTTGATACTTGATTTCTATCTCTTTTATCACTTTACTATTCTGTTGCCTTATAATTTGGTTTGAGACAGAATTATATTGGGTCATTAAATTATAGGCGTTTTCGAAATCACCTTTTGCCTGATAGGTTAACCGTAAACTATTGATTATTTTCTTTTGAAGTTCCAACCTGTTCCACTGTATGGCATTGGTATAAGCTGTGGCGAGGACCATCTCTGCTATTTGATATTGCTCAAGTTTGGCACAAATCTTTCCATATTCCAATACAGCTTCTGTGTAAACATCAAAGTAGCTGTTTTCTAATGCAATGCCCATTATGGACTCATAAATACCAAATGCTATATTATTTTTATCTTCTTTTGCCGCTAATCTTCCTAGATAAAGTTGAATCCATTGATTTATTTTAGATGACTCTTCTTCCAACTTTGATTGCGCCTCGTTATAATGTTCTTTGGCAAGGGGTAAATCATCTTTATCAAAAGCAATTACCCCTAGGTAGAAGTTAGCCTTTACATATATCCCATTATCAATTGTATTAGCTAAAAGCTTAGTGAATATAGAACTGGCATTGGTTAAATCCCCTTTTTGTAGATAGACTTCTCCTAGGCCCAATTTTATAATGTCCGTTTCATCTGTGATTTTCAATTCTTTTGTGAGTTCAAGTGCCTCTAAGTAAGTCTTTAAGGATTCATCAAATAAACCGTTCAAAAATTTACCTTTCCCTAAAAGAAAATATGCCTTTACTTTATATAGCTGAGCCTCTTTTGTGCCAAGCTTTGGCTTTAAGTATAATTCTTTGATTTGGTTCCCATACTTAATAACAGAATCTACATCTCCAGCTTTAAGGTGTTCCTCTCCAATTCTGTAAAGTAAATCTAACTTTTGGTTAGTGTTTGTGGAATTGAATAAAGCTTTATATAATGAATCATTAACACTCTTTGGGGTTTTACCGTAGGCGTGGAATCGAATATTTTCTTGGGAACTTACACTAAATAGGGACACGAACATTATCAAAAAAGTGATAAGAAATGACGAAGTCGTTACTGTACGGTCCATAAATATGAGCTACTTTCAAAGAGCTAAAAATAAGATATTTCAATAAGGGAACACACCCGGTTTACCGAGAGTTTTTATAAAGCTGAATAATATTTTGTGGGGAAATAAAAACCCGAAACATATCGTTTCGGGTTTTAAAGGTGGTGACCTGACTGGGGCTTGAAAATAAGACCCAATAATTTGATTTTCAAAAAGTTAAAATTATTATTTTGAATATGTACACCGAATTGCTCACTTATTCAAAATCTTATATCAAATGAACTTATTTACTTGCGTTTTTGATTAAATAGAATTGATATTGTAAATATAGGTTTTACTTACCTATTTTTCCAATTGATTACATTTTCTCTGATATTTATCATCTTTTTGCAATTTCCACAAACTTATCTTTAATCATAGAGAGAAAAAATTAACATACCTGAAATCTTGGTATTCTATTATTGTATATAACATTCTCATGGAATTCATCGATTATTATAAAATACTAGGAATTTCTAAAAAAGCTAGTGATGCAGATATCAAAAAAGCATACCGTAAACTGGCTAGAAAACACCATCCCGACCTTAATCCAAATGATGCCAAGGCAGAAAAAAAGTTTAAGCAGATCAATGAGGCCAATGAGGTGTTGAGTGACCCAGAGAAACGAAAAAAATATGATGAATATGGTAAAGACTGGCAACATGCTGAGGAATTTGAAAAACAAAAAAGAGCCCAACGCCAGCGTAATTCAGGCTTTGGCCGATATACTTATTCTGAGGGGCAATCGGCTAGAGATTTTTCCGATTTTTTTGAAAGTATGTTCGGTGGAGCAGGGTTTGGTTCATCACAACGTAATTTAAAATTTCGTGGACAGGATTATAATGCGGAGCTACAATTAACTTTGACTGATACCCTCAATACACATAAACAGACGCTAACTATTGATAACAAAAATATTCGCATAACTGTTCCTGCAGGAATACAAGACGGGCAGACCATTAGAATAACCGGGCATGGTGGTCCGGGTGTAAATAACGGACCCATGGGTGACCTATATTTAACTTTTAAAATTCTGAACAATACAAGTTTTACATGTGAGAATGCTAACCTTTATAAGACTTTGGAAATTCCATTGACCACTGCCATTCTAGGTGGGGAAATAACGACTGATACCTTAAATGGAAAAGTAAAATTAAAAGTGAAACCGGGAACACAAAATGGATCTAAGGTTAAACTTAGAGGAAAAGGATTGCCCAAGTATAAAAAAGAGGGGCAATTTGGTGATCTCTTTGTTACTTATCAAATTAAAATACCTACTAAGCTTACGACAAAACAAAAAGAGCTTTTTAAAGAATTGACAGCAACACAATTGTAGATCATGGAAGAACATTTAATACCTATTAGCGATTTCTGTCAGGGATACGAAATTGAGGTGTCCTTTATTATGGGGTTGCAGGAATATGAATTAATTGAACTCAAAACTATTAAGAACGATTATTTTCTAGCTATAGAAGAACTTCCTAAAGTTGAAAGAATGGTGCGCTTGTACCAAGAACTAAATATTAATAGGGAAGGTATTGAGGCCATTTACCATTTATTGGAACGGACCGAATTAATGCGCGAAGAATTATTCTTGCTCAAACAAAGATTAAAAAGGTACGAAGGAATTTAATTTTAATAATCTACTTTACAATTCTACCCTTTGCACAACTCACATAAGACTTGGCTTTTCTACCAAGATTGTTTTGTTTACCCACTATTGGATAGCCCAATTTGGTTAGTATATTTTTAGCTTTTTTTAATGTGGCTGGCGTATCGTAATTGAGCGAGACCGTACTGTTTTCTACATCTACTATAATACCTTGAACACCTTTTTCAGCATTAAGCTTTTTTATGATAATAGCTTCACAACCGCCACACTTCAAATTTTGTATTTCCACTGTTTTTTGCACCATCACGGTTTTGTCTTAAAAGTAATTGCTTCGTGCAGTAAAGAATATGATCTTAATCATATTGGTTTCAGTTTTTCTAGTGAATTCCCATTTTATGGAGTATGACCATGGTCATTTTTAACCATTGCGGTCTCCTTTATATTTGATTCATTCTCTGGAAATTCTAGTAAGACTATGACAATAGCTACAGAAATGGTCAACAAGACCAAGTTTTTTTTCATCCAAATTGGGGACCTTTCTTATTTTGCAGGACGTTTCTTTAGAGAAGTTTTAAAACCTCCTTTTGAATTAAAAGAATTGATGCGCCAGTGTTATCAAATGGGTGTACGCTCCTTGTTTTTAGTGGGGTTAACAGGCTTTATAATCGGTTTGGTTTTGACGCTACAATCGAGACCAACACTTATCGAATTTGGAGCGGTTTCTTGGATGCCCAATATGGTAGGAATATCCATTGTACGCGAAATAGGTCCTGTAATCACTGCGCTTATTTGCGCAGGGCGTATTGCTTCCGGAATAGGAGCGGAACTGGGATCTATGCGGGTTACCGAACAAATAGATGCCATGGAAGTCTCAGGTACCAATCCCTTTAAATATTTAGTGGTAACAAGAATTTTAGCTACTACCTTGATGTTGCCATTACTGGTGATTTTTGGAGATTTAATTGCATTATACGGATCTGCTTTAGTGGAAAACCTAAAGGGGAATGTCTCTTTTCAACTTTATTTTAATACTGTTTTTGATGCACTGTCCTTTGGGGATTTAATTCCAGCCACCATAAAATCGTTCTTTTTTGGCTTTGTTATCGGGCTTGTAGGATGTTATAAGGGCTATTTCAGTAAAAAGGGAACCGCTGGTGTTGGCCTTGCAGCAAATACTGCAGTTGTAATGGCATCTCTGTTGTTGTTCATTGTCGATTTTATAGCGGTTTTTGTCTCAGATATTTTTTATGAATTATGAAAGCGCTTGAAGAAAACATAGCGATTGCTGGAGCTACTGAAAAAGATGTAGTCATTAAAATACAGGACTTATTTAAAAGTTTTGGTGAAAATCATGTGCTCAATGGTTTTAACATGACGCTTCATAAAGGCGAGAACCTAGTGGTTATGGGTAAATCTGGTTCAGGAAAATCTGTGATGATTAAATGTTTAGTTGGCTTGATGGCCCCAGATAGCGGTTATGTTGAGGTTTTAGGTCATGAAATAAGCAAGCTTGATCAAAAATCTTTGGATGAATTACGGTCAGATATTGGTTTTCTGTTTCAAGGAAGTGCACTTTATGATTCCATGACAGTACGCGAGAATCTAGAATTCCCCATGCGACGGCATAAAGAGAAATTGGGTGTGATTAAAGACACTACACCCTTGGTGTTTGAAGCTTTGGAGAACGTAGGTTTGTCACATACCATGGATTTAATGCCCGCCGAACTTTCGGGGGGCATGAAAAGACGGGTTGCTCTAGCTCGTACCATCATTTTAAAACCAAAAGTGATATTTTATGATGAGCCAACGAGTGGTTTGGACCCTATCACTTCAAAAGAAATAATTGAACTAATGCGTTCCATCCAAAAGAAATACGGTACTTCTTCACTTATCATTACACATGATGTGGACTGTGCACGTGTAATTTCTGAGCGGATGATTCTATTGGTAGACGGTATCAATTATGCAGAAGGAACTTTTGCAGAACTTTCAGCATCTAACAATCCAAAAGTAGAAGCGTTTTTTAAAAAATAGAATCATGGCAAAAACAACAATGGAAAATTTGAAATTAGGCGTTTTTGTGCTCTTAGGAACGCTACTATTGCTTATAGCCGCTTATCTCATAGGTAATCGCCAGAACATGTTCACCAAAAACTTTACGGTAACAGCGGTTTTTAAGAATGCCAACGGACTCCAAAATGGTAATAACGTACGTTTTTCCGGTATAAATGTTGGAACGGTAAATAGAATAAAGATGATCAATGATACTACTATTTATGTTTTCATGGTTATTGAGGATAATATGCGAAATCATATTAAAAAGGATGCCGTAGCCATGATAGGTTCCGATGGTTTGGTAGGGAGCATGCTTATCAATATTGTTCCGGGAGAGGGCAATGTACCCTTTGTTGAAGAAGGTGATGAATTAAATTCGTACAGCAAGATAGCAACCCAAGATATGCTTAGCACGCTGAACGTGACCAATGAAAATGCAGCATTGTTAACGGCAGACCTTTTGGCAGTTACGCAATCCTTAATCAATGGTAAGGGCACTTTTGGTAGATTACTTAATGATACTATTATGGCCAACGATTTGCAGCAGACAATCACCAATCTAAAATATGCAAGTACTAATGCAAATTCAATTATTTCTGAGCTTGATAAGAAAATCAAGGATATTGATTTTGACCAAAGTGTTGCCGGGGTATTATTATCTGACTCCTTTTCTGCTGAAAAAATGCGAAGTATTATCCTACATCTTGAAAATTCGAGCAGTGAACTGGATAAGATGACCAAAGATTTAACTGCTGTAACAGGGGAAATTAGGGATGGAAAAGGTGCTGTCAACTATTTGGCAACAGATACCATTCTAGTCAATCAATTAGAAAACACAATGAAAAATATAGACCAGGGCATGGAGCGTTTTAATGAAAATATGGAGGCCTTAAAACATAACTTTTTAACGAGGGGCTATTTTAGGAAACAAGAAAAGCAAAAAAAGAAAGAGGGAAAAGAAAAAGACTAGGAACTCTTCAACTTTTTTTCGGTTTAATGTACTTGTTTATTATTCTAGTTCGTGGTATCGAAAAGTGTCAATATACCTATCAATAAAGCGATCGTAATTGCAATGATAATGATTCCCAAGAGCCATCTTTCCATTTTAACTTGAAATTTTGAGTCTCTGTTTTTTTTCATTTTTACAATTTAGTTTTTATGTTCGGTGATCCGCAATAGCAGATTTAAACGCTCAAAAATTTGTTCAGTGAAAAGCGGTATATCTTCAATTATGGATTCTCCCGTAATCGCGTCCACTTCCTCCATCTTATAATTGCCCTGTCCTGAAGTGGTAAGTACCACTATTTTATACGCACTACTTTTTGTTCGTTCAATAAATGATTTTACTTCCATAGGAGGCTTCCAGTTTTCCCATGTATGGATTAACAAAAGAGCTTTAAAATCATCAGGATTTATTTGATCAAGATTTCCTATATCAATAACCTTTATAAATACAGCGTCTGATTTGTAATGATTAATTACAGCATCCGTAACCCTGTCCTTAAAAACACTTCCTTGCGTAGCAATCAATAGGCTTTTTTCAAGGTTGGCAGAATTAACCTCATAAGGCTCGACAACATCCATAGCGTATTTTATGTTGTACCAAACGGCAAAAAGTAAAAGGACAACAATCAGTCCAAGGATAATCAGAAGTATTTTCTTAAGCGCTTTCATAATCCTATTTTTTATGCTTTGCTGAATGATGTTTTAATAACTCTTTTAACCCATTCAAATATTCCTGAAGTATTTTTTCATCTAGATTTGGGTGAGCCATAGTGGGAACAGTAATCGGATTTTTATCTAAAAATCGATATAATTCAGGATAGTCGCTTTCCATTATGCTAGTTAGTTTTATGATTTGCGACAGGGTATCCTTTGCATCGTTCATGGAAATGATTTTACGAGTCGAAGATATTGGCCAATTGTTCACTATCAATAATGTACTCGGTAATAACGAATACTTCTTTTCGGTTTTTCCGAAAGGCTTTTACAAACTGTGCCATTTCCTCTTCAAGGTGTTCATGTTCAGTTTTTATGATCCCAGCATCTGCTTTATTGGAATCTTCCACCAGATAGCCCAGTTGAATGATGTGTTTTCCAATTTTTTCAATCAAATCCTTTACTTGAGAGCCTAGTTTTAATAGGCCAAAGTTTAATTCTTTAACTAAATCGATGTTTTTAGGTTTAGTAATCCACAAGAAATATTTATCAATCAAATAATGTAGAAAACGGAGGTCATCTCTATAGAATTCAAGATCGGATTTCCAATGTTGGGTAAGTACATAGAGTTCGTCCCATGGGCCATCTTTTAAAAAATCAATTTCCTGACTATATGTTTGGTCACGCATAACGAAAGGTTTTAAGTTGCTGACCATAAATGTAAAAGAGTCAAAAGCCATTAAAAATGATTAAAATCATGTATACGTATATGTGGATGACATTTATCATTTTAAACTTCTCAACATCTATGTAGCTTCATTCTGAGATTTTAAGAGCTATACCATGAAAACTATTCTTTATGCGACGGACTGTTCCAAAAATTCAGTCGCAGCTTTAAAGTTTGCAAACTTTCTTTCTGAAAAATTTGATTCGACATTGGTGGTCATGCATGTTTTTGATGTGCCCATATCACTGGCAAGTCCGGTATCGGTCAGCTATATGAAGAAGGAAAAAAGATTGTTTGTAGAACATAGGGCTAAATTAAAAGCATTCTGTGCAGAACATTTAGGGGAATCGTCGTTGCAAGGAACCAATATAAGTTTTGTTGTTGATGAAGACGGTTCTGTAGTGGATGGTATTCTTGAAAATGCCATTAGATTTAGCGTGGACCTAATTGTAGTAGGAACAAAAGGGCAAAGCCCGGTAAAAGAGTTTTTGTTGGGAAGCACTACAAAATCTTTGATTAAAACGGTAAGCTGTCCCATTATAGCAGTACCAGAAGTTTACAGAGTCGGTAAATTAAAAACCTTTACCTATGCCACTGACTTTGAACAGGCTGATATTTTCGCAATCAGGAAATTGGTGAAGATTGCCCAGGTGTTTGATGCAAAGATTAGAATCTTACATATTACCACAAAAAAAGAATATGCTGGAGATCAACAAATGGAATGGTTTAAAGAGATGCTTCAGCAAAAGGTGGTTTATGAAAAAATTGATTACGATATAATTTTCTCTGACACTATTTTAAAAGAATTACAATGGTATTTGCAAGAAACCAATGTTGATGTTTTGGTAATGCTGGAGAGAAGTAAAGACAATATTCTTGAAAGATATCTTCAGCAGGATTTAGTTCAAAAAATGGTAAAGGAGATAAATGTTCCCTTGCTTTGCTATAAGGAAGAAAATCAATAGAATCATGAAGCATGGATAACTTCTAAAAATTTGCCCATTCTTCATGTAGATCATCCTATGGGCATGATGTAAGTCATTTTCTTTGTTTTTTTAAGTTACTACGTTTGTTTATTCAATTAGCTATGATAGTTGGTCAAATCCTTAATATAAAACAACAACTTATGTCTAATAAAAATAATACTTTGTTCGGCCTGTGGAATGGTTTAATAGTACCCATCTTAATAGGTGTAACCTTACTGGTGTGTAGTTGCAATGAGCAAGCACGCGGATTTGCCTTGCCCACTGGTGACATCGAAAAAGGAAAAGCTGCCTACAAAAGATTGGACTGTGCCTCATGTCATAATATTTCAGGTATTGCATGGAAAGGAGGAAGCGATAGTCTCAAAATACAGTTGGGTGGGCAGGTACCTTCCAAGAAATCCTATGGCGAACTGGTCACTTCGGTTATAAATCCTTCCCACAAAATTGCCCCAGGCTATGACCAAAAATTTACTACCCAAGGGGATTTTTCAAAGATGGATAATTACAATTACATCATGACCGTACAAGAACTTGTAGATTTAGTCACTTTTCTTCAATCTGAATATCAAGTAGAAACTCCTACAACGAACTATTATCCCTATTATTGAGTAGTTTATAGGTGCGTAAAAGTCTGGAGAACTTTTTAAGAAGCCGGTTTTATCCCAAGACCCGCCCATCCTCCATTTGGATAATCCTATCTGTACGTTTGGCAAAATCTTCGTCATGGGTGACTACCAGCAAGGACAATCCTTCTTCCTCTTTCAGGCGTTTAAAAATACTGAACACGTTTTCGGAGTTATGACTATCTAGGTTTCCCGTTGGTTCATCACCCATAAGAATAGTTGGATTATTAATTAGTGCTCGAGCTATTGCCACGCGTTGTTTTTCACCTCCTGATATTCTTGAGGCCCGTTGTTTGGCCAAATGGTCAATATGTAACATTTTTAATTTTTCCATGCCATCATGCTCAATTTCTTTATGTGATTTTTCGGCCAGCTTTTTGGCGGGCAACATCACATTTTCCAGCACACTGAATTCCGATAATAAATAATGGAACTGGAACACAAAACCAATATGTTTGTTACGTATATGTGATAGTTCTTGGTGAGGTTTCCCAGTTACTAATTCATTATTTAGGTAAAGTTCACCGGTATAATTGGTATCCATAGTGGAAAGTATGTAGAGCAAGGTAGATTTTCCGCAACCCGATTTACCCATAATAGAGGCAAACTCCCCTTCTTTTATTCCAAAGGAAATATCCTTTAGTACATGAAAATCCTTGGGCTTTAAAAAGTGTTTGTTTATGTTTTTAGTTTCTAAAACAAGTTCCATACCCTATTTTTAGGTCCCTCTAATAATCCGTACCGGATCTATTCTTTTTGCTTTGTTCGATGGCAAATAACCTGCAATAAAGGTTGAGATTAGAGCAAACACAATCCCAATAATATAATACCACACATTAAAATTAACTGGATAGGTGGTTATGGTGGGTAAGGCTTCCGTATCAAAAGGTGCTTGATCAATGAGTTTTGAAAGTATAAAACCAATGAACAATCCTAAAATGCCCCCAACCGCACCGATTATCATTGCCTGGCTCATAAAAATAAGCCGCACATCGCGTCCTGAAAATCCGGTTGCCTTTAATATGGCAATGTCTTTCATTTTTTCATAAATGAGCATATTTAGAATGTTGTAAATGCCAAATCCTGCAACGACCAATAAAGTGATTGAAACTGCATAGGTAATTAGATTCCTGATATTGGAACCCGTTTCAAATTGAGCATTGGCCTCATTAATATCGGTTGCTTTAATATCAAATTGCTGTTCTAGTCTATTTGCCATGGATTCGGCCTTGGTAATATCAAAGAGCTTTACATTAATGTCGGTTACATAGTTTTCCGCTTCACCCAAAATTCGCTGTACGGTACTTAAGTTCGTATAACTCTGAATATTGTCTATTTCAGCAATACCGCTTTGATAAATACCTACTATTTTCAGCGGAAATACACTACCCGTAATCGTGCTGACCTGTACACGTTCTCCAACCGATAACGACATTTTTTCTGCAAGACCAGCACCTAGTAAAATACCATTATCATTGTTTTTTAGTGCTTCTGGGGTCCCCTCTACAATATTATCTTGAATGTTGGAAAGGCGTACTGTTTCCATAATATCTACCCCTGAAAGGTTACCGCCAAGTTCTATGGAGCCAGATAGGTAAAATATCTGAGCATTGGTTTCTGGGGTAGCTCCTTTTACGTTTAGGTCTTTTCTTAAATAAGAGATAATGGGTAAGGCATTATGTATTTTCTTTTGGCTCTGCTTAGGTTTTACAGAGTGAACAACATTTAACGCATCCTCAAAACCGGTATAGAGACTTATGGGTTGGTTTTTTGAAGGCTCTATTTCATTGTAGATGTGAATATGCGGGGTTTGATTTAGCACTAAATCATCCAACATCTGATTCAACCCTGTCATAAAACTGACCAAAGTAATGTAGGCCCCAATGCCAAAAGTAACCCCCAGCGCAGCGGTAACTGTGCTTTTCATCTTGGTCAACAGATGTGTCTTGGCGATATTCAGAATCACTTTCCAGTTAATCATCCCTTGGGTTTTAGAATGTAAGTGTTTGCATCAATTCCTTCAAGGATTTCTACTTGGTCCAGATTTTGAAGTCCAGTTTTCACTTCTTTTTCTCCACCTTCCGTAAGCACTTTATGGTTGTCGATGAGGTAGGCCTTGGGAATGGTGATGACCCCGCCTTTTTCCGCTATAATGATATTGCCTTCCCCTGCTAATCCTGGATACAATACTTTCGGTGCATTTTTAAAAACAGCCTCTACAGTAAATGTTTGCGAGCGTTCATCCTTTAGGGGATAAATTTTTCTGATTTTAGCTTCAAAAACTTCCTGACCATATGCATCAAGGGTAATCAAGGTTTTCTGGCCTTCTTGTAGTTTTACGATATCAACTTCATCCACCAACATTTCAATGACAAAATTGGTAGCACTCCCAACAGATGCCAAAGGTTCCATAGTGGTCACAATTTCCCCCGGTTCTTTTAGTAGGGCATAGACTTTTCCATTAACTTTACTAGTAACAGTAAAATCTTTTGTTGAAACTAGGGCTGCCTTATAATTATTACTAGCTTGTTGTACCTGGGTCGAAAGTTCATTTTTTGTGCGTTCGTATTTGTTATTGAGTAGTCGTAAATTGTTTTGTGAAAGTTCATAGGCCAGTTTACGGTTATCAAACTCCACTTTGGAGCCAATTCGTTGGTCCCATAACCGCTTTTGACGAGAAAAATTGATAGAATCGTTTTTAAACGATAGCGTTGCTGCCCGTATTTCATCTTCCAAAGAACTCAACATTGTAGAACTCCCATTGTAGTTTTCTTGTGCTAGTTGCAGTGCCAAACGAGCATTGTCGGTATTTAATTTTGGTGCGGTATTAATAATCTGTAGTAAGGGGGTTCCCTTTTGTACTGTATCACCTTCTTCCACTAGGTTGTTGTCCAGAATTCCTGCTACTGCTGCATATACTTGATATAGGCTATCTGGTTGCACTGTGACCGAAGAGTAGACCGATTCCGTCAGTTTAGTTTTTGATGGGAGTATCTTTTCTTGAGGATCTTTACAAGAAAGAATTAGGACAAGACCAAAAAATAAGGAAAGAAACTTCATCGTAAAGATTTGCTTTGCTGTCAAAATAAGTCAATACCTCTCCCAAATAATATGAGCAATGTCATACTTTGAGTTATGGAAAGGGGATAATTTTGATTAGATATGATTTCAGATTCTTCTGAAGAATGGAGTAACCTCTACATAATCACTAAAGATAAAGCATGAAAGATTTGACCAAAGATGAATGTATAGTATTACTTACCAATAATTATATTGGGCGTTTAGCCTTTATTTCAATGGGCAGCCCAGATATTCTTCCCATTACCTATTACTATGATGCAGATACGCATAGCATTATTACTTATTCTGGTGAAGGTGGAAAAATAGAAGCTATGCGAAAGAATGGATCAGTTTCCTTTCAAGTTGATGAAATTACTGCACTTGATAAATGGAAATCAGTACTCTTATATGGTGAATATGAAGAAATGGGTGGTATAGATGCAAAGCATTTACTTCATAAATTTTATGAAGGCGTAAAAGAGGCAGTACTAAAAAAAGATAATGCCACTCCTCATTTTATAGTTGATTTTTCAAGTAAAGTAGATACAGATAAGATACCCATAGTATACCGTATCAATATTTCAATGATAAAAGGGAAGCAAAGAGATTAATAGTCCTATAGGGATTTAGTCTTTATTTTTCCCAAATTGATATTCGTAAAGGGAACAAGAATCCTATAACTTTACATACTATAACCACGTTATGCTATGAGCAAAGCCATTTACATTGCAACTACCGAACCAAATAGCGGAAAATCTATTATTTCACTAGGTCTTATGCAATTATTGTTGGGAAAAGCCGCAAAAGTGGGTTATTTCCGTCCGATTATTGATGACTACCCAGAAGGGAAAAGAGATAATCACATAGATACCATTATAAGCCATTTCAATTTAGAACTTAAGTATGAAGAGGCTTTTGCCTTTACCAGGAGCCAGGTTATTCAAAAAAACAATGAGAATAAAGAAGATGATGTACTGGACAGGATTATAGAAAAATATAAGGCTATTGAAGATAGTTTTGATTTTATTTTAGTAGAGGGTACAGATTTTTCTGGTGATGGTGCTATCATTGAGTGGGATATTAACGTACATATGGCAAAAAATTTGGGAATCCCTACTATTATTTTGGCTAGTGGAGTTGGTAAGACCTTGGAAGAATTTGTGAGCAATATGTATTTGGCCTATGACTCTTTTAAAGACAAAGGGGTAGAGGTTTTGATGGTTGTCGCCAATAAGATTCAACCAGAAAACGTAACGCTAGTTACTGATGGATTACGAAAATATTTACCGAAAGAAGTACTGATTGGTGCTATCCCTTTGAATCCTATTTTAGGTAATCCTACAATAAAAGAAATTGCAGAAGAACTCAATGGAAAGGTTCTCTTTGGAAAACCTTTTTTAAATAATCAAGCTGGTCATTTTGGTGTTGGTGCCATGCAATTGCGTAATTATTTAACGCATTTAAAAGAAGATGGGCTTGTGATAACCCCTGGTGATCGTGCAGATATTATACTAGGGGCATTACAGGCCAATTTATCGTCAAATTACCCAACTGTTTCTGGAATTATACTCACGGGAGGTCTAGTACCGGAAGATTCCATAATCAAGTTGATTGAAGGCCTCACAGAGGTAGTGCCAATAGTTTCTGTGGATGGAGGAACTTTTGAGATCACTAATAGAATAGGTTCAATTAGACCTCGCATCTATGCAGAAAATAGTAGAAAAATTACTGCTTCCATACAGGATTTTTCAAAATTTGTTCCTGAGGATGCATTGGCCGAACGCTTAGTCACTTTTAAGGCCAATGGAATCACCCCAAGAATGTTTCAATATAACCTGCTCAAAAGGGCCAGGTCCAACAAAAGGCATATTGTATTGCCCGAAGGGTGGGATCATCGAATCTTAAAAGCTGCCAAAGATTTAATTGATGCAGATGCAGCCGAAGTTACCTTGTTAGGTGACCATGAAAAAATAAAAGATAAAATTGTTCAGCTGGGCCTGGAGTTAGATACTGATAAATTTACGATAATAGACCCAGCCAAGTCTGATTATTTTGAGGAATATGCAACCACCTTACATGAACTGCGAAAGCATAAGAACGTGGATTTGACTATGGCTCGTGACCTCATGGAAGATGTTTCTTATTTCGGTACCATGATGGTGTATAAAGGTCATGCTGATGGAATGGTGTCCGGTGCAGTTCATACCACACAACATACTATTCTGCCGGCACTTCAGTTTGTGAAGACAAGACCAGATGTTGCCTTGGTATCTTCTGTATTCTTTATGTGCCTCCCAGATAGAGTGGTTATTTTTGGGGATTGTGCCATCAATCCAAACCCTAGCGCGGAACAGCTTGCCGAAATTGCCATCTCTTCCGCAGACACTAGTACTGCTTTTGGTATTGAACCCAAAATAGCCATGCTTTCATATTCTTCAGGGACATCAGGCCAAGGGGAAGATGTGGACAGGGTTCGAAAAGCAACAGAACTGGTTAAACAAAAACGCCCTGATCTTAAAGTAGAAGGGCCTATACAGTACGATGCCGCAGTGGATATGAATGTTGGCAAAAGCAAGCTACCCAACTCACAAGTAGCAGGACAGGCAACGGTTTTTATTTTTCCTGATTTAAACACGGGCAACAATACCTATAAAGCGGTGCAACGGGAAACAGGAGCTCTGGCTATTGGCCCCATGTTACAGGGACTTAACAAACCCGTAAATGATTTGAGCCGTGGTTGTACCGTCGATGATATTTTTAATACGGTGGTGATTACGGCCATACAAGCACAAGGCTTATGAATGTACTGATTATAAACGCAGGCAGTTCCTCTATAAAATACCAACTCATAAAAATGCCTTTGGAACAGGTTGTTTGTACTGGTATTGTTGAACGTATTGGTTCAAAAGAGGCTAAATTAAAGTATAAAACAGCCACCACAGATAGTGATGAAACATTAGAAATTTATGACCATAAAACTGGATTTCAAAAAATAGCGGCATACTTATTGGATGGAAAAATCGGTGTTGTAAATAATGTTGATGAAATAGAAATTATTGGGCATCGCGTTGTTCATGGGGGCAATAGTTTCTCCGATACAATGCTTGTTACCCAAGAAGTGAAAGATAAAATAAAGGAACTTTCTATTTTGGCTCCTTTGCACAATCCACATAACTTGGCAGGTATTGTTTTAGCAGAACAAGTATTCCCAAATGCCAAACAAGTTGCGACTTTTGATACCGCTTTTCATCAAACCATTCCGGTAATAGCTAAAAAATATGCTATCCCCAGTAATTTTTACAACAAGCATAACATACAGGTATATGGATTTCATGGTACAAGCCATAAATATGTTTCAGAAAAGGCAATTGGTTATTTAAAAGATAAAGGCTCAAAAATAATCAGTATCCACTTGGGAAATGGTTGTAGTATGACTGCAGTGAAAAATGGGAAAAGTATAGACCATAGTTTAGGTTTCACCCCTTCCAATGGTCTCATTATGGGTTCACGCAGTGGAGATATTGACCATTCACTTGTCTTTCATTTGGTAAATACACTAGGTTATAAATTAGAAGAGGTGAATACTTTGTTATTAAAAAAAAGTGGCATGTTGGGCTTAACCGGTTTTAGTGATTTAAGGGACATTCAAGCAGAGGCAGAGAAAGGAAATCCTGATTGTATTTTAGCCTTGGAAATGAATGCCTACCGCATAAAAAAATACATTGGAGCATATACTGCCGCTCTAAATGGATTGGATGCTATAGTATTCACTGCTGGTATTGGCGAGAATTCTGTATTGTTACGTAAAATGGTTTGTACCAATATGGATTACTTGGGAATCACTTTGGATGACCATAGAAATATGGTAAAATCAACTTCTATCCAGGAAATTAATTCTAAAACTTCAAAAGTTAAGGTTTTGGTCATTCCAACCAATGAAGAACTGGAAATTGCTAGGCAGTCTTTTACGCTTACAAAAGAGAAGTTTGTTTAAATATGTAATTCTTTTACTTTCTTTTTGTGCTGCAGGTTTTTATTCCAAATGGCGCATAGAGTGGACAAAAGCCTGCAAAACTGGTGAGGGCAAAGACAACTGCTACTACTACAAGAACAATACCCCATGTTCCAGAGATAGTGCCATTGTAATAAAGAACTCCAAATAGTATTGCGACCAAAAAACGTATCGTTCGGTCAGCATTTCCCATATTTCTTTTCATTTTTAAAAAATTTAGTTCGACTATTTCCAAAAATATCAAAGGCATTGTCTGCATACTATGACAAATGTCATTTAGAGCATAAAACAATGGTAGGTCGAATATTTGTTTTATTGAAGTGAAAAAAATCAAGGAAACTGACCTAGGTCATTTTCTTATGGAAAAAGACGATGTATTTTAGCATCATAATTAATAGTAATAATGTTCTTTAGACATATAATGATAGGGGTACTTTGATGCAGCAATGCAACAATCCCATGGAAGGTATCACAACTGTTTATATCTTGTAGTTGACCAGTTTATTTAGCAATAGGTATTTTGAGTGAACTTACATAAGTGTGTGAACAAATGCAATACCTTCTTTGAGACCGGGATATTTCGATATTCCGGTTTCTTTTAAAATATATGGGTATTGATTTATGTTACTGCAAGGTGCATGAGTCATAGTGAAGGGAGCGATGTAGTCGATGCCAAAAATCGGCCTCTATATTATTTTAGCAATGAAATGGCATAAAGGATGGATTTGAAGTAGGAACAAATTTTAACTCTTCACAGGAAACAGGAAGCTTCGGCTTCCTGTTTTTATTTACGTCTTTTGCCAATCACGAAATTTTTTGAAGACTATCCAATTTTTAATACTATTCAAATAATTGACCGTTTGTGATATATGTAAATTGCAGAAAGCAATTAAAGCCTACCCAAAATCTGCAAGGCTCTTAAGTTTCTCTTTGTTTAAAATTATGATTCTCCTTCCATGACCAGTAGATACTAGACCTTCATCCTTAAAATCGGAAAGGGTACGTATAACAGTTTCTGTTGCAGTGCCAATAATCCCTGCAAAATCTTCTCTTGGAATACCAATTCCGCCATCCGGTTTTTCTTGAACAAGCCCTTTTTCATAAAGTTCCAAAAGTGCTTTAGCTGCTCTTTTCCGAACGGATGCATAGGCCATATCTACCAATTGTTCCTGTACATGTTTTAGGTTGTTGGATATCATAGAAATAAATTTCTGTGATACAAGCGGGCTCCCATAGAGCAATTTGGTAAAATCATCTTTGGGTATCGCACATAGTTCTGAATCTTCAAGAACAATGGCATTTTCAATATAAGTCCCCGTACTGTTCAATAAGGAAAGTTGCCCAATAAAATTGCCTACGCCGCATATTCCGGTAACAAATTCTTTACCTATCTCCGTGCTTTTGTATGTTTTTACGCTACCGCTTTCAATAAAAAATAGGGAATGGGCAGGATCACCCTCCCAAAAAACAACATCTTTCTTTTCATATTTTTTTACATCATACCCTTTGGAAAAACTACCCAAATCCATGTAATCAGATGCATCTTCAATAAACGTGTTGAGCTCCTCTAAATTCTTTGCAATCTCTTTTTTCAGGAAATCATTTTTCCTAAGACGGCACGAAACGGCAGCCATTAATTCTTCTTCCTCAAAAGGTTTGGTTAAATAATCATCTGCCCCAAGATTCATTCCTATGCGCATGTCCGATCTTGAAGTTTTGGCGGTTAAAAAAATAAACGGAATGCTCGCTGTGGCCGAGTCTTCGTTTAAACGCTGTAGTACAGAATAGCCATTTAATCCTGGCATCATTATGTCACATATAATTAAATCTGGATGAAATTGGGCTGTTTTTTCAATACCCTTGTTCCCATCCTGTGCGGTTTCAACCTTGTAATTTGATAATCTTAAGATTTCTGCGGTATTTTCTCGCACATCACCATCATCTTCTATAACTAATATTTTTTTCATTTTTAGCAGGTTGAGGGGAACATTAAAATTTATTCACTTCAGGTTTTGAGCTGGGGACACCATATTGGTGTTGTAAGTTCACAACTATCAAAAAGGTGATTCATAAATATATCCTAGTTAATCTTTGATAAAAATGATATTGGTCATATCTAAACTTTTAATGTAATGATGTAAATCATTTTGTTTTTTGATACTGCCAACGATATTTGAACAAAATAGGATATATGGATACAGGTCTAGTACTTTCTGGAGGTGGAGCAAGGGGTATAGCCCATATAGGTGCCATTAAAGCTTTGGAAGAGTATGGAATATGCCCATCCCATATTGCAGGCACAAGCGCAGGTGCGATTGTTGGAGCTTTATATGCAGGAGGATGTCCTTGGCAAGAAATATTGGACTTTTTCAAGACTGTGGAAATATTCTCCATTAATAAATACGCTAGAAAAAAACCGGGGTTTGTAGATACTGCCAAATTTTATGATCTTCTAGTAAAGTACTTGCCTTCTGATAGTTTTGAAGACCTTGAAAAACCCTTATATGTCACTGCAACAAATTTATTGGATGGTTCACTAAAGGTATTCTACAGAGGAGAATTAATAAAGCCGTTATTGGCATCAGCATCAGTTCCAGGAATTTTTGCTCCTATACAGATTGAATCTGGGTATTTTATTGATGGAGGTACATTAAATAATTTCCCTGTAGACCTCATAAAAATGTATTGCGATAAGATTATAGGAATCTATGTGAACCCTTTTGAAAAGGTAAAAATTGAGGACTTAAAGCATTCATACAACGTAATGGAGAGAGCCTATCACATTATGGTTGCAAAAGATACTTTTAACAAGTTTAAAGACTGTGATGTACTAATCCGTCCAGAAAGGATGGGAGATTTTGGCATGTTCTCTTTAAAGAAAGTAGATATCCTATTTGAATTAGGGTATGCTGCTGCGAAAAAAGTTTTACAATCCCGAGAAGGAGATAAAAAGTTCAATGTATCAAAGCTGGAGTTTGAACTTAATAAACAGTAGTACTTTACTACTTTAGCACTGACATAAATCATTTCATAAATGAAACTTCACTTCTAATTTTACCGTGATAAAGCACATTGGCAAATCTTAAACATGGTAGAAATGGAAACACTATTAGAAACAAAAGAACAAATCACCCCCATGCCTAGAATAGGGGATAAGGCTCCTGCGTTTAAAGCGGTAACCACCCAAGGGGATATCAACTTTCCAAAAGACTATAAAGGAGAATGGGTTATTCTATTTAGTCACCCAGCGGATTTTACGCCTGTGTGTACGTCAGAATTTATGACGTTTGCTAAGCTAGAAGATACTTTCGCAAGAGCCAATTGTAAGTTGGTAGGTCTATCAATAGATGGGTTGTATAGTCATATTGCTTGGTTACGCACCATAAAGGATAAGATTAGGTTTAGAGATATGAAAAACATGGAAATCAAGTTTCCGCTTATTGAAGATATCACTATGGAAGTAGCTAAAAAATATGGAATGATACAACCCGGTGAGAGCAAAACCCAAGCTGTTAGAGCGGTATTCTTCATTGACCCAGATAGTTTCATAAGAGCCATAATTTATTATCCGTTGAGTTTAGGTAGAAATTTTGATGAAATCTACAGAGCTCTTATTGCCATGCAAACTGCCGATAAATTTTCGGTGGCAACACCAGCCGATTGGCAACCTGGTGAGGACGTGATTGTACCACCAGCTGGTTCATGTGGTACGGCAAAGGAACGCGTAGAGACCAAGAATGGGGAAATGGAATGCAGTGACTGGTTTTTCTGCACAAAGAAACTGAAAAAGGAAAAAGTGATGGAATCTGTTCTTAAAAATCAATAACGGATTTGGCTTAAAACTTTAGGGGTAGAGAAGGAATAAACAAACTAGTAATCATGAAAAAACTTCTAATGCATAGTTCCTTAATCGTTTCGATTCTCCTAATATGTTCTTGTAATACCCGAAAAAAAGAAGAAAAAACTATGGCTGCTCAATTAGCTTTGCAAGAAAGGTTTTATGCTATAGACACCACAGGTATCTCTTTGCAATGGACAGCCTATAAGTTTACCGATAAGATGGCCGTGCATGGAACTTTTAATGATTTTTCAGTGGATTTTCAAAAAAACAAGAAGACTATTGAGGATTTACTGGTTAAGGATAAGATTACAATCCACACAATGTCTGTGAATTCAGGAGCTGAAATCCGAGATGCCAAGCTTAAGACTTACTTTTTTGAGGTGTTTAAATCGGATATTATTAGAGGAGAAATTTTAGATGCCAAAAATGGAAAAGGAGTGATGAATATTGAATTAAATACCATCTCAAGGGAAGTGGATTATACCTATTCCCAAAAGGGAGATACTCTTTTTTTGAAGACAGCAATAAACCTAGCGAATTGGAAAGGGGAGGAAGCTATCAATACGCTGAACCGAGAATGTTATGAACTGCATATGGGTGTGGATAAAGTTTCTAAGCTGTGGCCCAATGTAGTCATCACAATAAAACTCCCTATCAATATTTCGCATATATTAAAATAATACATCTTCCATTATGTTTAAAAATGTCCACTTAAGCTATCACCAAAATTCCTTATAATAAGAAATGCCTTCGAAACAACCTGTTTTACTTATGCGCAATTAGGCTTGATAAGAAGGCATTTTGGAAAACTAACTGAAATTGAGTGTATTACGAAATTGCTATCTTTTTAGGGGGTAGTTTTTTGGCCTCCTCTTTCTTAGCTAGTTTAAAACTAAGAATCCCATCCTTATACTTGGCCCTGATTTCTTCTTGTTTTATGCTTTCTGGTAATTGTAACGAACGTTCAAAAGAGTTGTAACTAAACTCCCTACGGGTATAGTTATCTTCTTTTTCTTCTTCAGAATGTTCTTTTTCGGCAGAAATATTTAGGCAACCATCATCTATGGTAACTTCAAAATCTTTCTTGGCAAAACCAGGAGCGGCAAGCTCAATTTCAAAATCATCCTCGGTTTCTTTGATATTTAATGCGGGCTCAGCTCTTTTGCCGTTCCAGAAGCGATCGGGCAGTAAATCCCTGCTCCATGCACGATTGTCAAAAAAATCGTCCATATCAAAAAAATCTTGGGTGATTAAATTTCCAAAGGGTCTTCTTCTAAATTTTACGAGTGACATAGTGCTTTATTTTTTAAAGGTTAAACATTGTAATACTTCGAAAATACTGCCTACGGAAGCCCAACAAAATGATTTAGATCAGTCAGGGGATAATTTCTTTTTAAAAGACATTAAGATTTAGGATAAAACAATCTTCTCCAGTAAGTCACCAACAAAGTATGATACTACTGCTGCAATACAGCCCAATAGTAGAGTTTCAAAAATACCCTTGAACGGATTGGTTTGATTGACATAAGTTTTCATCCAACCAACTAGAATAAATCCTGTGGCTGTAAGTATGGATGCCATTAAAAATAGGTTGACACCCAATGGGTCAATATAGTCTATAACGTAAACTATCAGTGGTATTAGACCAATTGCTAAAAAGGAAACGTAAGTTACACCACCTATTATAAATGGAGACTTAGTGATTTCGGACATGCCTAGCTCCTCTTTCATCATTACATTGACCCACCGCTTTTTGTCTGATGTGATTACATCAACTACATTTTCCAACAAATCACCTTCAAAGCCTTTTTCTTCGTAAATATTCCGAATTTCTTGAACCTCTATTTCAGGCATATTTTCAATTTCCCAATATTCGATGTTTCTGTGTTTCTGATAATTGTCCTTTTCAGATTTTGTGGAAAGATAAGCGCCGACTGACATGGCAAAACCATCGGCTAGAAGGTTTGCGAATCCTAGTATAATAATCACAGAGCTGTCAAGCCCAGCGCCCACCGAGCCAGAAACTACCGCAAAAGTGGTAACGCATCCATCAATACCACCGTATACAAATTCGCCAAGGTATTTTTCAAATTTCCTGAAAAGTCCTTTGTTTTCTGAATGTATAAGTGCTTCATCATGTGATGAGTTTTCTTTGTCAAAAGAATGAATATTCATTTAGTAGGGTTTGTTCGCAATTTCATTTTTCAACAAAATAAATTCACTAATATTACTGCTGTCTATGGCCCCAACCAATTGTTGGTCTTTAGTAACAGGAAAAAAATTCTGTTCATCCTTTTTTATTAGCTCGAGAACTTTTACCATCTCTGTAGACATATCTACTGTTTTAAAGGTGGTCTGCATAATATCCCCAATCAATACAGATGGTGTAGTAGTATTTTTTATGATATCCTTCTGGTAAAGTACCCCAACAATACGATTGTCATCTGTTACAACAAAATCCTTTTCCGAACCTGCCAATAAAGTATCAATTGCTTTTTGTGCAGTATCTTCAGGATGGAGCCGAGTTATATATTTTAGTGTAGCTTCCTTTGCAGTGTGGCCTTTTAACAAAGAATGTTGCTGTACCATTTGGTTTTCCCCATAGGCACTAATAAAAATGAATATCGCAATCAATATCAAAAAAGGGTTGGAAAATACACCTAGAAAGAAAAATAGAACAGCCATTAGCTGTCCTAATCCCGAAGCAATGGATGTTGCTTTGACACGGTCCATTGCAAAAGATAATAATGCTCTAAATACCCGTCCACCATCCATTGGAAATGCTGGAATCATGTTGAAAACGACCAACATAACATTTGCAGCAAATAGATAGAAAAAAAAAGTTTGTGAATTTAAGGTATTAAGAGATTCCAATATTTGTCCTGGCTCCATACCAAGGTAATCTTTAACGGGAATAAATAGGTATAAAAGTAGTGCAATAACAACGTTAACAGCTGGTCCTGCCAAAGCTACAGCTAATTCTTGCCAAGGTTTTTCGGGTATCTTTTCCATAGTGGCCATTCCACCAATGGGCAAAAGGGTAATATTTTGAGTTTTTATATGAAATTTTTTCGCCGTTAATGCATGCCCTAATTCGTGTAGTACAACGCATACAAAAAGAATCAGGATTAGACCGATACTGAACAGGGTTGATAATAAGGTCCCGCCCCGTAGAATTTCAGAAATAACTACCCAGATTAGAAGTAAGGTAAATGTCCAATGCACTTCGATTTTAATCCCTGAAACACTACCTAGTTTTAAAACACCTTTCATTAAGTCCAATTTTGGACTAAGGTATTTTCTGATGTTTTTTTTGACAATGATATTTGTCATATGTAGGGGAAGCACTTCCGATTAATTTTGGATTTAACACTGTATGCCCATGAAGAATATAATAACATTGACGGTTAACCCTGCCGTAGATAAAAGCGCAAGCGTAGCTGGTATAAAACCAGATAGTAAGCTACGTTGTAGTACTCCCATTTTTGAAGCTGGTGGGGGAGGTATAAATGTGTCCAAGGTCCTTGGCGAACTGGGAGGGAAATCCCTTTGTATATATTTGGCAGGAGGCCCTACAGGAAGGCATCTTAAGGATATACTTGTCGATTTAGGCATCTTACAGCAAATTATTCCCGTTGCAGGTTGGGTGCGAGAGAATCTTGCGGTTACAGACACTACCAATAATCAGCAATATCGATTTGGGATGCCCGGTCCATCTATAAGTGAGGACGAATGGAAAAATGTACTGGATAGGTTAGATACAATTTTATCCGATGGTGATTTACTGGTGGCAAGTGGCAGTCTTTGTCCAGGTATGCCCATAGATTTTTATGCACGGGTTTCCGCAATTACCATGAAAAAAAATGTCAAGTTGATTCTTGATACTTCAGGCGAGGCACTTCTCCATGGAGCACAGGCAGGCGCTTACCTTTTAAAACCCAACTTGGGAGAACTTGCCTCACTATGTAATTTAAAAACAATTTCCTTCTCTGAGCTAGAGTCAATATCCAAGAATTTTTTAGAGAACAATCCCTGTGAGATTATGGTCGTGTCAATTGGTGCCCAAGGTGCCATATTGGTTACTAAAGATACTTTAGAATATATAGCAGCACCTGTAGTATATAAAAGAAGTGCCATTGGTGCTGGGGATAGTATGGTTGCGGGAATGGCATTTGCGCTTGCACAAGGCAGATCAGACTCTGAAATGGCCAAGTATGGAGTTGCATGTGGCACAGCAGCAACTATGACGGAAGGTACCCAACTTTGTAGAAAGGAGGATGTTGATGAGTTATATAATTGGATTGTGACAAATTCAACATCCCTAGATAGAATGCGAATAGATGGATAGTAGGTATGGGAACACTACGTGTGACTAAAATCAATAAAGATTCAAAGGGGAAATATGGCATCAATAATCCCTCATAGCTACCCTTAATCAAACCCAAAAAAATTATTGGTAATTCTTCTTAGTTGATGACGAATATCAGTTCATTGCTCAACTGTCCTTTGTAATTTGTTTCAGAATAGTAACAAACAATACAATGCGAATGGACTATTATTTTTCTACCACTATAAAAGGTGAGACTTTTGGGGAAGCGGTGATTAAAACTATTGAAGCGTTAAAAAAAGAAGGTTTTGGGGTGCTAACGGAAATTGATATGAAAGCTACTATGAAGAAAAAATTAGATGTAGATTTTCATGACTATAAAATATTGGGTGCTTGTAGCCCACCTTTGGCATATAAGGCACTTCAAGCTGAAGATAAGATTGGGACTATGCTTCCCTGTAATGTCATAGTTCAGAAAAAAGAACCTGGAACCATAGAAATAGCAGCGGTTGACCCAGCAGTATCTATGCAAGCTGTAAAAAATGACCAATTGATAGTAGTTGCCGAAACAGTTCGGGATAAACTCAAGAGCGTGATTGAAACGCTCCATGGTTAACTTAAAAACCTATGTAAAATTAAAACATATTTTGCAGTTTAAGTTAGTGTAACATTGTTGGATATTAACACCATGAATAATTCTAGCAAATAAACACTAAAACATGGGAATGAAGAATAGCATTTTGTCCTTTAGAACATCAAATTCGAATAAATCATACTTTTCAAATCTTTGGGAAGTCCGTCGCGAATGTCTTCCATCTCGCCAAGGGATACATACTTTCTAAGGTAGATAAAGGTAGTGTTCACATAGCGTTCGGCTACCTCATCACTGTACTCAAAATCATTCACTGCAGCAGGCCAATCATGATGCCGTACCAAATCCAAGAATTCTGCCATGTTCTTTACTTTGGGCTTTTTCCTTTTTATGCTCCATCCATTTACATAAACCCCCTTAAGAAACATAGGTAGTTGTGCAATAAATTGCAAGGATTCTTCAGGTGGAATAATATCGCGTAAGGCATGCATTATTACGGTAAATATTCTACCGGCTTTATCCGTGTTTGTGCCAAGGTTCATCTCTTTTGTATAATCCTTTAGGAAAGTATACCCCTCAGTTGCGTATTGATTAAAATTGAGTGCCATAAACTTTAGCTTTTTAAAATTTTGGACTTAAAGTTGAACAATGATATTTCCACACGAAATGACTTATGTCATTTTAACTACAAAAAGATGGCGTTAGTTTTAATCTAGAATTTAAAATGTATAATAAGATGACAATTAACATCCAATACCAACAAATGCCCACAAGCGAAACACTAAGCAAGATTGTTGCCAACAAGCTCAAAAAGCTGGAACACAAATACCAATTTTTGATTAGGGCAGATATTACCTTTAAAATGGAAAATGACCCTACGGGAAATGGAAAGGTTTGCGATATGGAACTAAGTGCACCTGGTCCTAGAATATTCGCGAGGTCGAATTCTGATGATTTTGAAAAAGCAGCAGCAGAAACCATAAGCGACTTAGAAATACAGTTGAGGAAACGTAAAGGAAAATTTGATAAACGTAGAAAGGCTATTTAACATGAAGAATATATTGGTACCCGTAGACTTTTCCGAAACTTCAGCTTACGCTCTAGAGATAGCTGCACAAATAGCAAAAAGATTTAATGCCAAACTGATTGTTCTTCACATGATGGGTGTTTCAGATGCAGTGCTAACCAAAGATGAATCTCAAGAAGAACAGGAAGCTCAATATTATATAAGACTTGCAAAAGAACGATTTGACTCTTTTTTAAACTGGCCATACCTTAAAGAGCTAAAAGTGCAGACTATTATTCAGAACCAAAAGGATTTTTACGAAATAAATGCAGTAGCAAAAGAACAGCAAATAGATTTGATTGTAATGGGTTCTCATGGTACGAGTGGTTTGCATGAATTTTTTGTAGGCTCTAATACTGAAAAAGTAGTCAGAACATCAGAAGTACCGGTCTTAGTGGTCAAAGAACAAGATTCAAATTTTTCAATTGATACCATGGCTTTTGTTTCTGACTTTGAACTTGAATCCATACCTGTGTTCAAAAAAGCAATTGAATTTGCTACGCAATTTTCGGCCAAGTTTCTCCCTGCCTATATTAATCTATCAGGCTTTGACTTAAAGACCGAAAAAGAAATTGAGAATCAAGTTGCCCTTTTTATGAATAATGCCAACACACTATTTGATGTAAAAATTTATTATGCTAGTAGTTTAGAAGAAGGTATCATGAACTACAGAAAAAAGATAAATGCAGATATAATTGCTATAGGCACCCATGGCACCAAAGGGCTTGCCCATTTTTTTAAGGGTAGTACTGCAGAAAATATAGCCAATCACGCTAATTTACCTGTGTTGACATTTAAAATCGGTTGACTAATCTTTAAAGAGAAGCTCTATTTTTGCAATGATAATCAACTCAGATTTGTTTTTGCCTGAATATGAATTGGCAATGGCACCGGCAGTTTCCTTGATCAGATTCTTAATATGCTCAGGGAATAGTTGTTTATGGTCTGCGTAGAATTCTACAAAATCATCGAAACATTCTTCGCTTTCCTTGTCGTATTCCAAAAGCCAATCAAACACGGTCTCTATTTGGTATGCTGCATCAACATGATAACGGTCTTCAATATCGTCAACCTTAAGCCAACTTTCCCTAACGATTTCCTTTAATTTATCCAATTCCTTAATATGGACACTTCCATCCGTCATAGCTACCGCATAGAACATTTTTCCTAGATTTTCGTACAGCTCGATACCAACTTTTTGTGAGTTTAACATTTTTTTCATTTTAATGTTTCTTGCAATGAAATTAGGGTTAAGGGCTTTTTTTTTCTATGACAAAAATCAGTTTAAAAACTTTACCTTTAGATTATGCGTGTTTTCCAAAAAAACAGTAATATTTTCAACTTACTTTCCGAAGGTGTTTCCGAAGGGATATTGGTTGTTAATACCAAACAGGTTATTGTTGCAACAAATTCCTCAGCAGAGGAAATGTTTGGACATAAAAAGGATGAACTGATTGGTAAATGCTTGGACACCCTAATACCAAGACGTTATCACAAAAATCACCATAAGCATGTTAGTGATTTTATTACTAAGAGTGAGAAGCGCCAAATGGGTCACGGAAGTGAATTATATGGTATCCGAGGAGATGGGGAAGAGTTTCCCGTGGAAGTAGGGCTAAACCCTTTTGAACTTTACGGTGCTACCTATGTGATGGCATTGATTATCGATATTACAGACCGTAAAAGGAAGGAGCAAGAGCTAGGGCATTGGGCCAGGATATTTAACGAATCGCTTAATGAAATCTATATTTTTGATTCCAGTTCCTTTATGTTTTTAAATGTGAACGATGCAGCTCAACGCAATTTGGGGTATTCATTATCTGAACTCAAAACAATGACACCCTTGGAAGTCAAACCTGAATTTGACGTCCAAAAATTCAAAAAATTAATCGAACCGCTGCTAACTGGAAAACAAGAAAAAATAGATTTCGAGACAACCCATAAAAGGAAGGATGGCTCATTGTACCCTATAGAAGTGCATATGCAGCTATCGAGTATGGGCGACAACCAAGTTTTTGTAGCTATTATACTTGATATCACCGAGCGGAAAAACTACACTGAAAAGCTTGAAAAAATGGTACAAGAACGTACCAAACAACTTACTGAAGCTCTGGCTAAGGAGAAAGATTTGAACGAGTTAAAAACACGTTTTCTGTCTTTAGTCTCACATGAATTTAAGACTCCTTTGAGTAGTATATTGACTTCCATTACGCTATTGGGCAAATATACCCAGACCGAACAGCAGGAAAAGCGTGATAAACACGTGGCTACCATAAGAAACAAGGTGAAGTATTTGGATACGATACTCAACGATTTTCTTTCTGTGGAACGTTTAGAATTGGGGAAAGTAAATTACAAGGTAGAACCATTCCCCTTAAGCAAAGTGGTGAATGAAGTAGTCTATGATGCCAATATGTTGCTCAAATCCGGACAGCAAATTCTATATCCTGAAAATATAGATGATTTGATTATTAAATTTGATGAAAAGACTTTAGAACTGGTACTCTCCAATCTAATCCATAACGCAATAAAGTATTCTCCTGAGGATAGCAAAATAGAAGTAGTTGTAAAAGACAATAAAAGAGGATTGCAAATAGAAGTTAAGGATGAGGGAATGGGCATACCTCCTGAAGACCAAAAACATATTTTTGACCGCTATTTTAGGGCAGA
Organism: Croceitalea sp. MTPC6; assembly: GCF_036985525.1. Lineage (NCBI taxonomy): Bacteria > Pseudomonadati > Bacteroidota > Flavobacteriia > Flavobacteriales > Flavobacteriaceae > Croceitalea > Croceitalea sp. MTPC6. Next base: position 93,402 of record NZ_BTGR01000009.1, read on the forward strand.
GAATGCCTTGTTGACCCAAGGAACTGGTATAGGGTTGAACATTGCCAAACAACATTTGGAAAATCTTGGAGCCACTTTAGAGTTTTCAAGTAAACAGAACAAAGGTTCAATATTTAAGGTTTGTATACCACAAGAACACGTAAACCAATAGAAAATGAAAAAAATCTTATTGATCGAAGACGACAGAGCGCTACGTGAAAATACAGAAGAGTTATTGGGGCTTTCTGGCTACTCGGTTGCCACCGCACCAAATGGAAAACATGGTGTTACCATTGCTAAGGAATTGCTACCCGATATTGTGGTTTGTGATATTATGATGCCAGAATTGGATGGTTATGGAGTTTTAGAACAACTTTCTTCCAATGAGAATACAAAGCACATTCCTTTTATTTTCCTTTCTGCAAAGACTGAGCATAAAGAAATAAGAAAAGGTATGGATCTTGGGGCAGACGATTATTTGACCAAACCATTTGAAGAAGAGGACTTGTTAAGTGCCATAGAAAGTCGTTTGGCAAAAGCGGAACTATTGGCTCAAATGTTTGATGACACCAATTCAAAAAAAGAGGTTTCTGAGGATGAAATGCGAACCCTAAACCAGCTAAAGAATTTTTTTGATGATAATGGGGAAATAGAAAATTATAGCGAAGGAGAGTCCGTTTTTAGGGAAGGTACGCACTCCCATAAAATATATCTTATTACAAAAGGGGTGGTAAAGTGCCATAGGCTAGATGAAAACGGAAAAGAATTGATTACCTCTTTATATCGACCAGATGATTTCTTGGGTTTTACCTCCTTTCTAAATAATGTTACCCATAAAGAATCTGCTACTGCGATGGAGAATACAGAACTTGTGGGTATCTCAAAGTCAAAATTGAAACTTGTTTTAGAAAGTAATAAAAACGTTTCCATGGAGCTTATGGAACTCCTGACCGAAAATATCTCAGAAGTTAAAGCGCAGCTATTACAAATGGCCTATAGTTCTGTTCGTAAAAAAACAGCACAAACGCTATTGCAATTTGCCGAAATCATGAACTACAAAGCAAATGATTCCATAAAAATCTCTAGAAATGATTTGGCAAGTGTAGCTGGTATTGCTACAGAAAGCCTTATCCGTACCTTATCCGGGTTTAAAAAAGAGGGACTTATTGCCATCGAAGGGCGAAATATAAGAATCAAGGAATTAAAGGCCCTACAATATATAAACTAGGGGTTCCTTAAAAATCTTTGACTATCACAGTATGATGAATGTCATATTTTGCTGTTATATGTAACAGTACTTTTGCTACTAGTACGCATACATTTAATGAAGACCATACTAATACCAACAGATTTTTCTGAAAATTCTTGGAGCGCGCTTCAATACGCTATTCGATTTTTTAAAGATGTTTCATGCAATTTTTATATACTCCATGTAGGGCATATTAGACAATCTTCGATAAAAGGCAACTCATTTACTTTTCCTACTGGTGAACTGGATTTACCCATAAAAGAAAAGCTAGATGGTCTATTTGACAAAATAAAAGGGCTACCGCACTATACCCATCACAACTTTATTGCTTTGCAAGAATATGGTAACCTTGTGAATACCATAAGAAAGGTGGTGGACAAAAAGAAGATAGACCTAATAGTCATGGGAACCAAAGGTGCTTCAGGCATAAAGGAAGCTATTGTGGGCAGCAATACGGGTGATGTAATTACAAAAATACAATGTGATGTCCTGGTGGTTCCTGAAAACACCACTACTTTTTCTATCAAGGAAATTACGTTCTCAACTGATTATAATATCTTTTACAACAACACCATATTGGAAAGTCTAGCCGAGATTCTAAATATAACCCAAAGTCATCTTAACGTATTGAATGTTTCAAGGCCAAATACCCATCTTAGCACACTGCAGGAAGAAAACAAAAAATTTCTTTTTGATTACCTAAGTGAAACCTTTCCCAATAAGGTTACTTTCCATACGCTATCCAATACTAGTAGCGTAAGTATGGCAATTCAGAATTCTCTAGCTCATAACAATGTGGACATGATTATTATGGTGGCTAAGAACCTTAACTTTTTGCAACAGCTGCTATTTGATACAACTATAGAGAAACTAAGCTTCCATACTACAGTGCCACTTTTGGTGTTACATGAGTAGTATATCCCTTTTGTGATATTAGCCTGCTGATAATTATCATAGTTCTTCCTTTACAACTCCTTTATTTTTAAAAATCAAAAAATGAATGGGAGATGAAGAATATACTCATACCTACAGATTTTTCTAAAAACTCAAAGAATGCCATACAGTATGCTATGGCCTTTTTTCAGAACACTGCCTGCAATTTTTTTATACTATTTGCGAACGTAGAAGGTAAGGATTACTTGGAAAAGCCATCCTATCAATTAGGGACAGGTATTTTGGTTGAAAAAGAATCAAAAACTATTGATGAAAAGTTAACAGATTTAGAAAATGAGCTAAAACTGGTTTCCAAGGAAAAGGAAAATCATCATTTCACCCTCGTGCATGCAAAAGGACATTTTTTAAAGTCGATTAAGGACCAAGTTGCACAAAACAGGATAGAGCTCATTGTAATGGGCACAAAGGGTGCTACTGAGGTAAAGGAATTCTTTACGGGCACCCATGCCGGTGACGTTATTACTAAAGTGGAATGTAATGTATTGGTAGTGCCAAGTAAAACAAGTTTTAAAGGCTTGGGCGAGATAGTTTTTTCCACAGATTTGGATTTTGAATATTCTGATGTCGTTTTTAGAAGTATTACAGAAATCATGGGGTCATCAAAAACCAATTTTCATTTGCTTTATGTAAACCGTCCCGTGAAAACACTTTCCAAGCAAAAACATGATGTAAAGGAGGCGATAATGAAACGTTTTTCAACAGTTTTAGAAAATCCCATCACTTTTCATAAGGTAAATTATAAAAAAGTAGAAGACGCCATAAGACTTTTTGCCCAAAGCATTAATGCCGATCTTATTATAATGGTTTCCAAGGATTATAATTTTCTACAGAAACAGTTTTTGGATACTACGGTGGAAGAAGTAAGTTTTGATACAAAGATACCGCTCTTATCCCTTCAAGGCTAATGGTCACCATAAGTCTAAGTCTCCATTTGGCACTGACATATATCATAGTTTCTAAGTTCTTGGGAGAATATTTTTGGATACATCAAAACAAAAAAAATGAAAATCGTATTGATTCCCACAGATTTTTCGGATAATGCAATGCACGCTATCCAATATGCATTGAATCTCTACAAATGCGAACGAACCAATTTCTATTTTTTGCATGCTTATGCTGATGAGGTATATGGACTCTTTAAAAATAAGACCAATGATTCTATTGAGAAACAAAAAAGGATTGCTAAAAAGAATACTGATGAAAGGCTTAAGAAACTGGTTGACAAGCTTAAAGTGGAGACCAGTAATCCGAAGCATTCTTATGAATCGGTTTCAGCTTTTGAATCTTTGGTGGACGCCGTAAATGATTTTGTAAATCAAATCAATGTGGATTTGGTCATTATGGGTACCCAAGGCCAAACAGCGGACAAAAAAATCACTTTTGGTAGCCATACGGTACAGATATTCAAATATGTGCATTGTCCAGTTTTGGCCATACCTGAGAACTATGAATATCAGCAACCAAAAAAAATACTGTTCCCAACGGACTATATGATACCTTATAAACGAAGGGAATTGAAACTCTTAAATGATATTGCAAGGGAATTCAAGTCAGAGGTACATTGCCTATACATTTCGGACTTTGAAAATTTAAGCCATCGTCAATTGGACAATCAGCTTTTTATAAAAGAAACACTATACGGCGCCTATTTATTTTTTGATCGTACCCCAATAAAGAATAAGGCAGAAGCCATATTGGAGAATATTTCTGAAAAAGAGATCAATCTTTTGGTGATGGTCAATTCACGACATTCATTTATGGAAGATATGCTCTATAGATCTACTGTGGACGAGATAGGGCTACACCCAAAAACGCCATTTTTAGTAATGCAAAATTTACCTAGGTAAAAGCGAAAGTTAGAAACAATGAAAAAAATTTTATTACCTACCGATTTCTCCGGAAATGCATGGAATGCAATTACATATGCTTTGGAATTTTTTAAGGATGAGACTTGCTTGTTCTATATTTTGCATACCTATACACCTGCATTTTATAGAGCGGATTATGCCATGGGAGGTCCAGCTTTTAGTGCTATACCCGATGCGGGAGTAGAACGTGCGCAGGCAGGTTTGGAAAATACAAGTATTAATATTGAACAAAAGTTTAAGAACCCAAACCATCAATTTAAGACCCTGTCGGCATTTAATACCTTAACGGATGAAATAAGGGATGTGACCAATCGGGAAAATATAGATTTGGTTGTTATGGGCACTCAAGGTGCTACTGGAGCTAAAGAGATTTTTCTTGGCACCCATACGGTACATGCCATTAGAAAATCTAAAATACCCGTATTGGTAGTACCCAGCGGATATGTTTTTAAAACAATTAAAGATGTTTTATTCCCTTCAGATTATAAAACATCTTTAAACAAAAAAGAATTACAATTTCTAATTGAAGTGGTTCAACTCCACAATGCCAAGGTGAAAATCTTGAATGTAAACGATAAAGAGGACTTTACAGAGGATCAAAAAACGAATAAAAAACTGCTCACGGAACACTTAAAATCCTTGGATTGTAGTTTTGAACAGATCAAAGATAAATTGATGCCAGATGCGGTCCATGAATACATAGCCCATCATAATATAGGACTACTGGCGATGATGAACCGTAAGCATTCTTTCTTGGAACGGTTGCTTGTGAAACAAAATGTAGATGCTATTGGCTACCATACCACCATTCCTTTTTTAGTGATACCCCATATTTCTGAACAAGCAACTAAGGAAAGTAAGGCATGAAAAAAATCGTTTTACCTACTGATTTTTCGGAAAATGCTTGGAATGCTATTTTTACAGGACTAAAACTATATGCAGATACCGAATGTGAATTTTACGTCTTGCATAGCTATGAGCCTCATATGCCTAACATGCTAGCTCGAAAGGGTCAACAGCGATTGGGACTTATTTACGACTCACTATCAAAATATTCTACTGGGGAACTGGATAGGATTTTGGAGTACCTAAGCAAAAACCACGGAAACCCTAACCACAGTTTTAAGACACTTTCAAAATCAGGGACTTTAGAGGAGACTTTACAGCACATGGCAACAACTAAGGATATTGACCTTATTGTTATGGGAACACAAGGTGCAAGTGGTTTAAAAGAGGTTTTTATGGGCAGCAATACCGTAAAAATATTGAAGAAAATTAAAGATTGTCCCATTTTGGTGGTACCTGCAGGATATAATTTCCAACGTTTAAAAACCTTGGCTTTTCCAACTGACTTTACGAGAACTTTTGAAAAGTTCGAACTCTTGCCATTGATTGAATTGGCCAAACTTTGGAAGGCCAAAGTAAGAATAGTACGTGTAGCTGATGAGCCTGGTCTAAAGGATATTCAACAAGCCAATATGAAAATTTTAGAGGAGCGTCTTAATATGATTAGTTATACTTATGAGGATGCGGAGTTCCATGCCAACGTATCTGGTAGTATTGAGAAGTATGTCCAGGAAACAGAAATTGAATTAATAGCAATGATTAGATATCATCACACGTTTTGGGAAAAAATTATTGGTGAACCTGTAGTGAAAAAGATTGCCTTCCATTCCCATGTACCCCTATTAATGCTCCCAGAACATTGATAAAAAGCATTTAAAGAATGAAAACAAAACAAATTCTATTACCAACAGATTTTTCACCTAATGCCCGCAAGGCCATAGACTATGCTATCTATCTTTTTGAGAACGTAGAATGCAAGTTCCATATCTTAAATTCTTATCAGGTCAGCGCTTCGGGTCTCGAAAACACGAGGAGTAGGGCAAGGGGCACCCGTTTGTTTAGGGCCATTAAAGAAGAAGCTGAAAGAAATATAAAGAGGCTAGTAAATGAATTGGAAACGAAAAATAAGAATTCACTACATACTTTTGAAGGCCATAGTATTGCTGATTCTTTGGTAAATGCAGTTGCATGGACAATTAAGAATAATAACATAGAATTCGTCTTTATGGGCACCAAAGGGTCGTCCGCTGTTAAAGAGGTATTTATGGGTAGTAGTACCATCCAGATTCTGAAACATATTGATTACTGCCCAATTGTTGCTGTACCATCAGATTACAGTTATGATTTGCCCGATAAAATAGTCTTTGCCACTAATTTTGAGCATGTGTATTCCAAGGCGGAACTTGTTCCTCTCATTGAACTCGCAAAACTATGGAACTCCAAAATTGACATTGTTCATGTAGAAAAAGGAGAAGAACTTAACGATAACCAAAAGGCGGCCAAAAGCCTATTGGCAAAAAGACTACATAAACTATCACAAAGTTTTATTGAAGTGGATGGACATTCCAAAATTTCAGAGGCAATTATGTCCTACACAGAAAGTAATAAGGAAATCGGAATGATCGTCATGATCAATTATTGGCACAGCTTTTTTGAGAAATTGACCAAGGAGAACGTAATTAAGCGTGTAGTATTTTATACCGAGGTTCCTTTTTTGATTTTACCTCTCATTGATTCATAGCGGATCTGCACTAGAAGCTATTGAATAATAGTAGCTAGTGTTTTCCGTGTAGTGTTGAAATCTGTATTGATTGGAAATTTGTTGGTATATTTTTGAATGGGATAACCAATCCTGATCAATTCTTTTTTTACTTCTTCAAAAGCTTTTTGCCCATTGCAAAGAAAATGAAGAATCCCATTGTCAGTATCAATATCAATAATTCGGATTTCCAGTACACGACTCAAGTTGCGTAATATTATTTTTTTACAATCTTCAGAATCCACGTTTTTAAGGGTAGCAAGTGTTCTCATGTTTTTGGGTTTTCCCAAAACTATATTAATCGCCTTAACCTCAAAATGATTTTCGTCAGTAAAAATGAGAAGAATGTTGTATTGTTTTGTACAGTTGTTAAATATGGGAAAATATGGCAATAGAGCTCGTATTGGGAATAGATATTGGTGGTAGTCTTACTAAAATAGGATTGGTCTCGAGAGAAGGTGAAATTTTTGGCAAAAAAGTTTTTCCAACCCAAGCCCATTTACCTTTCTCATCTTTCATGGAACTTTTGAAAAAAGAGGTAAATGGTTTAATGGCCAATTTGGATTCCAAAATCAAAATTATGCGAATAGGTGTGGGAGCCCCCAATGCCAACCCCATTACAGGTAATATTGAAAACCCACCTAACTTAAAATGGAAAAAAACCACTCCTTTAGCTAAAACTTTAAAAGATTGTTTTAACCTAGAGGTTACTATTGCCAATGACGCCAATGCCGCAGCTTTGGGCGAAATGATGTTTGGGCGTGCAAAGGGGATGAAAAATTTTGTAGTCCTTACTTTGGGAACAGGATTGGGAAGTGGAATAATCATTCAAGGAAAACTGTTAATCGGCGAACATGGTGCTGCTGGAGAAATTGGTCATGTCAGTGTTGATCCAAATGGTCGTATGTGCAATTGTGGATTACAAGGTTGCCTGGAAACCTATGCCTCAGTGACTGGAATAAGAAGAACAGTTTTTGAATTATTGGCAGATAGAAGTGAAGATTCGATAATGCGTGCCTATAGTTTTGAGGGGCTAACGGGGGAGCATATTTCCAAAGCTGCACTAAAGGGTGACATAATTGCTTTGAAGGCATTTGAGAAAACTGGAGAGATATTAGGAAAGAAAATGGCTGATACCGTAGCTCACATTGACCCGGAGGCTTTTATCTTATCTGGCGGATTAAGTAAAGCTGGAGATATTCTTCTTAATCCAATAAAAACCAGTTTGCAAAATTCTCTTTTTACCACATATAAAGGTAAAACTAAGGTTCTGCTTTCTGAAACCACTAGTGAAGACGCTGTTCTTGGACCAGCTGCATTGGCATGGATGCAGATATAAGTACGATATCAAACAATATCGTTCTTCCTTGATTTTTTCTTCTTTCCCAATCTCCAGAGTATCATCTGCAATGGTATCGGCTTCCATTTTTGTATTTTGAAACTACCTTTTTATGAAAATAAATCGTCCACGTAGAATTCAAGATCTTAAATCCATTCATTTGTGGTTTCGTATTTTTCTATTGTTTGCATATTTCTTTGGACTTTTCCGAAATAGGAATCTTGAATTGGCCAGTAAAATGACATTTGTCATTGGTAACTAATAGTAGGCGAGTTACTTTTAAGATATCGTAAATACTATTAGCCGTGATGGAAAATATTTTGATTCCCACAGATTTTTCGGACAACGCATGGAATGCGATAGAGTATGCCACTCAAGTGCTAAAAAAGGATAAGTGCATATTCTACATACTTCATGTCCATCCGATTACTAAATACTCCGATGGTGATGTAGAAATGCATATGTCTTCAGAAGAATTAGAGAAGATATTTTTAAAAGGAAGCGAAGAAAATTTTAAAAGACTGCGAAAAAAAATAGAAAGGCTACCACTTAATATAAAGCATACTTTTCATACACAGGCAAATTATGACTTTGTTACGGACAGGATAAAAAGCGAGGTAAGTAAAAAAAACATCGATTTAATTATCATGGGAACAAAAGGCGCAAGCGGTTTAAAATCTGTATCTATAGGTAGTACTACCGGTAGTGTTATGACAAAAGTAAAATGTCCCGTATTGGCAGTTCCTGAAAATGCTGAATATAGGAGGCCAAAAGAGATAGCTTTCCCCACAGATTACAATTTAAATTATGATGCCAGAGTGTTGGAAGGTATCAAAGGCTTTGTATTGATGAACAAGTCAACAATTCGGTTTTTATACCTTTCCAAGGTAGGAGAGGAACTTACAAACGAACAAAGAAAGAACCAGGAATTTTTAGGGGAATATTTTCGTGGAATAGAGCACAGCTTTCATATAGTTACTGGGAAGCGATTGGAGACAGCCGTGCAATGTTTTACGGAGAGTAGGGATATAGACATCATAGTTATGGTTGCTAAAAACCTGAATTTTTTACAACGCATTCTCTTCAAGCCAAGAGTGGAGAAAATTAGCTACCACATTAAAATCCCTTTTTTGGTACTGCACGAGTAAATTCTTGACATAAATATATATTTTCTTTAGCATGCCAAGACCCAAGACTAAAAATGAACTCTTAGCTTTAAACCAAGCTAACTATGCGAAGCTCACGGGGCTTGTTGAATCTTTTGCAACAACAAAACTTAAAAAAGAATTCCCTGAAGGCTATCTAAACCGAAATAGTACCGATGTTCTTGCCCATCTGCACCATTGGCACCTGATGGTATTGGACTGGTACACCTTAGGAATGAAGGGGATAAGACCAGATATGCCTGCCAAAGGTTATACTTGGAAAACCGTACCCGAACTAAATATTTCTATTCAAAAAAAGTATAAGGACGCCCATTATTCTGAAGTAAGAAAAATGTTGGACGCTTCGTATCATTCCATTCAAAAGCTAATTAAAAAACATTCGGACCAAGAACTGTTTGAAAAAAAGAAATACAAATGGACAGGTTCTACCTCATTAGGCGCATACCTTATTTCGGCAACTTCAAGTCACTATGATTGGGCCTATAAACTTATAAGTAAAGTGTCAAAAGAAAAATAGTCCATTAGGGATTAGGAATGAGATTTTATTATTTGGACGATATCGTTCTTTTGCAATACCCCAGATTGCCTCCATAGTTGTTTCCCTTTTTTAAAAAGTAGCATGGTAGGTACGCCACGTACTTGATATTTATTGGCGAGCGGTTGGTTTTTGTCCACATTGATTTTTACAATTTTTATGGCATCGCCCATCTCATCCTTTACTTGTTTCAAAATTGGTCCCAACATTTTGCAAGGACCGCACCAATCAGCGTAAAAGTCTACTAAAACTGGCGTTTTGGAACCAATTATGTTAGTAAAGCTATCTTTCATTGTTTATCGATTTGTGTTGTGAAAAATTACTAAAATCCTTCTTTTTAGCAACTGACCAAAATCATGGTTTCTAAAGATAGCCTCCTTTAGCTTTACGCAATAAATTTTAAAGGAATTATAATGAAACGTATTTTGCTTCCTACGGATTTTTCTGATAACGCTTTTAAGGCTATAACATATGCTTTAAGGGTTTTTGAGAATATGGAATGTACCTTTTACCTTTTTCATACCTACAATCCACCAGTGTACGAGGTAGAATATTTATTGCTGCATCCATCCGATTTTGGTCTCGGTGATGAATATCTGGAAAATTCACAAACCAAATTAATTGAACTCCAAAGATCATTGGAAGAACAGTTTAAAAATCCAAAACATAAGTTTTTGATTCACACTGCTTTTAATTCTTTTTTGAATGAAGTACTGGATACGGTAGAAAATGAAAGTATTGATTATGTGGTCATGGGTACTAAAGGTGCCACAGGGGCTAGAGAGATTCTATTGGGAACCAACACGGTACATGTCATCAAAAGGGTGATGCGACCTGTTATTGCAGTACCACCTAATTATGAATACGAGGCACCAAAGGAAATCCTGTTTCCTACGGATTATGAAATTGAATATCCAAAAGGAAAGTTTGAGCCCTTATTGGAAATTGCTGAGCAGCACAGGTCACGAATAAATGTGATGCACGTTTCTACGGGGTACGAGCTAACCAAAAATCAAAAGGAGCATCAGCAATCTCTGAAAAAATTATTGGGGAGTACTGCACTTTTTCATGATTTACCAAGTGATGATGTTATACATGCCATTAATACTTTTCACACACAAGAAAATATAAACCTATTGGTAATGGTACAGAACAAGCACACGTTTTTTGAGCGTCTTTTTATAGAGCCCGTAATTAAAAAAATTGGGTTTCATATCACCTTGCCTTTTATGGTCATTCCCCACTTATAATATAAAAAAATGAAAAATATAGTAGTTGCCACAGATTTTTCAAACGATGCTTATGCCGCACTGTTCTATGTTACAAAATTATTATCTGAACAAACCTGCACTATTTATATCCTAAATGTTTTTGATGAACATACCCCACTTAAAGGTAAAATATCAAAAGCGCTTTTAGGAAAAAAAGGATTAGAGGGGATTGCGACCGAGTCAAAAGAAAAACTTGCAAGTACATTACATAAAATTGTTTTGGATCTTGATAAGCCAGCACACCATTTTCAAATTTTATCGAAAGAAGGCGAATTGGTAGAAGTAATAAAGGAAGTCATAGCTGAACACAAAATAGATCTTCTGGTCATGGGGAGTAAAGGGGAAACCGGTGCCAAAGAAATTTTTCTTGGAAGTAATACGATCAATGTGGCGAAAGCCATAAACAAATGTCCCATCTTGGCAGTACCGAAGCAGGCGGATTATAAAGCTATAAAAGAAATAGCGTTTGTAACTGACTTTAAAAAAGGGTGTACTAAAGAAATTATAGCCCCTTTATTATTTGTGGCCTCACTTTCAGGAGCAGCTGTGCGCATAATGCACATCGTTGAAGAAAAATCGCTGAGCGCAGAACAACGGTCCCATAAAAAGCTTTTGGAATTGTGTTTAAAAAATATAGATCACAGTTATCATTGGACCACGGACTTTCCCTATAAAGCACAGGTTATAGACACTTTTTTACAAAATTTGGACATTGATATGTTTGCCATGGTCCACCATAGGCGAAGTTTTTTAGGACGTTTGGCTAGACAACCAGTTATTAAAGAGTTAAATATGCGTGTGGACACACCGTTTTTAATTTTGCCCGACAACGACTGATAATTGTCATATCCCATCTTAAAAATGCCCTTTAAATTTAACATAGTAACCAGAAAAGAATGTCATGGACAAAAGAATATTGATACCTACCGATTTCTCAAAAAATGCTTTAAATGCCATACGTTATGCAGTCGATCTTTATGAAAAACAAAACTGCGAGTTTTATTTTTTGAATGTATTCAATCCAGAGAGCTACACGACAAGAAATTTGTTCATACCAGAACCAGGAAGTAGCGAATATGAAGCAACGAAAGCGGAATCTGAAAAAGGGTTGGAAAGATTGTTGGAGATTTTAAAATTGCACCACGATAATAGTAGACATAGTTATCATACCATTTCAGAATTCGATTTCCTATCTGAGGCCATTAAAAAAATAATTGCTAAAAAAGATATAGACATGGTAGTGATGGGTACCCAAGGGGCAACAGGTGCTAAAGGTGTCATTTTTGGTAGCAATACGGTACTTGCCATGGAAAGGATACGTGAATGTCCTATACTGGCCGTGCCTGAAGGTTTTAGGTTTTCCCCGCTCCAAGAGCTAGTTTTCCCGACTGATTTTAAAGACAATTTTAAACGAAAAGAGCTAAAGTACTTAATTGAAATTGCAAAAATGCACGGAGCATCCGTTCGTGTGCTGCATGTTTCAAAAAATAAAGAACTCAAGTCGGCACAACAGGATAACAAGCAACTTTTAGATGCAATTTTAGGGAATATGGACCATAGCTTCCATACGCTTAAAGACAATGATGTGGCTGAAGGAATTACCTCTTTTGTTGAAAGCAGGGGTAGCGATATGATTGCATTTATCAATAGAAAACATTTCTTTTTTGGGAGTGTATTCTCTAAACCTTTGGTCAAGGAAATTGGCTACGATGCAACGATACCAATTTTGGCACTACACTAAAAATTTATCGATATGAAAAAAATAGGGATTTGGATGGACAAAGAGAAAGCCCATATTGTTCAACTAACTGAAGAAGGAGAGAAAATGAAAACTATTTTTTCGGAGTTGGAATTTTTTAATCCAAGCGGTGGTTCACGAACCCGAACGGCAAAATGGGGCCCTCAAGATGTAGTTCAGGACAGTAAGTATCTTGAAAGGGAAAAACATCAATTAAAGATATATTTCAATAAGCTGACCGATGCTATAAGTGATGCCGATGCGATAGCACTTTTTGGACCCGCGAATACTAATGAAAAGTTTAGAAAAGAACTAGTTCAAAACCATAAGGACTTGGCAAAAAAGTTAAAAACCGTTGTTAAAGCCGATAGCATGACGGAAAACCAGATCAAGGCTTTGGTCCGGAATTATTATAGCGCAAAGAATTAGCGAGCCCATAAGATAAGGCGAGCGTCTCCATCAAATAAAATTTATTTTCTGATAGCAATACACCTTAATGGACGCATTTTCTGACTTTATTGAAAACCCCTTGGTTATAAAGCTTGTAAAACTTGCTTTATGGTTGTCCATAGTTATATTTTCCATCGCTTTTGTTCGTAAAGTCCTTAAAAAAAGAATTGACGACGCAACAATTAGGTATAAAGCACAGAAAGGGGTAGAGATTATTGGTTATATACTTATCGCACTTTTAGTATTAATGGCTTTTACGGTAGATAGTATTAAGGATTATACCATTATCATAGGGCTGTTTACTGCAGGAATTACATTTACGTTACAGGAATTAATTTTAAGCATTGCAGGATCTTTTTATATCTTCTTTGTTAGGGTCTATAAGCCTGGAGACCGTATAGAAATTAATGGTATAAAAGGAGATGTTATCGATATTGATAGCATTTATACTACAATCATGGAAATGGGCGAATGGGTTGAAAGTGACAATTATTCTGGCCGAATTGTTAAGATTAGTAATGCTTTTGTATTTAAGGGCCCCATTAAAAATTATTCCATGGATTTTCCTTTTGTGTGGGATGAACTGAATATTCTAGTCACTTATGGTTCGGATGTGGAGCTTGCCAAGCAATTAGTTTTAGAGACTGCAACGGAGCAATTATCGCAGTACACTAAAAACTCATTGACAAAGTGGAAAGAAATGGTAGAACGCTATTATGTGGAAAATGCCAAATTAGAACCAACACTTGCGATTAGCTTAACCGATAATTGGATAGCCATAAATCTTCGTTATATAACTGATTATAAGTTAAGGCGTGGTACAAAGCACCGATTGTTCGAAGAAATACAACAAGTGATCTTACGGACTAATGGAAAGGTAACATTGGCTTCCCAAACACTGCAATTATTAAAAATACCAGAAGTTCAGGTACAACTACAAAAATAGTATGATAGAAGACCATGATATTGAAATTATAAAGTCCTCTGGTGAGAAAGCAAAATTTTCATTGGAAAAGCTCCGTAATTCCCTTAAACATAGTGGGGCGGATCCTGACTTGGTAGAGCGGATAGTTAAGAAAGTATGGTATGAGCTTTATGATGGCATCTCCACCAATGAAATTTATAACAGGGCCTTTGCACTGTTAAAAAAGAAAAAGTCGGTCTTTGCCTCAAAATATAAGTTAAAAAAAGCTATTTACGAGCTTGGGCCAACAGGATTTCCATTTGAGAAATTTATTTCCGCCCTTCTCCAATATTCTGGATACCTTGTTCGTACAAATTCGATAATGCATGGCCATTGTGTGAGTCATGAAATTGATGTGATGGCTGAAAAGAATGGAAGTGTCACTGTCATTGAATGTAAATTTCACGGCGAAGAAGGCCGAAACTGTAATGTAAAGATTCCTTTATATATCCATTCACGCTATAATGATGTAAAAACATATTGGGCACTTAAGAAAAAGGAAACCAAAACCTTGGATTTGGGTTGGGTGGTTACAAATACCCGTTTTACCCATGATGCCATTCAATATGGCAAATGCGCAGGACTGTATCTTTTGAGTTGGGACTATCCATTTGAAGACGGCCTTAAAGATAGAATAGACAGATTGGGACTTTACCCAATTACGGTTTCAACGATTTTGAGCAATAGGGAAAAACAGTTTTTGTTGAGCAGGGATGTAGTGCTTTGCCGTCAACTCTTGAAAGATAAGTTTTTCTTGGACCATTTAGGAATCTCCCATGCCCGTAAAGAAAAAATCGTGAATGAAATTGAAGGACTTTGTCGTCAATAAATTATGAATACTGCTAAAATCCATTTTCTTGGCGCCTCAGGGACAGTTACAGGCTCAAAATTTTATCTTGAGACCCCCGAGCTAAATATTATGGTAGATTGTGGGATGTTCCAGGGACTTAAAGAATTACGCGAAAAGAACTGGGAACCATTGCCCATTGATGCATCAAAGATTGATGTGGTGTTGTTGACCCATGGGCATTTAGATCATACCGGCTACCTTCCCAGATTGGTAAAAGAAGGATTTAAAGGGGATATTATAGGAACTCCCCCTACCCTGGCAATTACCCGGATTATTCTTATGGATAGTGCTAAAATACACGAAGAGGAAGCAGCACACGCAAATTTGGAAGGCTATAGCAAGCATCAACCTGCCTTGCCTTTTTATACCGTAGAAGAAGCTAAGAAGGCCATTGATTTTTTTAAACCCGGAAATAAAGCCGAATGGATTCAACTTACTGAACATATCCGTTTTAAATTCAAGTACAACGGACATATCATCGGGGCTACTTTTATTGAATTGGAAATCTTTGGAAAAGTCTTTGTCTTCTCCGGAGATGTAGGTAGAGTAGAAGATACCCTACTAGAACCACCAACACAACCTAAATGGGCGGACTACCTCTTTGTAGAAAGTACTTATGGTAACAAATTGCATCCGAAAGAAGATATAGAGGGGATTTTGGTTGAACTCGCACATAAAACCATAAATGAGCGGGGCAATCTTATTATTCCCTCATTTGCAGTAGAACGTCTACAGTCTTTAATGTTTACACTTTGGAAATTGTACCGGAAAAACAAAATTCCGAACATTCCCATTTTCATTGATAGTCCCATGGGCAATAATGTACTGTCCGTTTTCGAGCAATTCCCTCAATGGCATAAACTATCTATGCGGGAATATCAGGCGATGTGCAACCATTTTGAAATTATAAGTTCCTACAGGGATACTTGGAAAACCATTGATGATCCCAGACCTAAAATAGTGATTGCTGGTAGTGGGATGGTAACTGGTGGCAGGGTCTTAACCTATTTAAAACAGTTGATAGATTTACCATCAACTTCCATTTTGTTGGTTGGTTACCAAGCGGAAGGTACACGTGGGAGACTACTTTTAGAAGGTGCCGATGAGCTCAAGCTTTTTGGGAAGTACTATCCCATTAAGGCAACTGTAAGGCATTTGGAGAGTCTATCTGCACATGCCGACCAAAAAGAACTTCTGGATTGGATGAACACTATTAAAAACATTCCAGAAAGAGTATTTCTAATTCATGGAGAACATACAAGTTTAGAGGTATTCAGGCTAAAAATACAGGATGTATATGGATGGTATGTACATATCCCAAAATTGAATGATATTCAAGAATTTATCCTGTAGATATGACGGAAATCATAGGATACTTTTTTTATTGATTCTAGTTTTAACCCATAAGAATTGTAAAATGGAAGAAGCTAAAATCAATAAAAAACAGGAAAAGAAAGTAGAGGCACTACATTGGGAAATCCAGCAATGGAAGTCCAATTTTAAGTTTATTGCCGATGAGCTCATCTTCATTCATAAACTCTTGGACTCCTATGTTTTTGAACCTAATACACCAAATCTCTTTGAACGGATTCAGGGCTTTAAAGAACAACTTAAGAAGCGGGATGAAATCAAAAAAGAAGTGCAAAATCACATATCAAGGCATGAGAATAATCTAGCGGGCATGTTGGAGTGTACGAATGTATCATGTGATTTTGGGTATTATCAAAAACATGATGAATTGCAAAAAGAAGTGGACCAATGCCACAAAGATTTTCAACAATTAAAAGCTGAGATTTTCAATTATGCGGGGGGAGTTCTTAAAAAAAGAAAACCCTAGCAAAAAGTAACTACTGTTATTTTACATAACTGACAATTGTCATTTCTAATTCTTAGTACTTCAAGTAATTTCGGTATGATTCTGATGTATAAAACAAGCAGTACCCATGAAAATCAAATCGAAAAAATATCGCTATGCTGAATGGTTGAGTGCTACGGAAATGCACGAAAATTCCAAAGAGTTGGTTTCAGAGCTAAAATTTATTATTGATGAACAGCTTTTTCTAAACAATCTTGTAAAATCCTATACTTCACAGTTGGTAGATTCAAACGTTTACCAAACAAATAAGGAAGTAATAGACGATATTCTTACAGCAGAAAAAAAGATAAAACCCCTAATAGCAAAAATCCAATTGCACCAAAATCAATTGGAGGTTATGATAGATGATACAGACCAATTAGAAATGGAAAAAGCTTATATCGAAACACATAGAGAACTTCTGACGGCTATGGATGATTACAGTGGCAAGTATAGAAGTCTTAAAGAAAAGCTTTTTAAAATAATTTCCAACATTATCAAAAAAGAAAAGCAAAAAAGATTACTCAACTAAAATCCACTACGATGAAAAAATTATTGTTGTTATTGCTTATAACCTTAACGGGCTGCTCTTCGGTAAGCTTGGTAGAAAATTGGAAGAACCCAGATATCGTACTTTTTGATGCAAATCAAGTATTGATAGTGGGGATGACACAGAATGAAGAAGCACGTGCCAATTTTGAAAGGAATTTGCAAAAGGAATTTGATAAAAGGGGAGTTGATGCTATGCGTAGTCTAGATGTATTTGATGTGGAATTCACAGATTCCAAAAGAACGGAAGAAGAACTGGACGATGTCGAACAAAGTCTTCTGGATAAAGGTTTCGATGCTATTCTCTTTACCAAAATCGTAGGTTCCGAAGACAGGCAAAGTTTTGTAAAAACAATCTCACAGTGGGATAATCATCAAAGGCGTTTCAATGACGACTATATGGAATATCAAGATATTTATTATGATGAGGACTACTACGATACGTTCAAAGTATACCATGCGCAAACTACACTGTATTGTATATGTGAAGGGAAGGAAAGAGCCATGATTTGGCGTGGCAGTATCGACATTACAGATCCAAAGGATATAGATAAATCAGTAAAGGATTATATAAAACTTGTGGTAATCGCAATGGAAGAACAGGATTTAATTTTTAGAAAAGAATCAGATGATGAAATTACTGGTTTATAGTGCAAAAGATTTTGAAATACCTTTTTTAAAACAGGCGAACCAGAATGGCCATAAAGTCACTTATCTTAAGGAAGCCCTGGATAGTAATACTGCCATTCATGCAGCGGGATACAAAGCGATAAGCATATTTTCAGGAGATGATGCCTCGTCTATAGTCCTCGAAATATTATGGGAATTGGGCGTGCGCTTTATTACCTTACGTTCATCCGGTCATAACAATATCAACCTTAAAATCGCAAAAATGCTTGGTTTTAAAGTTGCAAACGCTCCGGATTATTCCCCTCATGCTATTGCAGAACATGCTGTAGCACTACTATTGGGATTAAATCGAAAACTTATTTTGGCCAATAAACAGGTGAACAACCTTAACTTTCTACAGGGTGACTTAATGGGGTTCAATTTGTATAACAAGACCATTGGCATTATCGGTACGGGAAGAATTGGAAGCGTTATGGTCAAGATCATGCATGGTTTTGGCTGCAAAATCTTTGCAAATGATTTGAATCCCAACTATGGGTTGAATGAGCGGTATGGTGTCAACTACACTTCTTTGGAAGAGGTTTGTAAAAAGGCTGACATTATAAGTCTTCATATTCCCTTGACCCATGACAACTACCATTTAATTAATAAAGAAAAGTTTTCATTAATGAAACAAGGTGTTGTACTGATCAATACGGCGAGAGGGTCCATTGTAGAAACCAAATCCTTAATAACGGTATTGGAAAACGGACAAATCGGGGGCTATTGTACCGATGTGTACGAACGGGAAAAAGGTATTTTCTTTAAGGACAATTCCAAAGAAGGAATTAAGGATGAACAATTGAAAAAACTATTATCCTTTTCAAATGTGTTGCTTACACCGCATCAAGCCTTTATGACCAAAGAGGCTTTAGAGCGTATTGCTAAAATTACATTTGTGAATATCG
Source organism: Croceitalea sp. MTPC6 (assembly GCF_036985525.1). NCBI lineage: Bacteria > Pseudomonadati > Bacteroidota > Flavobacteriia > Flavobacteriales > Flavobacteriaceae > Croceitalea > Croceitalea sp. MTPC6. The sequence continues at coordinate 112,351 of NZ_BTGR01000009.1, forward strand.
ATAGTTGGGCGGCAGGAAAAACTTGTAAAAACGAATTAGTCCTTGAAAAAGCGCACTCATAACAAGGGACTAAAAACTCTACCGAAGCCCTCTTTCAACTTTTCACTCCAAGACCTATCTAGATATTCTTGATAGGAAAGCATAGTACTTACGTTTACGTCTTTTAAAAAATCTTCTTTTAGTAGATTGGCAAAAGATTCGTCATAGACAATGGCATTAACTTCGTAGTTCTGTTCAAAACTCCTGTCATCCAAATTGGCTGTACCTATAGTTGCAATGGCATCATCACTTACAATAATCTTGCTGTGTAAAAAACCATCTGGAAAGAGATAGATCTTAATGCCCGACTTTAAAAATGATTCAAAATAGGAACGTACACTCCAACCCACAATTTTACTGTCAGTATTCTCAGAAATTAGCATGCGCACATCTACCCCACTTAAAGCGGCTGTCTGCAAAGCCTGTAGCACGGCTGGACCTGGAATGACATAGGGATTGGTAATGTAAAGGTATTTTTTTGCCCTATATATAATGGCTAAATAGGCTTGTTTAAGGGCAGGGAAATCGTCATCTGGCCCTCCTGATACGATTTGAACCGATTTTTCTTCCTCTTTTTGGATGTTGTGTTCAGGGTTTAAAAATGGCACAATGGATTTTTGGCTTACCAAATACCAATCCATGGCAAAGATATGATTCAAATGTTGGGCTGCTTCCCCAACTATTTTGAGATGCATGTCATGCCAATTGCCCAAATTGGGATCACCTTTCAAATACTTATCTGAAATGTTGATGCCCCCTGTAAAGGCAATCTTATTGTCAACTACAATGATTTTACGATGGTTCCTATAGTTCAACGAAGAAAGAAATCGCCCAAACTTAAAGGGCAAAAAGGGGTGTACTTCAACCCCGATTGCCTGTAATTTTTTTAAATATGATTTGCTTAAAGAAAAACTGCCGATACTATCATATATCATTCGTATTTGGACACCTTCCTTCTTTTTTTGTGCAAATAATCGCAATAGCCTATCGGCAAGTTCTCCTTCCTCAAAAATATAGTACTGCAAGTGTATCTGGGTGGTGGCATTTTCCAAAACTTCAAATATGGACTCAAAGGTGACTTTGCCATTTTTTAATAGTTGAAGTGAATTTGTCGCTGTTAAAGGGAAGTTTGAATTTTTATGGATAAGCCCTATCAATTTTTGATGCTCGCCTTTTAATGCTACCAGATGGGGGACATCGGGCTTGGGGAATTTAAAAAGGGCTTGTTTTTTCAGCTTTAGCAGCTTATTTTTTCTTCGGTTTCTCCCCACCAATAGATATAATAAGATACCCCCTACGGGAATTGTGAATATAGCCAATAGCCAAGCCAATGTTTTTGAAGGTTTTACCCCATATAACAATACACTTATCACTATTGAAATCGCAATAATAATATAGAATAAAATAACAATAGTTAGTAACACGCGGCCAACTTTAAATGGAACAATACCCCATGGATTTTAAGCTTACATCAATTTAAAAGTGACAGGAATGCTATAGGGCACTTTAACGGGGTTTCCACGTTGCATCCCTGGTGTCATACGGGGTAGACACGCAATAATACGTTCAGCCTCTTTTTCCAATAGATGGTCTGGCCCTCTTGTTCTAATATGGCTAATATGCCCTTGTGCATTAATTACAAACTGGACATATACTCTTCCTTGAATTCCCATTTCAAGGGCCATCGGTGGGTATTTGAAGTTATTTTTTACATGCTCTTGTATTTTTTGTTGAAAGCAGATTCGTTTTTCTTCTTTACTTAGTTGTTCGCACCCCGGGAAAATAGGTACCTCCTCAATAACGGAAAAAGGCACTGTAATCTCTTCCTCTACCTCCTCAACGTGAACTTCATCAACTGAAATTATCGCTGCAGCCACTTCGGTTTCTTGGTTCATTTCTGTACTTTGAATGATGGTTTCTTCCACTTCTTGTGCATCTTCCACAATTTCAATTATTGCTGGAGCAGATGGTGGGGCTTGTGGAGGGGTTGCAGTTATATTTTCCGTAATGGGAACTTCCTCCTTTAAATCAGGTTCTATGGTATAAGCTATCGCTATTTCATTGATAGTATCATAACTTTTCAATTCCAAGAGTCTCCAAACAGTAAAGAGCACCATCGTAAGTCCTATGACAAAGTAGAGCCCACTATTACGGTTTAAATCAGCTTTAGGGTTCTTTTTTGGTTTCATGACTAAGGGATTTAGTGCCTTTAAGATAGTTCCCTAGCAATATAGATACTATGACATTTGTCAGTAGCGGACAGAAAAATTGGAAAGAGCCTTGCCCTTAGCTTAAAAAAGATGTGTAGAGATTTAAAACCTGATTTCTGTCATATTCTTTTAATGCTTACAAAGCTACTTTTGACTGTAAAGAAGTAATAAACTGTTAAAAAATCAGGTATGAGCAACATAAAAAAGATTTTACTGCCCTTCGATTTTTCAGAGTCAGCAGTTCATGCTTTGGATTATTGCATGAAATTTGTTGGATTTGAACGCCCTATCGAAATTATTGCCCTTCAAGTAACGGTCGCGCCAATTTCAGGTTCAAAAGAGAAAGAGACCAGGGAGGATTTTGCAAAATTATTGTTGAGATTAAAGCGAAAAACGGTCAAAAGTCCAAAAATCATAACGGTATCGGGACCTTTAATTGAAACCGTACTCAAAGCCCAAATAAAGCAAAACATTGATTTGATACTCATGGGTACCATGGGGGATAAGAATACGGAAGAAGCCAACACAAATACTTCCAGACTAGTGTTGGAAGCTAATTGCCCCGTTATGGGCGTTCCCTATAATTGTCTTATCAATACGCCTAAGGAAATTGCTTTGGTACTGGGAAAGGAAGAAATCGAAGATCCACAAGTATTGGATATGCTTTTAGAAATCTCAAGGTCTTACAACTCCAAGGTGCATGTTCTTACGATATATAAAGAGTCTATTCTCACTGAAAAAGCAATAGTTGAAAAAAACGAGAAAACTTTAGAATATTATCTGGAACATTTTTACGCTGAGCATAGCTTCTCTAAAGAACAAGACATAGAAAAGGGAATTCTATCATTTATCAAGGAGAAGAAAATTGACTTATTGACAATTTTGCCTAGAAACCATGCAATGAAAACCAATCCCTCAGAAGGTCGCCTAACCAAATTACTGACCTTGCATTCTGAAGTGCCGATTTTGACCTTGGATTAATTTTAATAGGTGTAGCATAAAACAGAGAAAGAATTTGTTTCCAAAATTGTGATTTTTCTGAATTTTAAAATGTTAAATTTTCTTTGTAAGAACCTGATAATAAGAAATTTTAACATCCTCGCGGTGCGCACTTTATTGAATTCGAAAAGTGCGCACCGAATTGCGCACCGCGGAAAACGGTATTATTTGATATCAAATGAAATTAGGAAAAACAAAAAAGTCTGTAAATCAACGATTTACAGACTTTTTGAATGATTATGGACTCTTAAAAGTGACCTGACTGGGGCTCGAACCCAGGACCCTCTCCTTAAAAGGGAGATGCTCTACCAACTGAGCTATCAGGTCAAATGTGCTTACTGGCTTTTTACTCTTGCCTAAAGCGGCTGCAAATATAATATCAATAATTTCATTTTTCAACCTGAATTAATAATAAATTTGTTTTTTTTTCATTCAAACCTCAAATAGTGGATACAAAGATTGTTTTAGTGGGATATATGGCTAGTGGAAAGTCTACAATCGGTAAATATTTGGCTGAAGAACTGGATATAGAATTTATGGATTTAGATGATGCCATTTCTACTAAAGTTGGGCTTACTATTCCAGAAATATTTGAAACGAAAGGCGAACTTTTCTTTAGAAAGATAGAAACCAAAGTCTTGAATGAACTACTTGTTGAAAATAAAGGTTTGGTTATAGCTACAGGTGGGGGAACGCCATGCTACGGAAACAATATGAAGGATATTGATGTCCAAACCAAGAATACGTTTTATTTAAAATTGAGTATTCCTTCATTGCTGGAAAGAATTAGAAAAGAAAAAGAACAGCGCCCTTTAGTTACTCAATTAGATGATAAGGATTTACCGGAATTCATTGGTAAACATTTATTTGAGAGAAGTATGTTCTATGCTATGGCTAAACATACAATAGAGTGTGATAACAAGTCAGTAGAAGAAATTAGTGGTAAAATAAGAGAATTTTTAGTCTAAATAAACTAAGTCGTTTTTTGGTTTAAAAACAACCTTTATATGTTCATTCAAAGATGTAGATAAGGAAATCCCTTTATAATCTGCTTTCACAGGATATTTTTTATGGTTCCTGTTCACTAAAACTGCGGTCTTAAGTTGCTTTAAAGGTGTTTTTAAAAAATGGTGTACCCCATAAATCAAAGTAGTACCGGAATTTAAAACATCATCTACCAAAACAATAGATCTGTCTTTATAGGAACCTTCTTTAAGGGAAGTAGTCACACCGCTTTCTAAAGGGTTTTGTTTGTCCATATGCACTTTACAAAGTATTATATTGGCATCTGTGATTTTTTCTAATACTGAACTTATCTTTTTGGCAAAACTTAGGCCACCACCATCTATACCAGCAATAATTATTTCAGTTTCTTCAACGTTTGCTTCATAAATTTGATAGGCAATCCTTTTTATCTTATGTTGAATTTGTTCGTGGGAAAGAATTTTATTTTCCATCTAGCTAAGTTTCTGCTATCAAAGATAAAGAATACAACTATTCAGACTCATCCAAATAATCATCGATATTTCGTCTATCTTTTTTTGTTGGTCGTCCAGTTCCTTTTTTTCTATAATGGTCTTTTGCAAATTTTAGTAGTTCATTGTGCTCAAATGCTTCTTTTGGAGTAACATCTTTACGGTATATGTTAACTAATTTTGCCCCAACTCGGCTTTCAGGTATATCCAAAATTTCTAGTTGGTAGTCAATTTGGTTTTTACGAACCATTACCTTGTCCATGGGGTAGACTTCCCTTGAGGGCTTTACTGCCTGACCGTTAATCTTGACATGCCCTTTTTTGCAAGCAGTTGTGGCGATATTACGGGTCTTAAAATAGCGAACGCTCCATAAAAACTTATCAATACGCATAGTTAATGCTAATCTTTGTTAAGGTAAAGTGCAAAAATAACCGAAAATTGTATCTTGCGCTTTTATAAAAAATTGAGAATGAAAAGAATTCTAAGTGTCTTAAGTATTGCACTTTTATTTGTGTCCTGTGGGAATGATGATGAAAATAATTTTGAATCTGTTCCTCCGCGTTTATTAAGTGAGGTTGAACCCGAGGATAGGGCTGAGATAATAGCTTTTTTAAAGACACATTTCTATAATTACGAGGAATTCCAAAGCCCTCCAGCCGACTTTGATTTTAAGATTAAAGTAGATACGATTGCTGGAGATAATGCTAATAAAATCCCATTAATACAACAAGTAGACTCTGCTATAATAAACATATCTGCAAATGAGTTTGCCTTAAGTGATGGAGAAGAAGATATACCACATCAATATTATTATTTAAATGCTAGAACAGGAATCACAGATAAACCTAATCCTACAGTCGCCGATTCAGTTTTTGTGCGCTATGAAGGAAAACTTTTAAATGGAATTTCTTTTGATGGTTCGGTGAACAGTGCAGTTTGGTTTGATTTATCAAGGATTCAAGCACCTTTACAAGGGTTTCGGGGATTTTCAGAGGCAATGGTGAACTTCAAACAAGGAGGAAATCCAATAGTAAATCCTGATGGCACATTTTCAGTTGAAGATTATGGAATTGGGATGATGATTCTCCCTTCTGGTCTCGGTGGGTTTAATAATATTACTGGAGGCATTCCACAATATAGCCCACTTATTTTCGAAATAGATTTATTTACTATAAATACGACAGATCACGATGGAGACGGTATCCCCTCAATCCAAGAGGATTTAAACGGAAATGGCTTTCTTTATGATGATAATACTGATGAAGCCGAGGAACGTGCTGCAGGTTTTCAAGCTGTAGTAAACTTTTTAGATTTAGATGATGATGATGATGGCGTGTCAACTAGAGATGAGATTTCTGATGAAAATGGTAATATAATTTTCCCTTATCCAAGTACAGGAAATGTGCCAGATTATCTTAATAAAGATGTTCAACGAACACCAAGTGATAATTAATAGAAAAGCCTCGATTAATACCGAGGCTTTTCTTTTTGTAATGCTTTTACTTAAATCTTAAGCGAAAAACTTAAAATCAGTTGGTCAGGTCTAGTATCTACCCTATCCCCATTTAAGTTGATTATATTGGCATTGATGAAATTGACTTCATTTTCACTAAACCCACGTTCGTAACGTAAATCCACTCCAAACTTACCTAAGTTTACCCCAGCTCCTATATTAAGACCAACAGAGAAATCATTCTCAATATCGTCAAAAGTAATACCATCAAATTTGGTATCTAAAATATATTGAAAGGATGGTCCAGCAAATACATGAAGAGGTCCAATTACTTTTGCACCCAATAAAACCGGTACATCTAGCTTCTGGATTTTAAGATCACCTTCATCATAACCGGATTTAGTACTTGTATATACTAATTCTGGCCTTAAATAAATACGATTTCCGATTTTTCCATAGAAGCCAACATGGAATCCAGCATTTCTGTCTGGGTTTTCAAAAGCTTGTTCAGCTGAATTAAAATAATCCCCATTACCGTTGTAGTTAAGTCCAGCTTTAATTCCAAATCCTGAACCGCTCTGTGCGAATGCAGTTGCACTAAAAAGAGCAACTACCATAATCATAAGTGTTTTTTTCATTTTGTTCCGTTTTTTAATTATGCGAAAAGAAGTATCAAATACGATACCAAAAAATTATTTTCTTTTCAACACTTTTAAAACGGCTGCTTCAATGGCTTTATTGTTCAAGCCATATTTCTCCATTAACTGTTCTGGGGTTCCACTTTCTCCAAAAGTATCTTGGGTAGCTACAAACTCTTGTGGAGTTGGGTGATGTTTGGCAAGCGTCCTAGCCACACTTTCTCCTAAACCACCTAAATAATTGTGTTCTTCGGCTGAAACAATACATCCTGTTTTTTTAACGGATTTAATAATCGCTTCCTCGTCCAATGGCTTAATTGTATGAATGTTTATTACTTCGGCAGATATACCTTGATTTTCTAATGTTTCAGCTGCCATTAAAGATTCCCATACCAAATGTCCAGTAGCGACTATGGTTACATCAGCCCCTTCACTGAGGATTAATGCTTTCCCAATTTCAAATTTTTGGTCAACAGGTGTAAAGTTGGCAACCTTAGGCCTTCCAAAACGTAAATATACAGGTCCATGATGCTCAGCAATAGCTAAAGTTGCTGCTTTGGTCTGATTGAAATCACACGGATTGATAACAGTCATCCCAGGTAGCATTTTCATTAAACCAATATCTTCTAAAATTTGATGTGTTGCCCCATCTTCGCCAAGTGTTATCCCTGCATGCGAAGCGCAAATTTTCACGTTTTTGTCAGAATATGCTATGGATTGACGTATCTGGTCATAAACACGACCAGTGGAAAAATTCGCAAAAGTACCTGTGAATGGAATTTTACCACCAATAGTCAAACCGGCTGCAATACCCATCATATTTGCTTCAGCAATCCCAACTTGAAAAAAACGTTCAGGATTTTCATCAATAAAAGTTTGAATTTTTAAAGACCCTACTAAATCTGCACAAAGAGCAACAACATTTGGATTGGTTCTACCCAATTCTGTCATTCCTGCTCCATAGCCACTTCTTGTATCCTGTTTTCCTTGATCTGTATATTTTGTCATCTCGTTGGTTTAAAAATTAATAATCCCCTAAGGTTTCAGGATTTTGGGCCAATGCGTTTTCAAGTTGCTCATCATTGGGAGCTTTTCCATGCCACGCATGGGTATGCATCATAAAATCTACGCCATTGCCCATTATAGTAGTCATTACAATACAAACTGGCTTTCCTTTTCCAGTTCTGGATTTAGCTTCTTTTAGACCAGCTATAACTTGCTCTAAATCGTTCCCATTCTCAATTTCTAAAACATCCCAACCAAAGACTTTAAATTTTTCAGCGACATCACCCAATGGTAAAACATCATCAGTAGAACCATCTATCTGTTGCCCATTTAAGTCTATAGTGGCGACGTAGTTATCCACTTTATTTCCGGCCGCATACATTATGGCTTCCCAGTTCTGCCCTTCTTGAAGTTCTCCATCACCATGTAGACTATAGACAAGTTTACCATCACCGTTCAATTTTTTAGCTAGTGCGGCACCAATTGCCACGGACATTCCTTGACCTAGAGAACCTGAAGCAATACGCACCCCTGGCAACCCTTCATGGGTGGTTGGATGCCCTTGCAATCGGGAATTGATTAATCTAAATGTATTGAGCTCGTCAACCTTAAAATAGCCTCTTCTTGCCAATACACTGTAAAAAACAGGTGAGATATGCCCGTTGGAGAGAAAAAAGAGATCTTCATCTTCCCCATCCATATCAAAACCATCTTTTAACTCCATAATTTCATTGTAGAGTGCTACAAAAAATTCAGTACACCCCAATGATCCTCCAGGGTGTCCTGAATTCACTTTATGTACCATCCGTAAAATGTCTCGTCTTACCTGAATTACAAGGTCTTGTAATTCTTCCAAATTTGCCATGGTCAATTGTTTAAATATGCTTTCAAAAGTAAGGGCATCTCAGCTGTAATACAAGAGGGAAGTTGTATTATTTTTAGAAAGGATATGAACAGTATGGAACTTTATTTTTTTGTTAAGTATTTACTGTAGGGCAGATGCCTATATTTGCCAATTAAAATAGGTTTCTTGAAGTTTGATTTATTACATAAAGACCCTAACAGCAAAGCTAGAGCAGGGGAGTTGACAACGGACATGGGGAAGATTAAAACCCCAATTTTTATGCCTGTTGGCACCGTAGCTTCTGTAAAGGGAGTTCACCAAAGGGAACTTAGGGAAGAAATCGACCCAGATGTAATTCTAGGCAATACCTATCATCTTTATTTAAGGCCAGGATTAGAAATCTTGGAACAGGCAGGTGGATTACATAAATTCATGGGTTGGGACAGAAATATTCTAACTGATAGTGGAGGTTATCAAGTTTATTCTTTATCTGGAAACAGAAAAATAAAGGAAGAAGGAGTAAAATTCAAATCTCATATAGATGGTTCCAGTCACTTTTTCTCACCAGAAAGTGTTATGGAGATTCAGCGTACCATTGGAGCAGATATTATAATGGCGTTTGATGAATGTACACCATATCCTTGTGATTACGATTATGCTAAACGTTCTATGCATATGACACACAGATGGCTGGATAGGTGTTTGGCACACTTGGAAAAACTTCCATTTAAATATGGGCATGCACAAACATTCTTTCCCATAGTCCAAGGTTCAACATACAAAGATTTACGCAAACAATCTGCAGAATATATAGCCTCGATTGGAGCTGAAGGCAATGCAATTGGCGGGCTATCTGTTGGTGAACCAGCACCAGAAATGTATGAGATGGCAGAAATTGTTTGTGATATTTTACCAGAGGATAAACCACGGTATTTAATGGGGGTGGGAACACCTATTAATATTTTGGAGAACATAGCTTTAGGAGTAGATATGTTCGATTGTGTAATGCCTACTAGAAATGCCAGAAATGGAATGTTATTTACGGCCCATGGCACTATTAATATTAAGAACAAGAAATGGGAGAACGATTTTTCAGCTATAGATGAAATGGGTATTACTTTTGTGGATACAGAATATTCCAAAGCTTATCTCAGACATTTGTTTGCAGCCAATGAATACTTGGGAAAACAGATTGCTACAATTCATAATTTAGGTTTTTATCTTTGGCTCGTTCGTACAGCAAGAGAACATATTTTTGAAGGTACTTTTTATGAATGGAAAAACAAAATGGTAAAACAAATGGATAAAAGACTGTAATGCTCACCATTCTGGATAAATACATATTAAAGCGTTATCTAATTACCTTTTTAGGAATGCTATTATTGTTTGTCCCCATTGGTATTATGGCCAATCTAGCTGAAAAAGTGGGCAAGATAATCGACAATGAAGCCCCTCTTTCGGAAGTGATTGTCTTCTATGGCAATTTCACCTTGGTGATTGGTAATTTATTGCTACCTATATTTCTTTTTCTTTCCATTATTTTTTTTACTTCCAAATTGGCAAGTAACACAGAGATAGTTGCTATTCTTAGCTCTGGAGTTTCGTATTGGCGATTTTTAAGACCTTATATGATAGGGGCGAGTATAGTTGCGATTCTAATTTTTTTCATGGGAATGTTTATTGTTCCGAATGCCAGTATTGGCTACAACGAATTTGAATATAAATACTTTAAAAAAGGGAAACAGGTTCAACAAACTACCAATATTTTTAATCAGTTAAACGACCAGGACTTTATCTATGTAAGCAGTTTTGATCCGGATAGGCAGATAGGTTACAATTTCACTTATGAGCATTTTAATGAGGATCAAATTTTGGATTACAAAATTTCTGCATCAAATATTAGATGGGTTCCAAAAGACAGTATTTACAGACTAACATCATATGTAAAACGTAAAATCCGTGATGGTAAAGAACTTGTGCAGACAAAACGACGTTTGGATACCGTTTTTAGTTTTCAGATAGATGATTTAACCCCGGTCTCTTATGTAGCCGATACTAAAAATCTTTTTGAGCTTAATGAGTTTATAGAGGAACAACGAAAGAAAGGGGCATCAAACATTAACTCTTACGTCTTAGTAAAATATAAACGATGGGCGCTGCCAATTGCCGCTTTTGTATTAACAATAATTGCTGTTGCAGTCTCTTCTGTAAGACGTAGAGGTGGTATGGGCGTCAACCTTGCATTTGGTATTGGGGTGGCTTTTATTTATATATTCTTTGATAAAGTATTTGGGACATTGGCAGAACAGTCAGGTTTCTCTCCTATCTTAGCAGTCGTACTACCGAATTTGATTTTTGGGATTGTGGGAATATATCTCCTACAAAAAGCTAAGCGATAATTATTTTCATTCTTTTTGTTATTGATTTATTTAGTGCCAATCAATTTTTACGAAAGCTTTATATTTGTCAACTATACCAACAACAACTAATTTTTTATGGAGTATTTGGAATTTGAACTTCCCATTAAAGAACTTGAAGAACAACTTCAAAAATGCATGGTAATCGGTGAGGAAAGTGATGTGGATGTTACCGAGACCTGTCAACAGATTGAAAAGAAATTAGCAGAGACAAGGAAGGACATCTACAAGAACCTTACTGCTTGGCAAAGAGTACAATTGTCCAGACATCCTGATAGGCCATACACCTTAGACTATATAAATGCAATTTGTGGAGATACTTTCTTGGAACTACATGGTGACAGAAATGTAAAAGATGATAAGGCGATGATAGGTGGTCTTGGAAAAATAGGCGACCAGAGTTATATGTTCATCGGACAACAGAAAGGCTACAATACAAAAACTCGGCAATACCGTAATTTTGGTATGGCAAATCCCGAGGGATATCGTAAGGCGTTACGTCTAATGAAGTCAGCTGAAAAATTTAATATACCCGTAGTTTGTTTTATTGATACTCCTGGGGCTTACCCAGGCATTGAGGCTGAAGAAAGAGGACAAGGTGAAGCAATAGCTAGAAATATTTTGGAAATGACCCGCCTAAAAGTCCCAATTATCGTTGTGATTATTGGAGAAGGGGCATCTGGTGGTGCTTTGGGCATTGGTGTTGGTGATAAGGTTTTAATGCTTGAGAATACATGGTATTCTGTTATTTCCCCTGAATCTTGCTCTTCAATTCTTTGGAGAAGCTGGGAATATAAGGAACAAGCTGCTGAAGCATTAAAATTAACGGCCACTGACATGAAAAAATTAAAGCTAATTGACGAAATAGTAAGAGAACCTTTAGGTGGTGCCCATAGTAATCGAGAGAAAACATTTACAACGGTAAAGAATAAGATTGCATCCCATTATGAAGAGCTAAAAAAGTTATCACCAAAAGAATTGGTTGTTTCTCGTATGGATAAATACTCAGATATGGGAGTCTTTAACGGCTAAGCCTGACTTTTTCGTTTTTCCACAAACCATAACTGTACCCTTTTTTGATTTCTTTATGGTTATTAACAGTTTTTTTTAGTTATCAACACTACTTTTGTTGAACACCTGTGAACATCGGAGATTAAAGATTCAAAGTTAACTTAAGGTTAATTCCATACATTCGCACTCATGGACAACCCAAACCCAATAGTAGGTCGTAAAATAGACAAATCCACTATAATTAACTTAGAGAGGGGTAAAATACCACCTCAAGCAGTTGATTTAGAGGAAGTTGTACTGGGCGCCATGATGATTGACAAAAAAGGTGTAGATGAAGTAATTGACATTCTTCATCCTGAAGCATTCTATAAAGATGCGCACAGATTTATTTATGAATCAATCTTTAAATTGTTCGAATCTTCCGAACCGGTGGATTTATTAACCGTTTCTTCCCAATTAAAGAAAGATGGTCATTTAGAAGCAGTTGGAGGTGATTTTTACCTTATTAAACTCACGCAAAAAGTAGCTTCTTCCGCTCATATTGAGTTTCATGCTCGTATAATTCTTCAAAAATATATTCAACGAAGTTTGATAAAAATATCGAATGAAGTAATTGAAGATGCGTACAATGAATCTACTGATGTTTTTGATTTATTGGATAATGCGGAAGCAAAGCTATATGAGGTTACACAGGGTAATTTAAAGCGTTCCGCTGAAACGGCTCAGAATTTAGTGATTCAGGCTAAAAAACGAATTGAAGAGATAGCTAACAAAGAAGGTTTGAGTGGTATACCTTCCGGTTTTGATAAACTGGATAAGCTTACTTCTGGCTGGCAACCTAGTGATTTGGTTATTGTTGCTGCAAGACCGGGTATGGGTAAAACGGCACTTACATTATCTATGGCTAGGAACATAGCGGTAAATGCAGAAATTCCTGTAGCTTTCTTTTCTCTAGAAATGTCATCGGTACAATTGATTACAAGATTAATTTCATCGGAAACTGGGCTTTCCTCAGAAAAATTACGGACAGGGAGACTGGAAAAACATGAATGGGAACAGCTTAATGTAAAGGTGAAAACCTTGGAAAAAGCACCACTTTTTATAGATGACACACCTTCATTATCTATTTTTGATTTACGTGCCAAAGCAAGAAGGTTAGCTTCTCAGCATGGTATTAAAATGATTATTATTGATTACCTACAGTTAATGACAGCTGGAGGAAGTCAAAAAGGAGGTAACCGAGAGCAAGAGATTTCTACTATTTCAAGAAATTTGAAAGCGTTGGCCAAGGAATTAAATGTTCCAGTGATTGCCTTATCGCAGTTATCACGTGCTGTGGAAACTAGAGGAGGTAGCAAGCGTCCCATACTTTCAGATTTACGGGAATCTGGAGCAATTGAGCAGGATGCGGATATTGTGTCTTTTATATATAGACCGGAATACTACAAAATTGATGAGTGGGATGATGAAGAGCGTACCCCTACCCAAGGTCAAGCAGAGTTTATTGTTGCGAAGCACCGTAATGGGGGACTCGATAATATTAGGTTAAAATTCATCGGAAATCTTGGTAAGTTTGATAACTTAGACGACTTTGATTCTCCTTTTGAGTTTCAATCCAAGATGAATGAAAATGATGAAAATCCATTTGCGACACCAAATTTACCAAGTACAGATGAAGCTTTTGGAAGTTCTTTCAATGAAGAAGGAACAGATTCAGATAATGACGTTCCTTTCTAGTGGAATATCATTTGATAAATGTGTAAGAAATCTCACCTTTCTTTTTTTCTTTTTTTCAATTTCGGCTTCGGCATCAGTTATATTGATTCCAATGGATGCCGAGAGTCAAAAAAACCATCTTAAAGCTTACGGAATTACCTATTGGGTATTAAACAAGCAGCAGAAAGTACAATGGTTATTGAACTATCGTGGTGGGTCTTTTTTAATGCCAGATGGAGATGCTATTCGTAAGGAATGCCAAATACGTGGAGTTTCTTTTGAAGTATTAGCGGATAGTGAAGCAGAAAGCATATTGGAATCCATTAGTAGCCCTTCGCAAAACCAAGACGCTGTAATTCTTGAAAAAGCACCAAAAATAGCAGTGTATTCTCCTAAAGATAACCAACCTTGGGATGATGCAGTAACAATGGTCCTGACATATGCCGAAATTCCTTATGTGACGGTATATGATGAGGAAGTGTTGGATGACAAATTAGCATTATATGATTGGTTGCATCTACATCATGAGGATTTCACTGGACAGTATGGAAAATTTTATGGTGCATACAGAGCAGCACCTTGGTACATTGAGACCAAGAGATTATCTGAAGAACGTGCGACAAAGTTAGGCTACAATAAAGTTTCAGAAGAAAAAGGGGCAGTAGCAGAAAAGATTAGAAGATATGTAATTGGTGGAGGTTTTATGTTCGCCATGTGTTCCGCAACGGATAGTTTCGATATTGCTCTGGCGGCCGACGGAGTGGATATATGTGAACCTATGTTTGATGGTGACCCATCTGATGCCAATTATCAAGGACAGCTAGATTTTGGCAGAACATTCGCTTTTCAAAATTTTGTACTGGAAAGAAATCCGTTACGATATGAATTCTCTTCAATCGACATGACAGCTAAACGACAAATACCTAAAGAGTCTGATTATTTTTCATTGATGGAATTTTCTGCGAAATGGGACCCAGTACCAACCATGCTTACTCAAAACCATACGACTTTAGTCAAAGGTTTTATGGGGCAGACTACCTCATTTAAAAGAGATGAGGTTAAGCCAACGGTTATGGTTCTTGGAGAGTCTAAACTAAATAATGAGGCCAGGTATATTCATGGAATAAAAGGCAAAGGCTTTTTTACATTTTATGGCGGTCATGATCCTGAAGATTACCAGCATAGGGTTGGAGACCCTAAAACAGAACTAGAGTTGCATCCTACATCTCCTGGTTATCGACTAATTTTAAATAATGTTTTGTTTCCTGCAGCAAGGAAAAAGAAGCAAAAGACCTAACGGACTATTTGCTCAATAATATTTTCTACTCCAAACTCATTGTTACTTGTTGTCTCATACTTAGCAATAGCTTTAACATTTGGATGGGCGTTGGCCATTGCAAAACTATAATCAGATAGTTGTAGCATCTCCAAGTCATTATTGTAATCACCAAATACTAGAACTTCATTTGAAGATAGTCCGTATTCATTCATTAATTTTTCAAGAGCAAAGCCTTTGTGCGCATTAGAATGCGATATATCTACCCAATTAGAACCAGATACTTTTACTTTTAAGTTATTTTCAAGTTTTTGAACGTGTGGGTAAACAAATCTTTCCGAACTTTCAAAATGATAGATTGCTATTTTTAAAACTTCATCGGTTACAGCTAGTTGATTTTCAACTACTTCAAATTGCGTGTAATATTCTTTAAGTATACTTAAAAATTTGTCGGATGTGCCCTTAACGAATGCATTGTTAGCACTACATAATACTGGGTGTGCATCTTTTACTTGAGAAATTGTCTCTAGAATCTTGGTCAAGTCTTTATGTTCTAACGGAGTGGTCAACAAAACTTCTTCTCTGTTTTTAATGATAGCTCCGTTTTCTGCTATAAAAAGCACATCATTTTTAATTGGTTCTAGTTTATCTACCATGCTGTGGTACTGTCTGCCACTTGCAGCTACAAAATGGATTTCTCTCTCCTTAAGTTTTTCAAATAGTCTAAAGAAATGTTCGCTTACCTCATGGTTGGAGTTTAGTAACGTTCCATCCATATCGGTAACCACCATTTTTATATTTGATAAATCCATTTATTGATTTTAGCGTACAAAGGTAATCCTTGACGAAAGGAATGCTGTAAAGTTTGTATTAATTTAGTTAAATGAAATGCTACCAAACACAAATACAGCTAAAGCCATACGCTAGAGGCTTCCATTTAATCACTTCAGAAATTTTGAATGCCATACCAGAAATTAAATATATGAAGACTGGAATATTACAAGTTTTTATTAAGCATACCTCTGCAAGTCTTACTATAAATGAAAATGCAGACCCAACCGTTCGCTTAGATTTTGAAAGTCATATTAACAAGATGGTTCCTGAAAATGCACCTTATTATATACATAATTATGAAGGACCAGATGATATGCCTGCACATATTAAGGCTTCATTAATGGGTGCTTCTATACAAATACCTATTACAGATGGGAAAATAAATTTAGGGATATGGCAGGGCGTGTATTTATGTGAGCATCGCAACCATGCTTCGGGGAGAAATCTAGTTCTAACTGCCTCCGGAAATTAAAAAATCCCGCTCAATTGAGCGGGATTTTTTTAAGTGGGATAAGTTTATGTATTCTTTATTTAACTTTCTCAACAATTGCTTTAAAAGCATCAGGATGATTCATCGCTAAATCCGCTAAAACCTTACGATTTAGTTCAATTCCATTAGCTTTAACTTTACCCATAAATTGAGAATAAGACATTCCATGTAAACGTGCACCAGCATTAATACGGGTAATCCACAGTGCGCGGAAAGTTCTTTTTTTGTTTTTTCTATCGCGGTAAGCATATAACATTGCTTTTTCTACCGCATTTTTTGCTACTGTCCAGACATTTTTACGTCTTCCGAAGTAACCTTTCGCTTGCTTCATTACTTTTTTTCTTCTAGCTCTTGAAGCAACTGCATTTACTGATCTTGGCATTTCTTTTTAATTTTTGTAGTAGGCGGTCAAACAATGACACTTTATATGAGCCTAACTCCAGGGTTAATAATTTTACCGAACGAACAATTATTTTAAACGTAATTGTTCTTTAATACTATTGACATCTGACTCATGTACTAATGTAGAGTGTGTCAACTTAAGCTTACGCTTTTTAGATTTTTTTGTCAAAATGTGACTCTTAAAAGCGTGCTTTCTTTTGATTTTACCAGAACCGGTAAGCTTAAAACGCTTTTTGGCACTGGATTTGGTTTTCATCTTAGGCATTTTTCCTCTTTATATATTTATGCTGAAATTATTTTCAGCTTCCCACTTATTTTTTGCTTGCCTTTGGGGCTAAGAACATTGTCATTCTTTTCCCTTCCAATTTAGGCATCTGCTCCACTTTTCCATAATCCTCCAACTCCTGAGCTAGTCTCAACAAAAGTATTTCTCCTTGGTCTTTATAAACTATGGACCTTCCTTTGAAAAATACATATGCTTTTAATTTGGCTCCTTCCTTCAAGAATTTTTCAGCATGTCGCTTCTTAAATTCATAATCATGGTCATCGGTATTAGGACCAAATCTAATTTCTTTTACGATTACCTTAGTCGCTTTGGCCTTCATGGCCTTCTCACGTTTTTTCTGTTCGTAAAGAAACTTTTTATAGTCAATAATTTTACAAACAGGGGGTTTGGCTTTAGGTGATATTTCAACCAAATCCAATTCCAATTCCTCTGCCTTGTCCAAGGCTTTTCTGATAGGATAAACTCCTATCTCAACATTGTCTCCAACCAATCTAACCTCTGGGGCTAGAATTTTTTCATTGATATTGTGAGGGTTCTTGTTTTCCCTTCTTGGTTGGGGTTTAAATCTTCTACGTATTGCTATGACTTACTTTTTTTAATTAAACTTATTTTTTAGAACGACTTTAAGGTACTATTTATTTCTCTTGAAACCAAGTCTGAAAACTTACTGATAGATATACTACCTATGTCCTCACCACCATGTTTTCTTACTGATATAGTTTCTGCCTCTTCTTCATTCTCTCCAACGATGAGCATAAACGGTATTTTCTTAAGCTCAGCCTCTCTTATTTTCTTCCCTACGGTCTCGTTCCTATTATCAATGAGCGCGCGAATTTCGTGATTTTCCAACGAATTCAAAACTTTTTCAGCATATTTTTCATGTTTCTCGCTGACCGGCAGTATGATAGCCTGTTTTGGAATTAGCCATAATGGGAAGTTTCCTCCTGTATGCTCCAATAATAATGCCACAAAACGTTCCATGCTCCCAAAGGGTGCACGGTGTATCATTACTGGTCTGTGAAGCTCATTATCACTGCCTTTGTAGGTAAGGTCAAAACGTTCAGGTAAATTGTAATCTACTTGTATGGTACCTAATTGCCATTTTCTGCCTAATGCATCTTTGACCATAAAATCAAGCTTTGGGCCATAAAAAGCAGCTTCCCCACTTTCAACCACAAAATTTAGTCCTTTTTCCTCAGCAGCATCGATAATAGCTTTTTCAGCTTTCTCCCAATTTTCAACTTCCCCAATGTATTTTTCTGGCTTCTCTAAATCTCTAACTGAAACTTGCGCTGTAAAATTTTCAAACCCTAAGGAGCCTAGTACATACAAGGTAAGGTCAATTACGTTTTTGAACTCATCGTGGAGCTGGTCTGGAGTACAAAAGATATGCGCATCGTCTTGCGTGAATCCCCTAACTCTGGTAAGCCCATGTAATTCGCCACTTTGCTCATAACGGTACACCGTGCCAAATTCAGCATATCTTTTAGGTAAATCCTTGTAGCTAAAAGGACTGGTATTGTAAATTTCGCAATGGTGGGGACAGTTCATGGGTTTCAACAGAAACTCTTCCTCATCTTTAGGCGTTTTTATTGGTTGAAAACTATCTTCGCCATACTTGGCATAATGGCCTGAGGTTACATAAAGCTCTTTCTGACCAATATGAGGTGTGACCACCATTTCATAACCAGCTTTTTTTTGTGCCTTTTTTAGAAAATCTTCTAAACGTTCCCTTAAAGCAGCACCTTTTGGAAGCCATAAGGGTAAACCCTGACCAACTTTCTGTGAAAAAGTAAACAGCTCTAATGCTGCACCTAATTTTCTATGGTCTCTTTTTTTCGCTTCTTCAAGCAATTCTAGGTATTCGGTAAGTTCTTTTTGTTTTGGAAATGAAATACCATAAACTCTGGTTAACTGCTTATTGTTTTCGTCACCACGCCAATATGCACCAGCAACGCTTAGTATTTTAATTGCTTTAATGATTCCTGTATTGGGAATATGTCCTCCTCGGCATAAATCCGTAAAGGTGCTATGATCGCAAAAAGTAATTTCACCATCATTGAGATTTTCAATTAACTCGACTTTATAAGAATTGTTTTGCTCTTTGTAATAGTTTAATGCATCGCTTTTAGAAACCTCACGCATTTTAAAATCGTGTTTCTCGCGAGCTATTTCTATAGCTTTCTTTTCTATTGTAGGAAAATCTTTTTCAGAAATTGTTTGGTCTTCCAAATCAACATCATAGTAGAATCCATTTTCTATAGCAGGACCAATAGTTAGCTTTATCCCTGGGTACAATTCTTCTAAAGCTTGTGCAACGACATGAGAACTAGAGTGCCAAAAAGCTTTTTTCCCTTCATCATTATTCCAAGTAAACAAAGTAAGACTACCATCTTCTGTTAATGGTGTTGTAGTTTCAACCGTAGTATCATTAAATTTTGCCGAAATTATGTTTCTAGCCAAACCTTCACTAATGCTTTTTGCAACATCTAAAGGAGAGCTCCCTTTTTCAACTTCTTTAATAGCCCCATCGGGTAGCTTAATCTTAATCATCGTGTACCTTCAAATTAGAATAGTGGCAAAGATAACACCTTGTGCGAATGCGACAATATAAAGAGTGGTTTCATTTTTTATTCTTTTCGATAAAAATCATTGATTATAAGTTATTTGGGAGAGTCTAAAAAAAGTATTAACTTAATATTCCGATTTTTATAAATTATTTTATATCTATTTTGCTGATATACAGATAAATAAAAGTTTTTTTGATTTTTATTGAAAAAGAC
>NZ_BTGR01000010.1:0-103750 GCF_036985525.1 Croceitalea sp. MTPC6
ATGCAGTATATTAAGGAATGAATTCAACAGGACAACTTGAGGAAAAGCTTAATACTTATTCCCATGGATTAGGAATTATCCTAGCCTTAGTAGGAGGTATTCTATTATTAAAGGAACCAGTTAAAAATCTAGAACTGGGGTTAATAATTTATAGTATATCCTTGTTATTACTTTTTATCGCATCTACTATTTATCATGGGGTAAGAAACCCTAATCTGAAAAAGAAATTAAGGGTTTTAGACCATATAAGTATTTATTATTTAATTGCTGGAACCTATACTCCAATCTGTTTATCTATACTCAAAGATTCAAAAGGGATATTACTATTATACTTAGTTTGGGGGATTGCTATCCTCGGAACAATATTGAAACTTTTTTTTACTGGTAAGTTTGAAACATTTTCATTAATTCTATATGGTATAATGGGATGGCTTGTAGTTATAGATTATAACTACTTAATACAAAACTTTTCTTCTGAAGGATTATTCTATCTAGCTTTAGGGGGAGGCTTCTATACAATAGGAATACTATTTTATGCTATAAAAAAGATTCCTTTTAATCACTTTATTTGGCATTTATTTGTTTTGGGAGGTGCTATTAGTCATTGGTGGTGTATCTATAACTTCATAATATAAATTATAGAAAATAGGCCAATCCTATACCTAAAATAATCACTACTAATTTTCTTAGGTTAAAAGTATGTCCCTGAGCACTTTCGAACAAAACCACTGTTGAAATGTGTAGAAATACACCAATTGCCAATGCAGTAAGTTGAGTACTATAGGTCTCGATGAAATTTGATTCTAACGCTAATAAACTACCTAAAGGGGTCATTAAAGCAAATAGAATAATAAACATAAGGGAATGGCCCATTTTCAAGGTTGAATTCAGTAAGAAAATAGATAGAATTATTGCTACTGGTATTTTATGGATTAAGATTCCATAAATAATGTTATTATCATCTGCAATTGGCAATCCTTCAATAAGCGCATGTAGTGCCAGACTAAAAAACAAGGCAATTGGAAAATTATTCTTTTTTAAATCTAAATGTAAATGACCATGTTCCGCTCCTTTTGAGAAAGATTCCAAAATAATCTGAAGTAAGATTCCCACTAAAATAAATAGCGCTATCGTTTTTGGATTTGGTGATTGATATACTTCGGGCAACAACTCAAAACAAGTAAGTGCCAACAAAAATGCCCCGCTAAAAGCTAGTAATAGCTTAATATTTTTTTGACTCTCAGGTTTCGCTATATACACAAAGAGAAAGCTCGCCAAGACAGCAAAAATAGGCAAGATATACACCATTAAGACTCGAATTTACTGGTTAGATGATATAAGGGCTAAAATTAGCCTATTTTTGGCGAACATTTTTCAAGCTATGGAAGGTAATTTTAAAATGCTGGCCAAAACCCTTTATGGTTTTGAACCATTATTGGCTAAAGAATTAAGGAATTTGGGCGCAGGTAATGTAAAGGAGGGTATTAGGAATGTTACTTTTGAAGGTGATACAGGCTTTATGTATAAAGCGAACCTTTCCCTTAGAACCGCTTTAAAAGTTTTTAAACCTATTAAAAGTTTTAAAGTTTTTAATGAGAAGCAACTTTATAGACAGTTGTATGACATCGATTGGTCAGATTATTTTGAAAGTAGTCAAACTTTTGCGTTTGATACTACTATGAACTCAGATGTTTTTAATAATTCACTTTTTGTTTCACAGCGTTCAAAGGATGCTCTAGTTGATAAATTTAGAGATACAGAGCGTCAAAGACCTTCCGTGAATACGGGTAATCCAGATATTCGAATCAATATTCATATTTATAATAATGATTGTACAGTCTCTTTAGATAGTTCTGGGGCTTCGCTTCATCAAAGGGGGTATCGTATTGCAACCAACATAGCACCAATAAATGAGGTTTTGGCTGCGGGATTACTATTGATGAGTGGTTGGGATGGTCGTACAGATTTTTTGGACCCTATGTGTGGTAGCGGTACTTTTTTAATTGAAGCGGCAATGATGGCTTGTAATATACCTGCAAATATTAATCGAGAATCTTTTTCTTTTCAGAATTGGAACGATTTTGATGAAACATTATTTCAAAAAATTATTGACTCAAGATTAAATCAAATAAGGGAGTTTAATCATAAAATCATAGGTCATGATAAGGCTCCTTCAGCAGTTAGAAAAGCACAGGAAAATGTAGAGAATGCAAACCTTTCCGAATATATAACGATTGAACGCAAAGACTTTTTTAGGACGGACAAACCCTTCGACACTAATTTGAAAATGGTTTTTAATCCACCTTATGGTGAGCGTTTGAATATTGATGTAGAAACTTTTTACGGTAAAATTGGAGACACTTTAAAACAAGGTTATCCTAATACAAATGCATGGTTAATTACTTCTAACCTACAAGCATTGAAACATGTAGGTCTTAGACCATCGAGAAAAATAAAAGTATTCAATGGGAAATTGGAATCAAGATTGGTGAATTACGAAATGTACGAGGGAAGCAAAAAAGCTAGGTCTAATTAGGGATTTTTATGATACTTAATTTTCCGTCTCTTCACGTTTTTTCTTTGCTTTTTTATAAAGCGGAATGAAGTAAGAGATAGAGTAGTTATAGCCAACCCCAAATTTGCTACCATCAGTTACTTTATTAAAACCAGGTATCCAAAGATTAGGGAAGCGTTCTTCCTCTTTGTTGCTTACCAAATACGCCAAGCGAATACTTGCACCAGCATAGATATTTTTAAACAACTCAGCTTTAAAGCCCACCACTAGCTCTAACCATGAAGCATTTAGGCTGTCAAATTCTTCAGCAACAGTTACTAAATCTGTAAATTCTTCCGTATTAAAAAAGCGGTTGCTATTAAAGATGCGATAATTATTTAAGGTTTGGTTAAAGGTGCTAAAAGCATAGCGTGCTCCAATAGTTACAAAATTTTGCTCCCCATACCAGTTACCATAGGTGTTGTGATCAAATCCCAGTTTTATATAACTACCAGAAGTAGTGTAATTATACAAGGCGGTACTGCCTACACCTTCTGTATCTGTTCTTTTTTCGTTTCCTAGTTCTGCGGCAATGAACAAATTTTCCTTAAGCCTATAATCACCTACAAACTCTAATCCAGTATAATCTTCATCAAGAAAAGATAAAATAGGTCTGCTTAGATCCACACCAATACGCAATCCATATTTTTGCTTGTATTCTACAGAATCTTTCGGGTTTAAATCCACAGTTTTATTTACTTGTGCATTCGCCCAAAGCCCTATAAAAAACAAAAAAAGGCTAGTGAAATATCTTGACATTGATAGTAGTAGAATTATTAGTAATATTTTTCTCAACTATGGAAACCCGGCGGATCCAATCCTCATTGCTTATGGTACGTATAGTATCAAGTTCATTGTAATTGGCTACAAATCCGCAAGCCCTGGATATAAATTCCTCCCCAAGAGTATAGCTAAAACCTAGTGTGTCTATATTTCCCGTTTCTTCCATTGTTGTAGCATCATCGACGGAATTGATTATGAATTCATAAGAGGTGCTTACACCATCTATACGAAGTGGAATTAGAACAGAGTCCGCAACAGTAGAGCGGTCAGAAAATATGTCAGAAGAAAAAATACTATTATTATCTATTGCCTTTATTCGTAGGTTAGGAACAGATTTAAAAACAGTGGTATCTTCAGAACTTGCATCATAAAAGCCTACAATCAATAATGGGGTATCTCCATCTATACAAATATCATCCTTTTCACAGGATGAGAAATTTATGATTAAAACAAGAATTAATAAAACAATGGGGATTCTCTTCATAGGGTCTTAAAAATAAGCTTCAAAAACTATACCCGTTTGCATAAAAGTACAACATTTTCAACGTGATGGGTTTGCGGAAACATATCAACTGGTTGTACTTTAGAAACTTCATATTTTTCATCTAGTAGGGCTAAGTCTCGCGCTTGCGTTGCACTGTTGCAACTTACGTAAACGATTTTATTTGGCGCAACTTTTAACAATTGTTCAATAACTAATTTATGCATTCCATCTCTTGGGGGATCAGTGATAATAATATCGGGTGTGCCATTTGCTAAAATAAAATCATCATCAAAAACAGTTTTCATATCCCCAACAAAAAAATCTGTATTGCTAATTTTATTATGTTTCGCATTTGCCTTAGCATCACTAATTGCTTCTGGAACAGACTCAATACCGACAACTTTTTTTGCATCCCTAGATACAAACTGGGCTATTGTACCCGTTCCAGTGTATAAATCATAAACTAATTCGTTTCCTGTTAATCCGGCAAAATCTCGAGTTATTTTATACAATTCGTAAGCTTGTGCTGAATTGGTTTGATAAAATGATTTGGCATTTATTTTAAATTGTAATCCCTCCATTTCTTCAAAAATGTGGTCTCTACCTAAAAAGCAGACTACTTCTTGATCATAAATGGTATCATTTCCTTTTTGGTTAACTACATATTGTAATGAGGTAATTTCCGGAAAAGATTTATTCAAATTTTCCAATAAGAGTTCTATGCTAGCTTTGTCATTATCGTAGAACTGGATAACCACCATAATTTCTCCAATAGATGAAGTACGGATCATTAAAGTCCGTAATAATCCATTTTGTTGTCTTGGGTTATAAAACTTAAAATTATTTGCTTCTGCGAAATCTTTCACCCATAAACGAATTGAATTGGAAGGGTCTTCTTGTAAATGGCACTTTTTAATGTCCAAAATTTTATCCCACATCCCTGGAATATGAAAACCAAGTGCATTCTTATCATTTATTTCTTGGTCAGAATTAATTTCATCCAATGTTAACCACCGACTGTCCGAGAAAGAAAATTCCATCTTATTGCGATAAAAATACTGTTCCTTAGACCCCAAGATTGGAGTGATTTTTGGAAGATTTACACCGCCAATACGTTTTAAGTTATTTTCAACCTCTCTTTCCTTAAAGTATAATTGATGCTCGTAACCCATATGTTGCCACTTGCAACCACCGCAGACCCCAAAATGCTGGCAAACAGGTTCTGTTCTTTTTTCCGAAAGTTTATGAAAGTGGGTTGCTACTCCTTCAAAATACGCTTTTCGTTTTTTTGTGGTCTGCACATCGACAACGTCTCCTGGAATAGCATTGGATAAGAAAATTACTCGTCCGTCTGGCGCCTTAGCAACTGATTTCCCTTTTGCTCCGGCATCAATAACCTCTATCTTTTCAAATAGCTGTCTTTTGTTTCTCTTTCGCATCGGGCAAAAATAGGGGTTTTTAAGAGTTGATTTTGTATGAAAGTCAAATGATTGCCATATCCAATTTGATCAAATTTTGTTAATTTTACATTTCTACTAGGGATGATTTCTCTCCCACGCTGAATTTTCGAGACTTCGAAAGGATAAAGGTATCGCAGGAATGGTTATTTTTTTAATTTAAACACGATTAAAATGGCTGTTTTAGAACATTTAACATCGCAGCAAGCGATAGATTTAGAAAACAAGTACGGAGCCCACAATTACCACCCACTTCCTGTAGTCTTGAGTAGGGGAGAAGGTGTATTTGTATGGGATGTTGAAGGTAAAAAATATTATGATTTTTTATCAGCTTATTCTGCAGTAAACCAAGGACATTGTCACCCATCTATTGTTGGGGCAATGACGGCACAGGCTCAAACACTTACCTTAACTTCTAGGGCATTTTACAATGATATGCTTGGTAAGTTTGAAAAGTATGCTACGGATACTTTTAAGTTTGATAAACTTTTACCAATGAATACTGGAGCTGAAGCTGTAGAAACTGCCTTAAAAATCTGTAGAAAATGGGCTTATGAAAAAAAGGGCATTCCCGAGAATGAGGCAAAAATAGTTGTCTGCGAGAATAACTTTCATGGTAGGACTACTACAATTATTTCATTTTCCAATGACCCGGTTGCACGTAAAAATTTTGGACCTTACACCGATGGTTTCATTAAAATTGAATATGATAATCTTACTGCTTTAGAAGAAGCAATAAAAAGCGATAAAAATATTGCAGGTTTCTTGGTTGAACCTATTCAAGGTGAAGCTGGGGTTTACGTACCCTCGGAAGGGTATTTAAAAGCAGCCAAAGTATTATGTGAGGAGAACAATGTATTGTTTATAGCTGATGAAGTTCAAACGGGTATTGCTCGTACTGGTAGGCTTTTGGCCACTTGTGGTAATTGTTCTTGTTCAGATAAGCATTGTAGTGGAACTCCAGATGTAAAGCCAGATATTTTAATTTTAGGAAAAGCACTTTCAGGAGGAGCTTATCCAGTATCCGCTGTCTTGGCAAATGATGACATTATGGAAGTTATTCGCCCTGGTAATCATGGTAGTACTTTTGGAGGCAATCCTATTGCCGCTGCAATTGGTATTGCTGCTTTGGATGTAATAAAAAACGAAGAATTAGCGGAAAACGCATATGAATTGGGAGTACTTTTTAGAAAGGAACTCAATGAGTTTATTCCAAACTGCGATTTGGTAACTTCGGTGAGAGGTAAAGGATTATTGAATGCAATTTTAATCAATGCTACCGAAGATAGTTCTACGGCATGGGATATTTGTATGGCGCTAAAAGAAAATGGGTTGTTGGCAAAACCCACCCATGGCAATATTATTCGCTTTGCACCACCTCTGGTAATGACAAAAGAGCAGCTTCTTGATTGTGTTTCAATAATTATTCAGACGCTCAAAGAGTTTAAGAAATAAAAAAACCTCCCAATAATTTCGGGAGGTTTCCCCTAATCTTTTTAAGGTTCAGAAGTTCCGTTCTTCTTAGCTCTTCTAAGTTGGCGTTGAATTTTTTTAATTGCAGATTCTATAGATTTTTCAGGCTCTATGATATTGTATTCACCCCAAAAATCTGGGTCTGAAAACCCAAGTGCCTCATCACTTAGAATAATTGATTTTTTTAAGCGCTCTTTATATTTTGGCAATTTACCAGTATCATTTTTTTCCCAATCAGTAACGGCCATTTCAGCAGTCATACTATAGACAGAGTTAAAAAGCTTGTCTTGCCAGTCCACTTTAAACTCTAAAAGTACATTACTGTAGCCGTAATACCATTTACCATTTTTACTGCGGTAATCTACACGGTAGGCAACCTCAGTAGGCCATACATCAACTTTAGCAGGCTTTTTCCTAACAAAAAGTCTAGCAGCGAGTTCTCTATTGGTAATATTTAAGTTGTAGACGGCACTTGTTAAGGTTTTATCCTCAGCATCAATATATAATTTGCCTTCATACAATGGCTCTTGTATACTGCTTAACTGATTAAAATTAATAACATATATAAGCCTATCATTGACCCTTGTGGACCTATCAAAAGTAAACTCATAATCATCTATGGATTTGTTGGTGAAAATGTATTCGGGGTACTTCATTATATCCACGTAAAGTGTATTGAAGGGTCCTCCCTGAAGTTTTAAGGCTACAGTATCCAATTTGCTATAATCTGTACTTTTCCTTGCTTTATATAATTCTACAGCATCTCTTTTTTCTGATGAATATGGTGTTTTGTAGATATTTACAACTGCTTCAGATAAGGATACATTCTTTCTCCTTTTCTTTATTGTTTCCCTGTAAAACGCAGTCATTAATGTAGGGTCTTCAAAATAATTAACCCCTTTTTTACTAAGGGTTTCCCTAAACAAAGCCTTGGCATCTTTTGGTGCGTTAATATCAACTTCTGATAGTTGAAGTGCAGAGGTTTTAAGTTTGATTTTGTTTTTCTTAGATTCTAAGTCGCTAAGCGCAATTCTCTCAGTTGTATATCCAATAAAAGAGAAAAGAACGGTACCATCATTCATGGAAGCAGGTACTTTCAGTAGGAAAGTACCTTCAGTATTGGTGATTGTACTAATATTAGTTCCTTCTACGGTTATTGTAGCGAAAACTAGAGGGTTATTGTTTTCAGCATCCACAACTTCACCTTCAAATTGGTTAAAGCTGGTTTCAGTTGTTTGAAAGGCTGAAACTGGAGTGCTAAGTGTTAAAAGGAGTATCCCAAGTATACTTAAAAAACTCCGGCAGATTGTTGTTTGTAAGGATATAGTTTTCATAGGCTATGTTTTAAACTTAAACACTTATCTAAATTAATGATTTTTAAGTAGATATGAATCTAGTATTGTACTTATATAAATTGGGAGAGTCAAATTTTAAGTTTGTCTCTTTACGTAGGAACATAATTATTTCTGCCTTTTAAACCTAATAATCAACCGTTTATATAATAGTATGCAAAGAATTGTATTGGTTACTTATATTTGGCTTAGAACATTATGAGATTAATTATACTATTATTAATAGCTCTTTTATCTTTTAATTTAGGAAATTCTCAAATAGAAAAAGATAAAGCATTACATTTTGCGGGAGGAGCATTGTTTGGCCTAGCAGGAGCTGGGATTGCTAAAGAAATTTCCAATGGTGACCGTTATTGGACCTTTGCTGGTGCCGTTGGTGGTGCTTTGTTAATTGGTTTGGGAAAAGAAGCCATAGATTCTGGTCAAGAGGGGAATCAATGGGACAATGGGGACGTATTAGCAACAGTTCTGGGTGGAGTTGCAGTTGGTTTTACCATTGATATTTTTACTAAAAAGAAGAAAAAGAAAAGGGTAATCACAAGTTCCCTCAATTTTGGTGAAGATGTGAATTTGATTGTAAATGAACGGTTACCAACTTTAAATGAGTTAAGATTAACCAACTCTTTACTACATACAGAATAACCCTAAAGTAAGCCCCTAGCTTTAATTTCTAAATACTTGTTTATGGTATTTATAGTCAAGTTTTCTGGTTTTGTCAGAATGGTCTGTATGCCATATTTTCTTAATTCATTTACGATAAGTTTCTTTTCGTAAATAAACTTTTCCGCGATTGTTTGTTCAAAAATTTGCTGTGTGGTATCTGCTTTCTTTTCGGCAAACTCCAGTAGTTCAGTATTCTCAAAAAATATAACTACAAGCAGGTGTTGTTTTGAAATTGCCTGCAGGTATGGCAATTGTCTATTAAGAGCATCTAAGGTTTCAAAATTTGTATAGAGCAATAGTAAGCTCCGTTGGTTTAGGTTACGTTTAACATCTATATAAAGTCTGCTAAAATCACTCTCAACAAAATTAGTCTCTAGATTGTAAAGAGTTTCCAGAATTAAATTCATTTGAGAACTTCTACGTTCGGCAACTACCCTGTTTTCAATGGAGTTGCTAAAAGCAAACATCCCTGCTTTATCATTCTTTTTTATAGCTATGTTACTGATGACCAAAGTAGCATTGATTGCGTAATCCAATAAACTCAACTCTTCAAATGGCATTTTCATCACCCTACCCTTATCTATCACCGAATAAATAGGCTGAGATTTTTCATCTTGGAACTGATTTACCATCAATTGCCCTTTTTTTGCCGTTGCCTTCCAGTTGATATTGCGAATATCATCACCTTGGATATAGTCCTTAATTTGCTCAAACTCCATAGTATGTCCAATACGTCTAATCTTTTTAAGGCCGTATTCAAAAAGACGATTGGTAAAAGCAATCAAATCGTACTTACGTAATTGTAAAAATGAAGGATAAACAGGTACTTCCTTACTTTTATCAAAAGTGAACTTTTTGGATAAAAAACCAATTGGGGAACTTGCAAAAATATTTAAACTACCAAAGGAGTATACCCCCCTTTCAGTTGGTCTAACCGAATATGAGTACGATTTAGTACCTCCACTTTTTATTTTATTTATCAACCCAAAATCGCGTTTTTGAAATTGAAATGGTAGTTCATCAATTAACTTGATACTAGCATTAAAAAGGTATTGATTTGCAAGTTGAATCTGAATGGGGTTTTCATCACCATTGGATAATTTATCGGGCAATACTCGCTCTGCTTCTATCCCTCCTTTTGATAAAAAGAGCAGTAATAAATCCACTAAAATAAAAACGAGAAACACAAAGAATAGAATACGAACGGCACCAAACAGATTTTCAAAGATGAATGATAGTAAAAACCCTACTATAATAGTTGTTAATACTATAAAGAACCTTTTTTGAAAATAAATACTTTTAAATGCCTTCTTCACGTTTCTTATCTTGGTATTTCTATGGTTTCAATTAATTGTTGTACCACTTTTTCTGCGGTAAAACCTTCCATCTCACGCTCTGGAGTTAAAATAATACGATGCGAAAGAATTGGGCTTGCTACTTTTTTAATATCCTCAGGTGTTATAAAATCCCTACCATTTATTGCGGCTAAGGCTTTAGAGGCATCCATTATGGCAATTGAAGCTCTAGGGGAAGCCCCCAGATAAAGATTTGCATTGGTACGGGTATTATTGACTATAGCTGCGATATATTTTAGAAGATTATCTTCTACAATAATTTGTTTAATCACATTTTGATATTCTGCTATTTGCTTTGCCGAAAGAACGGATTTAATTAAACTTTCAACGTTAGTGTTTTTTTGTTCATGTTTACTCTCCAATATCTGAACCTCTTCTTCCAGAGATGGGTAATCCACATTTATTTTAAAAAGGAAACGGTCCAATTGTGCCTCGGGTAGGCGATAAGTTCCTTCTTGTTCCACAGGGTTTTGAGTGGCAAATACTAAAAAAGGAGGTTGCATATCATATTCTTCACCATCAATGGTAATTTGGCGTTCTGCCATAGCTTCAAACAAGGCGGCTTGTGTTTTTGCCGGTGCACGATTGATTTCATCAATTAATATAATATTGGAAAAAATAGGGCCTTTTTTAAATTCGAACTCCGAGGTTTTTACATTGAAAATGGAAGTTCCCAAAATATCACTTGGCATTAAATCTGGTGTAAACTGGATTCTGCTAAAGTCCACATTCATAGTCTTTGCCAACAGTTTTGCAGTTACGGTTTTAGCAACACCAGGAACACCTTCAATAAGGGAATGGCCATTTGCTAAAATTGAGATTATCAATAACTCAACCATGTCTTTTTGACCAATAATTACTTTGCCCAGTTCTGATTTTACTTTGGTTACCGCTTCTTGTAATTTGGTAAGGTCCACCCTTGAGTTAAACTCCAACGGCTTGTCTTTTTTTGTGTTATCTTCCATATTAATTTTTAAATGCTGTTATTTTTTTTGTTAATTCTATAGTGTCTTGTTCGCTATGCACCGTTTCATTTTTAAGGTACAGTATAAACTCTATTAGTTTTTTTACTTCTTCAACGGATTTGCCAGATTTTGCAGCTAATTGATGAATACTTTTTTCGTTTAAAGTGGTGGTATCAATAAAGTAACGATTTCTTAAATCTGCCAAAAAATAATTCAACTTTTTATTGATAAGGTTAGTGTAGTCTTTGTTCTGATGGTATAAAGTGCCAACGGTACGTGCAAATTCAACAGAAGAGTTCTCCAGAGGTTTAATTACTGGGATAATACGTTGCTCCCGTTTGGCTTTAAAAATCACAAAAAGTAGAAGTCCACCCATAGTTAAATAATATACCCATTTTAGTGCAGTTTGGTTTAGAACAAAGCGCATGGGAGAATCTATGACCACTCTGCCAGCCTTTTTGTAATCATCCCAATACAATAAATTGTCATTTATATATGAAAATGTATTACTTGCGTAGTCTTTATTCCCCTTTAGCATGTAATAATTACTATATGCCTCTGGTGCTGTATGAAAGTAAAAATAACCGTTGCCAAATTTTGTTCGTATAAAATTTGGTTCCTCTATAATAGTTGTATTTCCAGCAGTTAAGGAGTTCTTATTGACATACTTTACATATCCTAATATTTCTGTATTTAGGGTATCTACAGAACTAAAATAGGTTTTGGATGCTCCTCTTGATAATTCAAATTTTTGAGCTTTGAACTTTTTATGGGTTAGCTCAACCGTTACCGTATCTTCTACTAAGGAGTAATTACTGGCCAGCTCTACATTTAAAGTGTCTTTTAGGAAATAGCTAAAAGAAGTTGCTGCTATAAAAACAGAATTTCCTTTGGAAACATAATTTAGTAGTTGATTGGTTTCCTGTTTGTCTAGTTGAATATTATTGTTTATTAGCAAATAATTGGAGCTTTGGGTAGAATCCCTTTCTACCATAAGGTCATAAACACTTTCGTTTACGTTAATAGTTTTGGTTTTAGAGAAAAGCTGTGGTAATTCGTTATAAAGCACATAGCATCCAAAAGGAATCTTTGATTCTGAAGTATAAGAAGGTCTCCAATTAATAGGTTTTGGACGCGTAATTTCGGTTACGATAATACCTACTAAAACTACAGCAAAAATTATAATTATGATTTTTGAACGTTTATCCAACCTAATTTGCTATTAAATTATTCAAAGCTTTAAACCTGGCTCTTGCTGTGTCATATTTTTTTTCATCAATGGGTTGTTCCCCATACCAGATATAGTCATATAAATAAGCTACTTCTTTAAAACCTGATTGTAATTGTTTTGGTGCTATTTCGTTTTGATAGTCAGAATTGGTCTTATCAAAGTGCCATTCAATAATATCTTTTTGGGACAACCGCTTTAAGATTCTGAGAAAATGGTACCTGATTGCTAACCGATAATTTTTATCTTCTAATGCAGCATTTAACAACGCATCTAAATCTAAACTTTCTATATGCTGCTCAGCTAAATCAATATCAAAAATGGTCTTTGCCTTTTTTGTGAAAATGGAATTGAATTTTTCATTGACCAAAACCCTGACCAGTAAATAGATGACCAAGCCACCCATTAAAAAATAGATGGTATACTCAAGTAATTTTAAAGCTTCAGGGGATAGGTTTATTCCGAAAACATCACGTAGCCCTATTCCAATCCATCTAAAAAAACGACTTAGGAGATTTTGCGACTCCCCGGTTTTGGTATCATAATTAAAATCTTCTCCCATATATTTTTTATTCAACTCTTCATCTATGTAACGGTCGTATAAAGTCGAAGAGGAATCTATGCGGACTATGGTGTCTGTTGTAACTTCTTGAGAAAATACAAGTGAACCAAAAGAAAAGGATATGATAAGAGTCAGAAGTAGTTTCACTATTCGCTTTTTCCGATTTGTTCAATTTTACTTCTTGCATTCACATTATATGTTTTTTCATGAAGTGCATAGTACAAAATACCGTTTACGAATTGTGAAAGACACTGACCATAAACAGCGATTATCAAAACCAAGCAAGTGCCTAGTGTATATATAACGGTAGATACTACTGAGGTAGAATAATCAACATTATTTTCAACTACATGAAAGGTATAAATGCCTATGATTACCCCAGGTATTATTAGTGCTATAAATATTAAGATACCCAATAAAAGACCCATAATAAAATTTACTCCAACTGACTTCCAGAAATTTTTAGTGACCAGATTCCAACCTTCACCTAAACCATCAGTTACCCCTTTTTTATTCTGGAGCATTTCGTAAAAAGACACCCCTAACCAAGCAGTTATAAAAAATTGTAGTATGTACTGAACAAAAATGCCGACAATTGGGATAAACGCAAATACAATGGAAACAATAAAGAAAACCAAATAGATAGGGATTAACAATAGAATGAATATAATAATGTTTCCAAATTGCCCTTTGGTGTACTCCCAAACCTCCTTTTTATCAAACTTATTGTTTTGATGGTTATCATACTTTATCATATAACTACTTGCCAGAGCATAATTCAATACCATTACCATTAAAAAGATGATAAAAAACAAGATTCCACCAGCAATTAAATAGATTGTATATTTTTCTTCAAGTTCTACACCAGATGTAAAACGGTTTGGGGTATTTTCATAAGCTATCAAGCCAATAAAACCCGAAACTAATAGGTAACTAGCTATTAATAAGCCAATCAAAAAAATACCATTGTAACTCAAGAAAACATTGGTAAACTTTTTTATGTTCTGCTTAAAAAAATCAAAATATGTAGTTATAATATCGCCAAAGTCACGATTTACTCGTAGCGGTATGTAATTGTCTGCCATGTATTCTATTTAACAAAATGGGATATATGATATAATAAAACAGTATTAGTAAAAGAGAAGTTCCTATAATTAAAAATGCCAACCAGTTGGGCATGCTGGTGTACCGTGTAATAAAGCCTTCTATAAAGCCTGCAATTATAAAAAATGGAATTGTACTTATAACAACCTTCAAGCCATCTTTTGCCCCTTTCATGAATGAAACCCGCCGTGAATATGTCTTGGGAAACAAAACACTGTTCCCCATGATAAGTCCTGCACAACCTGCGATGATAATAACAGAAATCTCAATGGTACCATGTAACCAAATCTGTTTATTAGCTTCAAAAAAGACCCCTTTAGTGTAAAAAAACGTGATAAATGCCCCTAACATTACCCCATTGCTAAACAAGATGTATGCAGTGCCAATACTGGTAATAACACCAAAGGCAAACGCTAAAAAAGCAACCCTAATATTATTGATGGTAATTCCTAGAAAAGTTCCTATTTCACTACCACCCTTGTATATTGCTGCTGGGTCACCTTTGGAAATATTATTCAATGTTTCGTTTACATAAGCATCTCCAAGTATCAATCTTAGAAAAGTAGAATCGTTTATCGCAGAAATACTGCCGATTGCAGTAGCAACCATAAAAATTAAAAAAGCTACCCCTAAAGTGTTATGATATTGCTTAAAAAATAAAGGAAATTCAGTAACCCAAAAGTCAATAATCCTATTGCCACTTTCTTTTTTGTTCTTGTATATTTTTTGATGGGCTTGCGAAGCTAATGCATTCAAATACAATAAAGTTTTACTTTCTTCGTAATACGTTTGGGCGTATGCTAAATCATTGGTGAGCTGGATATAACCATCGGCAAGTTCATCAGGGTTGGTATTGGAGCTAAGATTGATAGCCTTTTCAAATGCTATCCATTTTTCCTTATTTTGCTTCACAAAAGCGGCTTCGCGCATAAATTGTATTTACCAAGCTAAATTTAATACTTAATGAGTAACCTTCAAATCAATACAACGCAAAATGTTAACCTTAATTATAAAATTGTAAGTATTGGTGAAAGAATCGTTGCTTTTTTTATAGACGGTTTTATTCTTTATCTCTATGCTATACTGGTAAATGTTATTGGAGATGCAATTGGGTATATATACGAGGATAGATGGACCCAAAGAGGTCTTGTAGCACTAATATTTTTACCGGCTATGTTTTATAGCCTTTTGATGCACAGTATTTTTAATGGTCGAACCGTTGGCAAAATGTTGCTCAAAATGAGAGTGGTACGGTATGATGGAAGCCCCGTACATTGGAGCAATTATTTGGTGCGTTGGATGTTGCGTTTGGTTGATATATGGATTTTTCTTGGGTCAATAGGGTTGTTAACTATACTTTTTTCTGAACGTAGACAACGTTTGGGTGATGCAGCAGCTGGCACGGTTGTTATTAGTACAAAAAAGAAAACAAAAGTTTCCCATACCATTTTGGAGGAGGTTGAAGAAGCGTACCAGCCCAAGTTTACCAATGTTACTCTTTTAACGGATAAAGATGTTAGGCTTATCAAGGAAACTTACCGAGTGGCACGTAAAAGCAATGATTTTAAAACATTAACGGCTTTGCGTGTTAAAGTGGATAGTATTTTACAGACCAAATCTGAATTGTATGATATACAGTATTTAGATACAGTACTGAAAGACTACAACTATTACACTCAGAAATTATAAACTATGTTCTATACCGTAATCGATATATTGGGAACAATTGCCTTTGCCATTTCTGGGGTATTGGTGGCAATGGAAAAAAAGCTTGACTTATTTGGGGTGATAATCATAGCATTTGTAACCTCAATAGGAGGGGGAACTTTGCGGGATTTATTGATTGGAAATACCCCCGTGGTTTGGATGCGGGATTCTACTTATGTAATCACAATTTTAGCTTCGGTCATATTTGCCATTATTTTTGTAAAACAGCTGAAATACTTTAGGAAATCACTGTTTTTATTTGATACCATTGGTCTGGGCCTTTTTACTATGATAGGCATAGAAAAGGGTTTGGATGCAGGTTTGTTACCTGTAATGTGCGTAGCACTTGGAACTATAACAGCAAGTTTTGGAGGGGTTATTCGAGATATTCTATGTAATGAAATCCCTGTGATTTTTAGAAAGGAAATATATGCTACACCTTGTATTTTAGGAGGTTTTAGCTTTTTCTTGTTGGAACAGCTGCCTATTGTTGATGCTTATGCCTACGTTGGTGGTATTTTGGTAGTGATAAGCCTTAGACTACTAGCGGTAAAGTTTGGTATAAGATTGCCCAATATTTATCGTAAAAATCCCTAAAGAACTTCAGCTTTAAGGATATAAACGTTTTGCATGGGCCAATCTCCTTTATCTACATTTACATTGTTTATTTTATCAACTACATCCATTCCTTCAATTACCCTTCCAAAAGGGGTATAGCTACCATCCAAATGGTAAGAACCAGGTTTGGTCACCACAATAAAAAACTCATAAGGGGATGCTAATTTGTGTGGATTGTCACGTTCACTACTTGGCATGGAAATTACACCTCTATGGTGTTTGTGTCCTTTTTTGGCATCTGGTGGAAGTAAATACCTACCAATCTTAGTCCTTTTTTTAGCAGTTTCTCGGTTATCTGAATTTCCACCTTGAATTATAAAATTTTTCACTACCCTATGGAACATGGTATTATCAAAATACTTTTGCTTTGTCAAATAAATGAAGTTGGCTTTATGATAAGGTACATTATCATATAATTCTATGGTAAAACTACCAAGACTGGTCGTTAGCTTTACTTTATCTTTTTTTAACGTTTTTGCGTATTCAAAGAAAAAATCAATTGCATTTTCTTCAGAGAGTTGAAAAGGCTCTTGGGATTCCTCTTTTTCTTCTAATATTACAGTAGCTGAATCTATTTTTACAGATTCTACTTCTTTGGCAATGGTTTTTTGCTGCTCCTTTTTAGATTCTCCACAGCCCACAAGAAAAAATAATAGTAAACTTGTACCAAAAGTAATACTGTCCTTAAGCATGAATTTTACTGATTTTTATAAACAGGTTACTAAAATAAAGAATCTACCATTGCCCGGTGAGGAATCCCATTTTAAAATGGAACCAGAAATGAGAAAGCAATGGCGGGATTCTGAAAAAATTGCAGAGCGTAAACCAAAGAGAGCTGCTGTAATGGCTTTGTTCTATCCTGGAAGAGAAGAGGAAACACGCTTATTGCTTATCTTAAGAAAGACCTACAAGGGAGTACATTCCAATCAAGTTGGTTTTCCTGGAGGGAAAGTTGAAGAAGCTGATAAAAACCTTTTAGAAACTGCACTTAGGGAAACAAAAGAAGAAGTAGGAGTATTGCCATCTAAAATTGAAGTATTAAAGGAGTTGAGCGACTTGTATATTCCGCCCAGCAATTTTATGGTACAACCCTATATTGGAGTTTATGCAGAGCCAAAACCATTTAGGATTCAAGAAAGTGAGGTTGAAGATTTAGTTGAGGTTTTATATTCAGATTTTATGGATGAAAGAAATTTAACCTATCAAAACCTTACAACTTCGTATGCAGATAAAATTGATGTACCTGCCTTTAAATTAAATGGTTATGTGGTTTGGGGTGCTACTGCCATGATGCTTAGTGAGATCAAAGAGCTTTTAAAACAAGTGCTTTAGGCACTATTTCGTATTTTAGCCAATCAAACCAACTTATGGGAATTTTCAAAGAAAATCCTTTCGGACATATTCTCTTTTTAAAGAAATGGCTAATCCGCATTATGGGGCTTATTACCCATTCTCGTTATAAAGGCTTTAACAAACTGGAGATAGAAGGATCTGAAATCATACGTAGTTTGCCTGATAAAAATGTTCTGTTTGTAAGCAATCACCAAACTTACTTTGCGGATGTAGTGGCCATGTTCCATGTTTTTAATGCTAGTTTAAAAGGAAGGGATGATAGTATAAAGAACGTTGGTTATCTGTGGAATCCTAAGTTAAATTTTTACTACGTAGCGGCTAAGGAAACCATGGGTAAAAGTCTTTTGACCAAAATTTTAGCTTATGCCGGTTCCATAAGTATTGAACGAACATGGCGAGCTGATGGGCAAGATGTGAATAGGCAGGTTAAAATGAGTGATATTTCGAATATTGGAGTGGCGCTGGATGATGGTTGGGTAATAACTTTTCCACAGGGTACTACAAAGCCATGGAAACCACTTCGTAAGGGTACTGCCCATATCATAAAACGATATAAACCAATAGTTGTTCCTGTAGTTATAGATGGATTTCGCCGTTCTTTTGACAAGAAGGGATTGTACATAAAAAAGAAAGGAATTTTGCAATCTATGCAAATAAAAGAACCATTAGAGATTGATTACGACAACGAATCCATAGAACAGATTATTGAGAAATTAGAATACGCGATTGAGCAACATCCATCCTTCTTACATGTAATTCCTGAATCAGAATTGGCAGCTTATGAGGCCGATCATGAAAAAAGAAAGTATAGCCATAAATCTTAAACCTCTAGTTTTTTTAGCTCTCTGTAATTGATATTCAATCTTTTGAGGAGAATGCCATAGAGCAACCTGTAAAAAAGCCAAAGTAAGATTCCAAACAGTACAATTGTAAATGCCAATAACAGGCCTACTATGAACCAAATTAAAATTGGGTTGCCAGCTTCTGAAATCCGTTGCGATAAGTCTGCATATTCAGCATTGTAAAGTATTGATTCCAAGAAAACTATTATCATCAATACTGCGAACAATCCTAGATTGAACCATACATATTGCATTACTGTTTTTCGGGTAACAATAATTTTTTTCATTAAGGCTCTTGCAGAATCTGTGGTGTTTATTTTTTTGTAATTTAAATAGAATTTAAAAATGAAGTATACGATTACCAAATACCCTAGAACTTCAACTATATTCTCTACAGTCTGGAAGGTTTTTGATCCAGGACCAGTTAATTCGTCATTTTCCATGGGAATGAATGACATAGCAATCCAAAATAAAAATTCTATAATACTTATATAGAATATCCATTTTACTATGGAAGATGATTTTTTCCAAATCATCTTGTAGATTTCATCAAATGACAATTTTGGAAGGTGTTCTTCCTTTTTCTGCCAGTCTTTTTTTAAGAGTTCTAATTCGTCCATCATCATACTTACGGATTTAGGATGGTCCTTAGTTTGTTTTTTATACGATTCATTTTTACTCTAGCATTTACCTCTGTTATACCCAAAGTTGCTGCTATTTCCGAATAATCTTTATCTTCTAGATACAAGAAAACAAGGGCTTTATCTATATCTCCTAGTTGCTTTACCGCATCATATATTAATTTCAACTGTTTTTCTTCTGTATCATCATATTCATCTGCCTTAATTTTATAAAGTACACCGTCAAAATCTTGGGTTTTAACTCTCCGTTTAGATTTTCTGTAGAGAGTGATCGCTGTATTTAGAGCTACACGGTACATCCATGTACTAAACTTTGAATCGCCACGAAATTTAGGATATGCTTTCCATAATTGAATTGTAATTTCCTGAAACAAATCGTTATGGGAATCCCTATCGTTGGTATACAAACTGCATACCTTGTGAACAATGTTTTGATTGTTCTCAAGTTCCGTAACAAATTTGTGTTCCAGTTCTTTATTCACAGATGGTTGGTAGGTAGTTAACTGTTAGTAGTTAAAAAAGGACTTTTGTTACACTTATTTTCTGTAATCCAAAGCAGGTGGTCTATCTCCTAATAAAGGCTTGTACACAAAGTCTTTACCCCTTTTTTCTTCAAATTCGATTTTAGCTTTTTTTATCAAGTTTTGATTTGTGAACAAATCAATAGCAGTGGCAGTCAATGTTTTTGCAGCTACCATCATCCCTTTGTTTCCAATCGAAGTGCCTCCAGCGGCTACTGCCTGCCAGCTATGTGCTGGAGTTCCAGGAACCCATGTAGCAGTTCCAAAACCGACCGTTGGTACAACAAAACTTACATCACCAACATCTGTAGAGCCATAAGCTCGAGCCGTTTCTTTGTAGGGTTGAACTTCTAATGCACGTGCTTCATTTAAACTTTTTTGACCAAGACTTAAAGCTATTTTTTTTCCAAACTCTTTCTCTTCATCAGTATAGATTATCCCACCAATTTCTGTCAAATTGGTGTGAACCAGTTTCTGCAGTGTCAAATTTGGTAAAAGCTCATGTACTCCATTAACTATTTCATACTTCATAGTTGTTTCGGTACCTAAAGCGGCACCCTCGGCCGTTTTTACAATACGCTCAAAAATGTTTCTTACCACATCCCTTCTGTTGTGTCTTGCATAATAATATACTTCGGCAAAGTCGGGAACTACATTTGGGGCCTTACCTCCATCCGTGATTACATAGTGTATTCTTGCTTCTTGTGGAATATGCTCCCGCATCATGTTTACCATAGTGTTCATTGCTTCAACACCATCTAGCGAAGAGCGTCCCATTTCTGGAGCCCCAGCAGCATGTGCAGAAACTCCATAGAACCTAAACTTAGCAGAAATATTAGCTAAAGCTGCTGCTGCACTAGCAGCGTTTTGAGAACTTGGATGCCAATGCAAAGCGATATCAACATCATTGAACAAACCTTCTCTGGACATGTAGACTTTAGCCCCTCCACCTTCTTCGGCTGGACAGCCATAGAAGCGAATTGTTCCAATGACATTATTTGCTTTCATCCAATCTTTTACCGCTATAGCTGCTGCAGAAGAAGCTGTGCCAAATAGGTGATGACCACAAGCGTGTCCTGCAGTTGCTCCATTTGATACTTTTTCTGGAATTGCTTTCTGGGATAATCCGGGCAATGCATCAAACTCACCTAAAATTGCAATAACCGGATAACCTGAGCCATATTCTGCTATAAATGCGGTTGGTATATTGGCTACACCAGTTTCAATTTTAAAACCTTCATCTTTTAAGGTTTTTTGTAAAAGGGAAGAGCTTTTGGTTTCTTGATAGCCCATTTCGGCCAATCCCCATATTTCTTGAGCAATAGAAGCATATTTTTCACTTCTGGTATCTAATTCGCTCAATATACTTTTCTTATTTTTTTGGGCTTGTAAAGAGCTATATATGATTATGGAAAGAATGAGTAACTTAACTTTAATTTTCATGGGTTTGATTGATTTTGTCGATTGATAAATATAGTGAAAAGCATTTTTTTTTGTTAAACAGACTCATAAGTAATTACCTAAATTTGCATTTCAATTTTCAATATGAATATTCCACAATCAAGTTTTCCAAGAGTAATCATTATTGGTGGTGGTTTTGGAGGTATATCCATAGCTAAAAGGCTTAGTAAAAAAGAGTTTCAGGTAGTTTTGATGGACAAACACAACTATCATACTTTCCAGCCTTTACTATATCAAGTATCTACTGGAGGATTGGAACCAGATTCGATTGCATATCCTATTAGAAAAGTACTCCAAGGATATCCTAACTTTTATTTTAGATTGACTGAAGTTATTTCGGTCGACACCAATTCTAATTTGGTTCATACCACTATTGGAGAGTTAAAGTATGATTATTTGGTAGTTGCTACAGGTTCTAAAACCAATTTTTTTGGAAACAGTTCTATTAAGAATAATGGAATGGCAATGAAGACTATTCCACAATCCTTGAATTTACGTAGCCTGATTCTGCAAAATTTTGAGCAGGCTTTATTAACGGATGACCTTCATGAGCGTGAAGCATTAATGAATTTTGTAATTGTTGGAGGAGGCCCTACTGGAGTTGAACTAGCTGGAGCTTTAGCTGAAATTAAAAAAGGGATTCTACCAAAAGATTATCCAGATTTAGATACCAGAATAGCACAGATTAATCTTGTCCAAGGAAGTGACAGAATTTTGCCGGCTATGAGCAAAATCGCTTCTGAGAAAGCTGAAAAATTTCTTGAGAGTCTAGGTGTGCACGTTTGGAAAAACATAAGGGTAAGTGATTACGATGGAAAAAGGGTAACTACCAATACAGATGTCATTTTTAATGCCTATACTATGGTTTGGGCTGCTGGCGTACAGGCTGTGACGATAAAAGGTTTGGATGGAAAAGATTTCCTATGTAGTGGCAACCGATTAAAGGTAAATAAGTTTCATCAATTAGACGGCTATGAAAATATATTCGCAGTAGGAGATGTTGCCCAGATGGAATCTGAACTTTATCCGCATGGACACCCTATGATGGCGCAACCTGCAATACAACAAGGTGAGAATTTAGGGGAGAACCTAGTTAGAATGTCAGAAGGCAAAACTTTAAAAGCTTTTAGATACAAGGATAAAGGGAGTATGGCAACCATTGGTCGTAATAAAGCGGTTGCGGATTTGCCAAAAATAAAGTTTCAAGGAGTTTTTGCTTGGTTTATTTGGATGTTTGTACACCTCTATTTTCTGATAGGTTTTAGAAATAGGGTAGTAGTCTTTATCAATTGGGTCTACAATTACATCAAATTTGATAGAGAGGCAAGATTGATTATTCGTCCTTTTAAAAAGAAGTATCAGGTCAATTCATAAACTGAAGCTTGATAGGGTTTCAGTGTGAAATTTGAACCTACTTGCTCCAATTCGGCTTCATCATTAGAAATTAATAAAATTGCCTTATCAAAAGAAATTTCATCTATTTCTGCGGTTGTTTTCGTTTCAGAAAAGCTTAGCAAGACAAGATATCTTTCTGATTCGAAAGTTCTAGTATAAGCATAAACTTCTTCGCTGCCTGCAAGCAATAAACTGTATTTTCCGTATACTAAACCTAAATGTGATTTGCGAATCCCAACCATTTTTTTGAAATAGTTTAGGACAGAATTCGTATTTTTTTCTTGTTCGGCTACGTTGATTCCGTTTTTGTAATTGTTATTTACTTTAAGCCAAGGATTATTTTCCGAAAATCCTGAATTTATAGTGTTATCCCACTGCATTGGTGTCCTTCCGTTATCACGTGAAGCTTCCTTTTCATTTTCTATAAAATCTTCTAGGCTTATATTTTGTTGACTTAATAGACGATATCTGTTTAATGTATTAATGTCTTGATAGTCATCTATAGAATCAAACCTAGCATTGGTCATTCCAATTTCATCTCCAAAATAAAAATATGGAGTGCCTCGCATTGTCAATAAAAAAGTATGTAGCATAGTTGCAGAATTGTGCCAGTGTTTTTTGGAGTCATTACCCCAACGGCTAACTACACGTGGGTTGTCATGATTACCCAAGAACATACTGCCCCATCCCTTTTCGGCAAATACTTTATCCCAATCTGAATGTATCTTTTTAAATTCTGTAAGTTTCCATTTGTCTCCTCTCATCCAAAAGACTTCATCCCCATCACGATCTAAAGACATTAATTCAAAATGAAAGAACATGTTAAGTTCATTCCTATCCTCATCGACAAAGTTTAAGGCCTGATTTAATGAAATCCCAGGACATTCCCCCACGGTCATAATATTATACTTGCTTAAGACTTTACGATTCATTTCATTTAAATACTCATGTAGCTTTGGTCCGTCAGCATAAAAAGGTATAAAATTGCCTTCATATTTTTCTGGCAACTCTGGATAGCTTGTGTCTTTGGATATAAAAGGAATTACATCCATTCTAAAACCATCAACGCCTTTGTCAAACCAAAATTTCATCATGTCAAATATCTCCTGCCTCACTTTTGGATTCTCCCATTTTAAATCTGGTTGTTTTACCGAAAAATAATGTAAATAGTAGGCATCTGTAGTTTTATCATATTTCCAGGCATTGCCATCTACGTCAAAATAGCTCCATCTTTTGGGCGGAATGCCCTTCTCAGCAGGCCACCAGTGGTAATAATTGCGATAGGGATTATCTCTGGACTTTTTGGATTCTTTAAACCAAAAATGTTCATCACTTGTATGATTTACAACAAGATCCATTAACAATTTTAGGTTA
This sequence comes from Croceitalea sp. MTPC6, assembly GCF_036985525.1. Taxonomy (NCBI): domain Bacteria; kingdom Pseudomonadati; phylum Bacteroidota; class Flavobacteriia; order Flavobacteriales; family Flavobacteriaceae; genus Croceitalea; species Croceitalea sp. MTPC6. The sequence goes on from NZ_BTGR01000010.1 coordinate 23,893, forward strand.
CGAATCTTCATCTCTTTTAATAATAAATCGAAATCAGCCATAGTGCCAAACTCTTTTGATATAGCCCTATAATTACTAATGTCATATCCATTGTCATCGTTTGGTGATTCATATACAGGGCAGAGCCAAATGATATCAACACCAAGATCTTTAATGTAATCCAATCTTTTTATGATGCCACTAATATCACCAATACCATTACCTGTTGTATCCTGAAAACTTCGCGGGTAAATTTGATATACAATTCCCTCTTTCCACCATTCCCGGTTTAGCTGTTTCATATTTTCTATGATAAGGGTTCAAATATATTATTTTCTGGGATGAAACTCATTTAAAACCTTTGCCAGATGAGTTCTATTTATATGCAAGTAAACTTCGGTGGTTGTAATGCTTTCATGCCCAAGCATTTGTTGTATGGCTCTTAAATCTGCTCCATTTTCTAATAGATGTGTGGCAAAAGAGTGCCTAAAGGTATGTGGGCTTATATTTTTTTGTAATCCAATATTTTCTGCCAACTGCTTTATAATGGTAAAAATCATAGCCCTGGTAAGCTGTTTTCCTCTTCTGTTAAGAAATAAAAAGTCTTCATGTCCAGCTTCTATTTTTTGATGAATTCTAATCTCATTTCTGTAGAGGTTTATGTATTTTTTGTTCAAGTTACTAATGGGTACAAAACGCTGTTTGTCTCCCTTTCCAGTAATTTTTATAAAGTCTTCATCAAAAAATAAATCGGAGAGCCTTAAGTTGATAAGTTCAGAAACCCTAAGACCACAACCATAGAGTGTTTCAATAATAGCTCTATTACGTTCACTTTCAGATTTTGAGAGGTCAATGGCGGCAATTAATTTATTAATCTCCTTAGTTGATAGGGTATCCGGAAGTTTTCTTCCAATTTTTGGGGATTCAATTAAATCCATAGGATTTTCTGTTCTAAGGTCTTCAAATACCAAATAATTAAAAAAACCTTTAAGTCCAGAAATTATTCTTGCTTGTGATCTGGGTTTGATCACTTTAGCAATTTCATAAATAAACTGTTGTACGGTTTCTTTGGATATGGAAATAGGGTTTTCATGAATATTGGACTCCTCTATGAACTCAACAAGCTTTTTAATGTCTAGGGTATAATTTTTTATTGAATTATCGGATAGGCCTCTCTCAATTTTAAGGAATTGATTGTAATCCTGTAATGCCTGATTCCATCTCATACTGTAAAGATACATTAGAATACAAAATCTATTTTCTACAAAAAAAGTGGTTTTGACAACCAGTTTTTAACATATTACAACTTAAATTATCCAATAGCGGTTAAGATGATAAGTTTGCATTAAATAACAACCAAATATTTATTTTATGAAGACAATCATATCAGTTTTAGCTTTTTTATTTATCTCCTTATCGCTTCAAGCACAAGTAGATAGAACAAATTTTAGAGCAGGTCTTAATGCTGGGATAATTACAGGGGAAGTTTCAGATTTTTATAGTTTTAGTCTTGGTGTGGACTTCCAATATGTTTGGGGGCTTTCAAAAGAAATTGATTTAGGATTTGCAACAGGATTCAACAATGCATTTGGTGAAGAGGAATCATTTACAAATGGTGGAATTACCGTAACAACAGAGTTTGCCAATTTACAGTACATTCCTGCTGCTGCTGCCTTAAGAATATATCCATCTTATGGATTTAAATTGGGAGGTGACGTTGGATACGCTATTGGTGTAAGTGATGGTTTTGATGGAGGTCTTTATTATAGACCTATGATTGGTGTGGATATTAACGGTACTACAGAGTTAAATGTTTCTTACACTGCTATTAGTAATGACGGTACTTTTGCTACCGCGATGATAGGAGTGCTTTTCTTATTTTAATTCTTGAATTCTAAATAGATTTGGGCGTGATTTTTACTACAGCATAAATAGTCAGTCAATAATTTTAACAATTTTTGACTGAAATAAGTTTGCTTTCTTTTACTTTTGAAATATCAACCCTATAATTTAAACATGAACACTAAATTTTAGAATTATGAAAAAAACAGTGATTATTTGTATGACCTTTTTTGCTTTTGCATTTTCCTCATCCTTTGGACAAACAAGCTATACAGCTGCTGTTGGTCTTGGACTAGATCTTGGTGATGGTTTTACCTTTGTAGGTCCTAGCGGAAAGTACTTTTTTAGCGAAAATCATGCTGGACAATTTGATTTAGGTTTTGAAGACAGTGTTACCTCATTGACCTTTTTGTACTCATATCATGGTCAATTTACTGGTGCTGATGGCTTACAATGGTTTGCGGGAGTTGGCCCTAGTATTTGGTTGATTAAAGACTTTGACACTCAGATTTTATTGAGACCACATGCTGGCCTTGACTTCAAGATTCCTAACGTGCCTTTAGCTTTCTCGGCAAGTTGGAGACCAGGATTTGGACTGAGTAGTGGATTTGAAGGAGATCGTTTTGAAGCAGGTATTTTTGCGCTTGGTTTTAGATATGCTTTCGATTAATAGTTTTATTTTTCTTAGATACAAACGGAAGCAATTGCTTCCGTTTTTTTATGCCTTAAAATTATTGTTACTTTTAACCTATGAAGCTGATAATTATAAATGGTCCAAATTTAAATTTACTTGGAAAAAGGGAGCCAGTAGTATATGGTAATACCACTTTTGAAGATTATTTTTCAAAATTGCAATTTAAATTCAAGGAAATTCAATTAGAATATTTTCAATCAAATATAGAAGGAGAGCTAATTGATAAACTGCAAGAAATAGGTTTTTCTTATGATGGAATTGTTTTAAATGCAGCTTCTTACACGCATACTTCTGTAGGTATCGGCGATGCTGTTAAAGCAATAGAAACACCAGTAGTGGAAGTACATATTTCCAATACGTTTAAACGTGAAGATTTTAGGCACATATCTTATATATCATCTGGAGCAAAGGGAGTAATTCTGGGATTTGGAATGCAAAGTTATGACTTGGCTATCCAAAGCTTTAAGAGTTAGCTGTTTGCATAAACATCTTACTGTGGGTTATTTACGTATGTATATAAAAACCCCGAGCTATGAAATTTCTGAAAACAGTTGCCTTGGCATCTATTTTTCTTCTTTTTTCGTGCGAAACAGAAGAATTCAATAGTAATTTAAATGATGAAATGGATGATACTGGTGAAGAAATGTCCAGCGAGTCTATAGTATTAGTAAATGCCTTTCCTAATTTAAGTTTTACTCAACCCCTAGATTTGCAATCTCCAGAAGATGGCTCAAATAGAATATTCATTGGTGAAAAAGGTGGAGCTATTAAAGTATTCGATAATGACTCAGATGCTACAGAAACAAGTGTTTTTTTAGATTTAAGGGGTACTATTTCCACATCAAGTGAACAAGGATTATTAGGCTTCGCTTTTCATCCTAGTTTTCAAAGTAACGGTTATGTATATGTATGCTATACGCCAACTGAAAGACTTTCGGTAATTTCTAGGTTTACAGTTTCAAGTACAAATCAAAATACTGTTGACTTAGCTAGTGAGTTGGTGATTATTGAAATACCCCAACCTGCTACAAATCATAATGGAGGTCAAATTGCTTTTCACACTGATGGGTATTTGTACATAGCTATGGGAGATGGTGGTGGTAGTGGGGACCCAGATGGGAATGCACAGAACAGAACGAACTTATTAGGTAATATCTTGAGAATAGACGTTGATAATACACAACCAGGATTAAATTATGCAGTTCCCACAGATAATCCATTCATCAATGATACCAGTGTAAGAGATGAGATTTTTGCTTATGGTTTTCGAAATCCGTGGAGAATGAGTTTTGACACCACTACAGGAAAATTATGGACAGGTGATGTTGGGCAGAATGAGATTGAAGAGATAGATGTTGTGGAAATTGGTGGAAATTATGGTTGGAAACTTTTTGAAGGTACATCCTGTTTTTCAGGAAATTGTGATGATACAAATTTTATTCCTCCAATTTTTGAGTATAATCAAGATAATGGGGATAGGTCTATAACTGGTGGTTGTGTCTATAGAGGCGATGCTATTACTACCTTACAAGGAAAATATGTGTATGGCGATTTTGTAAGTGGGAGAATATGGGCATTAACAGGAGATGGCAGTGCTAACGAATTACTGCTTGAGTCTGGACTTAATATTGCCTCTTTTGGGACGGATGCCGATCAAGAGCTTTTTGTTTGCACCTTTGATGGAAATATTTACAAGTTTATAGTTGAGGAGAACTAATTGCTTTTAAGGTATTTTTTGTCAGCGTAAAAAGTTCCAAAAGGTAGTAAAGACGCTATAAAAAGAATAACAAATCTTTTGATGCCCCATTTACGTTCCCAGCAAACAATTCCTGCCAATACTACAAAAAGGATAAATAGAATTCCATGAACCATACCAATTACTTTGTTGGGTTCACCAATTTCTGCCCAGTATTTTAAGGGCATGGTTAGTCCAAAAAGTAATAAATAAGATATTCCTTCAAGAATGGCGGTTGTCCTAAATATTTTTAACATGATTTAAGGTTTATGAGTTTAAGTGTTGAACAGTTTAAAGCAGATTAGTTTAGAAATAATATAAACTTATAAACCTCTAACCCATAAACTTTTTATAAATGAATAACTTCATCATATGCTGCAGCAACAGCTTCCATAACTGCTTCACTCATAGTTGGATGTGGATGAACAGCTTTTAATACCTCATGTCCAGTAGTTTCCAGTTTTCTGGCTACAACAGCTTCCGCAATCATATCAGTAACCCCAGCGCCTATCATGTGACAGCCCAGCCATTCTCCATACTTGGCATCAAAAATAACTTTCACAAAACCATCTGAAGCACCAGAAGCTTTTGCTTTTCCGCTAGCTGAGAATGGGAACTTACCTACTTTAATATCATATCCTTTTTCTTTGGCTTGTTTCTCTGTTAAACCAACAGAAGCAATTTCTGGGGAACAATAGGTACATCCTGGGATATTCCCATAATCTAATGCTTCAACATGCATGCCTGCAATTTTTTCTACACAAAGAATTCCTTCTGCAGATGCAACGTGTGCCAATGCTTGCCCAGGGGTGACATCTCCAATTGCGTAGTAACCAGGAATATTGGTTTGATAATAGTCATTGACCAAGATTTTATCCCTATCGGTTGCAATACCAACATCTTCTAGTCCTATGTCTTCGATATTTGTTTTAATACCTACGGCAGATAAAACAATATCTGCTTCTAGCACTTCTTCACCTTTGGCAGTTTTTACCGTTGCTTTTACGCCATCACCAGAAGTATCTACTTTGGTAACTTCAGCTGAGGTTTTAATTTTTATTCCTGTTTTTTTAAAACTGCGTTCCAATTGTTTGGACACTTCTTCATCTTCTACAGGAACAATATTTGGCAAATATTCTACAACAGTGACCTCTGTACCCATACTGTTATAGAAATAGGCAAATTCAATTCCTATTGCACCACTACCAACAACTATCATTTTTTTAGGTTGCTTTTCTAAAGTCATTGCCTCACGATATCCAATCACTTTTTTACCATCTTGAGGTAGACTTGGCAATTCGCGACTTCTTGCACCAGTAGCAATTATGATATGGTCTGCTGTGTAAGTAGCTGGCTCTCCATGTTCCCCTTTCACCAATACTTTTTTGCCAGGTTGTACCTTACCATAACCATTTAAGACCTCAATCTTATTCTTTTTCATTAAAAATTGAACCCCTTTGCTCATGCCATCCGCGACACCTCTACTTCTTTTAACGACAGCATCAAAATCACGTTCTACTTTTTTGGCATTTAAACCGTAATCTTCGGCATGTTTTAAGTATTCAAAAACTTGAGCAGATTTTAATAGTGCTTTGGTAGGAATACAACCCCAGTTAAGGCAAACACCACCAAGATTCTCTTTTTCCACTATGGCTGTTTTTAAACCTAATTGAGAAGCCCTTATAGCAGTTACGTACCCTCCAGGACCACTACCTAAAACAATAACATCAAAATTGCTCATTTGTAAAGATTTTAGTTGTTAAAATGGAGGTGCAAAGATAGTGAACACTTCTAAGTTTTTAATAATCTCACGCAAGGTTTTGTATAACAGAAGTATGAAGTAGTGTTACGGTAATCTAAACTTTGGTACTGTAATGCTTATTTACCTTTGGAAGAATCAAAATCTATACTCACAGAGTTAATGCAATAACGCTGCCCTGTTGTCTCTCTAGGTCCGTCATTAAAAACATGACCTAGGTGGCTACCGCAATTGGCGCAAACCGTTTCGGTACGAATCATACCATGTGTAGTGTCCCTTATGTACTCTATGGCGCCTTCAACAGCTTCATCAAAAGATGGCCAACCACACCCACTTTCAAATTTGTGTTCGCTCTCAAAAAGTTTTACATTGCAAGCTTTACAGTAGTAATCTCCATTCTCAAAATGCAAATTGAACTCTCCAGTATGTGGTCTTTCGGTTCCTTTTTGTCTTAAAACATAATATTCTTCTGGAGAAAGTTCTTCTTTCCACTCAGCATCTGTTTTTTCTACAGCGTATTTTTTCATTTGGAATCTGGTATAAAATCTAGTGCGGCACCATTAATACAATGCCTTTTTCCGGTAGTCTCACTTGGACCATCGTTAAAAATATGTCCCAAATGGCCACCACAAGTAGCACAATGTTCCTCCGTTCTGGCATAGCCAATTTTATAATCAACGTCATAAGCTACGTTGCCTTCTATTTCTTGGTCAAAGGATGGCCAACCTGTTCCAGATTTATATTTATTTTCACTTTTAAAAAGTGGTGTGGCACAACCTGCACAAACATAAGTGCCTTTTTCTTTGTTGTTTAAAAGGTCACTGCTAAAAGAATTTTCTGTAGCCGCTTTGCGGAGCACGTAGTATTCAATATCCGTAAGCTCTGCACGCCATTCTGCATCAGTTTTAGTAACTGGATATTCTACTTTTTCCGAATTGCTTGCAGTTTTCTTTTCCTTTTCTTCTTGAGAAATTCCTTTACATCCTGAAAAGATTAAAAGAATTACAAGCGCAATATTTTTTCCCATCAATTATATTTTTTTTAGTAAGACGCATTTTTTGTCGTATCCTTTCAAATTTACGCATTAAATGAAACGAAAAAAGCCCAAATCAAAATTGAGATGGGTTTTAATATTATGTAAGTCAAATATTTAGTTTACCAAAGAGGTATCTATAGTATCTGTGTCCAATTTTAGCGCGCCCATTACGGCATCTAAATTAGATACATCAATATCGTTATCTACACCAAATTCAGCAGGTACTACTGCAATTCTAAAAACTTGATCATCGGTATCACCAGCTGGCAAAGTAGCTAAATCAAAATCTGATTCTAAAAAGATGTTTACATCAAAAAAAGTATGGTCATAGTTGTACTGTAAAAGCCCCTGGTCAATAATTCGAGTTTGTGGCAGTAACCTCCAAACATCAATTGGATCTCCACCATCTGGGTCATCAACTTGTTCAAATAGAAGATATACTAAGACCACATCCGACTCAAATACTTCAACAGTATCTGGAAACTCATATGAAATTGTGTAATCATTGGCTGCAGAAAAAGTACCTTGTATTTCCAGAACTTTTCCAAGAATATTTATTCCGTCCTGACCATCGAGACCATTTAACCCGTTAAGGCCGTCAAATCCTGGGGGTCCTTGAGGTCCTTCACATGACATAAAAAGGAGTACTAAGGCAGAACCTAAAATGAGTTTGATTTTTTGCATAATTTTTGATTTTGAATTGAAATGGTTTATTAATTTTTTTAATCCAATATTGTTGAATCAAAAAGCGTTCCACTTTTTAAACAGACTCTAATTCACATTTACTTCTCTGTGTATTGCTTATCTTTCTGAAAGATCCGTAATATTGCATTTAACTTAAATAAAAACCATGGCAGCCATTATTGCGCATAGTCTTTTCACAGATTTTGATATTGATTTGTTCAAAGGGGGAAAGCATTACAGGCTTTATGAGAAGTTAGGCTCTCATATGGTCGAAGTTAATGGTGTAAAGGGAACTTATTTTGCGGTTTGGGCTCCCTCTGCCAAGTCGGTTTCTGTAGTTGGGGACTTTAATTTTTGGAATGAGGATGAGCATAAACTCAATGTGCGCTGGGATTCTAGTGGTATATGGGAAGGTTTTATTCCTGGTTTGGATAAAGGAACACTCTACAAATACAAGATTACATCTAATAACAATGGAGTAGTTACGGAAAAGGCAGATCCTTTTGCACGTTTATGTGAGCACCCCCCAAATACGGCTTCTGTAGTATGGGATGCATCTTATGCATGGAAAGATAAAAAATGGATGGATTCCAGGGAAGAGCATAATGCTTTGGACAAGCCATACTCAGTTTATGAAGTTCATTTGGGTTCTTGGAAAAGAAAAAGTGATAATGAGTTTCTTTCTTACTTAGATTTAGCTGAGGATTTAGTTTCATATGTAAAAGATATGGGTTTTACCCATGTAGAATTTATGCCGGTAATGGAATATCCTTACGACCCTTCCTGGGGTTATCAGCTTACGGGATATTTTGCGCCTACCTCCCGTTTTGGGAAGCCAGAGGACTTTAAATTACTGGTAGATAAGTTACACCAGGCTGGTATTGGGGTAATTTTAGACTGGGTACCCTCACATTTTCCAGAGGATGCACATGGTTTAGGTTTTTTTGATGGCTCACATTTATATGAACATCCAGATAGGAGAAGGGGATACCATCCTGACTGGAAAAGCTTAATATTTAATTATGGTCGAAATGAAGTACGGGCTTTTTTAATAAGCAATGCCATTTTTTGGTTGGACCAATACCATGTAGACGGATTACGCGTAGATGCTGTTGCCTCAATGCTGTATTTGGATTATTCTCGCGAAGAAGGAGAGTGGGAACCAAATATGTACGGGAACAATGAGAATTTGGAAGCAATGTCCTTTATTAGGGAAATGAACCAAGAAGTGTATGCAAGTTTTAAAGGGGTGCAAACCATTGCTGAGGAATCTACCGCATTTACGGGAGTTTCTAAGCCTGTTCATTTTGGTGGATTAGGCTTTGGGATGAAGTGGATGATGGGCTGGATGCATGATACATTGGAGTACTTTAAGAAAGAGCCTATCTATAGAAAGCATCATCAAAATGATTTGACATTTAGCATGACTTATGCCTTTACTGAAAACTTTATGTTGCCTTTTTCACACGATGAGGTAGTTTATGGCAAACAGTCACTGGTTTACAGAATGCCAGGTGATGAATGGCAACGTTTTGCCAATTTAAGATTATTGTATGGTTATATGTTTACCCATCCTGGAGCTAACCTAATATTTATGGGTGGGGAATTTGGACAAACTTCCGAGTGGAATTTTCAGCAAAGCTTGGACTGGCATTTAACACAATATGATTTTCATTCGGGCATACAAAATGTAATCAAAGATCTTAATGCTGTCTACAAGTCGTATCCTGCACTACATGAGAAACAATTCAGTTCTGAAGGTTTTGAATGGATAGATTATGGAGATGGTGAGAATTCTGTACTTGCTTATATTCGAAAAGGACATGATACGAAGAATGATTTAACCGTTGTATGTAATTTTACTCCGGTTCCTAGAGAAAATTATGAGATTGGGGTTTCTAAACCCACACAATTGAGGCAAATTTTTAATAGTGACGATACAAAATATGGAGGTAGTGGTATTGGAAAAAAGACACTTAAACCTTCAAAAAAAGTTATGCATGGTAGGAAATATGCCGTTAAAACTACTTTACCACCTCTAAGTGTGCAGATTTTTAAATAAATAAGGACAACTAAATCGTTGTAGTCCTTTACTGTTGAAAATATCTTTTCATAATCTCGGCCTAATGTTCTTTTTTTGTTAGTCTGATAAATTAAATCCTATGATTACAAATACTGAAATTGAGAGACGGGGCAACCAACATCCAAATCAGATTACTGAGTTTAGCCAAGATAATGATAAGCTATATTTTACAACTCAGAATGGAGCGATCTTAGAAATAACAGTTATGAGGGATAGCGCAATTAGATTTCGCTATGCCACAGAACATGTATTTGAACCAGATTTTTCATATGCTATTAGTGATAATGTTAGTTTAGGTTATAATGAACTGGATGTTAAAGAAGAGCCACCAGAATATGTAATTACTACTGGCAAAATTAAAATTTATATAAAGAAGGCTAACCTAAAAGTTCAAATTACAGACTTAGAGGATAATATTATTAATGAAGATGAGAAAGGTTTTCATTGGGAAGAAAGCTATGATTACGGTGGTAATATTGTAAAAATGAGCAAAGTAACCCAATCTGCAGAAAGTTACTACGGCATGGGCGATAAGGCTTCACATACTAATTTAAAAGGGAAACGTGTAAGCAACTGGAACACAGATTCATACGCATATGGAAAAGACCAAGAGCCTTTATACAAATCTATTCCCTTTTATATAGGCTTAAACAAGGATATAGCTTACGGAATATTCTTTGACAATTCATTTAGAACTCATTTCGATTTTGCCCATGAACGTAGGAATACAACAAGTTTTTGGGCAGATGGTGGTGAAATGAATTATTATTTCTTCTACGGGCCTAAAATTTCTCAGGTAGTTGAGGCCTACACAAATTTAACAGGCGTCCCTGAGTTACCTCCCTTATGGGCTTTAGGTTTTCACCAATCTAAATGGAGTTATTATCCAGAAAAAAATGTAAAGGACATTGCAATTAAATTCCGCGAACTAAAAATCCCATGCGATGCCATCTATTTGGATATTGATTACATGGAAGGTTTTAGATGCTTTACTTGGGATAATCAACGTTTTCCAAATCCAAAGCAAATGGTCGAGGATTTACAAAAAGATGGTTTTAAAACCGTCACAATGATTGACCCGGGTATTAAGATTGATCGAGATTATTGGGTTTACCAACAGGCAATGGATAATGGCTTCTTTTGTCGTAGAGCAGATGGTCCACATTTTAAAGGTAAAGTATGGCCTGGCGAATGTAAATTTCCAGATTTTACAGACCCAGAGGTAAGAGAATGGTGGGGTGGATTGTATAAAGAAATGATTGCAGATGTTGGTGTGCATGGTGTCTGGAACGATATGAATGAACCTGCAGTTATGGAAGTGCCATCAAAAACTGCCAATTTAGATGTACGTCATGATTATGATGGCCATCCTTGTAGTCACAGAAAAGCGCATAATGTATATGGCATGCAAATGATTCGTGCCACTTTTGACGGAATTAAAAAGTTCAGCTTTCCACAGCGCCCATTTGTTCTAACAAGGGCGGGGTATTCAGGCACGCAACGTTATTGTGCTACTTGGACTGGAGATAATGTTGCAACATGGGAACATTTATGGATTGCTAATGTACAGATGCAACGAATGTGCATGAGTGGATATTCGTTTGTAGGTTCAGATATTGGAGGTTTTGCAGAACAACCTAATGGAGAATTATTTGCCAGATGGGTACAGTTAGGTGTTTTTCATCCTTTTTGTAGGGTACATTCCAGCGGTGATCATGGAGAACAGGAACCTTGGTCTTTTGGAACAGAGGTTACAGATATAGTTAGAAAATACATTGAGCTTAGGTATCAGCTTTTACCTTATTTATATACTATGTTCTATAAGTACATAAAAGAGGGCTTACCAATGCTACAATCAATGGTGTTTTATGATCAAGAAGATACGCAAACACATTTTAGAACGGACGAGTTTTTATTTGGGGAACAAATATTGGTCTGTCCAGTACAAGAGCCAAATTCGCAGGGTAGAAGAATGTATATTCCTAGGGGTAAATGGTATAATTATTGGACGGAAGAGGTAGTGGAAGGTGGAGTAGAGAAATGGGTTTCAGCTGGAATCGATAAGATTCCCTTATTTGTAAAGGAAGGTGCAATGATTCCAAAATATCCAGTTCAACAATATGTGGGTGAAAAACCCATTGAGCAGTTAAAAATTGATGTCTATTATAAAGAGGGGTTGGAAACTTCAACAGTGTATGAAGACCAACAAGATGGTTATGATTATAAGAAGGGGCGTTACAGCTTAAGGAATTTTAGGCTCAAGGGAAAGAATGATGGTATGAGCATCCAACAGTTTAAAGACGGAAGTTATATCACCGAGTACCAGACAATAAAACTTCATTTCCATGGTCTTCCATTTAAAATAAAGACTATAGAAATAGATAATGAACAAGTTGATTTTAAATCAATTAAACTAAATGGGAATAATAGTATTGAAGTAAGCAAAGACTTTACTTCTTTATATATTTCAGCTAAATAAATTTTTGTAATTTACTAGTTATAAACACTATACTAAATGAAAAAATTAATTTTAACGATAGCTATTTTTTTAGCTGTTGCAGCATGTAAGACAAATCCGTTTACAGGAAAGAGTACTTTGAATTTTATGTCCAATAGCCAGCTTTTTCCGATGGCTTTTGCACAATATGACCAATTTTTGACGGAAAATAAGGTTGTAACTGGAACTGCTGAAGCACAAATGATTACCAATGTTGGGCAGCGTATTTCTTCTGCTGCAGAAAGATGGTTGGATGCCAACGGATACCCAGGTTATTTGAACGACTATAAATGGGAGTATAATCTCGTCAATGATGAAACGGTAAATGCCTGGTGTATGCCCGGGGGGAAAATAGTTTTTTACACGGGAATTTTGCCAATAACCCAAACAGAAACAGGAGTTGCCGTAGTTATGGGACATGAAGTGGCCCATGCATTAGCTGATCATGGCGCACAACGTATGAGTGCTGGTATGGTACAGCAACTTGGTGCAGTAGCTGGTAATGTTGCCATTAAAGACCCTAAGGCAAGAAACACATTCAATCAAGCTTATGGATTGGGTTCCACTTTGGGTGTGATGCTTCCTTTTAGTAGAAGTCATGAAACTGAAGCTGATAGAATAGGACTACAGATTATGGCAATAGCAGGTTATAATCCGGATGAAGCCGCGCAACTATGGAGGAGGATGAAAGCAAAAAGCGGTGGTCAGGCACCTCCAGAGTTTATGAGTACTCACCCTTCCAATGACACGCGTATTAATAATTTGACTGCTTGGGCTCCATTGGCAAAACAAGAAGCTGCCAAATTTGGGGTTACCTCCTTTAAATAAAAAAGTTATTAAATATAAAGTTTAAAAGCTACATTTTTGATGTAGCTTTTCTATTTTTATAATCATGACCAGCACACTAACACTAAAGGGAACCAAAAAATTATTAAATGCTTGGGCCTTTTATGACTGGGCAAATTCAGTATATAGTCTGGTAATTTCTTCAGCGATATTTCCAATTTTTTACGGTGCGTTATTTAGAGTGGCCGAAATTGAAAAGGTAACTGTTTTTGGTGGTGAAATTGCTCGAGCTCCTTTGATAAGTTATGTGACTTCTGCTGCTTTTGTATTTATTGCCATTGTTACGCCACTGATTTCTGGTATCGCGGATTATCTTGGAAATAAAAGAATCTTCTTGAAATTCTTTTGTTATTTGGGCGCAGTTTCATGTATAGGATTGTACTGGTTTTCCTTGGATAATATCTATTTTGGACTTGCCTGTTATTTTTTCGGACTGGTCGGTTTTTGGGTAAGTTTTGCTATCAATAACTCCTATTTACCGGATATTGCTTTTCCAGAGCAACAAGATGGCATAAGTGCAAAAGGTTTCTCATTGGGTTATATAGGCAGTGTTATACTCTTATTGTTCAACTTGGCAATGGTAATGAAGCCAGATATATTTGGGATTACAGATAGTGGTGGAGAAGTTGCAGAGATAAAAGCTATGAAGTATTCTTTTGTGACTGTTGGAATTTGGTGGATACTTTTTAGCCAATACACCTTTATGCATTTGCCAAAAGGGTATAAACGCGAAGGGGAACGAAATAACATTATTTTAAATGGTTTTAAAGAGCTTCTGAGTGTTTGGAAACAGTTAGGTAGTCAGATAAAATTAAAACGATATCTAGGTGCTTTTTTTGTTTACAGTATGGCTGTACAGACCATAATGCTGATCGCTACTTATTTTGGAGAGGAAGAGATTAACTGGGGAGGCGATAATGAGCGTACGACTGGGTTAATTGTTAGTATATTAATAATCCAAGTCATTGCTATTGGAGGAGCTACATTAACCGCGAAAGCATCTAAGCGTTTTGGAAATATAAATACTTTAATCGTAGTTAATATTTTTTGGGTGTTACTTTGTGTATATGCCTATTTTTTACAAACACCAACGGATTTTTATATTGCTGCAGGGCTTGTAGGTATTGTAATGGGTGGAATACAGGCACTATCACGCTCCACATATTCAAAGTTTTTGCCTGAAACCACAGACACCACTTCATTTTTTAGTTTTTATGACGTAGCTGAAAAAATAGGAATTGTTATTGGAACTTTAATGTACGGAGCGGTTGCACAATTGACCGGTAGTATGCGGAATAGTACAATTTTTTTAGGTGTCTTTTTTATGATAGGGGCTTTTTTACTTATTAGGGTAGAAAGAAAAAAGTAAATTTATTCATTCATCAATCAAAATAAATAATCATGAAATTTAAAGTATTAGTTGTCCTATTTTTTGGAGGCTTTTTGTTACACTCACAAGAGAAGCCCCAAATCTCCACAATGGAATTTGTTGAAATCCTAAATAATAACAAAGCAGAAGCATTGTACTATTTTAAAAATAATTGGAAAGTGCTGCGAGAAAAAGCACTTGCTAAAGATGATATTACTGGGTTTAACCTTATGGAGAGCAAAAAAAGTGAAGAATCACCTTTTGATTTAATTTTGATGACCAGCTATGCCAACAAAGAAAAATATATGAATAGAGAGCAGGCTTTTCAAGCATTAATTTCTCAAAGTGGCGGTCTTAAACTATTGAACAAGAAAAAACCCTCAGAATTTAGAAGGTCGGTTTTTGCGATAGACAGTATAAAACATCAGTAATAAAAAGCCCTAACTTAACTAGTTAGGGCTTTTTTGTTTATTGATTGATATGGTTGTTTTTTGATTGTAAACTCTTTAGTAACTGGAAATATCGCCAGAACCTGAAGTTTTTGTGTCAATCTTTTTAGGATTTCCTTTATAGCTGATATCTCCAGAGCCAGATACTCTTGCCTTTATCATTTGATTTGCGGTTACTTTTATATCTGCAGAACCTGAAACTTGGGCAGTAACAAATTCAGCATCCAAATCATACGCTTTTATATCCCCAGAACCAGATACCTGAACATCCAGCTCATTGGTTTTTCCAGATAGGTTGATATCCCCGGAACCAGACATTGAGGCATCTATAGATGTTGCTTCAATAGTTAATGAAATATCTCCAGAACCAGACATCTTTGTTTTAAAATTATCAGATTTTATTTTAGTTTCCCCAACAATATCACCAGAACCTGAAAGTGCTACCATGTCTATGGATTCTACAGGAACAGTTACATAAATTCCAGAATTCCAATTAGATGGTTTAAGGTTCACTCCTTTTTCTACTTTAATCACCAGTTTCCCATCTTTAACCTCGGTCTTTATATACTCCAAAAGATTTTCTTCTCCTTTTAATGTTAACTCACCCTCATTACCATCTACCAATTTCACGTCGAACCAGCCAGCTACTGCAATACCGTCATAATCACCTACAGATCTTTCAATGGTAACCGTTTTACCGTTTCCTTTTACTCTTTTTCCCCACTGTGCTGTCGCAACAACTGTGCAGAATACTAAACTAAGTGTCAATAATTTTTTCATGATTGTGTTTTTTATCCTGAACTTGATTCAGGGTTTAGTTTTTAATTGATTATTAATTTTTATAAAATGATATTCCTCCATAATCACTGGTTATATTAACCGAATTACCTGAGTTTTCTTTTCCATAATATCCTTTGTAATACTTATCAGAAGATTTTTCTTTACTAACATTTATGGTAAAGTCGTCTTTACCACTTACACCTGCATATTCAGTAGAAATCTCAAAATCAAAATAATATCCAGAATCGTAGCCTATTTTTATTCCGGTATAGTCAGACTTTATGTTAATGTTACCAGCATCTGAAGCCATTTTACCAATTTTTACAGATCCATAATCCGAAATGACATCAACATTACCATGTACTTCTCCTAATTTTATTCCAATGTAATCACCATTACCTTGAACATTTTTTACATTTCCTACCTCCATGGATCCATAGTCCGATGAATAATCGAGATTCCCCATTTCTCCAATGACAGCATTAGTATAATCTGCTTTTACGGTTAGATTACCAGCTTTTTCAACGGTAAACCCTGAGTAATCGGCAATAATTTCTCCACTATTAATATATTCAAAGGTCGAACGGGAAGTATAATCAAAACGCAATTCATTATTTCTACCTCGTAATTCGCCAATTTCCATTTTACCGTAATCACAGTTAATTTTGGCGTGACCATCTACTCTATTAACATAAATATTTCCGTAGTCGTTATTTAGATTAATGCTGTTCTTTACAGGCAGTTTAATAGTGTAATTGACCTGTACGTTTACATTATTCTTTTTTCCCCAGTTCCAGCCCCAATTACGGTCTTTGTCACCAAACCTTGTAACTGCTGAAACAAGATTACTACTATTTTCAAAATCCACATCGATTTCATTTAATCGATTTTGAACTTTTTCTTCGTTATTGCCATTGGTCTTTATATGCACCTCTATCATAACCTTGTCTTGGTCCCAAGAAGTAATATTAAGGTTGCCATAGCTGTTCTTCACTTTAAAAAGCGCATCTGAGTTCACATTAAACTCTTTTTTAATGGTTTTTTCCTTGGTGTATTTCCCTTTTGGACCACCACCGCCTTCACTCGCGTTTATGGCAAATGGTACCAATAAAAGGGTTAATATTAGATATTTAGATAGTAAAGTTCGCATCATTATTAGATTTTAAATTTTTAATGTCTTCGATATTGTTTAATACTTCTTTTAGCAAATCAATTCTAGTTTGAAAGTTGATTATCATTGCATTCAATATTATTTTACTGTTTCCTCCTTTGATGAGGTCTTGTTCAAGTTTCATGTAATCACCCTCAAGTTTGTTTAATTGCAATAGCGTGTCGTCAACTAGCCTAGCCGTCTCTGGGGATTTTTCGTTTTTCAACTCTTGTATTTGTTCCTCGATCAAACTCGCAAAATAGAATTCAGTTTTGGAGACTTCAGGAGAAATTTCAACCACTTGTTCTTTTATAGTTGGTTGGCTGTTAAAAAATTGTAGACCAAGAACACATAATAGCACTACTGATGCCGCTATGGATAAAGGTTTTAACCAGTTTCTCTTTTTCCTTTGTAAACTGACAACTCCTTTTGATTGATTTAATTTTTCTAAAAAACGCTGTTCATGGTTTGTCTCTGGGCTCTCAAAGTCAAAATCATTTAGCAACCTCTCAAACAATTCTTTTATGTTATCTTTCTCTTTCATAGTTAAGCATTTACTGTTAACCGCTTTCTTAAATTTTCTTTAGCTCTAGAAATTGTTGTTCTACAATTTGCATAGCTGATATTCATTATTTTACTTATTTCTTCATAATCGTACCCTTCAATTAAATGTAAGGTCAAAGAAACTCTGTAATTGTCTTTTAAACTTTTCATGGTTTCCATCACTTTTTGAGCCTTCAGTTCAGTATAACCATTGTGATCTAAAGCAACTCCATCATTATCTTCGACCTTGTACAATACTTCATTTAAATCAGAAGTTTGATTCTTCTGTTGTTTTCTGTAATGATAGATACTGTTGTTGATCACAATTCTTTTCAACCAAGCCCCAAAGGTTACTTCCCCTTTAAATGTATGCAGCTTCATAAACGCGTTTAAAAATGACTCTTGCATAACATCTTCTGCTTCGGCTGTGTGTTTTACAATTCGTAAAGCTGTATTGTACATTGCTTTATAATACCGGTTGTAAATTTCTAGTTGGGCACTTTGTTTCCCTTCTAAACACAATTGCAACAATGCGTCAGTATGTTCATTTTTGTGGCTCAAAAAGTGAATGGTTTGTCTTATAGATGTGGCAATTTAGTGTTTGTTACACTTTCTTTTATTTTTTTTCATTTTCAGTGGCATAACAATTGTACTTAGAGAGAAAAATAAAATCAATTTGTTGTTAGATTCCCTTTAAAAATAGGCACTAAGCACATAGGGAGTTACAAGTAGTGGTAAAAAACACTATTAGTAAAATGACAGAATGACCGATATTGATGTTATGGGAGAAGTAAAATTCACAAATTTTGACAATATGTCCATGCAGGGAATAGATGAGGAATCTGAATTGATTCCATTATTGACGCCAGAAGATGAAGAGGAAATGAATAAGGAGACCTTACCAGAAACTTTACCAGTTTTGCCTTTAAGGAATACCGTATTGTTTCCAGGAGTGGTTATTCCTATTACTGCAGGCAGGGATAAATCTATTAGCTTAATAAAAGATGCCAATGCTGGAAATAAAACCATTGGGGTAGTTTCTCAAAAAGATGCCGAAACGGAAGACCCGGAGGTAAAGGATATAAATACGCTGGGTACTGTGGCTCGTATTCTAAGAGTACTACAGATGCCAGATGGTAATACTACTGTAATTATACAGGGTAAGAAACGTTTTGAAATTGCTGAGGTGCTTACGGAAGACCCTTACATGACAGCAACAATCCGTGAAGCTGGGGAGACAAGACCAGACCAAAAAGATGAGGAATTCTTGGCGATTATTGAGTCCATTAAAGATTTGGCATTTAAAATAATAAAAGACAATCCAAATATTCCTAGCGAGGCAACTTTTGCAATTAAGAATATTCAGAGTAACTCTTTCTTAATCAATTTTGTATCGTCCAATTTAAATCTGGGTGTTGCAGAAAAACAACATTTACTTGAAATCCCTGACTTACAAGAGCGTGCTTTAGCCACTTTAAAGTATATGAATCTTGAGTTCCAAAAATTGGAATTGAAGAACGATATACAATCCAAGGTTCGTAGCGATATGGACCAACAGCAACGTGAATACTTTTTGCATCAACAAATGAAGACCATCCAAGAAGAATTGGGCGGTGTTTCTTATGAAGAAGAAGTTGATGAAATGAAGGTGAAAGCCAAGAAAAAGAAATGGGATAAAAAAGTGAAGGAGCATTTTGAAAAAGAATTGGCTAAAATGCAACGCATGAATCCTCAGGTTGCAGAATATTCCATTCAAAGAAACTATTTAGACCTATTCTTGGATTTACCTTGGAACGAGTTTTCAAAAGATAAGTTCGATTTAAAAAGAGCTGAAAAAATTCTTGACCGTGACCATTATGGTCTTGAGGACGTAAAACGCAGAATAATAGAGTATTTGGCAGTCTTAAAGCTTCGTAATGATATGAAATCTCCTATTCTTTGTTTGTATGGACCTCCGGGAGTAGGTAAAACTTCTTTGGGAAAATCAGTAGCAGAGGCACTTGGTAGAGAATACGTGCGCATGTCTTTAGGCGGATTACGAGATGAGGCTGAAATACGTGGTCACCGTAAAACATACATAGGCGCAATGCCCGGGAGAATTGTCCAAAGCCTTAAAAAAGCAGGTACTTCTAATCCAGTATTTATTTTGGATGAAATAGACAAGTTGTCCAATAGTCATCAAGGAGATCCCTCATCTGCTATGCTAGAGGTTTTGGACCCAGAACAGAATAGTGAGTTTTATGATAATTTCTTGGAAATGGGTTATGACCTTTCTAAAGTTATGTTTATTGCTACTGCAAATAATTTAGGTTCCATTCAGCCAGCATTACGTGATCGTATGGAAATTATTAATGTTACTGGTTACACCATAGAGGAAAAGGTAGAGATCGCTAAAAAGCACTTATTACCAAAACAGCTTAAGGAGCATGGTCTTAATGCGAAGCATTTAAAGATTGGAAAACCACAAATGGAGAAGATTGTTGAAGGCTATACCAGAGAATCTGGAGTGCGTTCCTTAGAAAAGCAATTGGCTAAGATGGTACGTTATGCTGCTAAGAACATTGCTACTGAAGAAGAATACGATGTTAAAGTAGCCAATGAAACTATTGAAAAAGTTTTAGGCCCTGCTCGCTTGGAGCGCGATAAATATGAAAACAATGAGGTTGCAGGTGTAGTCACCGGATTAGCTTGGACTAGTGTTGGTGGTGATATCCTTTTTATTGAGTCTATTCTATCTAAAGGGAAAGGAACTTTAAATATTACTGGGAATCTAGGAAAGGTGATGAGGGAATCTGCAACGATTGCTTTGGAATATATTAAGTCCAATGCGGATACTTTTGGAATAAACCCGGAAGTTTTTAGCAACTATAATGTACATATTCACGTTCCAGAAGGAGCAACGCCAAAAGATGGACCTAGTGCCGGTATTACTATGCTTACTTCTTTGGTTTCCTTGTTTACACAACGAAAAGTGAAGAAGAGCTTGGCAATGACCGGTGAGATTACGTTACGAGGTAGAGTGCTTCCAGTTGGTGGGATAAAGGAAAAAATATTAGCTGCTAAAAGAGCTCGTATTAAAGAAATTATTCTTTGTGAAGAAAATAGAAAAGATATTTTGGAAATAAAAGAAGACTACTTAAAAGGCTTGACTTTCCATTATGTTAGTGATATGAGCGAGGTAATCGAACTTGCTGTTACCAAACAGAAAGTTAAGAATGCGAAGAAATTGTAATAACTTCAGAAAACAAAAATGGAAGAAAAAAATATTGTTAATACGTGGTCAGCATTTGTTTCAAACTTGTTTGACAGAAAAATTTTAAATAGCAAAGAATTTCAATCTCTTTTATGCTTAGATGACTGTGGAAAAGGTTATCATGATTTACTTTCAGTTGAAAAATCAAAAATAGTTGATGAAGAGTTTTTATTGAATTATAAAGGTCTAACTTTAAAGAACGGTTTTAAATATTAATTTTTTTGAGAAAAATTACCATTGCAATAGACGGTTATTCTTCTACGGGTAAAAGTACTATCTCCAAACGTTTGGCGAATGCCCTAGGCTATGTTTTCATAGATACTGGTGCAATGTACAGAGCAGTTACTTTTTTTGCTTTGGAAAAAGGTTTAATTGCTAATGGGGAGGTTAAGATCAATGACTTGGTAAATGCGCTTTCAGAAATACAGTTAAAGTTTGTTCCAAATCCTAGTTTGGGTAAATCAGAGATGTTTTTGAACGGAGAAAATGTTGAAACTGAAATCCGTAAGATGGAAGTTTCTGAAAATGTAAGCCAAGTAGCTGTAATTAAGGAAGTACGAGAAAAATTGGTTGCGCTTCAACAACAGATGGGAAAAGATAAGGGAATTGTAATGGACGGCCGCGATATTGGAACCGTAGTTTTTCCAGAAGCTGAATTAAAAATATTTATGACCGCATCACCAGAAACAAGAGCCCATAGGCGCTATAAAGAATTGTTGGATAGGGGAGAAGAAGTAGTTTATGACGAGGTGCTCAAAAATGTACAGGAACGCGACCATATAGATTCTACTCGGGAGATTTCACCGCTTAGAAAAGCAGAAGACGCTATTGAGTTTGACAATAGTGATATTGGGCTAGAAGAACAATTTGAACGTGTGCATAATTATACACTTCGTGTGATTAATTCATAAGGTTTTATTGGTATGCTTAGGTGCTCATTATAAGTGCACTTTAACTACATTCTGAATCCTGATATGAGTTGCCAAAAGTATCTTTATCCGGATGTAATAAACGTTTGAGCGGTATTTTAGTGCACATACAACAAGTTAGCAAAAATATAAACCAAACTTTATGGCAAAACCTAGAGTATTTTTAAGTTCAACATATTATGACCTAAAACAGATTAGAGCTGATTTGGAAAGGTTTATAAGAGAGCAAGGCTACGAACCTGTCTTAAATGAATTAGGAAATATTCCTTACGGAAAAGATGAGCGACTCGAAGAGTATTGCTACAAGGAAATTGGTGGAATTGACATACTAGTTTCTGTAATTGGTGGACG
The DNA here is from genome assembly GCF_036985525.1 of Croceitalea sp. MTPC6. Lineage (NCBI taxonomy): Bacteria > Pseudomonadati > Bacteroidota > Flavobacteriia > Flavobacteriales > Flavobacteriaceae > Croceitalea > Croceitalea sp. MTPC6. The sequence continues at coordinate 45,872 of NZ_BTGR01000010.1, forward strand.
CTTTGGCTCTTCTTCTCAACACGGTGAAAAATCAGTTTCTCAGATGGAACTAAATACTGCGATTGAATTAAACAAACAGGTATATATTTTCATTGATAAAAATGTTTATCAAGAGTATCAATTTTATCTTGATAATAAAAAAACTAAGGATGTAAAATACAAATTTGCTGATAACGTTAAAATTCACGAATTCATTGAATTTGTTGAAAGTCTACCCAATAATAATACTATTCACGGATTTGAAACTTCAAGAGAAATCACCAACTTTCTTAAAGAGCAATGGGCTGGACTTTTTCAAAGATTCCTTCAAGAACAAACACGAATTAAAGAAGTAAACTTAATCCAAGGATTAGAATCTACATCAAATACTTTGAATCAACTTGTGAAATTCCTAACTCAAGAAAGAACAGAAAAGGATAACGCTATTAATGAAATATTAATGAGTAATCATCCTGCACTGGAAGAAATTCAACAAACTTTAGGAATAAATCATAGAGTTTATTTTACTAACTATAAAGAATTAGATGAACTCTTAAAGGCTAAAGGATTTAAACCAGATATTGTACGAGTAGGAGTTGATGAAGATGGAGATCCAATTATTGATGAAAGCACAAATTATTGGAATCTGACAAGAAGAAATAAATACTACTCTTTAAGAGTAAGTGCCGAAATATTTAATGAAGAAAATAAATTAAAAGTATACAGAAAAGAAGACTGGGATAAGAAATTCATAGAAATGTCTGTAGAAGATTTAGACGATGAAGATGACCTTCCATTCTAAATAAATACTTTTGCTAACAAAGGCTATAAGTAATTGCTTGTTATCTCCTACTTCTGAAAATCCTCGCAGATTTTCAGTTTGGTGCTTACTTGCAAAGTTAAGTGCTAACCCACGCAACTACTCATAGCCGAGACCGTTATAAACTAAACGGCAATAAAAAAGGCACTCATCGAGCGCCTTTTTCTTTAATTCATAGTTTCAATTAGATATTAGGAATCACCAAAACCTGATCTGGATGAATCACATCTGGATTTTTCAAAATATTAGTATTTGCTTCAAAAATCTTATTGTATTTCATTGCATCACCATAGTAATGCTTAGCAATTTTGCTTAAAGATTCTCCACTAGCAACAGTGTGTCTGTGATAAACAGAATCATCACTTACCGTAATATTTGCTTTAACATCAGAAGCACCTTCGCCTCCTAATTGCTTTATTTTATCCCAAAGTAAGTCTTTTTCATAAGGTGTATTTGCTTCACCTTTAATTTTAAGAACGCCACCTTCTTCAGATACGTCTCCATTTTTTATTCCAAGTTGCTGACCTAAATCCAATACACCTTGATATTTTGCTTTAACACTCATAATGTCCTGTATTAATTTAATGGTTATTATTAGGAAACAAGATACTCATAAAAGTCACATTTGGGCTTAAATTTTTATAAAACCTGAATAAATTATGGGGTCTTTGGTTTAATGCTTTGTAGAACAACAAATTAATTGTATTTTTGCGCTCCTTTTTAGCGAATAATCAAGAGGAAAAGGGAAACACATAACTATAACAACTTTCATAGTCATCGTTAACTCTTGCAAGTACTATGGAATACAAATTTTAATCAGCAAATGGCTGAAGAAAAAAAAGCAAAAGCAGCTAAGGCTGTTGAAGCAACAGAAACAGCTACCGAGACACTGCAAGAGGTAGCACCAAAAGAAGAAACTCCAAAACAAGACCCACAAGAATTTTTGAACAACTTTGATTGGGATAAGTACGAAGAGGGTATTGAGCGCGTAGAAGATTCCAAATTAGAAGAATTTGAAAAACTCGTAGCAGAAAATTTTGTTGACACTGCCGATGCAGAGGTTGTTGAAGGGAAAGTTGTTCACATGACAGACCGTGAGGCAATCATTGACATTAATGCAAAGTCTGAAGGAGTAATCTCATTAAACGAGTTTCGTTATAATCCAGATTTAAAGGTTGGCGATACTGTCGAGGTATTGATTGACATTCGTGAGGATAAAACAGGTCAATTGGTTCTTTCGCACAGAAAAGCTAGAACTATAATGGCATGGGATCGTGTAAATGCGGCTCATGATAAAGAAGAAATAGTTACCGGTTTCGTAAAATGTAGAACAAAAGGTGGTATGATTGTCGATGTATTTGGCATCGAAGCTTTCTTACCAGGTTCTCAGATTGATGTGAAACCAATCCGTGATTACGATCAGTATGTTGGTAAGACAATGGAATTTAAAGTGGTTAAAATTAATCATGAATTTAAGAACGTTGTTGTATCGCACAAAGCATTGATTGAAGCGGATATTGAAGAACAGAAGAAAGAAATTATCGGTCAGCTTGAAAAAGGTCAAGTATTGGAAGGTATTGTTAAGAACGTAACTTCTTATGGTGTCTTTATCGATCTTGGTGGTGTTGACGGATTAATTCACATTACTGACCTTTCTTGGAGTAGAATCAACCACCCGAACGAGGTTGTTGAACTAGACCAGAAACTTAACGTGGTAATCCTTGACTTTGATGATAATAAGTCTAGAATTCAGTTAGGTCTTAAGCAATTAGAGAAACATCCTTGGGATGCTTTAGGCGATGAAATCAAGGTTGGTGACAAAGTAAAAGGTAAGGTAGTTGTAATCGCAGATTACGGTGCATTTATTGAAGTTGCTGAAGGTGTTGAAGGTCTTATTCACGTTTCTGAAATGTCATGGTCAACGCACTTAAGGTCTGCACAAGATTTTGTGAAGGTTGGTGATGAGGTAGAGGCAGTAGTATTGACGCTTGACAGGGAAGATAGAAAAATGTCTCTTGGTATTAAGCAAATGACTCCAGACCCATGGACAGATATTACTACTAAATATCCTGTAGGCTCCAGACATAAAGGTATTGTTAGAAACTTTACCAATTTTGGAGTGTTTGTAGAGATGGAAGAGGGTATCGATGGTCTGATTTATATCTCTGACCTTTCTTGGACTAAGAAAATCAAGCACCCATCAGAATTTGTAAATGTTAGCGATACTCTAGAAGTTGAAGTATTGGAACTTGATGTTGAGGGAAGAAAACTTAGCTTAGGTCACAAGCAGACTACAGAGAACCCTTGGGATAAATATTCTAAAGAATTTGCTGAAGGAACAATTCACAAAGCAGCTGTTTCTGATATTGTTGACAAAGGGGCAACAGTTGTATTTAATGAGGATATTACTGGTTTTATTCCATCAAGACACATGGAAAAAGAAGACGGTAAAAAAATAACTAAAGGTGAAGAAGTTGAATTTAAGATAATAGAGTTCAATAAAGACTTCAAACGTGTTGTTGCTAGTCACACTGCTTTATTTAGAGAGCAAGAGGAACGTAATGTAAAGGCAGCCAAAAAGAAAATGGCTAAGTCTGCAGATGAAGCTGCTCCTACTTTAGGGGATGCAAATTCAGCATTACAAGCTTTAAAAGACAAAATGGAGGCAGACTCCAAAAAATAGTCTTTTTTTAAATAGATTTTTAAAGCCCTTGGTAATTTATCAAGGGCTTTTTGTTTCTTACTATTCTTCTTGTTAAGAAATGTGTACTTTTGTATGCTAAACGATTCGGTAGTTAAGTCCATGAGTCAAAAAGTACTGCTTTCCGCCAAAGAAATTCATATTATACTTCATCGTTTGGCTTGTCAGTTATTAGAAAACCATCTAGATTTTTCGAATACGGTCTTAATAGGTATACAGCCTAGAGGTGTTTTTCTTGCACAAAGACTTACAGAAATCCTCAAAAAAGATTACAAGGTCAAAAACATTGACCTAGGTTCTTTGGACATAACTTTTTATAGGGATGACTTTAGAAGGGGAGAAAAAATTCATGAAGCCAACAAAACCAAAATTGATTTTTTGGTAGAAAATAAGAAGGTTGTATTTATAGACGATGTTCTTTATACAGGAAGAAGTATCAGGGCGGCCTTAACGGCAATCCAATCTTTTGGCAGACCAGAAGGGATAGAATTATTGACACTGATAGATAGAAGATTTAGCAGACATTTACCTATACAGCCAAATTACAGAGGCCGTCAAGTTGATGCTATAAATAATGAGAAGGTAAAAGTGATGTGGAAAGAAAATGATGGTGAGGATACTATTTATTTGATAAGTAATTAAAGAATGAGCGAGTTAAGCGTAAATCATTTATTGGGAATAAAATACCTTAACAAAAAGGATATTGACCTAATTTTTGAAACCGCAGACCATTTCAAGGAAGTTATCAATCGCTCCATTAAAAAAGTACCCACTTTAAGAGATATTACAATAGCCAATATTTTCTTTGAGAACAGTACGCGTACAAAACTCTCTTTTGAGCTAGCAGAAAAAAGATTATCTGCAGATGTCATTAATTTTTCGGCATCACAATCATCAGTAAAAAAAGGAGAGACCTTAATTGATACGGTAAACAATATTCTATCCATGAAAGTGGATATGGTCGTCATGCGACACCCAAATCCTGGTGCCGGAATTTTTCTATCTAAACATGTAAATGCATCAATAATTAACGCGGGAGACGGAGCACATGAACACCCTACACAAGCTTTGTTGGACTCTTACTCAATACGAGAGAAACTGGGAGATGTCGCTGGAAAAAATGTGGTTATAGTGGGTGATATTTTACATTCGAGGGTAGCCCTTTCCAATATATTTGCTTTAAAGTTGCAAAAGGCCAATGTAAAAGTTTGTGGTCCTAAAACCTTAATCCCAAAGCATATAGAATCCTTGGGTGTGGAAGTGGAAACTAACCTAAGAAAGGCTTTGGAGTGGTGCGACGTAGCGAATATGCTACGCGTACAAAACGAGCGGATGGATGTAAGTTATTTTCCCACTACAAGAGAGTATACTCAGCAGTTTGGAGTGAATAAGGCGCTGCTGGATAGCCTAAACAATCAGATTGTGATTATGCACCCAGGACCAATAAATAGAGGTGTGGAAATTACCAGTGATGTTGCAGATTCAAATCAATCCATTATCTTAGAGCAAGTAGAAAATGGAGTTGCTATTAGAATGGCCGTAATTTACTTACTGGCCTCAAAAATTAAATGATATGATTTTTGACAAGGACGGAACAACAACCATAGTTTTTCAAGAAGATATATCGTTAAAAGCTTTTTTAACGAACCTAAACAATGCTTATAAGAATATTAAGCATGATCATATTATTGTTAACCTGTTTTCTTTCAGTGAGCTCAATGCCAATGATGTTTTAGAATTTTTGGAACTATCCAATACCCATCGCGAAGCCAAAAAATCATTTGTATTGGTTACCGAAAAGGTATCTTTTGATGAAGTGCCTGATGAAATATGTGTAGTACCAACAATCCAAGAAGCGAAAGATATTATTGAAATGGAGGAAATAGAGCGCGACCTTGAATTATGAAGCTCACCATACTAGGTTGCTATTCTGCCACTCCACGTACAATGACCAACCCTACCTCACAGGTTTTGGAAATTAAAAACCATATATTTTTAATAGACTGTGGAGAAGGGACCCAAGTACAATTACGGCAGCATAAATTAAAATTTTCCAGAATCAAACATATATTTATTTCCCACTTGCATGGAGATCATTTTTTTGGTCTGCCTGGTTTAATTTCCACTTTTCGCTTATTGGGAAGGGAATCAGAACTCCATATCTATGGGCCAAAAGGAATTAAAGAGGCTATAACGCTTTTTCTAAAACTTGGGAATTCTTGGACAAACTATCCCTTGTTATTCCATGAATTGAATTCAAAAGAGCCTGAGCTAGTTTTTGAAGATGAAAAGGTTAAAGTGAGCACAATTCCCCTTAACCATAGAATATATACTAACGGATTCTTATTTGAAGAAAAGCTTTCTCTTAGAGCATTGAATGTGGAAGTTGTAGCAAAGCATAAAATAGACAAAAGTCAATTTAATAGCATTAAAAAGGGTAAAGATGGGACCTCTAAAGACGGTGATTTAATACCTAATAAAGCCTTGACTTTTGACCCTCCAAAGCCTAAAAGCTATGCATTTTGTAGTGATACTGCTTATAAGGAGGATATTATACCTATAATAGAAAATGTGGATTTACTGTATCATGAATCTACTTTTTTAGAGACGGAACAACACTTATGTGCTAAAACTAAGCATTCTACTGCAGCTGAAGCAGCTACAATTGCAAAAAAGGCCAATGTAAAGCAACTCTTGTTGGGACACTATTCTACTAGGTACAAGTCTATATCCCTTTTTAAAGAAGAAGCTGAACCAATTTTTAAAAATGTAGAATTGGCTGATGATGGAAAGGTTTTTGAGATTTAAATGTCACGGCCAATACGGATGTAAAAAAACATTTATCTCTTTTCTACTTCCGTAAGAAGTAGTTGGTCCAGTTCTTCTATGTGAGATATCAACAATTTTATCCATCCATTGAAATATTCCCTTTGACCAATTGATGTACGTAGAATAGTCTTGTACCTTTCGTTTGTTTTTAAGGCTTCATAATCTAATGGCACATTACCTGAAGTTGGTTTCTGCCAAGTGACTTCTATGGATTTAAACAGTTCGATTAAAATAGGGGTTACAGTAGAATAATAGAATTGAGATTGGCGCTGATCCAAAGTTTCGGCGAATACATACCTTTCCTCATATAGTTGTGTAAGTAAAATTCGAGTTGAGTCATTCTTTATGAAATCAAGACCGTACAATTTTGCTTTCTCATAAGCATGAGCCCTAGGGGCAACCTTCCACCAAAGATTTGCGTTTTCAAAATGTAATGCTAAGGAATCATGGTAAGGAAGATTTTGTTCTAGATGGAGAAGAATTATGGAACACGATTTCTGGGTTCCTTTATTTCCCTCATAAGAAAAATTTAGGAGTTGCAAATCATCCGAAATTGCTTTCCGAAGTTCTATAAGTATTTTTATTTCAACTTCTCTACTTTTCCCATTTTCATTCCAGTTATTTAATTGGAGTGCGATTAAAATCCCAAAGACTATCAAAAAAAGTTCACCTACGGCATAAACAAGATATTTGCTTAATCTTTTTTCAGATAGTAATGTTTGTCGAATTGCTCGAAAGAATTTAAACATTGGTTTTTGAACAAATTATAAAGGCTGACTAGCTCTTAAAGAGTAAGTTATCATATTTTTAATTGAAAGTTGAGAATTATAAATAAAATTCGATTTTCGGAACTTTTTCTTCTCCCCATTTTTGCGGAACTTTGTGATACTATGCAAAAAGACCTTAGCGATTATAGAAAATCATACGAAAAAAGTGAATTGAATGAGTCTTCTATAGATGAAAACCCATTGCAACAATTCCAAAAATGGTTTTATGAGGTTGAAGCCACTGATGGGTTGGAGGAACCCAATGCGATGACAGTTTCAACTATTGGAACTGACGGTTTTCCTAAGAACAGAGTGGTTCTTATGAAGAAATTTACTTACGAAGGCTTTATTTTTTATACCAATTATAAAAGTGAGAAAGGAAGAGCGATAGAAAAGAATCCATCAATTTGCTTATCATTTTTTTGGCCAAACTTAGAAAGACAGGTAATCGTAAAGGGTAAAGCGGAAAGAGTAGCTAAAAATCTTTCAGATGGCTATTTTGAGTCACGCCCCAAAGGCAGTCAATTGGGAGCTGTGGTTTCGGAACAGAGTGAGACCGTAGAATCTAGAGACATTCTTGAAATGCGTTTAAAGAAACTGGAAGAAGATTATGAAGGTAAAGCTGTAAATAGACCAGAGCACTGGGGGGGATATTTGGTTAGACCAATATCCATAGAGTTTTGGCAAGGAAGACCAAACCGTCTGCACGATAGGATCCGGTATACATTGCTTGATGACCTTAATTGGAAAATAGAAAGACTACAACCGTAAGAAGCATGAAAACTATCATATTTGTAAGACATGCCAAATCTTCGTGGGATTATGATGTTAAAGATGAAGACAGGCCTTTAAAAGAAAGGGGCATAAATGATGCGCATTTGGTTGCCCAAAAATTAGAATCTCAGAAAAAAGTTATTGATTTTGTTTTTTCCAGTCCTGCCAATAGAGCATTGCATACTTGCATGATTTTCTTAAAAATTTTGGATTTTGACCGAAGTAAATTATTGGTTAATAAAGACTTATATGATTTTTCTGGGGAAAGTGTTTTAAACTTTATCAAAGAAGTGGACAATGATTGCCAAACAATACTTGTTTTTGGTCATAATTATGCACTTACCACACTTGTAAATACGCTTGGAGATAGGTATATTGAAAACGTGCCGACGGCAGGGTTGGTAGAAATTGAATTCCCAGTTGAAAATTGGGAAACTATTTCAAAAGGTAAAACAGTACAAGTTATTTTTCCAAAAGAATTAAGATAGAATGGCCAAAGCTCAAAACGAATATGTAAACAGGGAAATTAGCTGGTTACATTTTAATGATAGGGTATTACAGGAAAGTGCGGATAAAAATGTACCGTTGATTGAGCGATTACGTTTTTTGGGAATATTCAGTAACAATTTGGATGAATTTTTTAAGGTACGTTATGCAACTGTAAAGCGTATAGTAGAAGCAGGAAAAAGCGGTAAAAGCGTTTTGGGAGGTCAAATAGCAAAAGATCTGTTGGAAGAGATTACACAAGTGGTCATTAAACAACAAACAAAAAGTTTAGAGATTTTAAAGCAAATTGAGGCGGAACTAGCAACGGAGAATATCCATATTATTAATGAAACAGAAGTTTCAGAAAAACAGGCCTTATTTATTAAGGATTATTTTTCGCGGAAAGTAAGCCCGGAGCTCATAGTGATTATTCTAAATAATCTGGCTGAGTTTCCAAGACTAAAAGACACTGCGGCTTACCTAGCAGTAAAAATGGCTTTAAAAAAAGAGGAAAGTGGTTTTTTAAAGCGAAAAACGGAGATGCAATATGCGCTTATTGAGATTCCCAAGGGAATTGACCGTTTTGTGGTTTTGCCAGAAGAGAACGGTAAAAATTACATCATCATCCTAGATGATCTAATCCGTTTTTGTTTGGATAATATTTTTACCATGTTCGAGTATAAAGATATTTCTGCACATATGATAAAAATCACGAGAGATGCAGAACTTGATATTGATAACGACTTAAGTAAAAGTTTTATAGAAAAAATTTCTTCTAGTGTGGAGCATCGAAAAATTGGTGACCCGGTGCGTTTCGTTTATGATAAAAAAATTAAAGTAGATACACTCCGCTTTCTAAAAGAGAAAATGAATATCGAGGAAACGGATAGTGTTATCCCAGGCGGTAGATATCATAATCGTAGGGATTACATGGGATTTCCAAGCCTTGGACGCACAGATTTATTGTATGATAAGATAACACCACTGCCTGTTAAAGGGTTTAGTCTAGAAGGTAGCTTATTAGAACAGATAGCCCAAAAAGATTTTCTAATTTATACTCCTTACCATACCTATTCTTATGTTGTTAAATTTTTAAAGGAAGCAGCTTTAGACCCTTTTGTAAAATCGATACAGATTACAGTTTATCGCTTGGCCAGTAATTCACAAGTAGCTGCGGCCTTAATAAATGCAGCAAAAAATGGTAAACAGGTAACTGTGCAAATTGAGCTACAAGCCCGTTTTGACGAGCAAGCAAATATTGAATACGCCAATCAATTACAAGAAGAGGGTATAAAATTAATTTTTGGGATTCCAGGCCTTAAAGTGCATAGTAAAATATGTTTGGCAGAGCGTGAAGAGAAAGGTAAAGTAAAACGTTATGGCTTCATAAGCACAGGTAATTTCAATGAGTCTACCGCAAAAATTTACACGGATTATACATTATTTACAGCAAACGAAGCCATATTAAAGGAGCTACAGAAAGTATTTGGTTTCTTTGAGACTACTTATAAAATAAACAAGTATAAACACCTTATAGTTTCGCCCCATTACACAAAGAATGTTTTTGCTAAGCTTATTGATAATGAAATTGCAAACGCAATTGTAGGCAAAGAAGCTTACATCAAAATAAAAATGAACAGCTTCACTTCCTATAAAATGGTAGATAAGTTGTATGAGGCAAGTAGGGCAGGGGTCAAAGTGCAGTTGATTATCAGGGGTATATGTTGTTTGGTCCCAGGTGTAGAGGGGATGAGTGAAAATATTGAAGCAATTAGTGTAGTTGATAAATTTTTAGAGCACCCCAGGTTATTCATTTTTGGGAATGATGGAAATCCTAGAGTTTACATATCATCAGCAGATTGGATGACCAGAAACTTGGATTATCGTGTGGAAGTGGGTTGTCCAATATATGATGAAGATGTAAAGCAAGAGTTATTGGATACTTTTGAAATTTCTTGGAATGATAACACCAAGGCTAGGGTGTTCTCTGATAAACATGACAACGCTTATAAAGATGATGATAAGCCAAAGGTACGTTCACAGTTCGCACTATATGACTATTACAAGAAAAAATTGGAAGAGTAATTTTTTAACCGTGAATTGTTTCTTTATTGCCTAGACCTTTCATGATTTCTGCTTCGTAGATTAATAAATCCTGCCATTTTTGATTTACTTCTTCTACATCCCCATATTTTCGAGCAAATTTTAAGAACATCGTATAGTGACTAGCTTCGCTGACCATTAATTTATGATAAAAATGGGAAAGTTCTTTGTCCTCTAATTCTTCGGAAAGCAATCTAAAACGTTCACAACTTCTAGCTTCAATGAGCGCAGCGTATAAAAGTCTATGAACCAATTGAGTAGTACGATTCCCTCCTTTTGGGAAAAACTTTAAAAGTTGTATAACATATTCGTCTTTTCGATCCCTACCAAGGACTGAACCCCGTTTTAATATCAAGTCATGCACCATTTTAAAGTGCCCCATTTCTTCCCTAGATAGTGCAATCATTTCTTGTGTCAATTCAGTATACTCTGGGAATGAAACTATAAGTGAAATAGCTGTGCTTGCAGCTTTTTGCTCACAATAGGCATGGTCTGTTAAAATTTCTTCGATATTTTTTTCTACAATATTTACCCATCTAGGGTCAGTAGGTAGTTTTAAGCCTAGCATAGTTGTTATGGATTCCAATTACAAAGATATTAAGTTAGTTATATATAGCTTATCATATACTATTTCTAGAGTTATATTTGTTACAGGATACCAGTAGAAATTTTTAAATATGATTTATGTGTTATTATGAATAAGCTTTTTAAGATCATTGCTATCATATTTACCGTTTTATTTATTTGGTCAGCTGTGTTACAAGGAAATGATCCAGATGCTTTTAGATGGTACTTAATTTATGGAATGGGAGCACTAGCTTCCATCTTTTTCATTATCAATCAGCTTAAACCCAAGTGGGGAATAATTTTAGCTGTTTTTTATTTTGGTTTTGCGATTTACAATTGGCCAACAAAATTTGAGGGATTTACCATTGATGAAGGTGATATTGTAAATATTGAAAGAGCGCGAGAAGTGGGAGGCTTGTTTATTTCAGGATTTGCAATGTTAATTTATTGTGCAAGAATGTGGTACGCTAATAAATCAAAGGTCTAAATCAAACTCTTTTCTGAGTAAATCAATTACCGGATTTTTTTCTTTTAGTTTTTGATATTTTTCTTCTGGTGTAAATACAAATTTCTTAGAAGTTTCTTCATTCACCGTAATCTGAAGAGAAATACTATAATTATTTAGGTTTTCCTTTAAATAGTTGAGCATTAAACTTTGTTCACGCTCCACTTCTTTTTTCATTGTGGAGTTGGGAAGCTCAATCCAAATAGTATTTCCATTTTTAAGTTTTGGGATATCAGCATTCAAATTTGAAGCTAATATTTTCTTTCCTTTATCATCCAACTTTTTTACAAAATCGACCCAATGCTTTTGCATTTCTTCTTCTGAAAAAGGTTGTGTGGGTTTTTCTTCTTCTGTTTTTAACCCCGATTTATTATTCTCATGCTCTTTTTTAGCATTTAGGCTGGAAATTGATAACCCTGAAACCCTATTGGGCAAGTTTTTTAGTTGAATCTTTTTTGGAACAGGTTTTACTTCAATTTTAACTGTTTCTTCGGCTAAGTCCGGTGTATTTCTTGCGGTATTATGTTCATCCCTAGCAGTTGGCTTAATAGTAACTTCTTCTTTGATAGAGTAAGAAGGTGCTTGGGTATAATCTTGGCTTTTAAAGTAAGTTGCTGGAACTAAGAAATCAGGCTTTTTTTTTTCTGTATCAAAAGTCAATGAAGCTAACTTCATCAAAGTAAGCTCAACTAAAAGGCGTTGATTTTTACTGGCCCTATATTTGAGGTCACAATCATTTGCGATATCCAAGGCTTTGACCAGAAAATCTTGACTAGACAGCCTAGCCTGTTCTTGATATTTGTGTTTGGTATTTTCTCCAACCTCCAGTAGCTCAATGGTCTGTTCATACTTACAAACAAATAAATCCCTAAAGTGTGTAGCTATACCATTTATAAAATGGTGCCCATCAAACCCTAAGGATAATGTCTTGTTAAATAGAACAAGAAGTTCAGGAATTTTATTTTCAAGAATTAAGTCTGTAGCTTCAAAAAAAGTATCGTAATCTAAAACATTTAAATTTTCGGTAACCGCTTTTCGGGTTAGTTCTTTTCCTGAGAAACTTACGACCCTATCAAATATAGATAATGCATCACGCATGGCGCCATCGGCTTTTTGAGCTATAATATGTAATGCATCTTCTTCAGCATTAATACCTTGCTCTTGGGCTATGTATTTTAAATATTCCGCTGCATCCTTTACCGTAATTCGTTTAAAGTCAAAAATCTGACATCTAGAAAGTATAGTTGGAATTATTTTATGCTTCTCCGTAGTTGCTAGAATAAAAATGGCATGTTTTGGAGGTTCCTCCAAAGTCTTTAAAAATGCATTAAATGCAGATTGGGATAGCATATGAACCTCATCAATAATATATACTTTATACTTTCCAACTTGCGGTGGAATACGAACTTGATCAATAAGACTTCTGATGTCATCTACAGAGTTATTAGAGGCGGCATCTAACTCAAAAATGTTAAATGCAAAATCTTCATTCTCTTTTTCGGTGCCATCTTGATTTATTTTTTTTGCCAAAATCCTAGCACATGTAGTTTTACCTACGCCACGTGGTCCACAGAAAAGTAAAGCTTGGGCCAAATGGTTGTTTTCAATAGCATTTGTTAAAGTATTGGTGATAGCTTGTTGCCCAACTACATCTTTAAAGGTTTGGGGACGGTATTTTCTAGCTGAGACTATAAAGGGTTCCAATACAACAAATTTTTGATGCTATACAAATATAAAAATAGCACATTCGATTACAGATTGTATACTGGAATTAAGCCATCTTTTTATTAACAATTACTTTACCTTTGCGGTCGGCAGGTCACCTTATCGCGGTTCAATTTATTGAAACGAGGAAAGTCCGGACACCAAAGTGCAATATAGCGGGTAATACCCGTCATTCGTTTAGGCGAAGCGGACTAGTGCAACAGAAAGCAAGTACAGTTCGGCTGTAGTGAAATCAGGTAAACTCTATATGGTGAAACGTCATGTAAACCAGCGTTAAATGGCTGCACGCTAAAGCTGGAGGGTAGGCGGTTAGAACCTTTGGGCAACTAAAGGTCTAGATAAATGATAAGGCTTAGACAGAATCCGGCTTATGACCTGCTTTTTTCAAAAAAACTAAAAACGCTACTACCATATTTTCGCTTTTCTGTAAAGTGGGATAGTTCACTTAAATCAGTTTGTTCTGCATGTTCAATGATTAATGCACCTTCTTCTAGTAATAATCCATTGGAGAAAACCAATTCAGGAATTTTAGAAAACTTATCTAAACCCAAATCATATGGTGGATCGGCAAAAATGATGTCATATTTATTTTTAGTTCGTTCAAGAAATTTAAAAACATCACTTTTTACAGTATCTATTTCAAAATTTAATTCTGTAGAAGTTTTTGAAATAAATCGAATACAACCAGTATGGCCGTCGACAGCCGTTATATTGCCTGAACCTCTTGAAGCAAACTCAAAACTGATATTGCCAGTACCCGAAAATAAATCCAATACAGAAAGGTCCTCAAAAAAATAACGGTTATTCAAAATATTGAATAAAGCTTCTTTGGCCATATCCGTAGTGGGCCTCACTGGTAATTTCTTTGGAGCTGTTAGTCGCTTGCCCTTATATTTTCCTGAAATAATACGCATTAGGACTAGTTGAACATAGTAAGGTCTATAGATTCCTTGTCCTCTTCATTAAACGTGTATGAATTGTTTTTTGGAAGAAAAACAGATACTTTTTTAATGTAAGTATAACAAGTTTCAAACAACTCGTCACCTTCTTCAACCTCGCCAAAAAGTCTTAGTTTAGTTGTACTCACATCTAGTTGAAGTTGTTCAAATGTGAATAAAACATAGTAAAGAAAGTCCTCTTTTGTTCGATATTCAAATTGATTATAGATTAGAAGTTTCTTTTGGTCCAATACTACTAATTCTAGCTCTCTTTCAGCTACATGAACATAACATATAGATTTAGAGCTTGGCTTTTGTAAAAGTAAGGTCTGTAAAATGGCCGTGCTACTATGTTTGAATATAAACTCCCCAAAATTTTCGAAAACATAATTGTTGATATTTGTAAAAGGAACATAAACACAGACAATATCTTGATTATCCAACTCATCATAAACTATATGGTCGTTGGCCAGTATTTTAGTGTTGAACTTCAAATAGTTTGCAAGTTCTTTTTCATCAAACAATGTTTTTGGCACTAGACTGAACAAATTGTTTTTGTGAACCACTAATACCTCAGAAAATTCCTGTTCCAGTATTTTATGTTTCCCCAACTGGGACTTTAATTCCTTTAGTACTAAGTACGGAGTAAACTCCGTTTTAAAGGAAACAGAGTCAGACAAAATAATACTATTTCGTATAGTATCGGTAATACAAAAAGAAAGTCCATTCAAACTAATTTGAATGGACAATTTCTTATAGGAGTTTACTAAACTTTTTTCTTCAGTATTAGTTGTCTTTTCTGTCATAGAGTGGTGGCCAGTTACCATTCGTACTAACATCTGTTAATGACCCTACTTTTATTTCGGTACCATTTACTTCTTCAACACTATTGTAAGAGTTTTCTTTTGCAATCAAATCTTTAGGTTGATCGTATAATACAACGTTCTTTTTAACTTTCACTTCATAAACGGGAGCTTTATATCCACTCTTGTCTATGATGTCTGCCTTCATTTCAAATTTTTCATCATTTTGGGCATATGGAACATTCATCATTGTTTTATAACGGTCATCATTCTTAAACAAAGAATCTTTTACTTTAACAAAACCTAGGGTGTCTATAACAACAGAATCTTGTTGTAGCTCAATTTGATAGACTTTATCAAAACGCATAAACGAAGTATCTCTCTGCTGTGTTATAGTGTAACTGCCTGTATCAATAAACTTGACAAGACTATTAAAGTTGCCGGCATATCTTCCATTTACGGATTTATATGCATCTTGAGAGTCTCTAATGTCTTTTAACTTATTGATTACGGCTGAAAATCGCTCTTCACGAACTTTATTGAATTCTATAGGTGCATTGATTGATTTGTAGATTAAGAAACCTAACCCGATGCAGACAATCCAAAGAACTACTTGTAAAATGGTTTTCATTAGTGTATGAGTTAATTAATTTAGTGGTTTAGACAAATCTACAATTTTTTTTCAATCACGAAAGTTTTTGCCATAAAAATCATGCCTATATTTGGGGCTTTATGACTCATTTTACAACCGTAGATTTCCATAAGGTTTTAGTAGAGAAGTTTCCACATTCGCCAACAGGTTTACAAGACGTTACCTTACATAAATTGGCAGATTTTGTACTGTCCAAAGAAAAGGGAAAACTGTTTTTATTGAAAGGCTTTGCGGGAACGGGAAAAACAACCATTATTGGCAGCATCGTAAAGAACTTATGGCATGCAAAAATGAAATCGGTTTTAATGGCCCCAACCGGCAGGGCTGCAAAAGTGATGTCAAACTACGCTAATACCAAGGCTTTTACAATTCATAAAAAAATATATTTTCCTAAAAAGCAATCAAGTGGTGCTATTCAATTTGTTCTGGCGCCCAATAAACATAGGGATACCATATTCATAGTTGATGAGGCGTCTATGATTCCTGATGCTCCGGCAGATTCCAAACTATTTGAAAATGGCTCTTTATTGGATGACCTTATTTTTTATGTGTACTCTGGTCATAATTGTAAGTTGATTTTAATTGGTGATACTGCGCAGTTGCCCCCTGTTAAATTGGATTTGAGCCCAGCTTTAGATGAAAATAAGCTAGAGCTACATTATAATAAGTCTGTAGTTAAGATTGAACTGGATGAAGTGATGCGACAGACAAGTGATTCTGGAATCTTGTTCAATGCAACCAACCTACGTGAACAATTACAAAGCGATTTTTTTGAAGAATTTAAGTTTCATCTAAACACTTTTAGTGATATTGTTAGGTTGATAGATGGACATGAAATACAGGAAGCCATAGATTCATCTTACTCGCAAAATGGCAAAGAAGAAACCGCAATAATTGTTCGTTCCAATAAAAGGGCAAATTTATATAATGAGAATATCAGGGAGCGTATTCTTTATTTAGAGAATCAGATTGCCGTTGGAGATTTTATGATGGTGGTCAAGAACAATTACTTTTGGCTTAAACCAACTTCTGAAGCTGGTTTTATAGCAAATGGGGATATAATTGAAATATTGGAGCTCTTTTCCATAAAGGAGTTATATGGTTTTACCTTTGCTGAGGTAAAAGTGCAAATGGTAGATTACCCTAATCAAAAACCTTTTGAGACCGCACTATTGTTAGACACCATTAAAGCAGAGACACCCTCTTTACCTTATGAAGAAAGTAACCGCTTGTACCATGAGGTGTCTAAAGATTTTGCCCACGAAAAATCCAAGTACAAGAAATTTCTTGGAGTAAAGAACAACAAATATTTTAATGCGCTCCAAGTCAAATTTTCTTACGCGATAACCTGTCACAAATCTCAGGGAGGACAATGGAACACCATTTTTGTAGAACAGCCTTATTTGCCCAACGGAATAGATAGGGATTATTTAAGATGGTTGTATACGGCTGTTACAAGAGCAAAAAATCAGTTATATCTTATTGGGTTTAAAGATGATTTTTTTGTTGCTTCTGAATAGCCTATTTTAGTAAAAACCGTTTAAAATGACACCAGAAACTATATTGAGCATTTTTCTAGGTATTGGTCTTGCTGCCTCTACAGGGTTTAGGGTGTTTCTACCCTTGTTTGCCTTAAGCTTGGCTTCTTATTTTGGAGTTTGGGATTTGAATGAAAATTGGGTATGGATAGGTAGTTTAGCTGCTGTAATTACTCTTGGAGTAGCTACTGTTGCAGAGATTTTTGCCTATTTTATTCCTTGGGTGGATAATGCATTGGATAGTATCGCCATACCACTTGCCGCCATTGCAGGTACAGCTGTAATGGTTTCTACAATTGCAAATCTTGATCCAGTAGTAACTTGGTCTTTAGCCATAATTGCTGGTGGTGGAACAGCCGCCGCTATAAAGGGTGCAAACGCTACCGGAAGACTTACCTCTACTGCTACGACAGGCGGTTTGGCCAATCCAGTAGTGTCAACGGTTGAGACTGGGACTGCAGTCGTGGTTTCCACAGCGTCTATATTTGCCCCACTTTTAGCTGCGGTACTCGTTATCATAATTTTAGCTATTATTTTCAGAATATATAGAAAACTAAGACCTAAGACCAGAACGTAACCCCTAGCAAAGTGAAAATAATCTCAATGATTCCGGCTCGCTACCAAGCATCTAGATTTCCAGCAAAATTAATGCAGGATTTGGAAGGGAAACCAGTTATTCTCAGAACCTATGAAGCAACTGTAAGTACTAAACTTTTTGATGAGGTATATGTGGTAACCGATAGTGAAATTATTTATAACCTTATTGAAGATACGGGTGGAAAAGCCATCATGAGTAAGCAGAAACACGAAAGTGGGAGTGATAGAATTGCAGAAGCTGTTGTAAACATGAACGTGGATATTGTGATTAATGTTCAAGGAGATGAACCTTTTATAGATAAGAAAAGCCTTGAAAAAACTATTGAAGTATTCAAAGCTGATACTAAAGCTGAAATTGATTTAGCTTCCTTAATGACCCCAATTACAGATTGGGAAGAAATTTCAAACCCCAATACGGTTAAAGTAATAGTGGACAATAGAAATTTTGCCTTATACTTTTCTAGATCGCCGATTCCTTATCCCAGGGATAAAGAAGTAGCCACTACTTACTATAAACACAAAGGTATTTATGCATTTCGGAAAAGAGCTTTAGTGGATTTTCAAAGACTATCAATGTTAGAATTAGAAGCCACAGAGAAAATAGAAGCCATTCGGTTTTTAGAGTATGGCAAAAAAATAAAAATGGTGGAGACAGATATCACAGGAATAGAGATAGATACCCCAGAAGATTTAGAAAGAGCAAAAAAAGCATGGAAATAGATTTTTCTACTATCAAGGTCATTGGCTTTGATGCTGACGATACCTTATGGGTAAACGAAACTTATTTTAGGGAAACGGAAGAACATTTTGCTGAACTTTTAGAAGGATATGAAACAAAGAATAAAATAGACCAAGAGTTATTTAAGATGGAAATGCAAAATCTTAAAGCTTACGGATATGGTATTAAAGGTTTTGTACTTTCAATGATAGAATCCGCACTTGATTTATCCAATAATAACCTGCCACAAGAAACCATTTCTAAAATTTTGAATCTTGGCAAAAAAATGATTTTGCACCCTGTAGAACTCTTGGATGGAGTAGAGGAGGTGCTAGAAAAGTTAGAGAAAAACTATAGGCTTATCGTTTTGACAAAAGGAGATTTGTTAGACCAAGAGCGGAAACTGGAAAAGTCAGGTTTGTCCAAGTATTTTCATCATGTAGAAGTATTAAGTGATAAAAAAGAATCCAACTATGAGAAATTATTGAACCATCTTGAAATTGATAAAAAAGAGTTTTTAATGGTAGGGAATTCTCTAAAGTCAGATGTTATACCTATATTAAACATTGGTGCGATGGCTGTTCATATACCCTTTCATACGACTTGGGCACATGAACAGGTATCCCAAAAAGAAGAAAAAATAAACAATCACTTAAAGCTGAATAGCATACGTGATATTTTGAAGTACTTATCAAATTAATGAAGATAGAAAAGGAAATAGCGAATCAGAAAAGGGAAGTTTCGACAATAAATAAGGTTCATAGAAATTTTCCCATGGTGCCCCGAGTGGTATTCGGAAGGGGAAGTTTTAATCAGCTTGGAGAAATTTTGTTGCCCAAAAGACGTAATTCAGATGCACCTTTTATTTTTTTGGTAGATGATTTTTTTCATGGTAAAGAGTTGGAACAACAAATACCATGGTTGTTTAATGACCAGATTATTTTTATTTCTGCAGATGAAGAGCCCAAAACAGAACAGGTTGATGCTTTAGTCAATAAGATAAAAACTGACTTTGAGGAACTACCATCGGGTATCGTCGGAATAGGAGGGGGTACTTTATTGGATTTAGCAAAAGCAGTAGCTATAATGCTCACAAATAACGGATCTTCAGAAAAATACCAAGGTTGGGATTTAGTATCAAAAAAATCAATTTATCATGTTGGAATTCCCACGATAAGCGGTACTGGAGCTGAAGTCTCCCGAACAGCCGTATTATCAGGACCAAATAAAAAATTGGGAATAAACTCAGATTTTACCACGTATGATCAAGTGGTTTTAGATCCTGATTTGGTAGGTACCGTCCCAAAAGAACAATGGTTTTACACAGGTATGGATTGTTTTATACATTGTATAGAATCTTTAAGTGGTACTTACTTGAATGCCTTTAGCCAAAGTTATGGCGAAAAGGCTCTTGATTTATGTAAAGAAGTATTTCTTGGGGATATATGTCAGCAGGATTCTGAAGAAAAATTAATGATGGCTTCATGGCATGGAGGCATGAGTATTGCGTATTCCCAAGTTGGGATTGCACATGCAATGAGCTATGGACTTTCACATTTATTGGGTGTGAAGCATGGTATTGGAAACTGTTTAGTTTTTCAACATTTAAGCGAATTTTACCCTGAGGGCGTGAAATTATTCAACGAGATGAAGCAAAAACATGGAATTGTTTTTCCAACTGGTATTTGCGACAATTTAACCGACGATGAATTGGATAGTATGGTTTCCGTTTCCCTTTCAATGGATGCACTATGGGAGAATGCCTTAGGGCGTGACTGGCGTAATAAAATTTCGCCAGAAAAGCTTAAATCGATTTATTTAAAGATTTAAGAATCTTATATCACCATAAACCAAGTAATGCAACACCTTGCAAAATACATTTATTTTAAAATACTGGGGTGGAAACTAATAGGCGACTTCCCTAAAATTGATAAGGCCGTTTTTATTGTTGTGCCCCATACAAGCTGGGTGGATTTTTTTTTAGGGTTGCTGATTCGGAGGGTTTGGAACGAAGAAATCAATTTTATAGCAAAAAAAAGTCTCTTTAAATTCCCTTTTGGCTGGTATTTTAAGTGGATGGGTGGCGCACCAATCGATAGAAGTAAAAATAACGATACAGTTACTTCAATTGCCAACATTTTCAATGATAGAGATAAATTTAGGTTGGCGCTATCGCCAGAAGGAACTCGTAAAAAGGTGACAACATGGAAAACAGGTTTTTATTACATTGCTAAAACTGCCAATGTTCCCATTGTTATGGTCACTTTTGACTATGGTAAAAAGCAAATTCAGATTTCAGAACCCCACTTTCCTACAGAAGACAAAGAGGCAGATTTTAAATTGTACACCTCTTTCTTTAAAGGTGTTATAGGAAAGGTTCCAGAATATAGTTTTTAATTTTTTTTTGGAAAGTAAAACTACTTTGATTAAAACTTCGTAAGTACCATAAAGTAGATTTTTCTATAAGTATTAATTGGTTAAAAGGACTGCGTGGGGCGGTCCTTTTTTTATGTCTTTTTTAAAATTTTAGGAAGTGTTTTCTCTTTCTTTTTTGTGTTTCCAGGAAACACCAGATTAGTACTTGAATATGAATCTCCAAAGGTTTTGGCAGCAGTATAGACTTGTTTTACAGCATCAATCACCTGTTCTTTGGAAAGTTCCTTTAATGGGTGGATGAATACGGACCATATGATTTCATCGCTAAGAGCATATTTTACATCTAATGCAGAATGAAAATTAGCAACAAGCGCATTTAGAAGCTCTTCTTCGCCTATTTTTTCACGCTCTACAATTGGTGAAATAATTCGCATTCGATTTGCATTTTCATCAAAGACACAAATTAGCACTGCATCATTCACCAAAAATTGGTAGGAATTTCCATTTACTTTCAGTGTATCAGATTGTTCTTCTAGGATTTCAAGTAATGAATCAGCATTCATCTCCTGTGAAACACTGGCATTGAGAACAAAAAGGACAAGCATTATAGTAATTAGATAGCGCATAGTAAATTGTTTATAAATAAGTCGCCAAAAAACGCTTCAATTTGCAATTGACTTCTAATAAAATGCGAGCTACTCTTTCATAGTGTGGTATACGTTCTGTACATCATCGTCCTCCTCAATTTTTTCAAGCAATTTTTCAACATCGGCTGTTTGTTCCTCATTTAATTCTTTAGTGACCTGAGGAATACGTTCAAAACCTGATGATAAAATTTCTATTTCTCTGGCTTCCAGCTCTTTTTGTATAGCACCAAAACTTTCAAAAGGGGCATAAATCAATATTCCATCTTCATCAACAAAAACTTCTTGCGCTCCAAAATCGATAAATTCCAATTCAAGTTCTTCTGCATCAATCCCTTCAGATGGAATCCTAAAATTACAGGTATGGTCAAACATGAATTCCACTGAGCCCGATGTTCCCAAATTGCCATTGCATTTATTAAAATAGCTTCTGATGTTCGCAACGGTACGCGTATTGTTATCGGTAGCTGTTTCAACTAGAATAGCAATGCCATGCGGGGCGTAACCTTCAAAAAGCACTTCTTTATAATCCCCTTGATTCTTATCACTTGCTCGTTTTATTGCCCTTTCAATGTTGTCTTTGGGCATGTTTACAGATTTTGCATTCTGTATAACGGCTCTTAGTCTAGAATTAGCATCGGGATCTGGCCCTCCTTCTTTAACCGCCATAACAATGTCTTTACCAATTCTGGTAAAGGCCTTGGACATAGCAGCCCATCGTTTCATTTTACGTGCCTTTCTAAATTCGAAAGCTCTTCCCATTTATCAAATAGTTTTAGGATAAAGACAAATTAACAAAACGACATGGATAATCACAAGCCAACTAAAGCGAATTACTGGTTGATGATTTTCTCTATAATAGTTGCCAAATCAAAATCTTTTTGGGTTACCCCATCTACATCATGCGTATTTAACTTAATAGTCAAAGAATTATACACATTTTCCCAATTAGGATGGTGGTTTTGTGCTTCACATTCGAAAGCAATTCTGGACATTGCAGCAAAAGCTTCTTTAAAGTTTTTGAACTTATATGATTTGGTGATGGCGACATTATCAAAGATCCAGCCATCTATAGCTGATAGTTTTTCTCTAATTTGTTCTTCGCTTAATTTTTCCATATTGTGCTAAAATTAATCAATTCAATCCACCATTAAGTGATGGTCTATAATTTCCTGATAAGTTATTCGTAAGTTTTTTGGCAGTTTATTTTTTTTTGGTAAAACTGCTAGATAACGTTCTTCGTTGGTAGTATATACCTTTTTTAAAACGGGGTGATAGTTGCCCAAGCGTTTGATGACTTCTTTCACAAAATCTTCATGATGAACCAAATCTGTACTTCCTAAATGGAAAATTCCATACTTATCTTGGTTTATGAGATAATGTACCTGTTGCATTAAGCGGTCATCATTGGTTACGTTGATGATAAGGTTAGGGAATACCTCTACGGGTTCGTTACTTTCCAATAAAGTTTTAAACTCTTTAATTCTTGGGGAAGTATTCCCAAAAACCATAGGTAAGCGCAAAATAGCTACTTTGGTTTTTGGCATGCGCATCATCATATTCTCGATACGTATCTTTAATCTACCATAAATACTCTCAGACAAAGTTTTGTCATTTTCGTATGAAGGAAATTTACTGTACGCATCAAAAACATTTGCCGAGGAAATAAAATATAGTTTACAGTTGTGCTTGGATAAATATTCCAATAAATGTATGTGAGCCTGTATTTGAGCCGTAAAATTTCCCCTTAACGAAGAAATTATAAAATCTGGACGTACTCTTTCCAGTATTTTAAAGATGTCATCTTCCTCTAAATCGTAACGAAAAAACTGTTTGTTATCTGAGAATGACCTGTTTGAATAATAAGTGCCATAGGTGTCAAAGTAATTACAAAGCTCTTTGTATAAGGAGTTGCCAATGAATCCACTAGCACCAAGTATGAGAATCTTTTTTTTCTTTTTATCCAATTAGAGTGAACTAGCTTTTATAAAAAGGAGGTTTAACAACTGTTGCAGAAACTAACTTTTTACGGATTTGTATATATATTTTTTCACCTGGTTTAGCAAATTGAGAGGATATATAGCCCAAACCAATCCCTTTGCTAACTGAAGGGCCCATAGTACCAGATGTTACCTTACCAATTGGGTTTTGTTCAGAGTCCATAATTTCATAACCCTGACGGGGAATGGCTTTTTCATCCATTTCAAAGCCTATTAATTTTTTGGTTACACCTTCTTGTTTTTGCCTTGCCAGATTTTCACTATTTACAAACTCTTTTGTAAACTTGGTCACCCAACCAAGCCCAGCCTGTATAGGCGAGGTGGTTTCATCAATATCATTACCGTAAAGGCAATAGCCCATTTCTAAACGCAATGTGTCCCTAGCTGCTAGACCAATAGGCTTAATTCCATAATTGGCACCGGCTTCCAGCACTTTCTCCCAAACCTGTTTTACTTCAGAGTTTTTACAATAAATTTCAAACCCACCTGAGCCTGTATAACCCGTAGCAGAAATGATTACATGTTCTATGCCGGCAAAATCTCCAACGATAAAATTGTAAAATTTAATCGTTGACAAATCATGGGAAGACAAGGATTGCATCGCTTCAACAGCTTTTGGACCCTGAATGGCAAGTAATGAGTACTCTCCAGATAAATCACGCATTACAGCGCCTATATCTGTATTGTATTTTGAGATATGCTTCCAATCTTTTTCAATATTCGAAGCATTTACTACTAGAAGATAGGTTTCATCTTTGACTTTATAGATAATTAAGTCATCAACTATTCCACCTGCTTCATTTGGGAGACAACTGTATTGTGCTTTGCCAACATCAAGTTTAGAAGCATCATTGGAACTAACTTTTTGGATTAATTTTAAAGCTTTTGGTCCTTCTATCAAGAATTCCCCCATGTGTGAAACGTCAAAAACACCAACCTTATTTCTGACAGTTTCATGCTCTATATTAACTCCCTCGTAGGAAACAGGCATATTAAAACCAGCAAAAGGAACCATTTTTGCCCCCAAAGAAGTATGGGCTTGCGTGAGTGCAGTATCTTTCATTATTCAATATTAGTGGTTGTAAAAATATTGAAATAATATGGGGTCATTTTAATTATGAACTATTGTTTTGCACAAACTGTTGTTGATTTTTTTATCTCCCTAGCAGATAAGATTTTAATTCTTTGTACGAAGCTATTTTGATGGATACTTTTTCTTTATCCATAACCTTCTTTATTTGCTTAGGAATCTCTAAATCTATTTTTAGTGTGTCTTTTACTACATCTAAAAATTTGACAGGATGGGCAGTTTCTAAAAAAATCCCATAGACATTAGGATGTTCATCTTGATACTTTTTTAGTCCCAAATAGCCCACTGCTCCATGTGGGTCGGTGATGTAACCATGATTTTGGTATATGTACTTCATAGTTTTTTTGGTAGTCGTATCATCAAAAGAATAGGAATAGAGGTTTTCGTTGAGTTTTGAAAAATCATTATTATACAAGTGGCGAATTCTAATAAAGTTACTTGGGTCACCAACATCCATCGCATTAGAGATCGTTGCCGTTGATGGCTTGGGATGGTATTCACCCGTTTTCATGAATTGTGGTACTGTATCATTTACATTAGTGGCAGCAATAAAATGTTTTACGGGCATCCCCAAACGTTGTGCCACCATTCCCGCACATATATTTCCGAAATTCCCTGAAGGAACAGAAAACACAATATCTTTATTTTGACTTTTAGCTTGTTTGAAAGCAAATAGAAAATAAAGTAATTGTGGTAACCAACGCGCAACATTAATGCTATTAGCTGAAGTCAGTTTTTGATGTAAGGTTATTTCTTCATCCAAAAAAGCAGTTTTTACCATTTGTTGACAGTCATCAAATGTTCCGTCTACCTCAATTGCGGTTATATTTTGGCCCAAAGTAGTCAACTGCTTTTCTTGAATTTCGCTGACCTTACCACTAGGGTAAAGTATTACTACCTTAACACCATCAACTCCCAGAAAGCCATTAGCGACCGCCCCACCAGTGTCTCCTGATGTAGCTACAAGAACAGTAACTTCTTCTTTTGAGTTTTGTGAGAAATACCCCAAACAGTTCGCCATAAATCGAGCACCAACATCCTTAAAAGCCATTGTTGGCCCATGATAAAGCTCAAGTGTAGCAACGTTCTTTTTAATTTCTATAACTGGAAATTCAAAGTCCAGCACATTTGTTAAAATTTCCTTTAATACGGTTTCTGGAATATCTTCTTTTACAAATTGTTCTATGGCCCTAAAGGCTATTTCATGATTTGAAAGATTTTCTATTTGCTTAAAAAAGGAATTAGGGAGAGGGGTTATGTTTTCAGGGAAATAAAGCCCTTTATCAGGCGCGATACCAGAAATTACCGCTTCTTTAAAAGAAACATCTTTTGCTTTTTTGTTAAGGCTATAAAAATTCATATCACTTTATTTCTTTGACTCCTTTTGAACAAATTTTAGAGACATGGATGTCATAATCAATTCCTATTGCTGTATATATCATTGCCATACTTTTTGCCACAACTTTGGCTACTTCTTCTCCCTTACTTAATGCAAAGACCGAAGGTCCCGACCCAGAAATACCACAACCGAGAGCACCTGCAGAAACAACTTCTTTTTTCAATCTCTTGAACTCAGGAATAAGTATAGAACGTATTGGCTCCACGATATGGTCTTCTAAGGAACGACCGATTAAATCGTAATCTTCAGCAAAAAGTCCTGCGACCAAACCTCCAAGGTTTCCCCATTGCCTTATACCTTTTTCCAAGGTGATAGAGGTTTTTAAAATCTTTCTGGAGTCAGAGGTCTTAATTTCTATCTGCGGATGTATTACGGTGGCAAATAATTCTTTTGGAGTATGTATAGGTACAATATCCAATGGATTGTAGCTTCTTACCAAGGTAAAGCCACCATATATTGCTGGAGCCACATTATCCGCATGCGCAACATCACTGGCCAATTTCTCACCTTGCATGGCAAACTGGACCAATTCTAATTTTGAAAATGGCTCACCTAAGAGATGATTCATGCCCCATACCGCTCCAGCTGAACTAGCGGCACTACTGCCAATACCACTTCCTGGTTTTATGTTCTTATGGATTTCAACTTCAAAACCACCTTCATAATCACTTTTCTCTAGGAGTGCAAGCCCTGCTACACCAGCAACATTCTTATTGGTTTCCAAAGGAAGTTCTTGACCTACTATTTTAGTGATTTTTATGCCTGGGGTTTTAGATTTTCGGACTATCATCTCGTCACCAACAGATTCCAATGCTAAGCCGAGGACATCAAATCCACAAGAAACATTGGCAATAGTACCTGGGCAAAAAACCTTGATTTCTTCCATATTAAAAGTTTCCTATTCTAATGATATCTGCAAAAATACCAGATGCGGTAACTTCTGCACCAGCTCCAGCACCTTTGATTATCATAGGCTGGGCTGGATATCTTTCCGTAAAGAAAAGTACAATATTGTCACTCCCTTCTAAGTTGTAAAAATCGTGTCCTTTAGGAATCTCTTGCAAGCCTACTTTTGCTTTGCCATTTTCGAATTGGGCAACATATTTTAGTTTGCTATTGTTTTGCCCAGCGTTTTGATATAACTTTTGAAAACTAGCTTCATACTTTTTCAGGGATTCAAAGAACTCTTCATTGGATTTGGTTTCTAAACTCTCTCTGGGTAAAAAGGGTTCATTCTCAATGTCCTCTATTTCGAGCTGATTCCCACTTTCCCTGGCTAAAATCAAAATTTTCCGCATTACATCTATGCCACTTAGGTCAATGGTTGGGTCTGGTTCAGTATAACCTTCTTCTTGTGCTTGTTTTACTACATCATGAAAAGTAGTCTTGTCATTGAAATTATTAAAAACAAAATTTAAACTACCAGAAAGGACAGCTTGAATTTTATTCACTTTGTCACCAGATGCAATGAGGTGCTTTAAAGTATCTATAATAGGTAATCCCGCACCTACATTAGTTTCGAATAAAAAGGGAGAATTGTATTTTTTAGATAGTTGCTTTAGCTCTTTATAGTTAGAGAAATTTGAAGAGCACGCTATCTTATTACAAGTAACAACTGAAATACTGTTCGCTAAGAAGTCTGAATAAGTTGTAGCCACTTCTTCACTTGCCGTATTATCAACAAAAATACTGTTTCGATAATTCAACCCTTTTACTTTTTCAATAAATATAGCTCTATTGGCTTTTTCACCGGAAGCCAATTCTTTCTCCCAATTATCCAAGGATATTCCACTATCGTCAAAAACCATGGTTCTAGAATTTGAAATTCCGATGACCCTGATATTTAATTTAAGCTCTGATTTTAAATATTTTTTTTGTTGACGAATCTGGTCTAAAAATCTAGACCCTACATTGCCGACACCCATTACAAAGAGGTTCAATTGTTTTATGTTTTCCTCAAAGAACTCCTCATGTAAAGTATTCAGCGCCTTTTTAACATCATCTCTTTTAATTACCGCTGAGATGTTTCGTTCTGAAGCTCCTTGAGCAATAGCACGTATGTTTACATTATTCTTACCAAGGGTGCTGAACATTTTTCCGCTAAGCCCTTGATGACTTTTCATATTATCACCAACCAATGCAATTATAGCCAAATTGCTCTCAACAAGAACAGGCTTTATTTTTTTAGTAACAATTTCATATTCAAATGTGTTGTTAACTGTGGTTGCAGCCAATTCTGCATCTTTATCTGCAATACCTACACATATGGAATGTTCTGAAGAAGCTTGAGTAATCATCACAACGCTTATGCCCTCTTGCGATAAGGTTTCAAAAAAACGTTTAGAAATCCCAGGAATACCTACCATTCCTGAACCTTCCAGAGATAGCAAAGTGATATTGCCAACATGGCTTATTCCCTTTACGGATTTTCCTTTACCGTTTTTGTTTTTGGTAATTAATGTCCCCTCATCTTCAGGTGAAAAAGTATTTTTAATAACAATGGGAATCCCTTTTGTTAAAACTGGTTGGATAGTAGGAGGATAAAGAACTTTTGCACCAAAATGTGAAAGCTCCATAGCCTCTTCATAAGAAATATGGGAAACACATTTTGCCTGTTTTACCAATTTAGGATTTGCTGTATACATGCCACTAACATCGGTCCATATTTCTAAGACATCAGCATCTGTAGCCGCAGCGATAATTGCAGCAGTATAATCTGAACCACCCCTGCCTAGGGTAGTGGAGTTCCCATTTTTGGATGAAGAAACAAAACCGGGTATTACGGTTATTTTTTTCTTTGTATTAAAAAAGTATTTTTTGCAATTGGCATTTGTAGATTCAAAATCTACATTCGCATTACCAAAGCTCTCGTCTGTAGTAATAAGACTTCTACCATCCTCTAAAACCGCATCCAAACCTTCTGAAATAAAATACTGACTTATTATATATGAAGAAAGCAATTCGCCATAGCTCACCACTTTGTCAGACAACCTTTGGGTAGTCTCTCCTATCAAGAAAGCACCTTCGAGTAGTGTTTCAAGATTGTTAAGCTCACTTTTAACTTTGCTTAAAATACTACTTTGAGCATTTACAGGAAAAAGACTTTTTATTACCCTAAAATGTCTTTCTTCAATTTCATTAAGCCCATTTTCATAAGCTATATCTTGAAGTGAAGCAAGCGCTAAGGAATTCAATAGAACATCAGTCACTCCACCCAAGGCAGATACTACAACACCAATTTTACCATTAGAACTGTTTTGAACTATTGACTTTACTTTTTCTATATTTTCCTCGTTGGCAACAGAAGTACCTCCGAATTTTAATACTTTCATTTAGATATTTTTGAAAAATTGTGGAACAATTGAATATGTGGACGAATATTAATAGAAAGTTACCCCAAAGGGGTAATAGTGATAGTAGCAATTGACGAAGTAGTCGTAATTGTCAAAAAGCTAGTTGTGTCCAATTGTTTAAATTGCATATTTCTAAAAGTGATATCAAAAGTAGTACATTTGGATACCCCATCAAATGATTCCTAAATTTTTATGATTTTCACAATTTTAAATAATTTTCTTTGCTGAATGAAAATATTTAATGCTGAACAAATATACGCTGCTGATAAATTCACAATTGAAAAACAGCAGATAACGAGTGATTCGCTAATGGAAAGAGCGGCATCACAGATATTTGAATGGATGAATTCCAGGCTTCAAGGAGCTAATGTAAGAATACATTTGTTCTGTGGTATTGGCAATAATGGGGGTGATGGCATTGCATTAGCTAGACATTTAAAAGAAAATGGGTATTCTATTTTGGTCTATGTGGTCAATTATAGTGAGAAACGCTCCAAAGATTTTTTGATAAATCTGGATAGGCTTAAAGAAAGAAAGCTATGGCCAGAATTTTTAGATTCTGATTGTGAGTTCCCTGAGCTTGGCCATGACGACATTATTGTAGATGCTATTTTTGGAATAGGATTGAATAGAAGTCCTGACGATTGGGTAGTTAAACTTATTAATCATATAAACGATTCTGGAGCTTTTATTCTTTCTATAGATGTTCCCTCAGGATTATTTTTAGATAGAATCCCCGAGGATAGTAAAAAAGTCGTGAGAGCTTCACACGTACTAAGTTTCCAGGCACCTAAGCTAGTATTCTTTCTTCCTGAAACTGGAATTTTTCTAAATCAATGGGAGTTGCTCGATATTGGACTAGACCAAGAATGTCTTCATAAAACGGAAACAGATTTTGAGCTGATCGGTAAGTCGGAGGTTTTGCCTATGTACATGCCTAGGCTTAAGTTTTCCCATAAAGGCAGTTATGGACACTCTATGATTGTAGGTGGAAGCTACGGAAAGATTGGAGCTGTGAATTTAGCAGCTAAAGCATGCTTGAAAACTGGAAGTGGATTGGTTACTGCATATGTTCCTAAATGTGGTTACATTCCTTTACAAGCTAGTACACCAGAGCTAATGGTAATGACTGATGATGAAGATGAAATCCTAACCGAAATTGAAAGTATCAAAAAAGCAGCGGTAGTCGGAATTGGCATGGGGATGGGAGTAGAGGAAAAAACAACTATTGCTTTTTCTGAGTTTTTAGACGAAAACACTTGCCCATTGGTATTGGATGCAGATGCTCTGAATATTTTGGCTGATGACAAGGAATTGCTCAAAAAATTACCTAAAGAATCTGTTTTAACCCCTCACCCAAAAGAGTTTGAACGATTGGCGGGTAAATGGAAGGATGATTTTGACAAACTAAGAAAGGCAAGAGAGTTTTCGATCAAGTACAATTGTATTTTAGTTTTAAAAGGAGCTCATACAATCACTTTTTATAATGGAAAGGGTTATATAAACGCTACTGGAAATCCAGGTATGGCAACGGCTGGTAGCGGTGATGTTTTAACAGGGATGATAACCGCTTTAGTTGCTCAAAATTACCCCCAAATTCATGCTGCCATTTTTGGAGTTTACTTACATGGGTTAGCAGGTGATATGACTGTTATGGAGAATGGATATGAAGCTGTAACAGCTACCGATATTTTAAATAATATAGGAAAAGCTTTTGTAGAACTATTTAAGCGACCTTCTGCTGAAAATCAAGAAGCACAATAAATAAACTAGGCACTCTTCTTCCCCTTATTTTTTTTGGAGACACGTTTTTTTATCCAATTGATTGCATTGTCATATTCTATAAAGAATTCCATATTCTTTTTGTAGAACATCTTTTCAATTTTGAAATTATGCATATCAATTTCCTTTTTAGAAACGATAGCAAAGGCCTTTAAGTTTTCTAAACCCCTTAAATACGTGTAGATAACAGGATCTATGGCATAAGAATTCTTTCGTAAGCTTACATATCCAAATTTTCTTCCTCTAAAGTGAATTTCTGATATCCCTATGATTTGGTAAGCCCTTTCAAGCGTAAGTGTTGCTCCTTCCTCAAAGATGGATACCATATAGTCATCAAATACCTGTACTATTCCAATATCTAAATGATATTCTTTAACAATAATGGTTTTTTTGCTAAATCCCATTTTCATTCCCCAAAAGTATTATAGTGTGTCTCTATGGCGAATGTAGCCGTAGCTGTGTGTTTTGAGAAAAATAATAGATTAAAAGCTCAAATATCGTTTTAAATGTTGCCAACAAATAAATTCCATTGAATACATATGTTTTATCTACAGTGCCGATACTAAAAAAGAGCCATAATTATGGCTCTTTTCTATCATGAGATAAAATAATCTCTGTTAGGCTTTCGAAGATTTTTCTTGCTTCTTTATTTTTATGGTAAGCTCTTCCTTTTTCTCATCTAGATCCATGAAGATACTATCACCCTCATTCAAATTAGAGTTTACAATTTCTTCAGCTAAAGAATCTTCAATATATTTTTGAATGGCTCTTTTTAAGGGTCGAGCGCCATATTGCTTATCAAAACCTTTGTCTGCAATATAATCTTTTGCCTTTTCAGAAAGGTTTAAATCGTATCCAATGTCTTTGATACGCTTGAACAACTTATCCAATTCAATATCAATGATCTTATGAATATCCTCACGTTCAAGAGGATTAAATACTATAACATCATCAATACGGTTTAAAAACTCAGGAGCAAATGCTTTTTTCAATGCATTTTCAATAACGCTCTTTTGGTGGCTGTCCGCTTGGGCTTTTTTAGATGCAGTTCCAAAACCAACACCTTGCCCAAAGTCTTTCAACTGTCTGGCACCAATATTGGATGTCATTATTATGATAGAATTTCTAAAATCGATTTTTCTACCTAGACTGTCTGTTAAGTACCCATCATCTAATACTTGTAAAAGCATATTGAAAACATCTGGATGCGCCTTTTCAACCTCGTCCAAAAGAATGACAGAATAAGGTTTTCTCCTTACTTTTTCGGTTAGTTGACCACCTTCTTCATAACCTACATATCCTGGAGGCGCACCAACTAGTCTTGAAATAGCAAATTTTTCCATATACTCACTCATATCTATTCGAATGAGTGCATCTTCAGAATCAAATAACTCTTTTGCTAAAACTTTTGCCAATTGTGTTTTGCCAACTCCGGTCTGACCTAGGAAGATAAACGAACCAATAGGTTTATTGGGGTCTTTAAGCCCAGCCCTATTACGTTGTATGGCTTTTGCCACTTTTACAACAGCCTCATCTTGCCCAATCACATAATCTTTAATCAACTGCGGAAGTTCAGCCAGTTTGTTGCTCTCGGTCTGCGCAATTCTATTTACAGGAATTCCGCTCATCATAGAAACAACATCGGCAACATTATCTTCTGATACAGTCTCTCTATTTAACTTGCTTTCTTCTTCCCAAGTTTCTTGGGCCATTGCAAGGTCCTTTTCTATTCTTTTTTCGTCATCACGCAGTTTAGCAGCCTCTTCATATTTCTGCTTTTTCACCACGCTGTTCTTTAATTCCCTAACTTCCTCAAGCTGATTTTCCAATTCTAGAATCTGCTTTGGTACGTCCATATTCACGATGTGAACTCTAGAACCAGCTTCATCTAGGGCATCTATAGCCTTGTCTGGTAAAAATCTATCGGTCATGTACCTATTCGTTAGGTTAACACATGCTTTTATAGCATCATCTGTATAATTTACATTGTGGTGGTCTTCATATTTCCCTTTAATGTTCATAAGGATTTCAATGGTTTCTTCCACTGTAGTGGGTTCTACCATTACCTTTTGGAAACGACGCTCAAGTGCCCCATCTTTTTCAATATATTGACGATACTCGTCTAATGTAGTTGCTCCAATACATTGAATCTCCCCTCTAGCTAAAGCTGGTTTAAACATGTTGGAAGCATCTAAACTACCGGTAGCACCACCAGCACCAACTATGGTATGAATCTCATCTATAAAAAGAATGATGTCATCATTCTTTTCAAGCTCGTTCATCACGGCTTTCATGCGCTCTTCAAACTGACCCCTATACTTGGTTCCAGCAACTAGAGAAGCTAAGTCCAAGGTAACCACACGCTTTCCGTACAATATTCTCGATACCTTTTTATTTATAATGCGTAGTGCCAAACCTTCAGCAATAGCACTTTTACCCACTCCAGGTTCCCCTATTAAAAGTGGGTTGTTTTTCTTCCTTCTACTAAGAATCTGTGATACCCGCTCTATTTCTTTCTCTCGGCCAACAACAGGATCTAACTTGTTTTCTTCCGCAAGTTTGGTCAAATCCCTACCAAAGTTGTCCAGAACTGGAGTTTTAGACTTTTTACTACCTTTTTGGGCATTGCCTGATGAGCCAAAAGTACTTTCCTTAGAATCACCTGTGTCTTCTGCATCACCAGGGAAAGACTCTGCCCTTGTTACATCAAGGTAGTCATCGTCACTAGTAATCATGGATTTGAATTGCTCTTTAACATTGTCATAATCCACTTTTAGTTTATGGAGCAATTTTGTTGTTGGATCGTTCTCATTTCTAAGAATACAAAGCAATAAATGAGCAGTATTTATTGAGGAGCTCTGAAAAAGCTTTGCCTCTAAAAAAGTCGTTTTTAAAGCACGTTCTGCCTGCCTTGTCAAATGCAGGTTTTTTTTGTCTTTTTGTGCGTTACTGGTATTTGGGTTAGCAGGGCTTAAAATTTCAACTTTTCTTCTTAAATGTTCTAAGTCTACATCCAGTGCATCCAATATGTTTATGGCCTTTCCATTACCGTCACGCAAAAGACCAAGCATCAGATGTTCTGTACCTATAAAATCATGACCAAGTCTAAGAGCTTCTTCTTTGCTAAATGCAATAACATCTTTTACCCTTGGCGAAAAATTATCATCCATAAATTTCCTTATTCAGCAATTAAAATTAATAAAACTAATCCAACAATGGTCAAATACCGTACCCATATTCGACAAAGAAGCTGTAAATGACGAAAAAAATAAGCTTTTTTAAATTTTTAACATGTTGATTTAAGAAGATTAATGTGAATTCTTATGTTAATAATTTTTTTAATAAAGTACTGGCTAACTGTTTTGGAACATGCGTTTTTACGTATATTGCCTTGATATTTTAATTACAAAAATCAAGACGATTTTAATATGGCTGAAGGAGAAAAATTGATACCTATCAACATTGAAGATGAAATGAAATCTGCCTACATTGATTATTCAATGTCGGTCATTGTGTCACGTGCCTTACCTGATGTCAGGGATGGCTTAAAACCAGTGCATAGAAGAGTTCTTTATGGGATGTATGAGCTAGGTGTCAGATCAAGTAGTGCGCATAAAAAATCTGCTCGTATTGTGGGTGAAGTTTTAGGAAAATACCATCCGCATGGTGATACATCGGTATATGACAGTATGGTGCGTATGGCCCAAGAATGGAGTTTGCGTTACATGCTAGTGGATGGGCAAGGTAACTTTGGTTCCGTTGATGGTGATAGTCCTGCTGCTATGAGATATACAGAAGCTCGTATGCGCAAAATTGCTGACGATATGTTGGCTGATATTGATAAAGACACAGTCGACCATCAATTGAATTTTGATGATTCGCTTAAGGAGCCCACTGTATTACCTACTAGGGTTCCACAACTTCTTGTTAATGGGGCATCTGGTATTGCTGTTGGTATGGCTACCAATATGCCGCCCCACAACTTATCGGAAGTAATAGATGGTACCATTGCCTATATTGATGATAGTAATATTGAAATTGATGAATTGATTACCCATATCAAGGCTCCTGATTTTCCAACAGGTGGTATTATTTATGGGTACGATGGTGTCAAAGAGGCATTTCACACAGGTCGGGGCCGCGTTGTAATGCGAGCCAAGGCTACTTTTGAAGAGGTACAGGGAAAAGAATGTATCATAGTTACAGAGATTCCATATCAGGTCAATAAGGCTGATATGATAAAGAAAACTGCTGACCTCATCAATGATAAGAAAATTGAGGGTATTTCCGCAATTCGGGACGAATCGGATAGAAAAGGAATGCGAATCGTTTACATGTTAAAAAGGGATGCCATACCCAATATAGTCCTAAACACACTTTTTAAGTACACCGCATTACAATCTTCTTTTAGTGTAAATAATATTGCGCTCGTAAATGGTCGCCCTAGATTATTGAACTTAAAAGAGATAATTCATTATTTCGTAGAGCATCGTCATGAAGTTGTTGTAAGAAGGACCAAGTTTGAGCTCAAGAAGGCTGAGGATAGAGCCCATATATTAGAGGGGCTTATTATAGCATCGGACAATATTGATAGGGTGATTGAAATTATTAGGGCATCTTCTAATGTAGACGAAGCCCGAAATAATTTGATGGAGGAGTTTAAGCTAACGGAAGTTCAAGCCAAGGCCATTGTTGAGATGCGTCTACGCCAATTGACCGGTCTGGAACAGGATAAGCTCAGAGAAGAATATGATGCCCTTTTAAAGACCATCGAAGACTTAAAAGACATTCTTGATAAGAAAGAAAGAAGAATGGAGATTATCAAGGATGAGCTGCTTGAGGTTAAGAATAAGTACGGAGACGGAAGACGTTCTGAAATTAATTTTGCTGGGGGCGATTTAAGCATAGAAGATATGATACCAGACGAGCAAGTGGTAATTACCATTTCTCATGCTGGTTATATCAAACGTACACCACTTACAGAGTACAAAACCCAGAATAGGGGAGGAGTAGGTCAAAAAGCATCATCTACACGTAACGAAGACTTTTTAGAACACTTGTTTGTGGGAACCAACCATCAATATATGTTGTTCTTTACGCAAAAAGGTAAATGTTTTTGGATGCGTGTATACGAAATACCTGAAGGAAGTAGAACTTCCAAAGGGCGGGCTATTCAAAACCTCATCAATATCGAGAGCGAGGATAAGGTTAAAGCCTTTATTTGTACCCAAGACTTAAAAGATGAAGATTACGTTAATAGTCACTATGTTATTATGGCCACCAAAAGAGGTACGGTGAAGAAAACTTCTTTGGAGCAATATTCTAGACCTAGACAGAATGGAATTAACGCGATAACCATTCGAGAAAATGATGAGTTGCTTGAAGCCAAGCTTACTACGGGTACAAGTCAAATTTTCTTAGGGCTCAAATCTGGTAAAGCAATTCGATTTGAAGAAAGTAAAACAAGGCCCATGGGCAGGAATGCTTCTGGTGTGCGTGGGATTACCTTGGCAGATGATAATGATGAGGTCATAGGAATGGTGTCCGTACATAATTTTGAAGATAATATTCTTGTTGTTTCTGAGAATGGGTATGGAAAAAGATCCAACATTGATGATTATCGCGTAACTAATAGGGGTGGTAAGGGAGTTAAGACCATTTCTATTACAGATAAAACAGGCGGATTGGTTGCAATTAAAAACGTTACCGATTCTGATGATTTGATGATCATCAACAAATCTGGTATCGCAATCCGAATGGGTGTTGAAGATTTAAGAGTAATGGGAAGAGCTACGCAAGGAGTAAAACTGATTAATTTAAAGGATAGCGATTCCATTGCGGCCGTAGCCAAAGTAATGAAAGATGAAGATGCTGTAGAAGAAACAGATTTACTTGATATTGAGGTGAATGAGGAAGATGGCACGGCTCTTGATAATACAGACAACGAAACAAAAGAATAACAATAAACACTAAATATTAATTACATTAAAATGAAAACTAAGATTCTAATTCTTCTTACCGTAATGATTTCAATGGTAGGATTTTCTCAGAAAAACGAAATAAAAGCTGCTGATAAAGCTTTAAAAAGCGGTGATGCTGCAACGGCAAAAAGTACACTAGAAGGAATATCTTCCACCATTGGCTCTGCTGATGAAAAGCTACAGGCGCAGTACTACTCAGTTTTAGGAAATGCTTATTCCAGCCTTTCAGAATTTAAACCTGCTATCGAAGCTTTTCGTAAAGTTGTTTCAGTAGAAGAATCAACTGGAAAAAAGAAGTTTACTGCTGATG
This sequence comes from Croceitalea sp. MTPC6, assembly GCF_036985525.1. NCBI lineage: Bacteria > Pseudomonadati > Bacteroidota > Flavobacteriia > Flavobacteriales > Flavobacteriaceae > Croceitalea > Croceitalea sp. MTPC6. The sequence continues at coordinate 83,309 of NZ_BTGR01000010.1, forward strand.
CACAACAGAAATTGGGTCAAATGACAGCAGATTTGATCAATGCTGCAGTAGAAGATAACAACAATAAAGCTTTTAAAGCTGGAGCGGAGAAATTGTACATGGGCTATACATTGAGCCCAAAAGACACCATCTATCTTTACTATGCTGCAAGTAGTGCTGTAAATGGTGCTGACTATGACACTGCTTTAAAATATTATAATGAGCTAAAAGAAGTAGGTTATGATGGTAGTGGAGTAAAATATACAGCTGTTAATATAGAATCTGGAGAGGTAGAGGAAATGGATAAGGCAACACGGGATTTATACGTTAAAGCTGGTACCCATAAAGATCCAAAAGAAGAGAAGACACCTTCAAAAAAGGCAGAAATTGTTAAAAACGTTGCTCTGATATACCAACAACAGGGTAAAAATGATGAGGCTTTGGCTGCTTATGAAGATGCGATAGCTAGTAATCCAGGTGATGTGAACCTTATCTTGAACAAGGCTAACCTATACTATACAATGGGTGATAAGGAAAAGTTTAAAGAACTTATGGCAAAAGCTTCAGAAATGGCTCCTGATAATCCAGACTTACTGTACAACATCGGTGTTATAAGCATGGAGCAAGGAAACCTTGAAGAAGCCCGTGTTGCATATCGTAAAGTGTTGGAAATTGACCCAAGTTATGTTAACGCGCAATTAAACCTTTCTACTTCATATGTAAATGAAGGAAACAGTTTAATTGATGAAATGAACACTTTGGGAACCTCAAGAGCGGATACTGCACGTTATGATGAACTTAAGCAAAAGAAGGATGACCTATTTATAGAGGGATCCAAAATATTGGAAGAAGCTTTAAAAATGAACCCTGACAACGAGGGTGTCTTATCTCAGCTAAAGAACATATACGGTGCACTTGGCGATAATGAGAATTTTATGCGCATCAAAAAATTATTGGGAGAGTAGTAAACACTTTTCTTTAAAGTAAAAAAGCCTTGACATTGTCAAGGCTTTTTTTATATAATTTTTTTGATAACCCTTAGCTTATGGGAGTATATTTTTTCTTCTGTATTAAAAATACCTGTATGATCTATACGGTCTATACGTACACATCCGTGGGCATGTATAATGTAATTGTCTTTTAAAATAATACCAACATGGTCTATGAGCCCATCAGTATTGTCAAAAAAAACTAAATCACCAGGTTCACTTTCTTCAATAAAACTTAGTACTTCACCCTGTGTAGCTTGTTTTTCAGTGGTTCTATATAGTTTATACCCATTAAGCTTATACACCATTTGGGTAAAACCAGAACAATCCACACCAAAAGGGGTTTTACCACCCCATAGATAAGGAGCATTTAAAAAAACAAGAGCTGTATTTACCAGATTGGATTTATCTTCAATGGGATACTTTGAACTACCATCATGTTCATGGCCTAAAAAGTTTGAAACGTCAATTCTAGAACCTATGGTAATTGGCTGAAGAACATTTTTCCTGATAATAATGTTTGAAATAAAATCAGTTGAAAGCTCTTGATTTTTTTCAATGTTCAATTCTTTGAAATCAGTTTCTGTGATAAGTTGAAACTGTTTTTTACTTATCCAGCCTTCTTGGCCATCAAAAATTATTTCGATACGGACCCAATATTTTCGAGTATCCTTCACCTTAAAGAGATCACCATACAACAACTGTGTAAGCATCTCTGAGGTATCATCAGGTGATACCCTAACTGGAACAATGCTCAAATGGCAAATACCATATTGCATAAAAATAGCCTAGATTAAACGCGTTCTACTACAATTGCAGATGCCCCACCGCCACCGTTACATATGGCTGCTGCCCCAATTTTGGCATTATTCTGCTCCAGCACATTAAGCAATGTAACCATAATTCTTGCCCCTGAGCAACCAAGTGGATGTCCAAGTGAGACCGCCCCACCGTTTACGTTTACGATTTTATCGTTTAGACCAAGAAGTTTCATATTGGCTAACCCGACAACGGCAAAGGCTTCATTAAATTCAAAATAATCAACATCTTGTATTTTAATTCCTGCTTTCTCCAAAGCTTTTGGTAATGCTTTGGCAGGTGCAGTAGTGAACCATTTTGGTTCTTGGGCTGCATCTGCATAACTTTTTATTTTTGCCATTGGTTCTATACCTAGCTCGGCTGCTTTATCAGCACTCATTAGAACCATTGCTGCTGCTCCATCATTAATTGTAGATGCATTGGCTGCAGTTACGGTACCATCTTTGGAAAAAGCAGGTCTTAGTATAGGGATTTTTTCCATTCTCACGTTCTTATATTCTTCATCCTCACTAACCACTACAGGCTCTCCTTTTCGTTGAGGTACTTCTACGGATACAACTTCGTTATTAAACTTTCCATTTTTCCAAGCTTCTGCAGAACGATTGTAAGATTGTATGGCAAAATTGTCTTGTTCCTCTCTACTAAAATTATGTTCTACTGCGCAAGCATCGGCGCAAACTCCCATGGCATTTTGGTCATAAACATCTACCAAACCGTCTTTTTGCATTCCATCTATTAATGTGGTTGGTCCAAATTTATTCCCGTTTCTCATATGAACATAATGAGGGATAAGACTCATATTTTCCATTCCACCAGCCACAACAATATCAGTATCACCCAGTGCTATTGATTGTGCTGCTTGCATAACTGTTTTCATGCCTGATGCACAAACTTTATTTATAGTAGTGCATGGTACAGAATCAGGGATGCCAGCATAAATCGCAGCTTGTCTTGCAGGTGCTTGCCCAGTGCCAGCCTGTACTACATTACCCATTAAAACTTCATCTACCATTTTGGCATCTACTCTAGCTTTTTTTAAAGCATCTTTAATAGCTATTGCACCTAATTTTGGTGCTGGTACTGTTGATAATGAACCCATAAAACTACCTATCGGTGTTCTAACTGCAGATACAATGACCACTTCCTTCATTCCATAAAAATTTGTTGCTGCGAAAATACTAAAATTAAAGGCATTGCAACAGTTTGACCAATAATTGGATAGATGAAATTAGATTTCTTTATTTTTGGACTTATTGGTTTTACAAATGGGCAAAACACTTGATGACTTTTATAAAAAACAATCTCTTATTTATAAGTATGTCCTTTATTTTATTTCAATAGCCTTAATTGTCTTCTTCTTTCCTAGAGGAGGTAAATTCAAATATGATTTCCAAAAAGGAAAGCCTTGGCAATATGAAAATTTATATGCGCCTTTTGACTTTTCCATAAAAAAAACAGATACTGATATAGCTTTAGAGGAAAGAGAACTCAGGTCAAATAAAGCTGATTATTATACTTTTGATGAAGAAATATACCATAAAGTCTTAGAAGCATTTTCTTCAAATTTTGATCAAGTTTTCCCCTCAAACAGTTATTCATCACAAAAACGTTCACGCCTTTCGAGAATAGGTATTTCCGCTCTTGACTCAATTTATGATATGGGCTTTTTTGATGGGGAGGTTCTAAGCAAAGAAGTCTATTTGGTTAGGGAAAATAGGGCTAAAAAGGTTTTAAAGAACGATGTAGTCAACCCAGAGAATCTTCAAGGTAAGTTGCTGAGAATATTTGACACTCCTAATCTGGGAGATGACCGCGCTAGATTGGCTAAAATTGTTGGCGCAGTTTTAAAACCGAACCTTAAGTATGACAGAAGTCTTTCTGATAAGGCATTAGAAGAAGAGTTGTCAAAAATTTCCCTTACTAGGGGGAATGTATTAGAAGACAAACTCATTATTGCTAAAGGGGAAGTTGTAGAAGCAGATAACTTTAATATTTTGAACTCTCTAAAGCAGGAGTTTGAGTCTGAGTTATGGAATGGAAACAATTACTACTTCATTCTATTTGGATATACAGTCTTAGTTGCTTTGGTGCTCATTATGCTGTTTTTATTTCTTAAAAAGTATCGCCCTGAGATTTTTGCAAACAACAATAAGGTCACATTCATTTTTGTTAATATTCTTCTTATGGTATTTATAACTACGTTAGTTGTAAAAAATGATGAGAATTATGTTTATGTGGTACCACTTTGTATACTTCCCTTGATTTTAAAAAACTTTTTTGATGCACGGTTAGGATTATTTGTTCATGTGCTTACGATATTAATTCTTGGTTTTGTAGTGCCAAATAGTTTTGAATATATCTTTTTGCAAATAATTGCTGGGATAGTCACTATTTTGTCGGTATCCGAACTTTACAAGAGAGCTAATCTTTTTATATCAGTAGGGCAGATTACCTTCATTTACATTGTAGGATATTTTGCTTTTCATATTATACATGAAGGGAATTTGGATAATATTGAATGGATAACCTTTGGTATTTTTCTTTTAAATGGAATGCTTACCCTATTTGCTCAACCGCTCATATATCTATACGAGAAAATATTTGGGTTGATTTCTGATGTGTCCCTATTGGAATTATCAGATACAAACTCTAAACTTTTAAAAGAAATGGCCAATAAGGCACCTGGAACTTTCCACCATTCTTTGCAAGTGGCTAATTTGGCCGAAGCGGCTGCAAATGAAATTGGAGCAAATGCCATGTTGGTTAGGGTTGGCGCACTATATCACGATATTGGAAAAATGAACAAGCCAACTTTTTTTACGGAAAACCAAATAACTAATGCGAACCCGCATAACGATTTACCTCCAAAAGAAAGTGCTAAAATTATAATAGATCACGTGATTGAAGGAATAGAATTAGCTAGAAAAAATAACTTACCAGACAGGGTGATCGATTTTTTGAGAACACATCATGGCACTACTTTGGTGTACTATTTTTATAAGAAGCAAAAGGAGCTCGATGAAAATGTGGATGAAAATAATTTTAGATACCCTGGACCTACACCCTTTTCTAAGGAAACTGCAATACTTATGATGGCAGACTCTGTAGAAGCAGCATCTAAAAGTTTAAAATCGCCAACATATGCTATATTAGATGAATTTGTTGAGAAAATTGTAAAAGGACAAATGCAAGCTAATCAATTCCTAAATGCAAATATTACATTTAAAGAGATAGAGATGGTAAAAAAAGTCTTGAAACAGAAACTGACCAATATCTATCATTTACGTGTTGAATATCCGGAATAACAGTAGTTGAAAGGTTAGATATTTAATAATTTAATAAAACATATTCTATTTATTTCATCCAGTCTTACTCTGCTTAAAAAAATCAAATAAATAGTTGCTTTATAGTGTTTGAAAAATGTACATTTGCAACCGCGTTTTACGCAAGTTCATACAAATACAAAGGTTAAAGGAGAGGTGCCGGAGTGGTAACGGAGCAGATTGCTAATCTGTCGACGCGTAAGTGTCGCATGGGTTCGAGTCCCATTCTCTCCGCAATTTCTTTTAATAGAGATAACCATCGGGGTGTAGCGTAGCCCGGTTATCGCGCCGCGTTTGGGACGCGGAGGTCGCAGGTTCGAATCCTGCCACCCCGACGAACCACTTTCTAAGTGGTATTAAAGCACTGTTAACTGACTGGTTGACAGTGCTTTTCATTTTTAATGAATTCATCCGATATCATCTAATATCAAATAAAAGGTGTAGAGTTCGGTGAATGGATTGGTACGTTTGTTGTGCATAATTTTGGTAGTGTATACGACTATTTAGTGTCGTCTTTGCAAACAAGGTTTGTTTAACTTAAAAGACACGTATCATGCGAAACAACAGCACTTTAGCAGTACTAATTTTTACAAGGGATATTAATTACAATCCTGAAAAACTTACCATTTATGCCCGAATAACGGTAGATAGAAGACGGGCGGAAATCAGTTTGAAGCGTTACACTTCGGTGAATGTTTGGGACGTTTCCAAGGGACGGGTCATCGGAACTACCCAAAGAGCTCGAATGCTCAATAGCTATTTAGATGAGGTTTACGTGCAAATTATGGAGGCACATAAGCAATTGCTTCAAGAGGGTAAGTTGATTACGGCACAGGCTATAAAGGCTCGTTTTCTTGGGCAGGACGACCAACATAAGACCTTAAAGGAACTAGTTACCTATCACAATATGAATATGGATTCAGTGCTAAAATATGGCACGATGAAAAATTACTATTCAACGGAACGATATCTCCACAAGTTCATAAGGGATAAATTCAAGACCCCCGACATCTACCTAAAACAATTGAACTATAGGTTCATTATCGATTTTGAGCAGTATCTTTTAAACTATAGACCAGAGAAAGCAAGAAAGACTTGTTCCAATAATGGAGCAATGAAGCATTTGGAACGTTTGATGAAAATGACCAATCTCGCCGTTAAACTGGAATGGTTGGATAAAGACCCATTTCATCAGTTCAAGCTCAATTTTCAAAAACACAATCGAAGTTACCTATCGGAAAGAGAATTAGAACTAATCGAAGAAACAACTTTCAAAGGCAGTGGATATGAAAAGGTCAGGAATGTATTTCTATTTTCCTGTTATACGGGATTATCTTATATAGATGTCAAGGAACTGCTGCAGGAACAACTGTTATTGGGTATGGATGGAAACTATTGGTTACATACTAGAAGGGCAAAGACCGATGAGGTTGTAAAGATTCCATTATTACTCAAAGCAAGGGCAATTATCGAAAAGTATTCTGAAGAAATGAAGCAACACCCAGAAGGTAAGTTACTTCCCGTTTTCAGTAACCAAAAAATGAACAGCTATTTGAAAGTGATTGCCAAGGCTTGTGGCATCCATAAGAACATAACTTTCCATTCTGCCAGACATACATTTGCTACAACGGTGACCTTATCTAATGGGGTGCCTATTGAGACGGTTTCGAAAATGCTGGGTCATGCTAAGCTAACCACGACTCAAATTTATGCAAGGGTATTGGAAAAGAAAGTAGGTGAGGACATGCAAAATTTGATGAATCTTTTCGAAACAAAAAAGAAGCAAAGAAGCAGAGAAATTTCCAAACCTTACCAGAATTAAAAATCAATTAGGAGAGATATACATATTATTTGAAGTTTCATTTTTAAGATTTAAATGATTACGATAGTTCCTGGCATTATATCTATAATCAAGGTTTTCAAACTGTTAAAACAAGACAGCTTTTCGCAGCTGTTTTAAACTAAGTATAATTTGAAGTTGAGGAGGCAATTCAAGATGTGTCATTGTCATGACAATCTTGCTTTTTCTCCCGAAGGTCGCAAAAGAAAAAAAGGAAAATGAAAAGGGAATACGTCCAGTTCCGATGTAGCATCTATGAAAAGAAGCTGCTCAAGCTCAAGGCCAAAAGGGCTGGACTTTCCCTATCCGAATATTGCCGCAGTTCGGCTTTTGGGCATAACATCATCGAACGATTGACACCAGAACAATTAGAACATTATGCCATGTTGGTCAAGTACAAGAACAACTTTAAACGCATAAGTAATATGTTCAAGAAAAGGAATCCAAAACTCTCCAAAGAAGTAGAGCAATTGGCAAATGAAATACGAAACCATCTATACAATTTCAACAAATGATAGCTAAGGGAAAATCCATATCACATACCAAGGCTTCCATCTCCTATGGATGGAACCAAGAAAAAGATGCGGAGATTATCCATAGCCAACATTTGGCAGGGGAGAATCCAACAGAGATAACGGAAGAGTTTAAAATCATCCAATCGCAGAATCAAAGAACACAAAAAAACACCCTAAGCTTTGTACTAAGTCCAAGTATTGAAGATGGCAAAAGACTATCCAAACAAGAATTAAAGGAACTCACCAAAAAGTTTATAAAAGCAATGGACTTAAAAGAAAGGCAGGCGATTGCTTTTGTACATCGTGACAAAGTACATACACATATCCATTTATATGTGAACAGGATAAGTTTTGATGGAAGGGCATACAAGGACAACTTCATTGGAAAAAGAAGCCAACAGAAAGCCTATGAAGTAGCAAAAGCAATGGGACTTACAAATGCAAGAGATATCCAATACCATAGACTTGATCATATCAAACAGATAAGAAGCGAGATAAAACAACTTCATGAAAAGGTCATAGAGACAGAAAGACCCAAAAGCCTTGATGCCTATATCAAACTGATGAAGGAAAAGGATATCAAGGTTATCCCTAGTATCAACATACAAAATAAACTTCAAGGCTTTCGATTTGAGTATAAAGGACAGAACCTAAAGGGAAGTGAAGTGCACCGTTCCATGTCTGGAGGAAGGTTAATCTTTCAAATCTCGGACAACATGAATAAAGGAATAACCAAACCAAATATACCTACGATAAAACTTTCTGGAAAAGCAATTGAACTGAGTACAAATATGGCAACAGCATTAGCGAAACAAATGATAAAGAGAACCATCAAAAAAGCCATTGACCTTGGAATGGGAATTTAAACAGCACATATTATGAAAAAAATAGATGAAATCATGGAACTGTTGACCGAAGAAATCAATGGGTTCGAAAAATCAGTTGAAAAGCTAGAGTGTCTATCAAAGAACCTAAATGAGATAAAAGTAAAAGCGGACACTTCCAATATGGAATACCGCTTAAAAGAACATCTTAGAGCACAGGAAAGGATTGAATCACAGAATAAACAAACATTAAAAGAGTTAAATCAAAAATTAAAACGGGCAAAGCTTGTTCCCAAATGGTTGTTGATTCTCTTTCTGTCTGTACTTATAATGCTTACTATCGTAATTGGATATTTAAGTTTTCAGGTTGTGCAATTGAATAAGGACAAGATGGCAATTCTTGGGAAAGAAAAAGTAGAACTACAAATGAATAAGTAGAATGCGCCCTATTCCGATTTTACCTAACGCTTATCTTCCCGAACACTATAAAATCGGAACAGGATCCACGCGCAAAGTTTAAGGGTAAGGATTTGGGGCTTGCAGCACGAAACTATGTTTCGCTCGCTTATAATCAAAAAAAATTAGGACTTACGTCCCTAAATAGACAAAAGAATACCTAAATAGAACTAGTAGATTTTTATAATGAAGCACAACGCCCTAGGTCAGCTTCAGCTGAATGTCTAGTCCTGAAATATGGCTACAGGTTAAAAAATAGATTTACGCTGTTAATTTATATACCATATTCGGTGTTTTGTATTCTAAAGATAAATGTAATCTTACTTCATTGTAGAGATTGATTGCATTTTTTGTAGCTCGTTTAGCGTGGGCCAAGCTATCAAAGGTTTGGTCAAGATAAAATTCGTCTTTAAGGATGCCATTTACGCGCTCGGCAATGGCATTTTCATAGCAATGGTTATCCTCAGTCATGCTGATTTGAATGTTATTTCTTTTGAGTATTTGGGTGTAGACGTTGCTGCAGTATTGAATACCTCTATCGGAATGGTGGATAAGTCCAGTGCTATTTTTAGCTTGATATATTGCTTTGTTCAATGCCCTTTCGCAACCTTTAAGTTCAAGGCTGTTGCTGATGTCATATCCTACGATTTTACGTGAGAACATATCGGTAATGAGTGCTAGATAACAAAATCCCTTTATTGTTCTAATGTATGTAATGTCGCTTACCCAGACCTGATTTGGTCTAGTAACCCGCACATCTTTTATGATGTTTTTATACTTATGAAACCTGTGCAAAGAGTTTGTTGTTCTGTAGCTAGGTTTCTTTCTAAGAGTTAGCATATCGTATTTTCTAAGAATGTTAAATAGGGTATCCCTACCTACTTTAAGGTTAGCTTTTTCAAACTCGTTTTTCAAAGATTTTTTGAGTTTACGCACGCCTTCTCTAGGCAGGGATTTGCGTTTTTGCTTGACTATTTTCAATACCTTTTGTTCAAGTTTCAAACGTTTGTCAGCTCTACTTTTGTACTTGTAGTACGCATCACGTTTAAGGCCAAAGCAGGCAGTAATAGTAAGTAAAGAAACAAACCCCTTAGATTTTTCCCTAGCTTTTATTAGGGCTTTATATTTAGCTTTTTTTTTAGCTCCAGAACAGATTTATAGCCCAGCTGTTCAGCAGCTACTTCAAGATAGGATTCATCCACAAGGGCATCCATATCCTTTTTTAAGAGTAGTTTTTTAAGTTGTTCAATCTCTTTTTGCAGCTCTTTAATACGAGTTATTTCATCTTTAGTCTTCACAGTTACTCTGGTATTCATAAGGTCTTTACGATTATACTTTTTAATCCATTCATTGATGGTGGTAGGAGCAATACCGTAGGCCTTACCTAGTTGATACTTGTTTAATTTTCCAGTGGTAAGTTCGTCTAAAATTTTGAGTTTGAAAGATTCGGAATACCGTCTAATTACTTTGTCATTTTTGTACATAATTGTAAGAATTATGTAGCCTTTATTCAGGACGGGTCAGAATTTTACACAACGGTATTGTGTATGGCTCGTTGCGGAAAATCAACTATGATTTTCCGCCGTAACCGAAAGATAGCAAATTGCAATGAATTCCGATTAGGAATTCAACCGCAATGAGCTATACACGGTGTTGCCATTAGTACTTTTTATTAATTTTCCATTATTCTTTTCAATTCCGAAACTGAATAAGCAGGCTTTTGTTTATGTAACATAGCGTGACAATTCGGACACACAGGAATTAAGTCAGTTTTAGGATTTACAGAATATTCTTTTCCGATTGTTGAAATGTCAACAATATGATGAACGTGAATAAAATTCTTTCCTAAATCTCCAAATTTTTGCTCAAAGTTAAAATCACAAACTTGACAATTTAATCCAAAATGTTCAATGCATTCTTGACGCGCTAATTGATTTCTTTCGTAACTATTTACAGTTACTTGTCTTGTTTTTCCTTCCGAATATTTTTGGTCAGAATCAACTTCATTCGGGAAAACAGTTTCTCCGAAATCATCTTTTACTAAATCATAAAATTTCTGATAAATTTTTCTTCCAGTTTTTACAGAAGCACCAGAAGTTTCTTCATAATATTCTATATGTTGATAAAGGGAAAGTAAAGCAGTTTTTAATCCACTAACACCATTTTCGTTATAAATCCGTTCGAGATAATATTCAGTTCCATAAGAGTTGATAGTTCGCGTAAATAATTTCCCTTGGATTAGGTTTGAATAGGCATAAATATAATCAAGTCCAGAACTTTTTTTCATTCCCATATTCGTAAGGGATTCTGTTCCTTCGTTTAATGACATTTGATTCAGGTAAATCTTTTTTCCGACTTCAAATGCTTTATGAATTTGTTCATTCGTAATTTTTCCCATTCAGTTCGAGTGTTTTTGGGTATTAATGGCAACGGTTAATGTATGATCTGTACGGCTTTGAAATCCGTAGGATTTCCCGCCGTACGATAACATTCTAAATATACGTAGATTTTCCGACGGAAAATCGGACAGTATAGATTATACATATTGTTAGCAAACGTGTTGCAGCGCAAACCTTTGCCTGGTCGCAGATCACTGATAGATTTCCCGAACTCTTTTAAAATGGTTTCTTTTTTAAGTCCGTCGAAACCAAATAGAAAAGGATTTATGTATATCGTTTTTATGCAGACTTATCCAAGAAATTGACAAGTCCGTCCACGCAACAGTTACGTCTGAGTGAAGTCCGTCCGAGCGAGAACTTTGGCAAGGTAATTTATTAATTAAACAACTGAATTTTGAGAAAGTAACAAGCCTAAAGAAACCATTTTAAAAATGCTGGTTTACCCGAACCAAACTCTTATTATTTTTTAGATATTCAGGCTAATTGCGAACCGATTGGACTTTTCTTGCAATATGTTTGCTAACGCCCCGCTAAACGTAGTGAGGTTCTGGGATTTAAAAATAGGAAATTTATTTCCTTAATTTTTGAATAACAAATAGAACCTTGCCAAATTGCTTTTAGCGATTGTTGTGTGATGTGCACGGCTTGAGCCGTCAGTGCCAAAGCTGTTTGTAGAATGGTTGTTAAGCAATTTGGTTAAGCGGGGCGTTGTGTAAAATTTCCTGTATTGTGGGAACAACGAAGTTGTGTAGCAACATAGGTCAGCTTCAGCTGAATTTTACACAACGCTCACGGCTATGAGTAGTTGAGTGGGTTAGCGATTAATTTTGCAAGTACACACCAAACTGAAAATCCGCGAGGATTTTCAGAAGTAAGCGAGTACAAGCAATTACTTATAGCCATTGTTGGCATTTCGTTATTTATTTAAGGTTTCACTCTCTTCATTAGTCAAAAGTCTTGAGTGAATAATAAACCTAACTCCAAGTGGTATTTCAAGAGAAAAACTTGCGCCTCTTCCTTCTGTAATATCTACGGTTAGATGAGTATGTTTCCAGTATTCAAATTGGTCTTGATTCATATAAAAATTAACGCCATTAAGTGCGCCTAACAACACATCACTTTCATCTAAATACATATCGCCTTTTTCAAAAACCATAGGAGCAGAGCCATCGCAACAACCACCACTTTGATGAAAAATTAATTCGCCATGTTTTGCTTTTAATTGTTCTAAAATTTCTGAAGCTTTTTTAGTAATTGCAATTCTTTCCATAATTTAAAGATATTAAAAAGGCTGAATCAATACAATTCAGCCTTTATTTTGTTAATAAACGTTCTATTAAAAGAACCCTAACTTATTCTTGTCGTAAGAAATTAACATGTTTTTAGTTTGACGATAGTAGTTAAGCATCATTACATGATTTTCTCTACCGAAACCTGATTTTTTATAACCGCCAAATGGTGCGTGTGCTGGATAAGCATGGTAACAATTTACCCAAACACGACCCGCTTTTATAGCTCTTGGTATCTGGTATAATTGGTGCGCATCACGTGTCCAAACACCTGCACCTAATCCGTAAAGTGTATCGTTTGCAATCTCTAAGGCTTCTGCTTCATCTTTAAATTTAGTAACACAAGCTACTGGTCCAAAAATTTCTTCTTGAAAGACTCTCATTTTATTATGACCTTCTAAAATTGTAGGCTTAATGTAAAAACCATTGGCTAAATCGCCTTCCAATTTATTTGCTTCTCCACCTGTAAGTACTTTAGCACCTTCGTCTTTACCAATTTTAAAATATGACTGTATTTTTTCGTATTGATCGTTAGATGCTTGTGCACCAATCATGGTGTTAACATCATATGGACTGTCTTGAATGATCGCATTTGTACGTTCAATAACACGTTCCATAAATGCATCATAAATATCTTCTTGTACTAAAATTCTTGAAGGACAGGTACAAACTTCTCCTTGATTAAATGCAAATAATACTGCACCTTCAATAGCTTTATCCAAATATTCATCATCTGCATCCATTACAGAATTAAAGAAAATATTTGGTGATTTTCCTCCTAACTCCATAGTGACTGGATTCAAGTTTTTAGAGGCATACTGCATAATTAATTGACCTGTAGTAGTTTCACCTGTAAAGGCTACCTTGTCTACTTTAGGACTTGAAGCTATAGGTTTTCCTGCTTCTGGACCAAAACCATGAACAATATTTACAACTCCTGGAGGAAAAACATCTGCAATTTTTTCCATTAATAAAGTTGCGGAAGATGGTGTTTGTTCTGCTGGTTTTAATACTACGCAATTACCTGTAACCAATGCTGGTGGTAATTTCCAAGACAACATTAAAAGTGGAAAGTTCCATGGTATTATTTGACCAACCACTCCAAGTGGTTCTTTAATATTCATAGATAAAGTGTTCTGGTCTAGTTCTGTTGCACTACCTTCTTCAGAACGAATACACGCTGCAAAGTAACGCCAATGGTCTACACATAAAGGAATATCTGCATTTAAAGTTTCGCGAATAGGCTTACCATTATCACAAGTTTCAACTAGAGCAAACTCTTCTAAATTTGCTTCTATAATATCTGCTACTTTGTTTAGTAATGTTGCTCTTTCTGTTGCTGAAGTATTCCCCCAAGCATCTTTTGCTGCATTGGCTGCATCTAGTGCTAGCTCAATATCTTCCTTTTGCGATCGCGGATATTTCGCAATAAAACTATTGTCTATTGGAGATGTGTTATCGAAATATTGGCCATCCAATGGAGCAACAAACTTGCCATTTATGAAGTTGCTATATTTCTCTTTAAACTTTGGTTTTGAATAACTCATATAATTTTGTGTTTAATTAATGATTAGATAATTTATTAATCTATTTTTTAGATTATTTTTAGTTTTGATAAATATATTTTATCAAATTCTAATTATCTTGCACATAATTATTATTGTTTTGAACATATCTGTTATTTTAAGGTTTATGTGTTAAATTTTTGTAGTATTGAATATGAAACCCTTATTAAATCAGCATAGAAACAACAGAAAACTAACCACATTAGTGGAAAACAGAACCACATACAATGCAGATTATGCAGAACTTAATATTTATGAAACCCATGCTTTTGCAGAAAAAGTATCGTTAACTTTTGGTTTTCCGATTATTGCAAGCATGCTTACTGGTAAAAAGATCATGCATATTGATGGTTTTGAAGCTTTTGATTTTTTTCCTGGAGAATCCGTAGTTATGCCAACCAATAAGGAAATGGTTATTGATTTTCCATTAGCTACAGAAAATAATCCTACGCAATGTTTAGCCTTAGGGATTGATGCTTTTAAAATTGATGAAGTTGTTGAAAAATTTAATCAGCAAGTAGCTATTGAAAATGAAAACAATACATGGAATTTAAACGAGACTACTTCTCACTTAATAAACAATGCAGATGTAAATCATTTAATTGAAAGATTAACCTATACTTTTACTAATAATAATAATAATAATAATAAATCCAAAGATGTATTATTAGATTTAATGATACAAGAATTAATTGTAAGATTGCTACAAACCAAAGCAAAGTCTTTATTAATTAATGATCCGTGTCAAATTTTTAATGATACAAGAATAGGAACAGTTATTAAATACATTAAAGACAACTTAACTAATAAAGATATTAATGTAGATATATTGGCTAAAAAAGCGCATATGAGTACTTCTCATTTTCATAAGCAGTTTAAAGACACTTTAGGTATTTCTCCGATTGATTATATAAATTCTGAAAAAATTAAGTTTTCAAAAAAACTTATTAAAGAATCTAAAGATTTTAGAATGTCTGAAATTGCTTTTAAATCTGGGTTTAACAACACGAGTTATTTTAACAGGCAATTTAAAAAAATGGAAATGATGACACCTCAACAATTCAAAAAGTCAGTAACTAAATAGCACAGAGGTTATTTTGTCATTTTAGCACAAGATTTTTAAATTATGCGATTCTTATTCGGGACGGAGCATAATGAATGCCAACGGTCCCGCATAAACGCAGTAACGACCGAATGGGAGTTATTGCCGTTTTATGCATTGTTCTCTGCTGGTCTTTTATTCCATTTTAGCAAAGCCAACTGTATCACGATACAATTTTGGTGAGACACCAACTTGTTTTTTGAACACTCTACTGAAATAGAATTCATCTTTATATCCTAAGTCACCAGATATTTCCTTTACGGCTTTTGAAGTTAAATATAATTCTCTTTTGGCTTCAATCATAATCCTGTTTACTATCATTTGAGAAACGGAAATGTTACAATATGATTTTACCACCTTGTTTAATTGTTGAGGTGTAGCAAAAAGAATCTTCGCATAGTCGCCTGCGGTGTGCAAACTTTTATAATTATTTTCAATACTATCAACCAAACTCTGCATCAAAGCTGGTTTTTCATTTACCTTGGATAAATTATTTGTCTTATCAAAAGTTCGTTTTTCTCGAACAAGAATGATTAAAAAAATTTTTAGAGATGAAATAAGCACTTCATGGATTCCAATTCCATTTTCTTTAATCTCCGAATTCATATTGTGAATATGTCCAATGAGTTTGGATATGTTATTAACTGAAAAAAATGGTTCTGAAGAAAAATTATTGAATAGCACCCCTTCTGTCTCTATCTCATTCTGATGACGATAAGTACAAAAAAAATCAGGATGGAAATTTAGCATATACCCAACAGTTTCTTCGTTACTTGTCATCATGAATGGTTGATAGGGAGAAAGACAGATTGTTGTTTCAGGAGGAACATCGTAAGTGTCCAAATCTATTTTTAACTGAAAATCACCCTTTTCGATTAATATGATGGAATAATAATTATAACGGACCAAATGGTCAAAGACATCTAAATTTTTAAACGAAGTTAATTTAAACGCTAATTCATTGGTACTCTTAGTAAGAATTGTAGAATTGATGCTTTGAAATCCCATATCTATTAAAATTAAAAATCATATCTGGAGCAATTGAATTTACTCCAGATATGAAATAAATGTTTAGAGAAATCCTACTTTACAGCAATAATCTCATGCTTGTTAATATCGCTTACTTTGAAACCTACCAATAAGTCGTCCGCATTTTCCAGCAAAGCTTTTGCGATGTCTCCATTTAAGTGAGCATTTCGTCCATCTTCATCTGCAAAGGTGTCAAAAATACCAAAAGTGGTTTCGTCAATTTGGAAAGCATACCAAGATTTTGTACCCGATTCTTGATTGGCGAGAGGTAAGGCTCCCATTAGGAATTGTTTGACATCATTTGCTTTTTCAGGTTTAGCATTGACAATTACAAATAATCCTAATTTTTCTGAATTTTCCATTGATTTAAAATTTTGATTTGTGTGGATAAGCCGGGTAAACTGACCCACCTTCGCCGGATGAAACTGACCATGGCAAATGGACTGCCCAGATTTGATCTATCCTTGGGTTAAACTTAGTTTTTATTTTTCAATTTTCTTCTCATTGATTCTCCTTTTATATCTATTCTGTGGGCTGTATGCACCAAACGGTCGAGGATGGCATCGGCCAGTGTTTTCTCCCCGATAATGTCGTGCCACTTTGATACGGGCAATTGTGATGCTATTATAGTGGATTTTTTGCCGTGCCTGTCCTCGATGATCTCCATAAGTGCATGCCTATTGATGTTGTCCAATGGTTTAAGGCCGAAGTCATCCAAGATGAGCAAGTCCTGTTTTTCAAGTTTGTTTATCTGTTTTGGATAGGAACCGTCTGCCTTTGATGTCTTGAGCAGGGTAAAGAGCTTCGCAGTATTGAAGTACATCGTTTTTGACCCCATGGAACAGGCCTGGTGGCCGATGGCCGATGCCAGGTAACTTTTGCCCACGCCGGTACTACCGGTAATAAGTATGTTCTCCCTTTTTTGGATGAACCCGCAGGAACCGAGCCGCCGGACCAGGTTCTTGTCCAGTTGGCGCGACGGTCGGTAGTCTATAGCTTCCATGACGGCCGTATACCTGAACCTTGCGGACTTGGTCAATCGCTCTATCCTACGGTTGTGACGGTCGTCCCATTCGCTCTGGACGAGATAGGCGATCAGTTCATCGTTGGTGTAACCGGTGGACGGACCGCCGGTTTCCATTGTTGTGGTGAAGGCCCTGTGCATTCCATAGAGCCTCATTTCTTTCATCGATTGCATTGTTTTTTCGTTCATATGTTCTGTTTTTAAGTATTGTTCCTATTCGTAGTATTTTCCTCCCCTTATGTTGTTGTGCTCGGGCATTTCCATGTCCCCGTCGATACCTTCATCGATCTGGTCCCACCCCTTTTTCAGGATGCGCTCGACCATATTGTAATTGTACGCACCATATTCCGCGGCACGCCTACAGGCACCGTCAAGACGTTCCCTTCCGTACTTTTTGGCAAGGTGGAGCACGCCCAGACAGGACTTATAGGATTGTTCCGGGTGTTGCTTCTTCTCCAGGATGGCAATGATGTACCCTTTACAGTGTCCGCCGATATCGCTTGCCCAATCGATGAACTTTTCACTGCTCCACTCGCTTATGAAACGATGGTGCGAGGGCATATGGTCGGCCAAGGTGGTATAGCCGTATTTCTTCCTGTTCCTTGTATGTACGGCGAACCTTTCGTGCTTATGGTAGATCTCGACGATACTGTCGGTATAGACCAGCTTGACCTGTTTGCCTATATGCCTGTAGGGCACGCTGTAATAATGCTTGTCCTTCCCAAAATAAACATGGCTGTTCTTGTGTACGGTGGCCTGGGCATAGCGTTTTACCTCATAGCGTTTCGCCGGTAACGGCATCAGTTCGCCCTTCTCGATCTCCATAAAAAGCGAACACCTGGAATATTCCCTTCCCCTGAACGACATTGCGTTGTGTTTTTCCAACAGTTCCCTTATCGCGATGTTGATATCGGTCATGCTATGGAAGACCTGGTTCCGTAAAGGGGCGAACACCCTGGTGTAGATTATCTTCACGGCGTTCTCCACTATGGCCTTGTCCCTTGGCCTATAGGTACGTGTGGGCAGTACTGCCGTTTCGTAGTGTTCGGCAAAGTCGGCGAACACCTCGTTGACCTTGGGCTCGTAACGGCTGCTCTTGGTAACCGCCGACTTAAGGTTGTCCGGCACCAAGGCCTTTGGTACGCCGCCGTAGAACCATAGTGCGTTCTCGGTGCAGCGGATGAAGTCCTCCAGTTTTTGGCTTGCACAGGCCTCTACATAAGTGTATTGGCTGCTACCGAGTATACACACGAACACCTCCAGTTCCTTCAGTTCACCGGTGTCCCTGTCAACAATATGGAGTTTCTTTCCCGTGAAGTCTATAAAGAGCTTGTCGCCGGCCTTGTGCTCCATGTGCATTACCGGAGAGGTCTCCTTGCGCCATTCGGCGTACCAATACTTGAACTGTGAGAGCTTGAAGCCATCGGGGTGCTTGGCATAATATTCTTCCCATAACAATTGTCTGGTCACCCCGGTCTTGCGAAGCTCTTTGTCAAAATAGGGAAAGTACTGCCTTAAGGTCAGCAAACGTTGGCTCTTGCGCTTTTGCCCGTCCTTAAAAAGGTTGTGGAGTTCCTCTAGGGTCATCTTCTCCACTTCGTAGGCGGTAAAACGGTACCGCCTGAAGAATTCGATGTACTTCCTGACCGTGACACGGGATATGCCCAATTGTTGGCTTATCCCACGCTTGCTCGTACCGGAGGTGTACAGTTTGTAAATCAGTTTTGTTTTTCGCATGTCTATCTGCTTGTTCGCCATGGTGCTTTTTAACAAAAAAAGCACTTAGACTTTTTACAGATAGATCTAATCTAAAGGTGGGTCACTTTGGCCCGGCGGGGGTGGGTCACTTTCGTCCGGCCAGCTATGGTCACTTTAACCCGGCGAGGGTGGTATACTATGTCCGGCGTTTCCAATTTGTGAAAGAAAAAAGTGAAAGGAGTCCAAAAATTGCAACTCCAAAAACAAGTAAATAAACTTTTAGATTTTACATGTTGAATTGTTTTAATTATTTATTCACAAAATTACTTCCCTCAAGTATTCTAAAACATGGACAATTCTATATTTAGCATGGATAATTTATTCTTTGGTGATTTTTTTCCTTTTACTTGCAGAGAACGCCCCGCTAAACGTAGTGAGGTTCTGTTTTTTAAAAATAGGGAATTTATTCCCTTGATTTTAAATGACAAGTGAACCTTGCCAAATTGCTTTTAGCGATTGTTGTGTGATGTGCTCGGCTTGAGGCGGCAGTGCCAAAGCTGATTGTTGTTTGTAGGGGAAAGCAATTTGGTTTAGCGGGGCGTTGTGTAAAATTTCCTGTGGTGCGGGGCTTTGCATAGCAAAGTATAGCAACATAGGTCAGCTTCAGCTGAATTTTACACAACGGTCTCGGCTATGAGTAGTTGCGTGGTTTAGCGATTAACTTTGCAAGTACACACCAAGTTGGAAATTCCGCAGGAATTTCCAAAGTAGGCGATAACAAGCAATTACTTATAGCCATTGTTGGCAAATCGTTTTTTTATTTAAAATATTTTTTAGCATCCTCCCAAATTTGATATTTACTATGTTCTCCTAAATAATAGTAAAATTTTCCGTCAGGCTTAATTAGAATAAAATTTCCATATCTGACTTCGTAAGGGAAAAAGAGTTTTTTTAGTAAATCATCTTTGTCTACTTTCCAATTTATTCTTCTTTGATGATTATATTCAACATTATCACATTCGGATGAGTGTATCCAGAATTGATTAATATTCGCGATTTTGTGCAGTTTTTTTAAGTAATCTCTGTGTAAAACATTCCATCCTGATTTTGAGTTAGTATTTTCATTCTTTTTCGGATATGCAGTTAAGTAGTTGATAACAATATTTTGAGTTGAGTCAATTTTTTTTTCGGTCAATTCAGTTAAGTATGATTTTAAATTCTCAAAAGTATTTTTGTCAAGTTGTCCAAATTTTTTTCGAGTTACCAATAAACCTATTTGAGTTGTATCGTTCTCAAAATATAAATCTAAATTTTTACTATAATCTTTAGTTTTTATGAAATTTTCTTTACTTATTTTTTCTCCACTTTCATTATAGAAAACTATTGGTTTTTCTTGACCGAAAGTAAGGCAAGTAAAAAGGATAAATATGAATGTTAATCTCATAGTTTGATATTCGGATTAAATGTTTGCCAACGTATTTGTGTATGAGTAGTAGCGAAATTTTTGCGATCACTTTCGGAAAGTAATTTACAAAATAAAAAAGAATAGCGACTTGAATTAAAAAAACCAAGTCGCTATTACTTTTACACG
>NZ_BTGR01000011.1:0-84138 GCF_036985525.1 Croceitalea sp. MTPC6
TCAAAGGCGATGCCCGTACCTGCCACGGCATCGTTATCCTGAATAGTTACTGTGCCGGGATTATTTGAAAACACAATATTTGGTGCTTGTCCATTTGTAATTGAAGGTGCTATTTCTGAATAAGAACCTGTAACTATAAAGTTTTCTGAAGGCTCTATTAAATTGTCATCAACAATTACTAATGAAGCAATTTCTATTTCTGTATCAGTTCCAGAAAATGTGAGATTTCCTGAATTAGAGGTATAATCAGCTGGACTAGTTGCACTTCCATCTGTCGTATTGTATGAAATATCAAAAGCATCTTGTACATTTCCATCTAATACGAATTGATAAGAAGTAACACCAACATTTTCATTTACCGTTTTATCCTCTAAAGAAATTATAGCTGTATCATTATCATGTATACGGACCATACCGCCTGGACCTGCAAGTCCAACTTGGTTAAATGAAACGTTAGAGAGTCTTTGTATAACTTGTTCAGAGGCTTCTACTATATTATCATCTAAAATAGTAAGAGGTATAAAAAATTCAGTACCTGCTGGCGAATTGGCAGGAAAAGAAATTGTTGCTGTAGTTGAATTATAATCCGAACCATCTGTTGCAGGGAAAGAAATACTAGAACTATTTACTGTTAAATCAACAGTAAAAGCTTGTTCTACACCAACTCTGCCAGAAGAAGGAGTAAGGAAAACACGCAACTGTATTATTCCAGCATCTTCATCCACATCATAATTACTAGTTGAAACTGTAGCTTCATCTGTATCTAAAATTGTTCCTAAACCACTACCATCAATTACAGTTACTGTGTTTGAAGCGTCAGTAATTATGGCATTAAAAGTTTGTGTTTCTTCTAACCAATCATCATCTATTGCTGCAACATTAAAAGTTACTGAAGAAGCATTAGCTGGTAAAGTAACTGTCGATGGTCCAGAATAATCAGCATTAATAGTTGAGTTATTTGTATAGTTTATATCAAAATCAATTGCCTGATCAACAGGATCATTGATTGATATTGTGAAAGTCATATCATCACCCTCATTTGCAGAAGCATTATCAATACTGACCCCAGATTTAACATTTAGGGTAACTAATGAAGTGTCACAAACGCCTTGGTTTGGTGCAGGTAGGCACACCTGTACTTCAAAAACATCGGTACCAGTAAAACCTGGATTTGGTGTATATGTAAACGTACCATCTGTATTAACTACTACGGTACCATTTAAAGGTTGTGCATTGGCAAAATAAGTATATGATGAGCCATTAGGTACATTGTCGTTTGCTCCAACATCTCCATTGAAAACTTCCTCAAATTCAGGATCAAAATAGTCATCCTGAGCATATGTTTGCATTAAAAAGAATTTACCATCACCATTATCATTGGTTGCAGCATAATATTTTATCGAAGTAATTGTAGAACCAATAGGGGCTAAGTCAGAAAGTTTATAAAGACCAACACCAATAATTTGACCATTCTCATTATTTCTACCACTACTCCAATAATCAGAATTTGTTGTCGGCGGTTGCTGTGGCCCCACCCCAGTCAAATTTCCTTCATTTCTTACAAAAGTTTTCCCGAGTAGTTGTTCTGCACCACCACCTACTGGAATTCCCATTACTTCTATATAAATACAGTTATTACCGCCACGTTCTGTAACAGCAATTACTCCTTCAGGATTTGATGGAATACCTGGGCTATAACTAATTGTCTGAATCTGTGTGTCCGTTGTTGCAACGGCTGTATAATCTTCACAAAAGTCGTCACCATTACTATTGGATTCAAAGTAATGGTTTAAGTTAAGGGATTGGTAGGCATCAAGTGCTAAAACATCCCAATTAAGATCATTACTTGAACCAACAATCTCTGATCCGTTTAATTGTATATCGTTTCCGTCATGACCACCAGGTCCTAATCTTGTTAGTTCGTAACTTGAGGGTACCACAAAGGTGCTATACACAGAACCATCAATACTTATAGATTCCAAGGTTGCGGAATCGCTTAAGCTCGGTTGTGTATCTGCCCAGGTAAAGGTAACTCCCGTTCTAACAGAATTTGCTTGTGCAGCTAACTTAAAGTTAGATAGAAAAACTAAAGCGATAAAAAGAAGTGTTGCTTTAGCAAAAAAACTGCCACTTTGTTTTGTTGTGGTCATAGGTTTATGTTTATGAAATTCATCCTTAAATTTTCAAAACCTAAAACATTCTTAATAGCGATAATAGCACAGGAAAGATTGTCAATAGGTTAAGATTACATTTCAATTTTGAATTGACTTGGGTTCAATTACGCGGTAAAAGTAATCCCAAATGCTAATCCTAGATAAATTTCACGTTGTTGGTGGTTAATAAATCGATTAATAACAATTCGCTAGATGAACGGTGCTATAGTATCGATATTGGTAAGATGTTGTAAAACAGAGAGTTTTGTATTCGAAAAAACTTTAATTTTCTTATTGTAGAAAGTATATTGCGCTTTATTGTTCTAGGTATTATAGTCTATTTTTTTTCGGGTAAGTTTTCATGAAATATTTAGTTAATTTTGTGTTTTATCTTAAAAAGAAAAAATGAGTTCTAAAAAGGGAAAAGTACAAGAGGCTATACAGGAAAAACTACTGGAAGAACGTAAAGTATTTTTATGGGGAATGGTGGATGACGGTTCTGCAAAACACGTTATTGATAGACTACTATATCTTGATTTACAAAACAATAAAGAGATACAACTAATCATCAATAGTCCAGGAGGTTATGTGACATCTGGTTTTGCAATTTATGATACTATTAAGCAGATAAAAAGTCCTGTATCTACTGTATGTTCTGGTTTAGCGGCTTCTATGGGTTCTATTTTATTATCTGTAGGTGAAAAAGGACGTAGGTTTATCCAACCACATGCTAGGGTAATGATACATCAGCCAAGTGGTGGGGCGCAAGGTCAAGCATCAAATATTGAAATTCAGGCTAAAGAAATTATCAAAACAAAAGAGCTAGGTGCTAAAATATTAGCAGATAACTGCGGGCAAGATTTTGATAAGGTCATGAAGGATTTTGATAGAGATTATTGGATGGGTGCTGAGGAATCCCTTAAATATGGTATAGTTGATAAGGTTTTAAAATAGCCTAGATAGATACTAATTACAAATTAAAAGTCCTTCACAGTTTATTGTGAAGGACTTTTTATATATAGGCGCTCTCGCGGAATAGTTTAAATTATATACGTGATTTGGTCGTTGTTTAGATTTAATCCTCTCGTTAATAAAAGTTAAAATTTATCAGGATTAGAAATAATATCATTAGCTCTGCTTTTAAGTTGTTGAAGTTCAACCTTATCTTTCTTATTTAATAGATTTAGCATCATTGCCATCCGCTGATTATTTTTAAAATAATCTTTCTTTTCATCAAGAAAATTCCAGTATAAGGAGTTGAATGGACATGAATTCTCTCCAGTTTTTTTGGTATGACTGTAATGGCAACCTTGACAGTAATTACCCATCTTATTAATATAGTTAGCACTACTAACATAAGGTTTGGTAGCAACAATACCGCCATCTGCAAATTGACTCATACCACGAGTATTTGTAATCTCTACCCATTCTATAGCATCGATGTAGACGCCTAAATACCACCTATCTACTTCATCTGGATTTAACTGTGTTAAAAGGGCATAGTTACCAATTATCATCAGACGTTGGATGTGATGCGCATATGACTCGGTTAGACTTTGGCCAATCGAGTGTTTAAGACAATTCATTTTTGTATTTCCAGTCCAGAAGAAATCGGGTAGGGGATTTGTGTTGTTAAGATGATTGAGTTCTTTGTAATTAGGCATTTCTTTCCAATAAATACCCCTCATATATTCTCGCCAGCCTAGGATTTGTCTAATAAAACCTTCTACTTGGGAAATATTGATTTGCGAAGAATTTTCATAGTAGTGCTTTAAGACACTATTTATCACTTCTTTTGGTGATAACATTTTAGTGTTCATCGCAAATGAAAGGCGTGAGTGAAATAGAAATTTTTCTTCTGTATGCAAAGCGTCTTGAAAATCGCCAAAGTGGATTAGTAAATTTCGGCAAAAATGATTTAAAAGCTCTTCAGACTGTTCTCTAGAAGTTGGCCAATTAAATTTTTCTGTGTCTATACTTCCAAAAGTAGAAATATCTACTTTTTCTATTTCAGATACTATTCCTGATACATTTTGATTCCAGTTTAGTTTAGAAGGAACCTCTGGCCTTCCACTCCATTTTTTACGGTTACTTTGGTCATAATTCCATTTTCCACCTTCGGGTTGACCACCAACTACCATTATATCATGCTTTTTTCGCATCATGCGATAAAAGTTCTCCATTATAAGCTGCTTTTTTCCTTTAAAGAAGCTTGCTAGTTCCTCACGATGTGTGTAAAAATGGTCGGTATCAACGACACTTGATTTTATATCGAGATTTTCACAGATATTCTTTAATTGTTCATCTAAACGGTATTCATCTGGAAGTTGATATTGAAAATGCTCGGCATTAGTTTTTTCTATACAATCATGAATTATCTTTTCAAGGTTTTGAGGATTATTGGCATCATTAATTTTTAAGTATATTATTTTATGTCCTTCTTTTTCTAAATACTGTGAAAAATTCCTCATTGAAAGAAAGAAGCCTACAATCTTTTGTATATGATGTTTAACATAATCTGTTTCTTGACGCATTTCAGCCATAACGTAGACAACGTCATAATCTTTCTTGCTAAACCAACTGTGTTTATAGTTTAATTGATCTCCCAAGATCAAGCGTAGAGTCTTCATTTTAAAATAACTGTTCTTGTAGCCATAGCCTTTGGAATTTACCCTTAGGGTCATACATATCGGCTTGCCTCTTAATATTAAATTTTCTATCTCTAGGGTCATTGCCCACACCACTGTTGTACATCCAATTTCCCCAGTTGCTATGTACATCGTAGTCTATCAACATGCTTTCAAAATATGCAGCTCCTATTCTCCAATCCTGTTTTAGTCCTTTGGACCAGTAACTGGCAACATTTTGTCGACCTCTATTACTCATCCAACCTGTATTTGCCAATTCTATCATATTTGCATTTACAAATGGTTCTGTGGTTTTTCCATTGATCCAATCGTCTAAACTTTCAGCACAATTGTTCCATTTGTAATCTTTATTGGCCATTCCTCCTAAATCAAAGATTTTATGTTTATGTTTTAAACTCACGTATTTAAAATAATCTCTCCATATGAGTTCAAAAATTAACCAATAAGTATCTTCATTTTTAACGATCTCTTTTTCAAACTCTTTTATGGTCCAATAAATTGTGATTGGAGAAATACAGCCATTAGCTAGCCAAGCCGATAGTTTTGAACTATAATCAGTTCCTATTAAACCATTTCTGGTTTTTTTATATGATACTATTCTTCTTTTGTTCCATATATAATCATTTAGCCTCTTCAATGCAGCTTCCTCTCCGCCTTTAAATGGGAAGGCACTTCTATGATCTGGCTCAAAATCCTTAAACCCTAGTTGTACCAATGTGGGTATTCGGCTATTGGTCTCAAAATAGTTTTCATAAGGCTTAGATTCTATTGCGGTAACAGGTTTGCGTATAGCTACATGTTTCTCGCAAAGTTTTCTAAAATTCGTAAAAACCTCTGGAATGTTATAGAAGCTGTTATATGGTATTTCTTTTGGATCAAATAAGAATTGGTCACAACTTTCTATAAACCTTATATTTTTTGATAATGAGTTTTTAACTGCATTAAGTACATTATTCTCATCTCTTGTCCATTCAGCCTGTAGATGAATCGTTTTTATTTTATGTTCATCAATTAGCTTTTTTATTAAATCTTCTGGCTTAGCATAAAATATATAAAGTGGGATATTAATTTTTTTTAGGTTGTCTTTAAGATTGGTAACAGATTCAATTAAGAATTTGGCTCTAAACTTTTCAGTTTTTTTAAAACCAAAATCATCTTTTTGGAATTGTCTAGGGTCAAAAAAATAAGCAGCAATAGTGTTTTCTGCCTCACATGCTTTTTGAAGCGAAATATTATCAGTAATCCTAAGATTGTTCCTAAACCAAATTAGTGTATTCAATTTCTCTTTTTATTTTGCCTGCATTTTTGACTACAATATTTTACACTGTCCCAGTCTTTGGCCCATTTTTTCCTCCAGCTAAATGGTCTATTGCAGATTAAGCAAACTTTTATGGGTAGATTTTGCTTTTTATTCATTTTGTTTAATAAAAATACAAAAAAACTAAACAATAATATTTCAAAAAAAAGAGAGTGAGGTTAATTTATATCCTAAAAACAAAAAACCACCCCGAAAAGGGCGGTTTTATCAATTAGAATTGAAGACTAATTAAATCTTGTCGAAAAGTTTGTGCATTTTTTCTTGCTCTTCATCTGCCAGTGTCGAATCTACTAAAATGCGACCGCTGTGCTCATCTGTAATTATCTTTTTTCGAGAGGCTATTTCTACTTGAACCTGCGGCGGAATGGTAAAAAATGAACCTCCAGAAGCACCTCGCTCAATAGGTACAACAGCTAAACCGTTTTTTACATTGTGGCGAATTCGCTTGTAGGCCTTTATCAAACGTTCTTCTATTTTTTCTTCAAACTCCTCAGATTTTTTGAGTAGAGCAGACTCCTCTTTTTCTGTCTCGGCAAGAATAGCGTCCAGCTCGCCTTTTTTATGCTTAAGGTGGGCCTCTCTTTCACTTAGCTTTTCCTTTGTTTCGGAGATTACTTCTTTCTTTTGTTCTATTTGAGCTTTAAATTCCTTGATGTTTTTTTCAGCTAATTGGATTTCCAATTCTTGAAACTCAACTTCTTTACTCAATGAGTTGAACTCACGACTGTTGCGAACGTTTTTCTGTTGTTCGGCATATTTTTTGATCAGTACCTTGGATTCTTCAATAAGGTTCTTCTTTGCGGCTATCTCAAAATTTATGGTCTCAACATCGGTTTTTAACTTGTCCATTCTTGTTTTAAGACCAAGAACGTCATCTTCTAAATCTTCAACCTCTAAAGGTAATTCGCCACGAACATTCCTTATTTCATCAACTCTAGAGTCTATTAACTGCAAATCGTATAAGGCACGTAATTTGTCTTCTACAGTTGTTTCTTTTTTTTTCGCCATATGTTAAAAATACTTGATGGGATTAGTTATACTTTCCGATAAAGTGACCGCAAAATTAGGAATTTTTTTTGTAAGAAAGTCTACCAATAAGTTTTTTGTAAACTGCTCTGTTTCAAAGTGCCCAATATCAGCTATAACCAACTTGTTTTCTGCCTCAAAATATTGATGATATTTTATGTCAGCAGTTATAAAAACATCAGCTCCTGCATTTTTTGCTGCAGAAATTGCAAACGCCCCGCTACCACCTAAAACTGCTACTTTGTTTACTTTTTTTCCAAGAAAAGCAGAATGTCTTATTCCTTTGGCCTTCATTACATTTTTTAAGTGTGTAAAAAAATCTTTTTCGCTCATCTCCTGTTTTAGATGACCAATCATACCCATGCCTATGTGTTGGTTAGTATTATCCAAAGAAGTTATTTCATAAGCTACTTCTTCATATGGGTGGTTTTTATGTAAGGATTCTAAAATGTTTGATTCGTTTTTTGATAGAAAAGTAATGTTCAATTGAATTTCTTCTTCCAAGTGGGTTTTCCCTACTTCTCCCAATGTCGGATTTGCATTTTCACCGGCTTTAAACGTGCCAATACCCTCAACACCAAAACTACAGTTACTATAATTACCAATATTACCTGCTCCGGCACTAAAAAGCATATTTTTTAGATTTTTTGCGCTATTTTTTGGCACATAAGTGGTCAACTTTTTTAAGGTTCCTTTCTTAGGAATCAATACTTTAGGTTTTTCTATTCCTAGTGTTGAACAAATTTTTGCATTTACCCCTAAGTTTGAGTTGTCCAGAGCGGTATGCATGCTGTAAATAGCAATATTGCTGGCAATTGCTTTCATTACCACGCGTTCCACATACGTTTTTCCTGTAATTTTTTTTAATCCCTTAAATAGAATAGGGTGAAAACTAACTATTAGGTTACATTTTTTGGTAATTGCTTCCTCTACTACATTTTCCAGTGTATCCAAGGTAACTAAGATGCCAGTCACTTTTTGATTGGGGTCGCCTACTAGCAGACCAACATTATCAAAATCTTCGGCATAATGCAAAGGAGATAGTTCTTCTAGTATTTGGGAAATAGCATTTACTGTCATTGTAAAAGATTTATGTTGCTAAAGATAAAATATTATAAATTCGCCTACATGCAGCTTCTACGTTTAATGGCCTTTCCTATTTCATTAGTATATGCTTTGGTGGTATACCTTCGTAATCTACTGTACGATTTAGGGGTTTTTAAATCTACTTCTTTTAAAACGCCAACAATATGTATTGGAAATTTGAGCGTTGGAGGAACTGGCAAAACCCCTATGATTGAATTTATCTTGCGTTTATTTCAGGACGACTATAAAATTGCCGTATTGAGTAGGGGCTATCGTAGAAAAACCAAAGGATTTCTTTTGGCTGATAAAAATTCTACGGTTAAAGAGTTGGGTGATGAACCTTTTCAGATTTATTCAAAGTTTAAGGGTATTTTTCTTGCTGTTGATGAGAACAGAGGACATGGAATCTCAAATTTGGAAAATCTAGTAAAGCCAGACTTAATTTTATTGGATGATGCATTTCAACATAGAAAAGTCAAACCTAGTTTTTCCATACTTTTAACTACTTATGATAACTTGTATGTAAATGGTTGGTATTTGCCAACAGGAGACTTGAGGGACAGTAAAATGGAATCTAAAAGGGCAGATATTATTGCAATTACCAAATGTCCGGAAAACATTACAAAAAAACAGCAACAAAAAGTTATAATCCAAATAAAACCAAAAGAACATCAGAAAGTAATTTTTGGCAAACTGGTCTACAGTGATTTTTTAGTTGGGGAAAACGATAAAATACCTTTATCCCATATTAAAGGGAAATATTTTTCATTGGTCACCGGAATAGCCAATCCAGAACCTTTGGTTTTATATCTGAAATCTATTTCTGATTCCTTTGAGCATTTTAGCTATAAGGACCATCATTTTTTTAATGAAGATGATATTGCAAGTTTTTCAAAAAATGAATTGGTAATTACTACAGAGAAAGATTTTACTAAGCTAAATGGAAGATGCGAAAACCTTTTTTATTTAGAAATGAAGCATGAATTTCAAGACGATGGTAAATCAATAATTAAGGAATCAATCAGAAGCCTTATGCCTGATTTTCCTGTACCTTCTTCTTCTTAAAGATATTTTCCCCTATTTTTTGATAAAACACTTCAGGTTTAAACGGTTTGGTGACAACATCATTACAGCCAGCTGCGTAAAAACTATCTAGACTGTCATCCATTGAGATAGCTGTTAGCGCTATAATTGGAATTTCCTTATTGAACATTCGTATTTGGATAGTAGCCTCTTCTCCACTAATGCCAGGCATATGAATATCCATTAAAATAGCATCATATCTTTTGTTCTTGGCAGCATCAATGGCCTCATTACCGTTATTGGCTATATCGCAGGTAATGCCCTTTTTATCGAGCATTTTCTTGGTTATCACTTGATTTATTTTATTGTCCTCTACGATTAGTATGTGTAAACCTTCAAAATCAAAATCCTCAGGGCTTATTTCAAAAGAAATATCTGAAACTACACTGTTCTGATAATTAAGGTCTAAATCAAAGTAAAAAGAACTCCCAACATCAATCTCACTTTTCAGCTGGATTTTGCTGTTAAATAGGCCTAAAAGACTTTTAACAATAGTTAAGCCAAGTCCAGTGCCTCCATATTCACGATTAATCTGGACAGAGCCTTGCTCAAAGCTGTCAAATATATTTTTCTGTTGCTCTTCAGAAATTCCAATACCTGTATCACGTATTTCAAAATAAATTTTTACCTCATCTTCATCTTTGTGCTTGAGCTTTGTAATGACATCCACCTGTCCTTCTTCGGTAAATTTTAATGCGTTACCAACTAAGTTCATTATTATTTGGGAGAGTTTTACGGGATCCCCCATTAAATGTATAGGAATGCTATTGTCATAGTCCAATACAATTTTTGTATTGTTCTCATTGGCTTTTTGCTGAAGCGAGTCAATAACATCGGTCAATACATTTTTTAACTTAAACTCGATATTTAGAGCTTCGAGTTTATCGGCGTCTATTTTATTGATTTGGAGGATATCATTAATAAAATTCAATAAATATTCACCGGAAAATTTTAAGGACTTTAAATGTTCTTTTTGATGTTCAGCTGGGTTTTCGTCCAATAGCAAATGCGTGAGCCCAGTAACTGCATATAGTGGGGTTCTTAATTCATGTGTAACTGTGGATAAAAAATTAGTTTTTGCCTTCATGGCCAATACCGCAGAATCCCTAGCCGTCTCCAGTTCGCTGTTTTTTGTTTGCAGTAAATCGTTTGTTTTTAACTTGATTTGATTATTTCTATATAAGGAAACTGCCAAAAGGGAAATTATTGTTAAAAATGCAGATGCTAAGATTGCCGTTATTTCAGATCTGTTTTTAGACTCGCTCAATGCTTCATTTTCTTCACT
Source organism: Croceitalea sp. MTPC6 (assembly GCF_036985525.1). Taxonomy (NCBI): domain Bacteria; kingdom Pseudomonadati; phylum Bacteroidota; class Flavobacteriia; order Flavobacteriales; family Flavobacteriaceae; genus Croceitalea; species Croceitalea sp. MTPC6. The sequence goes on from NZ_BTGR01000011.1 coordinate 10,600, forward strand.
AAGACGCTGAATTTCATCAATTTGAAATTTACTGGTAAGCTTATCTGCAGTTTTCATTTCAAGTTTCACTTTTTCGATATTAAAAAGAGAATCCTGGATATTGAGTAAGTTTTTGTTGAATTTTACAGACTTTTCATAATCATCCAAATCTTCATAAACTTTGGCAAGAAATTGATTGGCAACTAATATTTCCTTATAAAAATTATTCTTTGTTGCTATTTCGAGAGCAGCTTCACCGTGTTTGGTGCTTTTTTCAAGTTCACCTTGAGTTAGATTGAGTTCTGCTAAACCAAGATTTGCTTTGGCAGCTAGATAAGTTCTTTCCTTAATGTCCGAGTTTACCAGTAGTGCATTCAGTTTTTTTTCCGCCTCATCAAATTTTTCAATGTTCAAGAAAATATTTGCTTCGGCCAGCTCAATATTATTGATAAGGTTTTTGTCATTGCTCAATAATTTTGCTTCATCAAGCATTTTTCTTGCCTGAAAATTATTTTTCTCACGATACAAAATGGTCGCATCTATAAATTTTTGCATTGCATCGCCAAAACGGTATTCCGTACTTTTTAAAATTGCCCCTGCTCTTTCTCTGTAAAACGACGCGGTATCATGGTCGTCCAGCTCTATATGCAATAGAGCAATTTTTTGATAAATATCAATCAAAGATTGCGGATTCTCGTTTTGTTCTGCAAGCACTGTAGCTTTATTAAGAACTTCTATGGCAGATGCAATTTTATTCTGGTGTTTTAAAAGAAGGGCCTCTTTATAATATGATGAAATGGTTTGTTTGGACAATGTACTGTCCTGAGCTTTTATATCAAAGGGTTGAAATATAAAAACTAAGACCAATATGAGGCTTGGTACTACTTTATATGAACTTTTATGTGTCAAACGTAGTTTTTCTTAATAAGTAGGGTCATTAAATCTATGAGTCTGGAACAGTAACCGGTCTCGTTATCATACCATCCTATTATTTTTACCATTTTTCCAATGACAGAAGTCATTTGAGAATCAAACGTACAAGAATAATAACTATTGTTTATATCTACTGAAACTATAGGATCTTTCGTATAAAAAAGTACGTTTTTTAAGTCTTTTTCTGATTGGCTCTTAAAAGTACTATTTATTTCGGCAATTGTGGTGGCTTTTTTAACATTGAAAGTAATGTCCGTGAGCGAGCCATTTGGAACAGGAACTCGAATGCCACAACCACCTATTACGTTCGCCAAGTCTGGAAAAATCTTAGTTAAAGCCTTTGCTGCTCCGGTTGTAGTGGGGATTATTGACTGAGATGCCGCTCTAGCCCTTCTTAAATCCCTATGGGGCCTGTCATGAAGGCTTTGGTCAGAAGTATAGGAATGTATAGTTGTTATATACCCTTGTTCTATACCGCAAAGTTCTTTGACCACTTTAATCATTGGTGCAGCATTGTTGGTGGTGCAGGAGGCATTTGAAATTATGTGGTCTGATTGGTTTAAAATTTCTTCATTAACCCCTAGTACCACCATTTTTATGGAATCGTCAGTGGGAGGCACAGATAAAATAACTTTTTTTGCCCCATTTTTAAGATGGAATTCTAGGTCCTTCTTGCTCTTAAATTTTCCAGTTGCTTCAATTACAATATCAACTTTGTGCTCATCCCAGTTGATTTCTTTTGGATGTAGATGATTTAAAACGGGTATTTCTTCCTCTTTAAATGCTAGATTATTGCCTTTGTAACTAACATGTTGTTGAAATCTACCATGAATACTATCATATTTCACCAAATGAGAAAGTGTTTCGGCATTTGCTAAATCATTGATTGCCACCACAGAAATTGCATCATTACCTGCAAGTAGTCTAAATAAAGTCCTACCTATTCTGCCAAAACCATTAATACCAATGGTTACTTTTTTCATTTGATCCTAATCTTAAAAAGAATGGTTGTTGAAGGTAAATTAATGGATATGTTTGTGGGCCTTATATGAGGAACGGACTAAAGCACCACTTTCTACATGTCTAAAACCCATTTCTAGGCCAATTTCCTCAAATTTTTTGAATTGTTCCGGTAATATGAATTGTTTAACTGGCAGATGCTTTTTTGAAGGTTGTAAGTATTGGCCAATAGTTACTACATCTACGTCCACGGCCCTTAAATCTTCCATCGTTTGGATAACTTCCTCTTCTAGCTCACCTAAACCAAGCATAATCCCGGATTTTGTGCGGTTTGCACCATTTTTCTTCAAGTATTTTAGGACTTCTAGGCTTCTATCGTATTTTGCTTGAATCCTAACTTCCCTTGTCAGGCGTTTTACAGTTTCCATATTGTGTGAAATAACTTCTGGAGCAACCTTTAAGATTCTATCTAAATGTTTTTCTATGCCTTGGAAATCTGGGATTAGAGTTTCTAAAGTGGTCTCGGGATTCATTCTTCGAATAGCCTTTACGGTTTCTGCCCAAATGATGGACCCCATGTCTTTTAGGTCATCCCGATCTACTGAAGTAACAACCGCATGTGTAATACCCATTATTTTAATGGAGCGAGCAACTTTTTCTGGTTCTGCCCAGTCTACACTTTCTGGCCTACCTGTTTTAACACCGCAAAACCCACATGAACGGGTGCATATATTACCTAAAATCATGAAAGTAGCAGTACCTTCTCCCCAACATTCGCCCATATTGGGGCAACTTCCGGAAGTACAAATGGTATGCAAATCATATTTTTCCACTAAACCCCGGAGTTGGGTATATTTCTTACCAGTAGGCAACTTTACCCTTAACCATTTCGGTTTTCCTTTGGGAGGAATAACATGTTCAGCTACTTCAACACTCATAACAATATTCTTTACAGCAAATATACAAATTGGGGGTCAACTAATTTTTGTGAAGACTATTTGTCTTTTATAATCTCAGCAAGTAATTTTTTAGCTCTTAGTAGTTTCACTTTCACATTATTTAAGGGTTCATTAAGCTCTTTTGCAATGGCTGAATAGCTTAGTTCGTTAAAATAGCGAAGATTGATGACCTCTTGGTAGTGAGGTTTTAATTTTTTTATATGTGAGAGGAGTGTTGCTAGATTTTGCTCTGTAATCAATTGATCTTCTGCCGTAGGAGATTCATCTAAAACTTTTTTTACCGTATCAGCAGAACTATTTTCCAACTCATCTAAAACATTACGCTTGCGTTTACGAATAAGGTCTACATGAATGTTTTTGGAAATAGCTATTAACCAAGTCTTAAACTCATAAGAATCGTCATAAGTTTTGATTTTATCAAAAGCCTTAGAAAAGGTTTGAATAGTTATATCTTCGGCATCATTTTCGTTTTTGGTGCGTTCCAATTGAAAATGGTAGACATAATTCCAAAAAGTATCCAATAAAGAACTAAAAGCAATTTGGTTTCCAGCCTTAGCTTTATTGATTTTTTCTTGTAGAACTTCGTCCGTTTTATTCAAAAAAGTAATTTATAGGTTATTTAAAACCAGTAGTGCAATCAGGCAATTGCATCTTTCTTGCAATCCTGTTCTTCGGGAAGTTTACCGCAAAACCCACAGGCTTCTCCATCTTTGTTTAAAAATGGATTTTGACTTGCGCATGTACCTGCGAACTTACCATCTTTCTTGGACCAAATCTTAATCGCTATACCTGCAAAAGCTAGACCTAGGAGACCAATTGTCAGTAGAATCAACTTCATGTGTCAAATTTTGTACAAAAATACAAAATAAGACCTGAAGAACTATTTTGAATGTGTAATCTTGGGTAAGTTTAATAGTTAATATTGGCAACTATGTTTTGAACAGTTGGGGTTTCGTTCCCACCTTGAGGTTCAATTGTAATATAACCGACTGCATTATCAGCATATGGCAAAGCCAATAGTTTCTCTTTATCATCAAATTGCTTGATGATGCCAAGGTTTACCATTTCACCATTTACTTCTGCCCACATTTGGAAGCATTTATCTTCGGGCAGCTGTGGAAGGCTACTTACGTTAATATAAGACAATTTTTTAACTGGATTTATATAAGCAACGGCTTTTAATTCCTGAGCCTTTTTGTTGCCATTTACAGTATACCTTCTAGTGTTGGGGTTGTTTAGGACAATGTATTGATTCCTGATATCTTCAAGCTGAATCTTCATATCGTTCTCAAGACTTTTAATCTTATTGGTAACCATTGAATTTTCTTCCTGTAAATTCTGGTTTTGATTATAGAAGAAGTAGCTTGCACCAGCAAAAATCAAAGCTGCGATACTTGCTGCGACAGCAAACCTGTAAAATTTACTCCTACTACGTTTTTCTTGCTTTATCCTGAATAAGATTTGCTCCTTGAGTCCTTCAGGTGTCTTTAGAGCATGCATTTTAGCAAAAGTCTCCAAATTCTCTTGAAGTTCGTTATATGCTTCCCTGACTTCTGGATACATGGCAATATAACGTTCCACACGTAAGGATTCTTCAGTAGAAGTGGACCCCAAAAGATATTTCTCCAAAAGGTCTGTATCTAAAAATATTTTAATCTTTTCTTTCATTATAAAACACTTAAAACAATTGCTAGCACCATTGAAGTGCCATAAATTTTCCGTAATTCACGAAGTCCGATTTTTAATCTGGACTTAATTGTACCCAAAGGAATATCTAATTCATCACTAGCTTCTTGCTGGGTCATTCCTTCAAAAAATAGGGCTTCAAGGACTATTTTATACTTAGGTTCAATTTTGTCAAGATTTTCTTGGACATCCATCAACTCTGGCATAATCCCCCTCTCACCTAAATTATATACGTCTGAAACATCAATTTGGATTTCTTTATCTGCTTTTGTGTTTACACTCCTTAATTTATCTATGGCAGTATTTCTAGTAATTCGGAACAGCCAAGTAAATAGTTTTGCCTTGGTAACATCGTAAGAGTCAGATTTCTTCCAGATTTTTATAAAACTTTCTTGAAGCACGTCTTGAGCTAAATCTTCATTTTTCACCACCTTGTAAGCCACTCCATATAGTGTATCTCCATAATTGTCATAAAGTAATGAGATGGCTTTTTCATCTCGTTCCTGTAACAATTCTACAATGTGCTTTTCTAATAGTGTGCTCATTCTTAAGATATTGGCAAAAAATAACTTTTATAAAATCCAAATAAAGATTCTTGCCGTATATATATTGAACGCTAAAGTAAGAAATTGATTATTACAGCGTGTTTTGATTTTTAAAAGATAATAGTTTAAACGTATATAAATTTTTGGTTAGTTTGGTTTGGTATAACCCCTGTTTTTCTCCAAAGAAATCGGGGGTTATTTTATGATGTTTACTTCAGGGACTATGCTAATTTTAAATTTATCCAGTACAGCTTTTTTAATCTCATAGGCTAGGTCTAAAATTTGCTCTCCAGTTGCATCCCCATAATTTACCAGCACTAATGCTTGTTTTTCATGGACACCAGCATCGCCAAATCGTTTTCCTTTAAAACCGCATTGTTCTATTAGCCAACCGGCTGGTATTTTAAAGTTCTTGGAATCAACTTCATAAAAAGGAGCGTCAGGATTTTTCTTTTTAAATGTTTCTAAAGCCTTTTTTGAAACAACTGGATTTTTGAAAAAACTTCCACTGTTGCCAATTTCTTTTGGGTCTGGAAGCTTGCTCTTACGAATAGCAATTACTGCATTGGAAATATCTTTTATGGTAGGATAAACAATGTTATTGTTTTTTAACTCTTCTTCGATAGCACCGTAAAAAGTCTGTAATTTATGATTGTCCTTTGTTAATCTAAGTTTGACTGAAGTGATGATATATTCTCCTTTTACTTCATTCTTGAAAATAGAATTGCGATAACCAAATTTACATTCCTCTTTAGTGAACTCCTTTAACTCTTGGGTTTTAATATGCATTGCTTCACAGCTTACGAACACATCTTTTAACTCTACTCCATAGGCACCAATGTTCTGAATTGGAGCTGTACCTGTATTTCCAGGGATTAAGGATAGGTTTTCAAGCCCGCCATAGTCATGATCTAAGGTCCAAAGCACTAATTCATGCCAGTTCTCTCCAGCCATAACTTTTAGCACTACAGATTCCTCCTCTTCCTCAAAAACTGTTATTCCTTTTAAGTTAATGTGAAGCACTAAAGCTTCAATATCCTTGGTAAGTAGCATATTACTACCACCACTGATTACAAATTTTTCAGGATAAGCGGATAATTGCAAGGCTTTCTGTAGTTGCAGTAAACTGTTTATTTCTGCGAAAAAACTTGCATTTACTGCAATACCAAATGTATTGTAGTCTTTTAAAGAAATGTTTTCTTGAATATTCACGAGTTGTGATATTGTTTTAAGCCTTCAGCAAGGATATGGACAGCCTTTTTTAGGAGTTCCTTTTCTAAGACATATGCTATGCGAATCTGATTGGTTCCTAAACCAACTGAAGCATAAAAACCTGCTGCAGGGGCAACCATAACAGTTTTTCCGTCAACATTGAATTTTTCTAACAACCATTGTGCAAAATCATCAGAATCTTTCACAGGGAGTTCAACAACGCAGTAGAAAGCTCCGCTTGGCTGGGCAACTTTAACGCCATCTATTTTCTTCAGCTCTGCTACTAATAAATCCCGCCTTGACACATATTCCACAATAACATCATCAAAATAGCTTTGCGGTGTCTCTAAAGCAGCTTCACTTGCTATTTGGGCAAGTGTTGGTGGTGATAGTCTTGCTTGTGCAAATTTTAATGCAGCTTGTATAACTTCTTTATTTTTTGAGACCAGACATCCAATACGCGCCCCGCACATGCTGTATCTTTTAGAAACAGAGTCAATTACTATAGCATGGTTCTCAAGTCCTTTAATACTTAGTAGGGAATGATGTTTCTTTCCATCATAGGCAAATTCTCGGTATACCTCATCAGCTATTAGAAAAAGGTCGTGTTTTTTGACCAATTCTGCCAATTGTTCTATTTCCTCTCTATTGTACAAATAACCCGTTGGATTGCCCGGGTTACATATTAAAATTGCCTTTGTTTTTGAAGAGATTAATTTTTCAAATTCCGAAATTGGTGGTAGTGCGAAGTTTTCTTCCAATTTTGAAACAATGGGCACAACGTTAACCCCATTGGCCGTAGCAAACCCATTGTAATTTGCATAGAAGGGCTCTGGTATGATAACCTCATCGCCTTCATCCAAAATACTTCCCATAGCAAAGGATAGTGCTTCTGAGCCCCCAGTGGTAACTATAATGTCTACAGCTTGTATTGTTAGGTCATGCTTTGCATAGTATTTAGCAATTTTATCTCGGTATTCCTCAGAACCTTCGGTTCTACTATATGCCAAAACATCAATATTACTGTTCTTAACTGCATCCAAAGCTATCTTAGGGGTCTTAATATCTGGTTGGCCAATATTTAGGTGAATTACTTCAACGCCTCTTTTTTTTGCATCTTCCGCAAAAGGAACTAGTTTCCGAATAGGAGAGGAAGGCATCTTACTTCCTTTCAATGAGATTTTTGGCATTCCGAGCTTAATTTTTCACAAAAATCGATAAACCACTTTAAGAAAACAATTTAAGAGGGTTTTAATTTCGGGTTAAGCATAATGTTAAATTAAGGTTACTAAAGCCAATAATTCGCTATATTTATGTAGGTCAATCAATTAAAACTAGTGATTTGTTGTTGAGAACAATCTACATAGTATGTTTTGTTTTATGTTTTGGGCATGTTTCCAACGCTCAAAAGTTTCAAATTCCTCCTGGAAAGAAGTTTGAAAAAATCAATTTCGAATTGATTAACAATTTAATGATTGTTCCTGTTGAGGTCAATGGCTCTAAACTCTCGTTTATACTGGATTCTGGTGTGAGCAGCCCAATTCTATTTAACCTTTCAGACCAAGATTCCATTCAAATCAATAATGTTTCTAAAATTACATTACGTGGATTGGGGGAAGGAGAACCTATGGAGGCCTTGAAATCCACAAAGAACATCTTTAAACTGGGAAATGCCGCCAATTTTAATCAGTCACTTTATGTTGTTTTGGATAAAGATTTAAACTTTTCCACTTCATTGGGCATTCCTGTTCATGGGATTATTGGTTATGATGTCTTTAATAGTTTTATAGTAGATATCAATTACACTGGTAAACATTTAAAACTATACACCAATGAATCTTATAGTGAAAAGAAGCTTGCTAAGCATCAAGAACTGCCATTAGCTGTCTATAAGAAAAAAGCTTACCTAAATGGCAGTATAATGTTGGAAGATGATACTGATGTACCTGTAAAATTATTGGTTGATACTGGCAGTAGTGACGCATTATGGCTTTTTAATGACCCCGAAAAAGGATTGGAAATCCCCGATAAGAACTATGATGATTTTTTAGGAAAAGGGCTCAGTGGCAATATTTTTGGCAAACGCACTAAATTAAAGGGTGTTAAAATAGGAGATTTTTTACTTAATGATACCAAAGCGGCATTCCCGTTTAGAGAAGCATTTAGCGCAATCAAAAGCTTGGGAGATAGGAATGGAAGCTTGGGGGGCGAAATTCTAAAAAGATTCAATATTGTTTTTGATTATAAAAACAAGAAAATCTTCATAAAGAAAAACAGTAATTTCAATAAACCTTTCCAATATAATATGGCAGGCATTGATTTGCAGCATAATGGTGTGCGCTATATTTCTGAGCGTATAACAAATTCTAGAGGTGTTGTCCAACAGGATAATAAAGACACCTTTGGTAATGTCCAAATACTGCTTGGCAACCAAACAAGGTTGAGCTTAGTCCCAGAGATTGTTGTTTCTGGTATTAGAGCAGGTAGTCCTGCTGAAGAAGCTGGTCTTAAAGAAGGTGATATTATTTTGGCGGTTAACGGTAAAAGAGTACATCAATACAAATTGCAAGAGATACTTTCAATGATTAACCATAGAGAAGGGAAACGGGTAAAACTTTTAATAGAACGCTACAATAAAGATTTGCTATTTTCTTTTGTGGTTAAGGACATTTTTAAATCAAAAAAGCCCTGACAATAGTCAAGGCTTTAAATGTATTATTTACTTTTTTTACTTAGTTCCTTCTCCCTTTATTGTTCCTTTGATCTTTAGAACAGTAGTAGGAGTATCTGAATTAGAAGAAATAGTGATTGCTTTTCTAAATGGACCAACACGGTTGGTATCATATTTTACCTTAATTTCCCCTGTTTCTCCTGGTGCAATGGGAGTATTCTTAGGATATTGAGGTACTGTACAACCGCAACTACTTTTTGCGTTAGATATTAGAAGCGGTGAATCCCCTGTATTGGTAAATTGGAATACACGAAGTCCATCGCTACCTTTTGCAATTTCGCCATAGTCAATCGTCTCACTTTTAAACTCAATTTTAGCGGTCTTGTCCTGTGCTTTTACGCTTAAGGCCAAAAGACCTACAAATAATAAAAGTACTGCTTTTTTCATCTTTTTAATTTTTGAGGAATTTCAAATTTAGGTCTTTAGAAACCTACATCCAAAATTCTTTTGTTATGTAATAACGTTACTTACTTTTGTTTCGTATTTCTAGAATTGGCATTTGGTCGAAGAATGGTAAAATTTAACATCACTTTTCGCATCAAAATTCCAATTCAGCATTGATTAGACAAAAACTGTACCGTAAATATGGAGATTCCATCTAAATATGATTCCAAAAAAGTAGAAGGACACTGGTATGACTACTGGATGAAGCATGATTTTTTTAGTTCAAAACCAGATCATAGAGAGCCTTATACAATTGTAATACCTCCACCAAATGTTACAGGAGTCCTGCACATGGGGCATATGCTGAACAATACGATACAGGATGTATTAATTCGTAAAGCGAGATTAGAGGGTAAAAATGCTTGTTGGGTGCCAGGTATGGACCACGCTTCTATAGCTACAGAGGCTAAAGTAGTGGCCAAACTAAAAGAAGAGGGTATCCAAAAATCAGATTTAACCCGTGAGGAGTTTCTAAAACATGCTTGGGACTGGACAGATGAGTATGGAGGTGTAATCTTAGGGCAATTGAAGAAATTGGGCTGTTCTTGTGATTGGAGTAGAACAAAGTTTACTATGGATGACGATATGTCAGCTTCAGTAATCAAAGTTTTTATTGATTTGTTTAATAAAGGATTGATTTACAGGGGGTTTAGAATGGTAAATTGGGACCCTGAAGCTCAAACCACGCTTTCAGATGAGGAAGTGAATTATGAAGAAAGGCAAGGGCTTTTGTACTATTTGGCGTATCAAATTGAAGGTTCCGATGAAAAAGTGACTATTGCCACAACTCGTCCAGAAACTATTTTAGGTGACACTGCTATTTGTATTAACCCAAATGATGAAAGATACACTCATCTGAGAGGTAAAAATGCTATAGTGCCTATTTGTAATCGGGTTATCCCCATTATTGAAGATGAATATGTTGATATTGAGTTTGGAACTGGGTGCTTAAAAGTAACTCCAGCGCATGACGAGAATGATAAAAACCTTGGAGAAAAGCACAAACTCGAAGTAATAGACATTTTTAACCCAGATGCGAGTCTAAACTCTTTTGGTCTAAATTATAAGGGCAAGGACCGTTTTGTGGTTCGGAAAGAAATTGCGAAAGAGTTAGAGGAAAAGGGGTTTTTGATAAAAACAGAACAACACATCAATAAAGTTGGTACTTCAGAACGTACCAAAGCTGTAATAGAGCCTAGACTTTCTGACCAGTGGTTTTTAAAAATGGAAGGTTTGGCAAAACCAGCTATAGATGCTGTTTTGAAAAATGGCGAGGTGAAGTTGTTTCCTAAAAAGTTCGAAAATACCTATCGTCACTGGATGGAGAATATTCGCGATTGGAATATTTCACGTCAATTATGGTGGGGACAGCAAATACCCGCGTATTACTATGGAGATGGAAAGAATGATTTTGTTGTTGCTGAGAATATACATGAAGCGCTAAAATTAGCTCAAGAAGCAGTTATTTCTAGCGGAAGTGAGAAATCTATCACCCTAGAAGACCTACGCCAAGATGATGATGTCTTAGATACTTGGTTTTCCTCTTGGTTATGGCCAATTAGTGTCTTTGGAGGTATACTTGACCCCGATAATGAGGAAGTAAACTATTATTATCCCACAAATGATTTAATTACGGGTCCAGATATTTTATTTTTTTGGGTGGCACGAATGATTGTTGCCGGATATGAGTTCCGCAATGAAAGACCTTATGAAAATGTCTATTTGACTGGGCTGGTAAGGGATAAACAACGCCGTAAGATGTCAAAATCACTGGGGAATTCACCCGATGCTTTAAAATTGATTGAAGAATATGGTGCAGATGGTGTAAGGGTTGGACTGTTGCTAAGCTCTGCGGCAGGTAACGATTTAATGTTTGATGAGGCTTTGTGCCAACAAGGAAAGAATTTTGCCAATAAAATCTGGAACGCCTTTAGATTGGTAAAAGGTTGGGAAGTAGCAGATATAGAACAGCCCGAAGCTGCCAAAATAGGAATTGAATGGTACACTGCTAAGTTCAATCAGACTTTAGCGGAAATTGAAGATCATTACAGTAAATACCGAATTTCTGATGCTTTAATGGCGATGTACAAGTTGGTTTGGGATGATTTCTGTTCCTGGTTTTTGGAAATAGTGAAACCAGCCTATCAACAGCCAATAGATAAGAAAACTTTGGCATCGGTTATTCATTTGTTTGAAAAGAACTTAAGAATACTACACCCGTTTATGCCATTTTTAAGTGAAGAGGTGTGGCAACATATGGCAAAGCGTAGCTCAGAAGAGGCACTTTGTATTGCAAACTGGCCTCAAAAGGTTTCTTTTGATGCGGAATTGGTTGCCGAGTTTGAATTTGCTGCTGAGATAATCTCTGGAATCCGAAATATTAGAAAAGAGAAGAATATTCCCAATAAAGATGCCTTAGAGTTGATGGAGTTAAAGTCAGATGACACTTCTTCTAGATTTAATGCTGTAATCACCAAGTTGGGAAATATCAACAGTATTACAGAGGTCAGTGCTGCGGTAGACGGAGCCTTAAGTTTTAGAGTAAAGAGCAATGAATACTTTATTCCAATGACTGGGGCCATTGATGTGGAAGTTGAAATAGCCAAGCTAGAGGAGGAGCTAAAGTATACAAAAGGCTTTTTACAGTCTGTTGAAAAGAAACTATCCAATGAGCGCTTTTTAAACAATGCCCCTGAAAAAGTAGTGGAAATGGAGCGTAAAAAGGTGGCTGATGCTGAAGCTAAAATTGAGACCTTGGAAAAGAGTTTGGCAAGTTTGTCATAACTAATTTCTTTTCACCAAAGTATTTGCAACTAGTCCTCCAATAATCAAAAGGAGGCCTAAAAAGCTCCAAAAGGTATAGTTGTCATTAAACCAAAAAACACCAATGGCAATAGTGAAGATGACTTCGGTATATTTTATGGGGGCTACGACATTTGTAGGTGCTGCCTGGAACGCTTTGGTCATGTAAACTTGTCCAAAGTATCCAAAGACACCTAAACTACCCAATAAGACCCAATCCCATCCTTGGGGTTGTATCCAATTGAAAATACAGATAAGACCACCTATTACAGTAGAGAAAAACATAAAATAGTTTACCACTACTACAGGATGATCGGCTTTGCCAATCTTTCGTATTAAAATATAGACTAGACCGGTAAAAAGGGAAGCGGTAATCACTAAAGCCATACCAGTATTACTTACATTGCTGTCAAATCCCTTTAAAATTAAGACACCTGCAAATGCCATTAAAAAAAAGAACAATTGGATTGGTTTTAGTTTTTCCTTCAAAAGGAAAACAGCAAAAATAGCTGCAAATATTGGAGCAATATAACGCAGGGAAACTGCTGTTCCAATAGGTAAATGCTTAAAAGAGAGAAAAAATAAACTCATAGAAATAAGCCCGGCTATTGCCCTTAAAGACAATAACTTTCTTTGGTTTCCCAATACTGGAATTTTATGATGAATTAAATAGGTGGTTGCAAAAACAAATGAGGTTATAGACCTAAAAAATACTAATTGGAACCCGGGAATATGGTCCAAGTATTTTATGAAAGCATTCATTAATGAAAATGAGGCTGTACTCAATACCATAAAAAAGAATGCTTTCTTCACAGAGGTAAATAAGCGTACAAAGCTAAACTATTGTACAGGAATTCTAATTTTCTCTTGTATATAAATCACAAAAGACTTTTCTTTGTTTAAAATCATTCTAAATAATGTCAAGACAAGGAGAGTTTTCCAATAAAATGAGGATTTATCATCGCTATTTAGGTTTCTTTTTAGCTGGAATAATGGGGGTTTATGCTATCAGTGGTATCGTTCTAATTTTTAGAAAAACCGATTATCTCAAAGTAGAGGTCATCAATGAAAAACAAGTAGCGGCTAACTTAAGTGCAGAAGAATTGGGGAAGGCCATCAAAATTAAAGGGCTGAATTTTACCTCAAAAGAAGGAGCCTTGGCTCATTTTGATAAAGGTTCCTATAATGCTACAACTGGTGAAGTAAGCTACATGACCAAAAAATTACCATTGGTATTGGATAAAATGACCCACATGCATAAGGCAACTACCAAGGATCCATTATTTTTCTTAAATATTTTCTTTGGAGTGGCATTACTTTTCTTTGTGGTTTCTGCCTTTTGGATGTTTTTGCCAGGAAGTACTCTGTTTAAGAAAGGGCTTTACTTTGCTGCTGGTGGAGTAGTTCTAACATTACTAATGTTATTGATTTAAAAACTATTGTGGCCCTAGGTCTGTAGTAGTTGACTAAGGCTTAACGGTATGTCTTCTTAGTGTTTCGCATTTTGATTATCTTTCTTTTTCAATATTTAATCAATGTCAAAACTAAATAGACGTCGTTTTCTTCAAAAAACGTCATTATCCGCTGCGGCTGTTTCTTTAACCCCCAGTTTTTTAAAATCCAATACAGAAAGACCATTTAAATCATCCTATATGGGAGATTTTGCTGCTCCCAAGTTAGAAACAGTTAGGGCCGCATTTATTGGAGTTGGCGCGCGTGGCGGTGACCATCTAAAGTTTCTTGCAGCTTTGCCAAATACAGAAGTAGTTGCAATTTGTGATGTTTACAAAGATTTAGTAAAAGAAAAAATTGGTTGGGTACGTGAAGTTGCGAATGAAGGCAGACACCAAAATATAGCAGAATATTCTGGTGATGAGAATCAATGGAGGGTAATGCTGAAAGAGATAAAACCAGATGTGGTCTTTATTGCAACCAATTGGCAAAATCATGCTCCAATGGCGATTGAGAGTATGGAGCAAGGGGCGCATGCTTTTGTTGAGGTTCCTATTGCTGTCACTATTTCAGAGATGTGGGATATTGTGGATGTTTCAGAGCGTACAAAAAAGCACTGCATGATGTTGGAGAATGTAAATTATAGTAGGGACGAACTACTGTTTTTAAATATGTGCAGGCAAGGTGTTATTGGCGAGTTATTGCACGGGGAAGCAGCCTATATCCACGAGTTACGATGGCAAATGGAAGAACAAGAAAGAGGAACGGGTTCATGGCGTACGCACCATTATGCCAATAGAAATGGCAACCTTTATCCTACACATGGCTTAGGACCTGTTGCTCAATATATGAATTTGGGTAGGGGAGAAGACACCTTTAAAAGTTTGGTTTCTTACTCTACCCCTGCAAGGGGAAGAACAGCCCATGCAGCTAAAAATTATCCTGAAGACCATAAATGGAACGCTTTGGATTTTAGGGGTGGGGATTTAAATACTTCAATCCTTAAAACAGCTTTGGGGAGAACCATTATGATACAATGGGACGAGACCAGTCCCAGACCATACACTAGACTCAATCTAATACAAGGCACCAAGGGTGTTTTGGCCGGTTTCCCAACCCGTGTGGCATTAGAGGGCGGAGTAGAAGGCATCACAAAAAACCATCATTCATGGGTGCAAGGGGAACAGCTACAGGTACTCTACGAGAAATATGACCATCCACTATATAAAAGACTAAATCAAGCTGCTAAAGGCAGTGGCCATGGCGGTATGGATGGTATCATGGTATATAGGATTGTTGAATGTTTACAGAAGGGCCTTCCTTTGGACCAGAATGTATATGAGGGCTGTTTTTGGAGTGCAGTTGCGCCTTTAAGTGAGCGTTCCGTTGCCAGTGATGGTAATCCACAACCATTTCCAGATTTTACTAGGGGCAACTGGAAAACTACGAAACCACTTTCTGTAGTCAGCTAGCGAATGATTACTATAAAAGTTCCTGCGAGAATATGCTTTTTTGGAGATCATCAAGATTATTTAGGTCTGCCCGTCATCGCTGGTGCCATTGACCGCTTTATTAACTTGAAAGGAACTAAGAATACAGAGCAAAAGTTCAATATCAATCTGCAGGATATTGGAACTCATATCTCTTTAAGACTGGATGATGTCTCAACCCAAGTTGCTGATGGGGATTATTTTCGCTCCGGGATGGCACTATTGAAAAAGCAAGGATTGGAGTTTCAACAAGGTTATGACATTTCCATATCTGGAAACATTCCAATCAATGCAGGTTTGTCCAGTTCATCTGCCCTAGTGGTTACTTGGATCAAGTTTTTAATTGCAGTACAAGAAACCGCTTTTACATTTAAGGATACTCAAATAGGACAGCTAGCTTATGAGGCAGAAGTGGTTTATTTTAAGCAACCAGGAGGCTTAATGGATCAATATACCATAGCTCAAAGAGGAATGCTTTACATTCATACTCAAAGTGGTGAAAGTAATTCTTTAAGCTCAAAAATAGGAACAATCATAGTTGCGGAATCAAGCATAAAAAAACAAACGCTTGAAGTTTTAAAAAATGCAAAAGAATATGCCTTACAGATTATTGCAACGGTTAAAGAGCACGATTCCAGTTTTGATATCTCAGAGTCTTCCGTAGAGGATTATCAAAGGTATTTGCATATTGTTCCAGAGGAGTACCGAGCGTATTGGTACGCAAGTATTTTTAATTTTGATATCACCAAAAAAGCAAAGCAAGAATTTAAGAAGGATAGCCCAGATGTAGAAAAAATAGGAATCTTAATGAACCAGCACCAAGGAATTTTACAGAATCAGATACAGAACACACCGTCAAAAATGATAAAAATGATGGATAAAGCCTGTAAGAGTGGAGCATACGGTGCTAAAATTATTGGCTCTGGAGGAGGAGGGTGTATGGTGGCCTTAACGGATGAAAACTCAAAAAGTAAAGTGATTGAAGCTTTTTTAGATGCAGGAGCAGTAAAAGCTTATGAAGTAAAAATTTATATATGAAAAATGAAAGCTTGGTCATATTGGCTGGGGGTGCCTCTTCTAGAATGAAGAAAAGTTTAAGTGCCACTTCTTTGGATGGGGAAACTTTGCAAATAGCTAAAAAACTACATAAATCCCTTATTCCAGTTGGAAAGGACAAACGTCCTTTATTGTATTATTTGTTGAAGAATGCTCTTGCTGCCCAGATTAAGAGAGTTTATATAATTACTTCTGTAGAAAATGGTGCTTTCAAAGAATTTGCAAAAAAAATTGATGGAGTCGTAAATATAGATTTTGCAGTACAATATATACCTGAAAATCGAGAAAAACCCTTGGGAACGGCAGATGCCTTGCAACAGTGTTTAGAGCAATATCCCGATTTATTAAAAGAACGCTTTACAGTCTGTAATGGTGATAACCTATATTCCACTGGAGCTTTTATGGATTTGAAAAAGGATAGGGAAGCTCCAAATGCACTAATAAGTTACAGTAGTGAAGGATTAAAGTTTTCTAGGGAACGTATTGCAAAATTTGCTTTAATGCATATTGACGCAGGTGGATTTTTGCAGGACATTGTGGAAAAACCCAAAGAAGATGAATTGGATGCGTACAGAGATGCCAATGGAATTTTAAGGGTTAGCATGAATATCTTTAATTTTTCAGGTGAGGTTATTTATCCCTACTTGAAAAATTGTAAGCTTGACCCCATTCGTAATGAAAAAGAGCTGCCCAAAGCAGTTTGTAATTTGGTGCATGAATCTTCCAAAAGTGTCCTCTGCTATCCAAGAACTGAGCATATTCCAGATTTAACTGATGCTAACGATATTGAAAAGTTTATCACTCCTGACTAACTTTTCCGATGAGCTGGTAAGGTCTCCCGTTCTAATTCCCCACAGAAATAGTTTGTTTTAAGAAATTTGAATACGTGGGTTTTGTAAAGCTTTTTTATATTTAAGCTATGGAAACCTATGCTGCTGCGTTACTTTATGCAATCCCCTTTTTTACTGGGTTAGTACTTGTTGAGGTTCTTTATGGAGCTTTAATAAAAAATCAGAAGCATAACGTAATGGATACGGTGAGTAGCTTAAGTTCTGGACTCACTAATATCATTAAAGATTCTTTAGGATTGGTTTTGGTGTTGGTAAGCTATCCATTTTTAGTGGAAAATCTGTCCCTTTTTAAGATAGAAGCATCCTGGTTTATTTGGGTAGTTGCATTCATAGCTATTGATTTTGCAGGTTATTGGAACCATCGTTTGAGCCATCACGTGAATATTTTTTGGAACCAACACGTTATTCACCATAGTAGTGAAGAATTTAATTTGGCATGTGCTTTACGGCAATCCATTTCTAATGTTGTTGGTTATTTTGCACTGTTATTAATTCCGGCAGCTATATTGGGAGTTCCTAACGAAGTTATTGCTGTTTTAGCACCAATACATCTTTTTGCTCAATTCTGGTACCATACCCAACATATTGGAAAGCTTGGCTGGCTGGAACATATTATTGTCACCCCTTCTCAGCATAGGGTTCATCATGCTATAAATCCTGAGTATATAGATAAAAACTTGGGTCAGATTTTATGTGTTTGGGATAGGTGGTTTGGAACATTTCAGGAAGAATTGGATGAGGTGCCACCACAATACGGTGTTTTAAAACCAGCAGCTACTTGGAACCCTATTTTGATTAATTTTCAGCATTTTTGGCAATTGTTAAAAGATGCTTGGCGTACCAAAAATGTATGGGATAAATTCCGTATTTGGTTTATGCCAACAGGTTGGAGACCCAAGGATGTGGCTGAACAACATCTGGTTTTGACAATTAAGGATGTTTATAATTTCAACAGATACAAGCCTAAAAGTTCATTGGCACTTAAGGGGTATTCCATTTTTCAGTTGCTTTTCAACACAGGATTGCTCTTATTCATGCTTTATAATTATTCAGAAATCAGTTTTAACGGATTATTAGTTTTCAGTGCTGTTGTGTTTGTTGGCATTTTCAGCTACACCAGTTTAATGGATAGAAAATCATATACCATTTGGATTGAAGTACTAAGAAGTATTGCAGGTTTGTTAATAGTATTTTTTACTGGAGACTGGTTTGGATTGAACTCATACCTACCTCTAGGTAGCTATGTAATTGCTGCTTATTTCTTGATAGGAGTCTTGTGTAGCTTTTATTTCACTTATCTTGAGGAAGAACGGCAATCTAGTTCGATGGTTACTTAGGACTTTCTAATTGAGTTGTTAACCAATTCAATATACTTTTTCATTGCCTCTTTTCTACTGATATTCTTGGCCTGTATGAGTGCATTTGCTTTAAATGCATTAATCAATGGAGTTTTGCTACCAGGGTTGTTAAAGTTTTTATTAGCTATTTTATAATAAGCATATAATTTGAGCAACAAATCAGCGGGTAAGGGTTCAGAATAGTTGTTTACAAATTCAACCGCTTCCTTAAACTCCTTATTTATTTTCTCACTAGCCATTGTCACTTTTAACGGTAGCTATGCATGTTTTTGCCCCAACTACTTTTTGATTTAGGTCGACGTTTATATCTGCATCTAAGGGGAGAAATAAATCGACTCTAGACCCAAATTTAATAAAACCTGCATCTTCTCCTTGGGTCACTTGTTCCCCTTCCTCAGCATAGTTCACAATTCTCCTAGCCATCGCACCTGCAATTTGTCTATATAGGATTTCCCCAAATTTTGGTGTACGGATAACTACTGTTGTACGTTCGTTCTCTGTACTGGATTTTGGATGCCAAGCGACTAGATATTTTCCAGGATGGTATTTAGAATAAGTAATTGTTCCACTGGAAGCATATCTTGTCACATGAACATTCAATGGTGACATAAAAATAGATACTTGTTTCCTTTTCTCATTAAAATATTCATTTTCTTCAACCTCCTCTATAACTACAACCTTCCCATCTACTGGGGCTAAGATTTCATTAAAGTTTGGGGTTACCAAACGTTTAGGATTTCGGAAAAATTGAAGAATCAATATCAGAAATATAAGGGCGGTCAACTGTAATAAAACCCTTAACCAAAAAACATCAATGTAAAATTGAGATGCCAGCACTATTGCAGCTACAATAAAAAAAGAAGTGAGAATTATTGTTTGGCCTTCTTTATGAAACATATGTAAACAAATTTAAAGTCAAATAAGCAAAAGGAGCGGCAAAAACCAAGCTATCCAATCTATCTAGCATTCCACCATGCCCTGGAAGTATCGCACCACTATCTTTAACTCCTGCCATGCGCTTAAATTTTGATTCCAATAAGTCTCCCAGACCACCTGTTATGACAATTACAGCAGCTAAAATTAACCATTGATTTAGACTTAAAGTAGTTTCATACTTTGCTAGAAAATACGCGGCAATCAATGCAAAAAATAACCCCCCCAATGAACCTTCTATAGTTTTTTTTGGAGAGACTGCTGAATATAGTTTTGTTCTGCCCAAAGTTTTACCCACTAAATATGCAAAAGTATCACTTACCCAAACTAAAATGAATATTCCCATTATTAAAAATTTGGCAAAACTATCATCTTTATATGGAATCATAGTCAAGAAAATACAACCACCGCCAATATAGAATAGCGCTACAATAAACTTTTGAACTGTTGTGAATGATTTTTCTTTTTTAGAAAAAAGAAATACCAATAAGGCCATATTAATGGTTATGGTGAAAAGCATCAATAACGTAATTAATGTCTTGTCCGATACCAAATAGATATACGCCCACCATAATGCCAAATATGCAATGAAAATATAATATCCCTTTAAACGTGTCAATCTTTTAAATTCATAAAGACAGGCAAGTCCAAAAACCATAAAAAGAAAATCAAACGCATCCGAATTCAAAAAAATGGCTGAAAGTAATAGTACTACATATAGAATTCCGGTCAGGGCTCTTCTTAAAACTTCTTTCATTTATCTAGTAGTCTTCTAGAAGTAAAAGATATACATTTTTGGAAGCACTACCGTAAGAAAGAAAATCATTTTTATTTTCGGCGGTCAATTGAAAGTGCTTTAGGGTGGTAATATTATCTGGTATTTTCTTTGCGTATTTCTTTTTGATAATTTTTAGAGCCTCACTTATGGAATCTACCAATTGACTTGTAGTTGCAAAAACAATAAGGTTTGAGGGGAGTTCGTTCAATTTCTTTTCTTCTATTTGATTTGAACAGACCAAAATAGAACCGTTATGCGCAATTAAGTGTTCGCACGTTGTGAAGAAAACGTCACTATCTTTTCTCTTGTTGGTGAAAAGCATTTTTTCTTTGGAAAAACGACTCTCCAACCTTTTATCAATGCAATAAAAGAATTTATTGCTCCACTCGTTTTCTGAAATGATATTGGCTAATGCAGTTTGTATTTCGGAGAAGTTTTCGCAATAAATGAATTTACCACCATTTTTTTTAAAGTATATGGTGAACTTTTCATCGACAGGAATTTTAAGGTCGGGCATATGTTCGCCTCTAGTTTCCGTGGTCTCCTTAGAAACTTTTTTACCTCCTCCAAAAAGTTTACCAAATACTCCCATTATTTGGGTTAAAACAAATTATCTTAAGCGTAAATCTATTTGCTTTCTTCTTCTTCACTAGCTGCAACTTTAGTCTCTTCATCTACTAAAGCAGCTTTTTCAAATGGTCTTTTTCCAAAGATTTTCTCTAAATCATCCTTAAAAATAACCTCTTTTTCTAAAAGGCGTTCAGCGAGAGCTGTTAATTTATCTTTGTTGTCCTTTAGTAGGCTAACCGCACGTTTATATTGCTCTTCAATGATTTTGGAAATTTCTTCATCAATTTTTTGAGCGGTCTCTTCACTATAAGGCTTAGTGAAACCATATTCATTTTGACCAGAAGAATCGTAATATGTAATATTTCCTAGTTCCTCATTTAAACCATATATGGTAACCATCGCACGAGCTTGCTTGGTTACTTTTTCAAGGTCACTTAAAGCACCGGTAGAAATTTTATTGAATATCACTTTTTCAGCAGCACGCCCACCCATAGTGGCACACATTTCATCTAACATTTGGTCTGGACGAACAATCAATCTTTCTTCAGGCAAATACCATGCAGCACCCAAGGATTGACCACGAGGGACAATAGTTACTTTTACTAAAGGTGCGGCATGTTCCAACATCCAACTTACCGTTGCATGACCAGCTTCGTGAAACGCAATTGTTTTTTTCTCTTCTTGGGTAATAATTTTATTTTTCTTTTCAAGCCCGCCAACAATTCTGTCCACTGCATCTAAAAAGTCTTGTTTGTTTACAGCTTTCTTCTCTTTTCTAGCAGCAATTAGTGCAGCTTCGTTACAAACATTTGCAATGTCGGCACCAGAAAAACCTGGAGTTTGTTTGGCAAGGAAATCCAAATCCAATGTTTCAGATGTTTTTATTGGGCGAAGGTGTACTTCAAAAATTTCTTTTCTTTCCCTGATATCTGGTAAATCTACATAGATTTGACGATCAAAACGACCGGCACGCATTAAGGCTTTGTCCAAAACATCTGCACGGTTGGTAGCTGCCACTACTATAACATTTGTATTGGTGCCAAAACCATCCATCTCGGTCAATAGTTGATTTAAGGTGTTTTCACGTTCATCGTTGGAACCAGTAAAATTATTTTTGCCTCTGGCACGGCCAATAGCATCAATTTCATCTATAAATATTATTGCGGGCGATTTGTCTTTCGCCTGCTTAAACAAATCTCTAACCCTAGAAGCACCAACACCAACAAACATTTCTACAAAATCTGACCCAGATAGAGAGAAGAAAGGTACTTTTGCTTCTCCAGCAACAGCCTTTGCCAAAAGGGTCTTACCAGTTCCCGGAGGTCCTACCAAAAGTGCACCCTTTGGTATTTTTCCACCCAAAGAAGTATATTTATCGGGATTCTTTAAGAATTCTACAATTTCCTGTACTTCCTCTTTTGCACCTTCAAGACCAGCTACGTCTTTAAACGAAGTCCTGGTATCCGTTTTTTCATCAAAAAGTTTGGCTTTTGATTTCCCAATGTTAAATATTTGTCCTCCAGCACCACCACCAGCACCGCCAGACATTCTTCTCATTAAGTATATCCAAATCCCTATGATTAGAATAAACGGTAATATGAACGACAAGACATCACCGATATAGTTTTGCTCAGTGTCAAATTCTACGATGGTCTCAAGACTGTTCTCTGCCTTAATCTCGTCAATTTCATTCTGAAAAATTTGTAAATCACCATACTCCAATATGTATTGTGGAACAATGCCTGAATATGGAATCAGTGGCTTTTCATTCACCTTGGCATGGACTTGCTTCTGCAGTGCGGCTTCGGTTA
The DNA here is from genome assembly GCF_036985525.1 of Croceitalea sp. MTPC6. Taxonomy (NCBI): domain Bacteria; kingdom Pseudomonadati; phylum Bacteroidota; class Flavobacteriia; order Flavobacteriales; family Flavobacteriaceae; genus Croceitalea; species Croceitalea sp. MTPC6. Next base: position 33,150 of record NZ_BTGR01000011.1, read on the forward strand.
AAAACACTTTTGCCTGACCTAAGTTTTTAATGACGATAATCTTTTTGATATCGCCATTTCTTAGGTACTCTTGTAATTCTGAAGTAGTTGTTTTTTCGGTACTAGAAAAAGCACTACTGCCTATGAATTGAAAGCCGATAATAAGTGCTAACACTATTCCGTAAATCCACCATGAACTAAAACGAGGTTTCTTGGGGGTATTTGTATTGTTGTCTTTTGCCATTTTTTCTATTGATTATAGCTACTCTCTACTAGGGTTACTTTAGCGTCTCCCCATAAGCCTTCAATGTCGTAGAAGTCCCTAATATGTTTTTGAAATACATGTACCACTACATTAACGTAATCCATTAAGACCCATTCTGCATTTTCAGAACCTTCTACGTGCCAGGGTTTATCTTTAATTGCTTTACTTACCGTCTTTTGTACTGAAGATACGATTGCGTTGACGTGCGTGTTGGATGTACCATTGCAAATAATAAAGTAGTCACAAACTGTATTTTCTATTTCCCTCAAGTCAAGTAGGTTTATATCTACTCCCTTTACTTCTTCTATTCCGTGTAATATTAAGGATATTAGTTCATCTGCGCTAGCTTTGTTTTTCTGCATTCAAAAATTTTAGGTTTCTACAAAGTTATTGTTTTTTTGTTTTGTCGCACTGCGTTTTTAACATTACATTCAGTATTAATATTTCATGCGTACAAATGCCAATAATCAAACTTGATGCCACGGACTCCACTAATCTCTATTTAAAGAAATTGGTTCTGTCCCAACCGATAGAGGATTTTACCGTAGTATCTGCCGAATTACAACAAAAAGGGAGGGGACAGATGGGCACAGAATGGAGTTCTCAAAAGGGTAAAAACCTTACCTTCAGCATATTAAAGAGACTTAATGATTTTCAGGTCCAAAACCAGTTTGACCTAAACTGTATAGTTTCATTGGCAGTTTACAATGTTTTAAACGAGTTAACGGTACCAAATTTAAGTGTAAAATGGCCTAACGACATTCTGTCAGGAAATCAAAAAATATGCGGGATATTAATTGAAAATATTTTAAAAGGAAAATTAATCCACTCATCCGTCATAGGAATTGGAATCAATGTGAACCAAACAGATTTTGGAACTATAGAAAAAGCTACATCATTAAAATTAGTATTTGGGGCTAATTTTAATTTGGATGAACTATTAGAAATGCTTTTGGCTAAGCTGAAATTTTACTTTTCTTCACCCCATGAGAATTTAAGGGATGACTACATAAAAAAAATGTACAGAAAGGATAAAGCTTCCACATTTAAAAATGCTAAAAACGAAAAATTCACCGGTATTATCAGAGGGGTTGATTCTACAGGTCTATTAATAGTTGAATTGGAAGATGAAGTAATTAAGAAATTTGGTTTTAAAGAGATAAGCTTACTTTATTGACCAATTTTGTCCATATTGCTAGATAAAGTATCCATGAATTTTGTGATGGGACTTTTTATCATCATAGCCATCATTGCATTAAATTCCCCTTCAAAACTTAGACTTACCTCAGTTTCATTTTCTGCAATAGAATTAATGTCGGCAGTAAGGGTGAATGGCAATTTGTCACTAGCTGCACCAAGGATTACTTTTTCATTGGGATGTTGTTCTTTTAATCTAAGGACTATTTCTGGCATTCCACTTAATGCAAACTTAAAAGTGTTTTCATCCAAAACCTCAAACTTATCAATATTTTCAGGCATTAAGACCTCAAAGTTTTTTACATCGATAAGAAAGTCAAATACTTCGTTATCACTTTTGTGAACAATTTTTTTATTCGTTTCTATATGCATTAAGTTATGGTTTCCATTGCGCAGGATTTGTTTTCCATTGCAATAAGGTTTGTAAATTTTCTTCTTTTATATAACTGGTTTCAGACGCTTGATGAATTAAATGCTCATAATCGCTCAAAGTATTTAAAGCTACATTTTCCTTTTCGAAGTTTTCAGTAGCAATTTCAAAGCCGTAAGTAAAAATCGCAACCATACCCCTAACATTGGCACCTGCATCTTTAAGTGCTCTTACAGCATTTAAGCTGCTTTTTCCAGTACTTATCAAATCTTCGATAACCACAACATTTTGTCCAGATTCCAAATGGCCCTCAACTTGATTTTGTCTGCCATGAGATTTAGGTTCTGGTCTCACATAGATAAAAGGCAGCCCTAAAGCTTCTGCAACTAATATACCAATACCAATGGCGCCAGTAGCTACCCCAGCTATAACATCAGGTTTTCCATATAGAGATTCAACCTGTTTCGCCATTTCTTCTCTGACAAAATTTCTGATTTGTGGAAATGAAAGAATTATTCTGTTATCACAATAGATAGGTGACCGCCAACCAGAAGCCCATGTAAATGGATTTTCTGGTTTCAACTTTATTGCATTAATTTGTAGCAATAGCTCAGCCGTTTTCTTAGCGCTGTTCTTGTCTAAAATCATTGCGCAAATGTATAAAGTTTTTGTTAATGAATCTCCACTGATTTTAACAAATAAACGACCGGATAATAGTGTTGGAAACGTTTTTTTAATGGAGGATGATTCTATTAATTATGCAATTACGGCTTTGTCCAAAAAGAAACTCGATACCGCTTATATTTATGACCCAACTGAGGAGATTTTAGAAAAGTTCAGTATGAAAATTCCATTGGTAGTGGCTGCTGGCGGAATGGTGAGAAATCCTAAGGGAAAGGTACTCTTTATTTACAGGAACGATAAATGGGATTTGCCAAAAGGAAAATTGGATAAGGGCGAATCTATTGAAAAAGCTGCTATACGTGAGGTAGAAGAAGAAACAGGGGTAAAGGAATTGGTCATAAAAAACTATCTAAAGACTACATACCATATTTTTAAGAGAAATGGTGAATACCGGTTAAAAAAAGTAGTTTGGTTTGATATGACAACCTCTTATTCTGGTAAGTTGGTCGCCCAAAAAGAAGAGGGAATCACAAAAGTGAAATGGAAGGGGTCTAAAAAGATAGCAAAAGCCTTAAAGAACTCATACCTTAATATTAAGCTGCTTTTTGAAGACGAATCAATCTTTTAGAATACCTTCAGCTGGACTTTCCTTTAAAATTCGAAATACAGGATATTGCATATGTGCATCCTCATAGTATTTAGATTGTTTAAAAACCCAATCCAATTGTGCATACCAGTTTTTAGCAAATTGCTCCTCATTTTCTTTCTTTAAGAGAAAGCTGTTTCTTAGTTCTTCATTTTCTTTGAGCAATTTTAAAGCTTCATCTTCAAATACATAGGGAGAAAACCCTTCTTTTTGTTGTAACACAGTATCAAAAAAGTTCCAGTTGAAAAACGAATCCGGTGCCTGAGGTTCCAGTGTTTCAAGTAAATATCGTATTCCATATTGATTACTTGGCACTACCAAATCACCTTTAGAAAAAGTAAGCTCTTTTTTAGAACTACTTACTTTTGTGTTATAATGTAAATAATGCCCTTCGTAGGCACTTTTTCTAGTGTCATACGTTTCAATTCTATAACTTTCTACGGTAAGGGTAGTATCCTTTTCGAGTTCGAAAAACTCAATTTTATTAGTTGATAATCTGTCTTTAACTGTATTCCAACCTTTTTTGAAAATATAGGCTGCGGGAATTTCAACAGTATCTTTTGGAATAAAATAATTCTGGTAGGTTACTTCTTTTGTAAAGGGCATGCCTCTATTATATTTCAGCCTTGGTAAACCTGTTACTTTACTTATTAGAGTATCTACTTTATAACCTTTAAAATTTAATGTACTACTCTTGGTAGTGTCTATTTGCCAATTTAAATAATAGTTTTTGGCATTGGCGATTTCTGAAAATCTGTCTTTTCTAAATTCCTTAATGGTTTCCGTACCCCAATCTGTAACAAAAAGAATCGCTGAAAGAAACGCATAAGTACCTTCAACTCTTTTCTTATATGGTTTAAGCATGTGTGTCTCTAGCATCATACCCATAGTATTCCATAAAGTGGTATAACCTGTAGAATACCTGGGTGAGTCTAAAAATTGTGAAAATCCAGTTTCTGGAGGTTTATTAAAAACGTTTACATAAGGCGTTATATCCCAGCCTTCTTTTTTCAGTTTTCTCTCCAGTTCTGGTCTAAAATTTCTATTAAAATAGCTGCCGATACTTCCTCCAAGTTTATTGTGTTGGGTAAATAAATGGGTTAGAGTATATTGATAATCAGCACCATTGCTAACATGGTTGTCTATAAAAATATCTGGTTTTATAAGATGAAAGATTTCTGCAAATGACTTAGCATTTTTAGTATCCATCTTAATAAAATCCCTGTTTAGGTCATAGTTTTGTGCATTTCCTCGAAATCCATAAGAAATAGGTCCATTTTGATTGGCCCTAGTGGTTGAATTTCGATTTAAGGCACCACCAATATTATAAATAGGGATAGTGGTTATCACCATATTTGATGGTTTTTCAAGCGTGCCATCAGCTAAATCACGAAATAATAGCATGGTAGCATCTATACCGTCACTTTCGCCTGGGTGTATTCCATTGTTAATTAGTAGGAGTAGTTTATCTTCCCTTATTTTCTCAAAATTAAAATTGCCATCCGCATTAAAGGTAACTATGTGTAGAGGATAACCACTGTCCGTATTTCCAATGGATTGTATGTTGATTTCTGGGTATTCTTTCGCTAAACTGCGATAGAATTCTATAGTTTCTATATAGGTAGCAGTTTCTTTACCTTCAGACTGTTCAAAAACGGTTTTAAAAGAAGCCTTTTTTTCTTCTTGCGTTGTTTCGCAAGAAAAGAAGAGTAAAAGTAATACGAGAAAAAAGTAATTTTTCATTACCGTTTTTTAATTTGAACATTATTAAATTCAAACCAAAAGTAAGTAAAACTTATTTCTACGAAGCCATATCCATTTTATGCAAATCCTTTAATTCAATTTTGTAGATGGGTTTGTTTACAAAGTCTATATAATGATGTGTTTTTTTCCTGAATGATAGCCATTTTTCACGATCATTTGGATCTATAGAGGAAGTAATAATGTTGATGAGAATTCTCTCTTTAATATCCAATTGCGTAAACTCTTCTAAGAATCCCCATCCGTCTAGTATTGGCATATTTATGTCCAAAAAAATAACTTCTGGCAACACATTTCCATTTTTAATGCGATCTGAAATTTCATTTAAAGCAGTTTGTCCGTTTTTAAACTCTAAAACAGTGCTCTTTTCAGTAATTTTTGATAACATTTTTCGCATTCCAAATAACATTATGGAATCGTCATCTACCACAAAAATGTTTTTAATATCCTTCATCAAAATATACTTTAAATGTAGTCCCGAAATCTACCTCACTACAAGCGATGATATTTCCACCCATAGCTTCAATTTGGTTTTTGGTAATATATAATCCAATACCTCTTGCATCCTCATTATCATGGAATGTTTTATACATCCCAAATAGCTTATCACCGTTTTTATTTAAATCTATTCCAATACCATTATCTTCAATACTAAACACGACCTTACCAGCTTCTCTTTGTGCAGTTACGGTAATCATTGGAGTTCTATTAGGATGCTTGTATTTTACGGCATTGGTCAACAAGTTTAAAACAATACTATCAATGTAGGCTGGGATGCCGTGAACATTTAGGTCTGCAGGAATTTGATTTTTAAATTCTACCTGATTTTTTTTGAATAAGGCGATAAGGTTTTCATGGACAGATTCAAATGATTTTTTTAGATTGATAGCCTCTCTGGTAACACTGGTATTGGTGTTTATTTTTACTACTTCATTTAAATTGTCCAACGTACTCAATAGATTGTCCGAAGCCTTAGAAAGCATTGCTATGATTCTATTTTTTTCTTCCTCCTCATGCTCTTTGGTTAAGAACTCCAATAACATGGAAAAGTTAGAAGTATGTGACCTAAGATTATGAGATACGATATGGGCAAAGTTTACTAGTTTTTTGTTCTGAACAGAAGTGACATCAATCAATCTTCTTAATTCACCTTCTTTTTGCTTAAGATTAGATATATCAATACTTATACCTATCAACGCATAAGCTTTACCATACATATCTAAAAGAGGAATTTTAGAGGTTAGGAAAGTGGTTTTCCTACCATCTTTTCTTGTACTTATCGTTTCCTTCCCTAAAATTGGTTGTAAAGTCTTTAATATCTGTAAATCCTCTTCTCTAGAAATTTGAGCAACATCTTTTTCATACAAGTCAAAGTCGGATTTTCCAATAAGTTCTTTTGGGTTACTAACTCCCAAATACTCACATTCAGCTCTGTTCACTAAAATTTTCCGAGAATTCTCATCTTTTATAAATACATTCAAGGGTAGGTTATCTACTAATGTGTGTAAAAGTTGTTCGCTCTCAGTAACTTTTAGTTCTGTTTTTACTTGTTCATCGATATCTTGAAAAGTGCCTAACAGCTTGGTGATTTTGCCATCTTTAAAAAAGGGCTTTCCGGAAGAGAGTATCCATCGTTCATTCCCCTTTGCGGTAATGATCTGAAGCCTTTCTTGAAAACTCATGCCATCAGTAATTGCTCTGTGAACCAACATTGATATTCTGTTTTGACTATGGCCTTGTTTATAAAACTCAATTGCAGTTTCAACCTCTGGATTGTACTCCTCTGAAACCTCATGTATTTTTTTGGTCATTTTTGACCAAGAAAGTATGTTTTGCTCTAAGTCATATTCCCATGTGCCTACTTTAGAGATCTCTGACTTTGTTTCTAGTAATGTATTTAATTTTTCTATTTGGATTTCATTCTCCACAGACTTGCATATAGCTTGTGCAGTAATTATCGCTCCATTTATTTTATCCTTTTCTTCATAAAATGGTTTAAAACCCCATTCGATATACTTTTCCACTTCAGTGCTCCCTATCTTAGAGCGATAGCCCAATTCCTTACCTTCAGAAATGCACTTTAATAGTAGGTCTAGCCACTCATTTTTGCTTTTGAAGTATTCAAGTTTTCTTCTATCGGATATTGAATCATCCAAAAATGAAAATAGGTCTATCCATCCCTTAGAAATACAGATAGGTTCTAATTTTTTATCCAAAATTATAGTTGGGGTAGGTAACTGCCGAATTATACTGTGATAAACACTGTTGTCTTTTTGGCTAATCTTATTTGGGATGTAGATATCGATAAGTTTTAAATAAGTAATTTCCTACTAAAGTATGTGTTCAATAAGATTTGAAGTAGATATTGTTGTGAACCGACTCTATTTTGTTGTAAATGTAAGAAAATACTTAAAATAGATGATTTTGTTAGGATTTATCTATTCTCTAACTACTACCGTATCTGGTACCAAAACGGAATAATCACCACCGTTCCGTATCACATCACGAACAATAGAAGAGCTAATGTAAGATTTGCCAGAGGAGGTTAGCAAAAACACAGTTTCTATCTCGGAAAGATGTCTATTTGTGTGGGCAATAGCTTTTTCAAATTCAAAATCCCCGGGATTTCTTAATCCTCTCAAAATAAAATTCGCTTCAATTTTTTTGCAAAAGTCTATAGTTAAACCTTGGTAGGTAACCACCTTTATTTTTGGCTCATCTTTAAATGCCTCTTCTATGAACCTTTTTCGGTCTTCTAGGGAAAACATATACTTTTTATCTGCATTGATTCCTATTGCAATATAAAGTTCATCAAAAAGGGTGATACCTCTTTTAATGATGTCATAATGGCCAAGGGTAAGAGGGTCAAAAGAACCAGGAAATATTGCTCGCCTCATTTATAAAAAGTGTTTGTTTAAAGTTACGTATTATTTTAGGGCTTCTTCAATGGCATTTTCAAAAAGCTCTGGTAATGTTATGCCATAAGCTATTGCCTGTTGTGGTAAAATACTCTCTTCCGTAAGACCTGGGGTAGTGTTCACTTCCAGTAAATAGGGCTCGTCCTCAATAAAAATAAATTCGCTTCTAGAAAAACCTTTGAGTTTTAGAATTTTGTAGATATGCTTGGCTATGCCACTAACAGTTTCTTGTTTTTCTTTTGATATACGTGCTGGAGTAATCTCTTGGGATTTCCCTTCGTATTTGGCCTCATAATCAAAGAAATCATTTTCAGTAACTATTTCTGTTATGGGCAATACGGCAACTTCACCTTTATAAGTTATCACCCCTACTGAAACTTCAGTGCCATCTAAAAAGGATTCTATAATAATTTCATCATCTTCCTTAAAAGCTTTTTCCACTGCGGTTACTAGTTCTTCTTCTTTATAGACCTTGGAAATACCATAGCTACTCCCTGCTTTGTTAGCTTTAACAAAACATGGTAAGCCAACCTTATCTATAATTTCTGTGGAATTGATTTTATTGCCTAAGTTTAAAAGATAGGAAGTGGCACATTTAATGCCATAAGGCTTTAAAGTACTTAGTAAGTCACGTTTGTTAAAGGTTAGTGCAGATTGGTAATGGTCACATGAAGTATGTGGAATATTTACGAGCCTAAAATAGGCCTGTAAAATACCATCTTCTCCTGGAGTTCCGTGAATTGCATTAAAAATGACATCGAATTTAATTTTTTCATCATTTACATGAATACTAAAATCATTCTTGTTTACTTTATGTTCAATTCCGTTATCATCAACGTAATGCCATGAACCTACTGTAATATGGATACGATAAACATTGTATTTTTCTTTGTTTAGATGCTTAAAGACAAAATTTCCACTTTTTAAGGAGATATGCTGCTCACTGGAGAAGCCGCCCATTATAATTGCTACATTTTTTTTCATCTGAGGACTTTACATTTCTTTTTTGATTGGACAGATGCAATCAGCCATTAATTTTAAACCAAGCACCAATTTTTTTTTACGCTTCATTTTATGTGGTTAAATATCCTAGGTCCAAAGTAAAGAAAAAAGGGTGGTTTCTTCTATATTTGTTCGGTCAACACTTTTTCATGAAACAATTTTTGCAGTTTTTAAAGAGTAAAACTTTTTTGATTCAATTAGGACTTGCACTACTGGTAGCCATTTTATTGGTTTTTCTCACCCTACAATGGTTAAAGAGCGAAACAAATCATGGTGAGTTTGTTGAAGTGCCAGATTTTTCTAAAATGTCTGTTCAAGAGATGCGCAAAGTTGCTGAAGACGCTGGGTTAAGATATGAAGTATTGGATTCCACGAACTACAATCCAGACTTTCCGCGTTTTTCAATTTTAGAACAAAAACCACTTGCAGGTAGTAAGGTAAAAGATAATAGAAAGATATATTTTACAGTTAATCCTTCAGGCTATAAAAAGGTCACTGTACCCGATATTATACAAGTAACCAAAAGAAATGCAACTTCCAGGTTAAGAGCTGTTGGATTAGAAGTCCAACGCGTAACTTACATAGATGAATTAGGGAAGGATATGGTCTATAGAATGAAGTATAAGGGCAAATATGTTAACCCTGGCGATAAACTTCCAAAAACTTCAAAGCTTGAGTTGATTTGTGGAAATGGTACAATAACACCGCAAGCACGTATTCAGGCAGACTCGCAATAAGATGGAATCTGAAGAAAATTTAGATGTTTCCCAAGATGAACTTTTTGAACACCATAAGTTTGTTGCTTCAAGCGGACAAGAACCACTGCGTGTCGATAAATTTTTAATGAACTTTATCGAAAACGCTACCCGAAATAAAATTCAAAAGGCAGCAAAAGATGGTAATATTTGGGTTAATGATGCCATTGTAAAGCAGAATTACAAGGTCAAGGCAGGAGATGAGGTTAAAGTGCTTTTTGAACATCCACCACATGAGTTATTATTGACACCGGAAAACATTCCTTTAGATATTGTTTACGAGGACGAACTTTTGTTAGTTGTAAATAAACCTGCTGGGATGGTAGTACATCCTGGGCATGGTAATTATTCGGGAACCTTAATCAATGCATTGGTCTATCATTTTGAGAATTTACCCAATAACAGCTCAGAACGCCCAGGATTGGTACATCGCATAGACAAAGACACTTCAGGTCTTTTGGTAATTGCTAAAACAGAAGCCGCGATGACACACCTTGCCAAACAATTTTTTGATAAAACCAGTGAACGGGAATATGTTGCATTGGTCTGGGGAAATGTGGAAGATGATGAAGGTACTATTGAGGGTAATCTGGCCCGTAATCCAAAAAACAGATTGCAAATGAGTGTTTTCCCAGAAGGTGATGAAGGTAAAGAAGCGGTAACACATTATAGAGTGATAGAACGTTTAGGCTACGTTACCCTGGTTTCATGTAAGTTGGAAACTGGTAGAACGCATCAAATACGTGTTCACATGAAATATATTGGACATACCCTTTTTAATGATGAGCGATATGGAGGTGATAAAATCCTTAAGGGCACTACATTTACCAAATACAAACAATTTGTGGAAAATGCCTTTAAAGTTTTACCAAGACAGGCCTTACACGCAAAGACATTGGGGTTTGTACATCCTGCTACAGGCAAAATGATGCGTTTTAATTCAGACCTTCCTGATGACATGGTCAATTGTATAGAAAAGTGGCGTAATTACGCACAACATTCCAATTAATATCAATTCTTTCAATATTTGCATCAATAAGACCTTTTATAGCATATTCCCTATTTAAGAATTTGGTTTTACTTTTGATGAAAATGCTGCACTATGAAAATTGTAATATCGCCAGCAAAGTCTCTTGACTTTGAAACTAGGTTGACGACCCAGAAATATAGTATTCCCCAATTTATAGAACAATCTGAAAAGTTGAACAAGGTTTTGGTCAAAAAGAAACCAAAGGCATTATCTCAACTTATGTCCATCTCAGATAATTTGGCGCAGCTAAATTGGGAACGTAATCAACAATTTTCTACCCCTTTTAACCCTGATAATGCAAGACCTGCTGTTTTTGCATTTAATGGTGATGTATACCAAGGTTTGGATGCCTATTCGATTCCCGAAGAAAAATTGGACAGTCTGCAAGATTCCCTAAGGATTTTATCCGGACTATATGGCGTATTAAAACCATTGGATTTAATTCAGCCCTACCGATTAGAAATGGGAACCCAACTAAAAGTAGGTCGCAAGAAAAATCTATATGAATTTTGGAAAGAACAATTGACCAAACACCTCGATTCTGAGTTGGAAGAAAATGAGTTGTTTGTGAATTTGGCCAGCAATGAATATTTTGGAGCTATTGACGAAAAGAAACTGAAGGTTCCTATAATTACACCAATATTTAAAGATTGGAAGAACGATAAGTTAAAGGTCATTAGTTTTTTCGCTAAAAAAGCTAGAGGTTCCATGGTACGTTATATATTGGACAAGGATGCCAAAACTTTGGAAGATATAAAATCATTTAATTACGATGATTACGAGTATAGCAAAGCTCATACTCTGAAAGAAAGTGAACCTGTTTTTATCAGATAGAATAAATTCTTTTTCCAAACGTTCTTTTAGTAAAGGACTATTGTAATGAAAAAGATTCTTCTTTCAGTTTTATTGGCGGTTTTAATAGCATTTGCATGCACAGATAGAGATGATGAATTAACAGGTGCAAATATTAGAATTAACAATAAAAGCAATATTAATTTTACAAACGTTCAGGTGAGGGTAGATACTCTGGTTTTTGAAAACATTGCTCCAGATGCCTTTTCTGAATATTTAGAATTTGAAACAGCCTATGCTGCGGATAATATTATTATAGAGACAGATTCTACTCAATTTAGCTTTACTCCAGATAGTATTAGAAGTCCATTACCAGTTGGACTTTATACCTACGAATTGAGTTTTAATGAAGAAGGTGAAGTAGTTTTAAATTTTAGGGTTGACTAGGATTATTTTGTTTTAGCAGTACCCAATTTTTCTTCAATTGTAGTTCGTTTTTTAATTTTTCGTTTTCGCCTAGCACCATAAGATTTATTGGCTATTTTCCCTCTTTTAGTTTTTATATCCCCTTTTCCCATAAAATGTTATTTGTTTTTACATAAAATAGGAAAAAACAACGATTTTTACAAGACTTATTTAATCTATAAATCTTGTCTAAATTTATTCACAAACACCCTTATCCGCCTTTTCTTTTTGACGGGGTTAAAAAAGTAATTATTGGTACACTTCCTCCGCCAAGGTTTACTACAAGGGAATTTAAAGATAGGGATGTGGATTTTTGTTATGGAAGCCGTGATGGACAATTATGGCCGATTTTAAATGAAATTTTTGACCTTGACCTAACTTTTGAAAACACTGAAGCTGCAATTCTAGAACGAAAAGAATTTCTAAAGAAAAGTAAGATAGGTATTTGTGATATTGTTGATAGCGCGGAACGAGTGAAGATTGATGCTTCGGATTTGGGAATGCAAAATGCAAAGCTTAGGGATATTTTAGGGTATTTAAAACAGTTTACGACCATAGATACCCTTTTATTTACAGGGGGAAATAGCAAGAATGGACCAGAATACTTTTTTAGAAAATTGTTAAAAGAAAATAATGTGGAATTTCAAGTTGTTTCTGATAGGGTTCCCAGAATTCACCAATTCATCCACCCAAAGACAAAAATGCAAATTAAAACGGTATCACTTACCGCTCCTTCAGGAGCTGCCAACAGAGCTGTTGGGAGTCTTCAATTATATAAAGACTTAAAGAATAAAAATCCAAATTTCAATACTTTTGACTTTAGAGTGCTTCAATACAGAAAACATTTTCTACGATAACGATTTCGCTTGTTACAATTTATCTTTCCTTACTGTTAATGTGTGATTTGATGGTAATTTAATGACAGATTTTATCATTTATAACGATATTTGAAATTCCCCATTAACGAAAAAAGACAGACTGATGAATCAAATGCAGCAAGCAAAAAGACTAGAGGAGTTTAAAAAATCGGTTACAAACAAATTTAATATCTATAACAGTCTTTTTTTAAGCTTACCCTACCGTAACATAGAAAACGTTGGGATGTTGATCCCTTTGTTGTTTGAGCACTGTGAAAGAGGGTTGGATAACGGGCAAAAACCACAAGAGATTTTAGAAACATTTTTCACCAATTTTGCGGGTATTAAGGATGAGAGAGCTCGGTTGGATTTTATGTTTCGCATCATCCAATATGTAGAAAGACAGGTAGTACTTTATGATAGTGTAGAAGACTCAGCTTTTCCAAAGCTTCAAGAATATACTAGTTCACTTTCCATAAAAGATTATTTTGAACTCGTGAATCGTAGCAAAAACTGGGACAAGATTTCTAAGAAATTATCTACGTTTAGTGCTAGAATTGTACTGACCGCCCATCCTACACAATTTTATACCCCTTCAGTTTTAGATATTATTGCCGAGTTACGTGCATTAATAGATAGCGATCAAATTAATGATATTGATGTTACCCTTCAACAATTAGGATTAACCTCATTGGTCAATGCCAAAAAGCCAACACCTTTGGATGAAGCAAAAAACATTATTTATATCTTAAGGAATACATACTATGATGCTATTGGTGAGTTGTTCCAGTATGTAAAGAGTAATATCAGAAACGAAAATTTTGATAATTACGAAATCATGAAGCTGGGGTTTTGGCCAGGCGGTGACCGTGATGGAAATCCATTTGTAACTGCGGACATAACTAAACAAGTTGCAGATGAGTTGCGAGTCACTTTAATGAAGTGCTATTACAATGAACTCAAATCGCTGCGTAAGAAACTAACATTTAAAGGGCTACAAGACGAGTTAAATCTGCTTAGCGATAAGTTGTACAGGTCAATGTTTAATGTAAATGTTGTTCTTACCTATGATGAAATTATCGGCTCATTGCTCCAAATCCGGGAAAATCTTGACACAAATTACCATGGTCTGTATTTAGAGAAGTTGGATGAACTCATTGATAAAGTACACATTTTCAAAACCCATTTTGCAACATTGGATATTCGCCAAGATCATAGTAAGCATTATTTGGTTGTAGAATCCATATTAAAAAAGCAGGGTATTATAAAAGAAAGTCTTAACGAATTGAAAGACAAAGAGCTGGTCAAATTGCTCTTGAAAGAAGACTTTAAATTAAAACCAAGTGATTTTGATGAGGATATTGTAAAAGATACCATTACTAATATTCAGCAATTAAAATCAATTCAGGAGAGGAATGGTGAAGAAGGTTGTAATCGCTACATCATTAGTAATTCTGAAGATATATTCTCGGTACTTTTTGTATTCGGATTGTTTAGATGGTGTGGATGGGCAGAAAAGGACATTACTTTTGATATTATCCCACTTTTTGAAACTATGAAAGGCATGGATGCTTCTGAAGAGGTAATGCAAGCTCTTTTTAATATTCCTAGCTATAGAAAACATTTGGAGCGACGCGGAGATGTACATACCGTCATGTTAGGTTTTTCTGATGGTACCAAAGATGGAGGATATTTAAAAGCGAATTGGTCTATTCTAAAGACTAAGGAAACCATAAGCAGAGTTTGTAAAAAGAATGATATTAAAGTGATGTTTTTTGATGGTAGGGGTGGTCCACCAGCTAGAGGTGGAGGTAAAACCCACCGTTTTTATGCAGCCCAGACCAAAGATGTTGCCAACCATGAAATACAATTGACCATTCAAGGGCAGACCATCACTAGTACTTACGGTACAAAAGAGCAGTTTATGCATAATTCGGAACAATTGTTAACTGCTGGTTTAAGCAATAATCTGTTCGGTAAGGAGCATACCATTTCCGCAACACAACGTAAATTAATAGAAGAGCTGTCTGAATTGAGTTTCGCTAAATATGATGCTTTAAAACAGCATGATAAGTTTATTCCGTATTTGGAACATCGCAGTACACTCAAGTATTATTCAAATGCAAATATTGGTAGCCGTCCTGGAAAAAGAGGAAATAAAAAACAGCTTACGCTTTCCGACCTTAGAGCGATTTCATTTGTGGGTTCATGGAGTCAATTAAAACAGAACGTACCTGGATATTTTGGCTTAGGTTCAGCAATAAAAGAATTTGCAGACCAAGGAAGGTTAAAAGAAGTTAAGGCATTATACAAGGAAGTTCCCTTTTTTAGAGCTTTGATGTCCAATAGTATGATGTCTTTGGCAAAGACCAATTTTAATTTGACTAGTTATTTAAAAGAGGATGCAGAGTTTGGCGAATTTTGGAACATACTCCATAAAGAATGCCTACTTTCTGAAAAAATGTTGCTGCAGATTTCTGGACAGAAAATTTTGATGGAGAATGAAGTGGTCTCTCGTGAATCTGTAAAAATTAGAGAAAAAATTGTGCTGCCATTATTGGTGATACAGCAAAATGCCTTGTACCATATTACGCAAAACTCAGAGTTTAAGGCTTTGTATGAGAAGATTGTAACACGATCACTTTACGGTAATATTAATGCGAGTAGGAATTCTGCTTAGTGTTTAATTTTAAAAATTTATAATACTTAATCGCATCTTTGAGGTGTAACGAATTAGCGAACTTTATCAATAAAGGCTTTTATTTTCTCTACGCCAAAATTGGACAAATGTTTTATAAAAGCAGAACCAATAATTGCTCCTTTAGCCTTTTCAACGGCTTGTTGAAAGGTTTGAGCATCCTTAATTCCAAAGCCCACAATCTTTGGATTCTTTAAATTCATTTTTGAAATACGCTCAAAGTACTCAGTTTGTTCGTTACCAAATCCAGATTTAGAACCCGTTACACTTGCCGAACTTACCATATAGATAAAACCATCTGATGCGTCATCAATTTGATGGATGCGTTCATCGCTGGTTTGTGGTGTAATTAAGAATACGTTTAGCAAGCCATATTTTTTGAAAATAGCTTCATAATCTGCTTGGTAAACATCCAAGGGTAAATCTGGCATAATAATTCCATCAATACCTATTTCATGACATTTTTCACAAAATGCCTCTACGCCATATTGAAGCATGGGATTAAAATAGCCCATTACAATTAATGGTATTGAAACCGATTCTCGAATATCTTGTAATTGTTCAAAGAGCTTTTCTGTAGTCATTCCATTTTTTAAAGCTGCTGTGGAACTACCTTGAATGGTTGGACCATCTGCTAGAGGGTCGCTAAAAGGTAAACCAATTTCAATCATATCCACCCCATTTTTCTCTAACTCTTGGATAATGGTGACCGTATCATCTAGTCGGGGATATCCAGCGGTAAAATATATGGAAAGGAGTTTTCCGTCCTCTTGTAGTTTTTGATGTATTCTATTCATTTCTAAGCCAACTTAAAATAATCAATGTAGGTCTGTAAATCTTTGTCCCCACGTCCAGATAAGCTTATCACAACTACATCATCTGGTTTAAACTTTTTATGGTCAAAAATTGCAAAGGCATGTCCCGTTTCTATAGCTGGAATAATACCTTCCAATTGTGAAAGCTTTAACCCAGCTGTCATTGCTTCATCATCAGTTGCTGAGTAAAACTCTGCTCTTCCAGATTTGTGTAAGTGGGAATGCATTGGGCCAACACCTGGATAATCCAATCCTGCCGAGATAGAATAAGGCTCTGTTATCTGTCCATCTGGTGTTTGCATTAACATGGTTTTACAACCATGGATAATGCCTACTTTCCCCAATGTAGAGGTTGCGGCACTTTCTCCAGTTTCTACTCCTTTTCCAGCTGCTTCAACTGCAATGACACCTACATCTGGTTCATCTAAAAAGTGATAATACGTACCAGCTGCATTACTGCCTCCACCAATACAGGCTACCACATAATCAGGATTTTCTCGCCCTTCTTTTTCTTTTAATTGCCATTTTATTTCTTCTGAAATCACAGATTGAAATCGGGTTACCATATCTGGATAGGGATGAGGTCCAATAGCGGAGCCAATAATGTAATGTGTGTCTACTGGATTATTTATCCAATCACGAATAGCCTCGTTAGTCGCATCTTTTAAGGTTCTACTCCCAGACAAAGCAGGTCTTACCTCTGCACCTAACATTTTCATACGGGCAACGTTTGGTGCTTGTCTAGCAATATCTATTTCGCCCATATAAACAATACATTCCATACCCATTAACGCACATACAGTAGCGGTCGCAACCCCATGTTGCCCAGCCCCGGTTTCTGCAATGATTCGGGTTTTACCTAGTTTTTTGGCCATTAGGATCTGGCCAATAGTATTGTTTACTTTGTGGGCACCAGTGTGGTTTAAATCTTCCCGTTTAAGATAGATTTTGGTATTGTGTTTTTCGGAAAGACGTTTTGCAAAATAGAGTGGGGAAGGCCTGCCCACATAATCCTTTAGTAATTGGTGGAATTCTTTTTGGAAAGATTCCTCATACATAATATCCAAATACTTCTGGCGTAGCTCTTCTACATTGGGGTATAGCATTTCTGGAATAAATGCTCCCCCAAACTCCCCGTAATATCCTTTTTCATCTGCGTGATAACTCATTCGTTGTTAGTTAGTGATTTTTTAAATTCTTTTAGTTTCTCAATATCCTTTAAACCAGGTTCCAATTCAAATTTGCTATTTATGTCTATGGCGTGACAATATTGGGATTCAGGCCTTTTTATAAACTCGTTTATTGATGCTATTTCATCTATACCAATGCCTCCACTAAGAAAGTAAGGTTTGGTGGATGGGTAGTTTTTTAAGACTGACCAATTGAAAGTATAGCCATTGCCTCCTGGTAATTTTCCTTTGGTGTCAAATAAATAGTAATCGCAAACATCCTCAAAGTGCCTTAATTGCTTAAAATCGAAGTTGTTTTTTATTGAAAAAACTTTAATAATCTTGATTTGAGGTACTTGCTTTTTTAGTTCATCGCAAAAAGCAGGGCTTTCCTTTCCATGTAATTGGACATACAACAGTTTAAATTGCTTTGTCAAATGCTTAATTTCCTGTATTGATGCATCTACAAAAACACCAACTTTTTTGATGCTATGTGGAATTGAAGGCATATCACCTTTAAAAAAACGTTTTGAAGGTTCCCAAAAGATAAAACCTAAGTAATCTGGTTTTAGCGCTGCAACTTCTGATGTATTCTTATTCATACCACAGACTTTCAACTTTAGGGATGCTCGCTCCTTAGTTGCTAAATTCTTGCCTTTATTGGTATAATAATAGTCCATTAGCTACTTCAATTTTTGAATGAATTCTGATGCACTTTTACCAGGATTATCAGTTTTCATGAAATTCTCACCAATTAAAAACCCTTGGTACCCATATCGCTTTAAATCTTGAATTGCCCCAATAGTACTAATTCCACTTTCTGATACCTTTACAAAATCATTAGGAATAAGACTTGATAATCTTTTGCTAGTATCTAAGCTTACCTCAAAGGTTTTTAAATCTCTATTATTAACACCTAGCATATCCAAGCTGGGCATGATGGATTTTTGCAATTCTTCTTCATTATGGACTTCTAACAAAACATCCAATCCAATACTTTTTGCAAGTTCAGAAAGTGTTTTTATTTCCGTCTTGGTCAGTACTACCGCAATCAATAAAATTACATCCGCGCCATGCGCTTTTGCTTCTATTATTTGATATTCATCAACGATAAACTCTTTTCTGAGCAAAGGCATGGAAACAGAAGTTCTAGCTAAAAGTAAATCTTCTAAAGAACCCCCAAAATATTTGATATCCGTTAAAACACTCATTCCACAAACACCGGCATTTTGATATCCAATAGCTACTTGTCCTACATTGGTATTCTGGTTTATAGTTCCTTTAGAAGGAGAACGTCTTTTATGTTCCGCGATAATTCCAGTATCACTTTTTCGTAATGCACTAGCCAATGATTTTCCTATACGACCAAAAAGAACTGATTGTTCCAATTGAGAGACAGGAATAATCAATTTCTTTAAATCGACTTCCTTTCGTTTGTCTGCTACTATTTTATCTAAAATGTTCATTTTACCACAATTCCGAGCGAAGCGAAGGAATCCGTTTACTTAATGAAACAGTTTGCTTCGTACCTCGCAAATTCGTCTCAGTTTTTACTTAATTCCTGCAATTTTTTTAATGCCACTAATCCATTTCCACTAAGCAATGATTCCTTTGCTTTTTCAAAACCTTCTTTTGGGCTTATTTGCTCTACAGTTGCAATAGCAACTCCTGCATTGGCACAAACCACATTATTTTGAGCTTCGGTTCCTTTTCCACTTAATACGTCCATAAATATCTGTGCTGAATCAGGAATGTCATTTCCCCCAACAATTTCATTTGCTTTAATTGTACTTATTCCAAAATCTGATGGTTTAATAATGCTTTCAGAACCATTAGAAATAGTTTTAGTGTCCCCAGTGAGGCTAATTTCGTCATAGCCATCCAAAGCATGTAAAATGGTAAAATTTTTATCTGTGTTTTGATATAAATACCCGTACATTCTCGCCAATTCTAAGTTAAAAACCCCAACCATTTGATTTTTTGGAAATGCAGGATTAACCATTGGCCCTAGCATATTAAAAAAGGTTTTTACAGCTAATTCCCGACGAATTGGTGCTACATTCTTCATCGCCGGATGAAAAAGAGGTGCATGTAGTACACAAATGCCAGCATCCTCGATAGACTTTTTTAAGAAGTCTGCTTCATTACTGAATTTAATGCCTAAGAATTCCATGACGTTGCTGCTACCGCATTTAGAAGAAACCCCATAATTACCATGCTTGGTGACTTTTATATCTGCACCTGCGGTTACAAAAGATGATAGTGTAGAAATATTAAAAGTGTCTTTGCCATCACCACCTGTACCACATAAATCAATAGGATTATATTCAGATAAATCAATTGCTAAACATAATTCTAAAAGTGCATCACGAAAGCCTTCTAGCTCTTCAATAGTGATACTACGCATCATATATACAGTTAAAAATGCAGCTATCTGACTTATATTATAATCCCCTTTAGCAATATTTACCAAAATCTGTTTGGCATCATCCTTTTCGAGAATTTCGTGATTAATAAGTCTATTTAGTGTTTCTTTCATTTCTGTAACCAATTTTTCAGTATTTGTTTCCCTTGCGGTGTTAAAACAGATTCTGGATGGAACTGCACTGCTCTAATATCAAATTCTTTGTGCCTTAATGACATTACCTGTCCATTATCATCAAAAGAAGTAGCCTCTAAACTATCCGGTAAATTTGAATTTACCACCCATGAATGATAACGTCCAACTTCGATTTCCTTTGGCAAATCCTTAAAAATATAATCATCTTTTGTAATTTCTATTGTAGTAGCTACACCATGATATACTTTGTCTAGATTTAGTAAACTACCTCCAAAGACTTCTCCAATAGCTTGTTGTCCAAGACAAACACCTAGCATCCTTTTTTTACCCGCATAGGTCGCAATTATTTCTTTTAAAAGCCCAGCTTCATCTGGAATGCCAGGGCCAGGAGAAAGTACAATTTCTTGGAAATTAGCTACTTCCTCCAATGTTAATTGGTCATTACGTTTTACAACGACTTCACAATCCAAATCTTCTAGATAGTGCACTAAATTATAGGTGAAACTATCGTAATTATCTATCATTAATATCTTTCTTTCCATCTAGATAGTTTCAGCAATTTCAAGAGCTTTATTTAAAGCACCCAGTTTATTATATGTTTCTTGTAGTTCGTCTTCAGCATTTGAGGCAGCCACCAATCCTGCACCGGCTTGGAAATGAAGTTCATGATTTTTGCTAAGGAATGTCCTAATCATAATGGCATGGTTAAAGTTTCCATTAAAATCCATAAAGCCAATTGCCCCGCCATAATAACCCCGACTGGTTTTTTCATATTTTTCGATTAGCTGCATGGCCATATGTTTAGGAGCACCACTTAATGTTCCTGCAGGGAATGTGTCTGCCACGATTTTTAGAGTAGGAATATCAGGTTTTTTTATTCCTGTAACCTTGGATACTAGATGAATAACATGCGAAAAATATTGCACCTCACGATAGGTTTCCACATTCACAAGATTGCCATTTCTACTCAGGTCGTTTCGTGCCAAATCCACTAACATCACATGCTCGCTATTTTCTTTATCGTCCTGAGCTAATTGCTTTGCCAGTTCTGCATCTTTTTCATCATTCCCGGTACGTTTGTATGTTCCAGCAATAGGGTGAATTTCTGCCTTACCATCTTTTACGATCAATTGTGCTTCTGGAGAGCTGCCAAAAATTTTGAAATCACCATAGTCAAAAAAGAATAGATATGGTGATGGATTTATGGAACGAAGAGCTCTATAAACATTAAACTCATCTCCTTTAAAGCCCTGAGAAAATCTACGGGATAGCACTAATTGAAAAACATCTCCACGTTGACAATGTTTTTTGGCAAGCGCTACATGTTCTTTAAAATCATCATCCTCTAAATTAGTTTTAACCGTTCCGTCTTTAGAAAAGTTATATGAAGCAAAACTCCTTACTTTAAGTACTTGTTCTAATTGATGTATATTATTTTCAGTTTCAAAGCAATGCGCGAAAAGATAAGCTTCATTTTTAAAATGATTAATAGCAATTACATTCTGATATACCGCATAATAAATGTCCGGAATGGAAACTGAGTTATCCTTTTTTGAAATTTCAACATCCTCAAAATAGCGGACGGCATCATAGGTCATAAAGCCGAAGAGTCCGTTTGTTATAAATTTGAAATCTTGGTTTTCTACTTCAAATTTCTTGCTGAATGCATCTATTTCCTGCGTAACTTCGATATCATCTGTAATTTGATTTTCTTCTTTTACACCATTAGGAAATTCTTTTATGATAGCTTCATTTTCAACTTTTATAGAAGCTATGGGATTACAGCAGATATAAGAAAAACTATTGTCATTGGCATGGTAATCACTACTCTCTAAAAGAATACTATTAGGGAATTTGTCCCTAATTTTTAAATAAACACTAACAGGGGTAATCGTATCTGCAAGTATTTTTTTATGATAAGTTTTAAGTTTATAAGACATAATTAGCAATGCTATAAATTAAAAAAGGCCTGTCGTGATGACAAGCCTTTATATATTATTCAATAGGGACCAGTTCACGATTGTTGTCGTAAATTACTCCACCACCAAGTTTTGTTTGTTGTTTTCATTAGTTCAAATATAGAAATGAATTTTAAACTATCAAACAAAGATGTGTTATAAAAAAATATCCCGTCGTAAAAGCGGGATATTTTCATTTCCTTTTTCAAATAGATTGCTTAGAATTCTAAATCAACAACCAAATCAAATTCGTCATAAATAGTTTTGTCTCCCAGATTATCAAAGAAACTCCCAGAACCATACTTTACATTGTATTTAGCTCTATCTACTTTTAGTGTGGCTGTTGCTTTGCTACCATAAACAGAGACATCAAAAGTTACGGGCTTGGTAATACCTTTAATAGTTAGGTCTCCTGTTACTTGGTATGAATTTTTTCCAGAAGCTTCAACTTCTGTGAATACTAATGTAGATGTTGGATTAGAAGCTGTAGCAAAGAAATCGTCAGAGTTTAAATGCCCGTCTAATTTTCCTTTGTAATCACCTTCTAAATCGGTTGTGTTTATAGTAGTCATGTCAACTACAAATTCACCTCCAATTAATTTATCCCCATCAAATTCTAGTGAGCCAGATTTCAGGGCAATTGTACCAGTATGTGAACCAGTTACTTTATAGGCTTTCCAAGTTACCGTACTTGCATCTGTTTTTACTTCTTTTTTCTCGCCATCAATTGGGTTTGCAGATACTGTCGTACCAATTACTATAGCTAAGGCTAAACTTAAAATGTTCTTTTTCATGATTTTAAAATTAATTTTTGTTGAAATCTATTTTTGGGTTTATATATGTGTGAAAAAATCTTTGTCCGATTTACGAACTTTTTCATAATGTTGTGTTTCGTCCTCTTCTGAACGATAGCCTATCGGCAAGACAACTGCTGCAGTTAATCCTTTTGCTGTAAGACCAAGGATTTTATCATATGCTTCAGCTTCAAAACCTTCCATGGGACAAGTATCGATTTTTAGTTCAGCAGCAGCTTGCATTAGGTTGCCAAGAGCAATATAGGCTTGTTTTGCAGTCCAAATTGCTTTGTGCTCAGCTGGTAAGTCTATCAATTTTGATTTCATAAAATCGCCATACTGTTTTAATCCACTTAAAGGAATGTTTCTAGTTTCAGAAACATTGGAGATATAATTGTCAACTAACTCAGAACCGAAATCAATCTGATTTGCTAAAACAATTAAGTGGGATGCATCGGTTATTTGAGATTGCCCCCATGAAACAGGTTTTAGCTTTTCTCTTATTTCCATATTAGATATTACCAAAACTTTATAGGGTTGAAGGCCATAGGAAGAAGCGCTCAACCTTACTGATTCCATCAAAAGATTGAAATCCTCATCGGATACCTTTTTATTTCTATCGAATTTTTTAGTGGCGTATCGCCAAGTTCTGTTTTCTAATATGTTTTTTTCTAGGACTTCGTTCATTTTAAAATTTGTCTAATAAATTATTTAATTCTTCTAAATCTTGATGGGTAAAACCCACCAAAACCTCGGCTTCAGCCAATTCTACAGCCTTATCCATTTCCTGTAGCGATTCTTCTCCCATTGCGGTAATACTTATCTCAATTTTACGTCTGTTAGTTGGGCAAACTTTTCTATCCACAAAACCTTTAAGCAAAAGTTTATCTACTAACCTAGTAGTATTACTCATTTTAGTGACCATGCGCTCATTCAGAGTAGAGAGATTTGCAGCTACGCCTTTTTGACCTCTTAAAATTCGTAAAACATTAAACTGCTGCAACGAAACATCAAAAGGTTTTAGCGCATTTGTCATTGCTTCATTTAGCTTAGAGTTAACTAGTGATAAGTGAATTATCGTTCTAGTTTCAATAGGCATTTTCTTATTCGTCTTTATTATTTCCTCTACATTCATGTTATTACAACAATTGTATATACAAATATAATTTTATTCTAAAAATTTATCCAAATTTCGGATAGCCAATTTTATGTTAAACCTTTAAGTGAAGGTCACTCTTATGGTTAATTTTAAATTATAAATTTCATTTAATGAAGCAGTTAACATTGCTCTTTGTAGTGTTTGTTTTTTTGATGCAGAGTTGCAAGTTTGAAGAAAAAAAGACAGTCGCTCAAGAAGAATCCATACAGACCAAGAAGTCTAGTATTGATTTTCCAATTTATGATTTTGACGGTTTAGAGCCTCTTTTAAATAAAGAGGATGATAAAACCTATATCGTAAATTTTTGGGCCACTTGGTGTAAACCTTGTATTGAAGAACTCCCAGATTTTGAACAAACCTATGCTGAACAAAAAGATAATAATGTTAAGATGCTTTTGGTAAGTTTAGATATGCCATCCATGTGGGAAAAAAGATTAGTTCCTTTTGTAAAGGAAAAGGAGTTAAAAGGAGAGGTGGTTATTTTAGATGACCCAAAAATGAATGAATGGATACCAAAGATTGATGCAAACTGGGAAGGTGGAATTCCAGCTACCTTAATTTATAATAGAGATAAACGAACCTTTTATCCTCATGGTTTTACCTATGAGGAATTGAATACTGAACTAGATAAATTTTTAAATGAATAGAAATGAACATAGTTAAGACAATTGGATTACTCTTCTTAGTTGTCATTACAATGGCACTCACAGAGAATGATGAACCCGCATCAGGTTATGATATTGGTGATCTAGCTACCGATTTCTCATTGAAAAACATAGATGGTGAAATGATTTCTCTTTCAGACTATGAAAACGCAAAGGGCTTTTTAGTAATTTTTACCTGTAATACTTGCCCCTACGCGGTTGCTTATGAGGATAGAATACTAGCGTTGGATAAAAAGTATAAAGCAAAAGGAGTTCCTGTGATTGCTATTAATCCAAACAACCCTGTCGTAAAACCGGGTGATAGTTTTGATAAAATGAAGATTAGGGCAAAAGAAAAAGGATTTACTTTTCCATACGTATTAGATGAAGGACAAAATATTTACCCCCAGTATGGTGCCAGTAAAACACCACATGTTTATCTTTTGGAGAAAACCAAGAAAGGTAATATTGTAAAATACATTGGAGCAATCGATGATAACTACCAAGATGCTAGTAGAGTTGAAGATAAATATGTAGAGAATGCTGTTGATGCAATGTTGGCTGGCAAGGAAATTGAGGTAACAAAAACTCGGGCGATAGGATGCTCAATAAAAGTATAATAAGAAAAATAGCTAGTTTTAAGTCCGGGGTTATGCTTCGGACTTTTATTTTTGCAAAACTTAATTTAATTGAAAAGATGGATTTAACACAAGAAGAGTGGACAGAACAACTTAAGAATGATGATAATGCCTTTTTGTTGGATGTTCGCACACCTGAAGAAGTCGAGGAAGGCTATATACCTAATTCGACTAATATTGATATTTATCTGGGACAGGAATTTTTGGATGAAGTAGAAAAACTGGATAAGGACAAAAACTTCTACGTGTATTGCCGTTCTGGGAATAGAAGTGGACAAGCTTGTGCAATATTAAAAAGTCTAGGAATTGAAAATGCCTACAATTTAGAAGGTGGTTTTATGAACTGGGAAGGCGAAGTTACCGAGTAAAACTTACTTACCTTTAAGGAAATGCGTGAAGATTTGCTCCATTTTATATGGAAGACCAACAAACTACATTCCCAGCAGCTATCAACTACTAGAAAAGAAAAACTTATAATTCATGGGACTGGACAGCACAACCTAAACTCTGGTCCGGATTTCTTTAATAGTAAGATTGAGATTGATAATCAGCTATGGGCTGGGAATGTTGAAATACATTTAAAATCTTCAGACTGGTATGCGCATGGTCATGAAACTGATGAAAATTATGACAATGTAATCCTTCATGTGGTTTGGGAAGATGATGTTGCTGTTTTTAGAAAAGATAAAAGTGAGATACCAACGCTGGAACTAAAAGATATAATTCCAAACTCACTTTTATCAGGCTATAAAAAGCTACTTCAAAACTCAAAAAAGAAATTCATTAACTGTGAGAATGATTTTAAAGCAGTTGATGATTTTTTATTGGATAATTGGCTAGAACGATTATACATTGAACGTTTAGAGCAAAAAGCAAGACTAATTTTCAATTTGCTAAAGACTTCCAATAACGATTGGGAACAAGTTCTTTTTTCAATGTTACTTAAGAATTTTGGTTCAAAAGTTAACGGTAAAGCATTTTTTAGTATTTCCGAATCTTTGGACTTTTCAGTTGTGAGAAAACTTCAAAATAATACCGTCTCATTAGAGAGTGTGCTTTTGGGCATGTCTGGGTTATTGGAAAAAGAAGAAATTCATGATGAATATTACAATCAGCTAGAAAAAGAATTTAGCTTTCAAAAAACCAAGTATAATCTAAATAATTTAGGACTTGAGAAGCCAGAGTTTTTTGGTTTACGCCCGAATAATTTCCCAACGATAAGGCTTTCTCAATTTGCCAATCTATATGCTGAAAATAAGAATTTGTTTAGTAAGCTTATGGAATATTCAGAAGTTAAAGACTATTATGATTTGTTCGATATTAGAGCAAGCGATTATTGGAAAAACCACTTCACGTTTGGTAAAGAATCAAAACCTTCCAGTAAAAAGCTAACGAAAAACACCATCGATTTGATTCTTATAAACACTATCGTACCCCTCAAATTTTCGTATGCTAAAAGTTTAGGGAAAGATATTAGTTCAGACTTGATAACCTTGATGGAGAATTTAGGAGTGGAAAAAAATAGTATCATAAAAAGGTTTGATGCAATAGGAAAGAAAACCAAAAGTGCTTTTTCAAGTCAGGCAAAATTGCAGCTCTACAATAATTATTGTATATCAAACCAATGTTTGAAATGTGCAGTGGGAAGCTCTCTTTTAAAGGTAAATCACTAAATTTGATTATGCGCTGGATATATGATTTGCTCTACTATTTTCAGAAAAGAGGTTTTGAAGTATGCCGTCGCATAGCCGAACGATGGGGTATACGGGCAAGAGTGGTTCGCACTACATTTATCTATCTCACTTTCGCTACGCTGGGTTTCGGCTTTGCATTATACCTTTTTATAGCATTTTGGTTAAAAATAAAAGATTTGGTCTATACCAAACGCACTTCAGTTTTTGACTTATAAATATGATCAGACTATTTAAATCACGAATAACTTGGGCACTTCTGTTGATGGCCACAGTACTTTTAGTGGGGATTTTTGGATATCATTTTTTTTATGGCTTTACATGGGTAAATGCCTTCTACATGACAGTGATTACGGTAACCACTGTTGGTTTTTCAGAAGTAAGGCCTCTAGATGCGGATGCCAAAATTTTTACTGTATTTTTAATAGTATCTAGTGTTTTCATTTTTGGTTTTGCCCTTTCGGTGATAACAGAATATATATTAAGTAGGAACTCATTACAACTTTTAAAGAAAAAGCGTGTGAAAAATAAAATAAACCGTCTGTCCAATCATGTGATTGTTTGTGGTTATGGACGAAATGGAAAACAAGCCGCAGAAAAACTCAAAGCTTATAATAAACCATTTGTTATCATTGAAAAGGATAAAGAGATTATTGAAGCCAACGAAGATGAGGTATTGTTTGTAGAAGGTGATGTAAATGAGGATGAAGTGTTGCTAGAAGCGGGCATTGACCGTGCACAATACTTAGTTACTGCATTGCCGGATGATGCTGTAAACCTCTTTGTTGTATTATCTGCACGACAAATGAATGAAGGTCTTTTTATAATTAGTAGGGCCTCACAGGTTAATTCGATTAAAAAACTAGAGTTTGCAGGTGCTGATAAGGTAATTATGCCAGATAAGATTGGTGGGGACCATATGGCATCTTTGGTCGTGATGCCAGATTTAATAACTTTTATGGATAAGCTATCGATAGAAGGAGAGCACACCACAAATCTTGAAGAGGTGGAGATTGAGGATTTTCAAGGCCAATTAGATTGTAAGTCCATAAAAGATTTAGATCTAAGGCGTAAGACTGGTTGTACCATAATAGGTTACATTGCGCCAGACGGAAATTATATCATAAACCCCGAAGCCGACCTGGAGCTGGAACCTAAAGGTAAAGTGATTGTTTTAGGAAGGCCAGAACAAATAGATAAGCTAAATCAAATGTTCCAATTGGGATAGTTTAACAACGGTTAAATTTGATTCCATTGATTTTTTTTAGGATATTGCCAGCCTTACATCAAATTAACATAACCAAATAATATTATGAAGTATAGACTTCTTGTAATCGTTTCTTTATTGCTTCCTTTTATGAGTAACGCTCAAGATAAAGGCCTCGACGAAAAAGTAAACGACGCTTTTATGCCTTTTGCCACATGGTGGGAAGGGTTTGTTTTAACCACAATTCCTGTGGGAGAGTATAATATCCCGATAGTACTTATTTTACTTGTTTTAGGGGCTACTTTTTTTACCATCTATTTTAAATTTCCGAATATTTTAAAGTTTCCTTTAGCTATCAATGTTGTAAGGGGTAAATATGAAGAAGTTGAAAAATATGGTCTTGAAAAAGTAGAGCTTCATATGACAGATGATGGTGATATTCCAGATACTATTCGTGATGAAAGTGAAGAAGGAGAAGTAAGCCATTTTCAAGCATTGGCGACAGCAGTTTCGGGAACAGTAGGTTTGGGTAATATTGCGGGTGTAGCTGTGGCTATCGCAATAGGTGGTCCAGGAGCTACTTTTTGGATGATTGTTTGTGGTCTTATAGGAATGTCAACAAAATTTGTTGAATGTACTCTTGGAGTTAAATATCGTGATGTTGGAGAAGATGGTACTGTCTACGGAGGACCTATGTATTATTTGTCAAGAGGATTAAAGTCTAAAGGATTTACTGGACTTGGTAAGGCTTTAGCAGCAGTTTTTGCTATTCTTTGCGTCGGTGCTTCTTTTGGTGGCGGTAATGCTTTTCAATCCAACCAGGCAGCTGTGCAATTAACTACAATGTTCAATTTAGAAGGTGGCGCTATCGGTGTAATCATAGGTTTTATTTTAGCTGTTTTAGTTGGAATCGTAATTATTGGAGGTATCAAGAAGATTGCCAGTGTAACGGAAAAAATTGTTCCGTTTATGGCAGGAATTTATGTTATAGCTTCTCTTATTATCATTTTTGCTAACATCAAATATATAGGGGATGCATTCGGAATGATTTTCAGTGGTGCATTTACTCCAGAAGCGGGTCTAGGCGGAATTTTAGGAGTGATAATAGTTGGGTTTCAACGTGCAGCCTTTTCAAATGAAGCAGGTGCAGGTTCTGCCGCAATTGCGCATTCCGCTGTAAAAACTAAATACCCTGCTAGTGAAGGTATTGTTGCTTTGTTAGAGCCTTTTATTGATACTGTTGTTATTTGTACTATGACCGCATTGGTTATCATCTTTTTTAATATGGATGTAGGGGCATTTGATTATGGTAATGCAGTAGGCAGCACTGTATTGTTAAATGATTCAGGAACTTATATTGGTGGTGTGGATTTAACTTCTATGGCTTACGATTCGGTAATTCCTGGATTTAGATACGTACTAACAATTGCAATTGTACTATTTGCTTTTTCTACCATGATTTCTTGGTCTTATTATGGCTTACAATCTTGGAAGTACCTTTTTGGTAGAGGTAGAACAGCGGATATTGTTTACAAGGTATTATTCTTATTATTTGTTGTTATTGGTGCTGCTGCAACTTTAGATGCAGTAATCAAGTTTTCTGACGCGATGATTTTAGCTCTAGTTTTCCCTAATATGATAGGTTTACTATTCTTATTCCCTAAGGTTAAAGAAGAGCTGAATAAATATGTAGATGCTATCAAGAAAGCATATTCTTAAGTATCTAAATTGAAGAATTTCAAATCCCACTTTAAGTTCAATAAACAAGAACGGAGTGGGATTTTCTTTTTGTTGCTCATAATTATTATTTTACAAGGGGTTTATTTTTACATCAAATCTCAACCAATTAATGGGTCCGAATCCAAAATAACAGTAGATGAAATTGAGCAAGCAAAAATTGACAGTTTAAAAAAGATTGCTCAAACGAAGGATTCGGTCACGATATTTCCTTTTAACCCAAATTTTATTAGTGATTATAAGGGGTATACCTTAGGAATGTCTGTTGAGGAGATAGATAGACTTCATGCATTTAGAGCTCAGAATAATTATTTGAATTCAAAAGAAGATTTTCAAAAGGTTACTAAGATAAATGATTCACTTCTGAGAGTAATCTCTCCTTATTTTAAATTTCCAGATTGGACTCAATCTAACAAAAATCAATATTCGAAAAAATCGTTTTACAAATCATCAGAAACGAACACAATAAATATTCAAGATATAAATTCAGTAACAGCTAAAGATTTAAAAAGAATCAATGGAATTGGAAATAAGCTTTCAGCAAGAATCATAAAGTTTAGGGATAAGCTCGGTGGTTTTTTGGTAAATGAACAGTTGTTTGATGTGTATGGTTTGGATACCGAAGTAGCAACTAGGGCTTTGAAAGAATTTCAGGTAGTTAATACACCTTCAGTTGAAAAGATTAATATAAACTCGGCAACAGCTGGTGAGATTGCCGCTCTGGTCTATATTTCATATCCTGTCGCGAATGAGATTGTCAGATTAAGGGAGCTTAACGGAGGTATTAATTCCTTTGACGAATTAACTAACCTTGATGGTTTTCCTTCAGAAAAACTAGATAGAATAGCATTATATTTGTCACTCTAAAAAATTATTGCATGAACAGTATGTACTTCACCGAAGAACATCAACTTTTTAGGGAGAGCCTAAAAGATTTTTTACAAAAAGAAGTAGTTCCTCATATTGATAAGTGGGAAGAAACAGGAACTATTGAACGTTTTATTTGGAAGAAATTTGGCGAGATGGGCTATTTTGGTTTAGCTACCCCAGAAAGCGAGGAAGGCTTGGGTCTAGATCTTTTTTACACCGTTATTTTACTAGAAGAGCTTCAGAAGATAAATTCTGGTGGTTTTGCCGCAGCTATTTGGGCACATGTGTATTTGGCAATGACGCACTTGAACAAGAATGCAAACGATGCGCAAAAGAAGGCTTATTTGATTCCTAGTGTAAATGGTGACAAGATAGGTTGTTTGGGTGTTACAGAACCTTTTGGAGGAAGTGATGTTGCAGGAATGCGAACAACAGCTGAAAAAAAGGGAGATGTTTATATCGTTAATGGCTCAAAAACTTTTATTACCAATGGAGTATATGGCGATTATATTATTCTAGCGGCTAAAACTAATCCGGCCGCGGGTAACAAAGGCATAAGTATTTTTATTGTAGACAGAAATAGTCCTGGAGTTTCTGCCAATAAGCTCAATAAGTTAGGGTGGAGAGCCTCAGACACAGCTGAACTTGCATTTGATAATGTAGAAGTACCGGTAGCTAATTTGATGGGTGAAGAAGGGAAAGGCTTTACATTTATTATGGAGGCTTTTGCGTTAGAGCGTTTGGTCATGGGTGTAAATGCTCATGCGAGAGCTGAGTATACACTAGATTATGCATTACAATATATGTCTGAAAGAGAAGCTTTTGGACAGACGATAAATAAATTTCAGGCTTTGCGTCACCGTTTTGTGGATTTGCATGCAGAGATGGAAATATGTAAGCACTACAATTATGGTGTGGTAGCTATGCTTGATAAGGGCGAATATGCCGTTAAAGAAGCGACCATATCAAAATTAAAATCTACTAAGATGGCTGATGAAGTTGCTTATGATTGTCTTCAGTTTTTAGGTGGTTATGGATATATAGAAGATTATCCCATGGCGCGTATGCTTAGAGATAGTAGATTAGGTCCCATTGGTGGTGGCACTTCTGAAATCTTAAAGGAGATTATCGCAAAAATAGTTATTGATAAGAAGGAGTATCGCACTCCTGAAAAATAACGAAATGTCTATTTTTAGAAATTAATTTGAAATAAATCTTTTTTAGATAAATTTCATTTGTATATTTGCAGCCCCGTTCAGGAACGGATATCAATTAAAGAGAGGAGGTTGTAGCCAATGTTAATTATACCAGTAAAAGAAGGAGAAAATATCGATAGGGCTTTAAAGCGTTTCAAGCGAAAGTTTGATAAAACAGGCACTATGCGTCAATTACGTAAGCGTCAACAATTTACTAAACCTTCGGTTAAGCGTAGAGCAGAAATTCAAAAGGCACAATATATTCAAGGCCTAAGAGATCAAGAGGAAATTTAAAGTCCAAAAGATTCTACATAAAATAAAACCCGTTCAGAAATGAACGGGTTTTTTAGTCATGGACTTCA
Source organism: Croceitalea sp. MTPC6 (assembly GCF_036985525.1). Taxonomy (NCBI): domain Bacteria; kingdom Pseudomonadati; phylum Bacteroidota; class Flavobacteriia; order Flavobacteriales; family Flavobacteriaceae; genus Croceitalea; species Croceitalea sp. MTPC6. Next base: position 65,309 of record NZ_BTGR01000011.1, read on the forward strand.
AGGTAAATTGTAACTTTGGTTTATGTCTCTTGAAGCTTTTGTTTCTTATCTCTCCTTGGAGAGAAACTATTCTAAGCATACTGTTGCTGCATATAATAAAGATATACTTGAGTTTTCATCTTTTGCATCCTTGGAGTATAATTTAGATGGGATTAATGAAATGGATTATACCATTATAAGGAGCTGGGTGGTTAAACTGGTTGGCGATGGTATTACCAATAGGACAGTAAATAGGAAAATTGCCTCTTTAAAAGCGTATTATAAGTTTCTTCAAAAAATAGGTGCAATCAATTCCAATCCACTTTCAAAACACAAAGCACTAAAAACCAAAAAAAAGCTGGAGGTTCCTTTTTCGGAAGTAGAGATGGAAAAGGTTTTACAACAAATCCCTTTTGAGAATGATTTTGAAGGTACTCGAGATAAGTTATTGATAGAACTTTTATATTCGACAGGAATTCGACGGGCTGAGCTCATCAATTTAAAGATTAGTGATATTGATATGGGCGGTACAACACTTAAGGTACTTGGAAAGCGTAATAAAGAGCGCATATTACCTTTGCTTCCTTCTATTTTCCCATTATTACATTCTTATTTGGATTACCGTGCAAAACTTGAGCTAGTAATCGACTCTGAAATGCTGCTGCTAACTAAATCTGGTCACAAAATATACGAAACCCTTGTTTACAGGACTATAAATAAGTATCTTAGTATGGTTAGCCCTAAAGTCAAAAAAAGTCCTCATATTCTGAGACATACCTTTGCTACCCATTTGTTGAATAAAGGGGCTGACTTAAATGTTGTGAAAGAGCTATTGGGGCATTCAAGTTTGGCATCAACACAAGTGTATACTCATAATAGTATTGCCGAACTTAAAAAAGTACACCTAAATGCCCACCCTAGAAACAAAGAATAATTTCTTTGTTATTGTTTAACCTGTCTGTCTCCTTACAGACCTAAAAACTTGTTTTATGAAGGTAAATGTGCAATCTGTAAATTTTGATGCTGATGGTAAGCTTATAGATTTTATTCAAAATCGAATGGATAAACTAGAGTTGTTCTATGATAAAGTCATTAGTTCTGATGTTTATCTAAAGGTAGAAAACACAAGTGCAAAAGAAAATAAGATTGTCGAAGTTAAGATGAACATACCACGAGATAAGTTTGTGGTGAAAAAGCAATGCAAATCATTTGAGGAAGCATTGGATTCGGCATGCAGTTCCATAGAAAGAAAACTGGTTAAAAAGAAAGAAAAGATGAGATCATTTGCTTGATTAAAATTTTTCACAATTTGTTTTGATTAAAAAAATAAATATATACATTTGCAGTCCGTTAGAAATAACGGGCTTTTTTTGTGTTAAAAAGGCTCTAAAAAGCCGATGTAGCTCAGCTGGCTAGAGCAGCTGATTTGTAATCAGCAGGTCGTGGGTTCGAGTCCCTCCATCGGCTCTTAAGATGCTAAAAACATAGGAAGGGGAGATACTCAAGCGGCCAACGAGGGCAGACTGTAAATCTGCTGACTATGTCTTCGCAGGTTCGAATCCTGCTCTCCCCACACAAAAAAGAAAAGAAGTTGGGTTTAAGTAATGTTATTTAAACCAAAATTGAAATATTGATTTAATAAAAATTGCGGGAGTAGCTCAGTTGGTAGAGCGTCAGCCTTCCAAGCTGAATGTCGCCGGTTCGAACCCGGTCTCCCGCTCTAAAGTCATTCTTGTGAATGCAAGAATTTCTTCCTTTTAGGAGGAACTATATAAAGTAGTTGATTCAACACTTTACGCCGGTGTAGCTCAGGGGTAGAGCGTTTCCTTGGTAAGGAAGAGGTCACGAGTTCAAATCTCGTCATTGGCTCAAAAACGATTTGTACACTAATATAAACTAAGATTAAAATCATTTAAAATGGCAAAGGAAACTTTTGATCGTTCCAAACCGCACTTAAATATTGGTACCATTGGACACGTGGATCACGGTAAAACTACATTAACTGCAGCTATTACTACTGTTTTAGCTAATGCAGGTTTGTCTGAGCTTAGAAGCTTTGACTCAATTGATAATGCTCCTGAAGAAAAAGAAAGAGGTATTACAATTAACACATCTCACGTTGAGTATGCTACGGCTAACCGTCACTATGCTCACGTTGACTGTCCAGGTCACGCGGATTACGTTAAGAACATGGTAACTGGTGCTGCCCAAATGGACGGTGCTATTTTGGTTGTTGCTGCAACTGATGGTCCTATGCCACAAACTCGTGAGCACATCCTTTTAGGTCGCCAGGTTGGTATTCCTAGAATTGTTGTTTTCATGAACAAAGTTGACATGGTTGATGATGAAGAGCTTCTTGAGCTTGTTGAGATGGAAATTAGAGAATTACTTTCTTTCTATGAGTACGATGGTGATAATGGACCTGTAATTGCCGGTTCTGCACTTGGAGCATTGAATGGTGAGCAAAAATGGGTTGACACTGTAATGGAGTTAATGACAGCTGTAGATGAGTGGATCGAGCTTCCTAAGAGAGATGTTGATAAAGATTTCTTAATGCCCGTTGAAGATGTATTTACGATTACTGGTCGTGGTACTGTTGCAACTGGTCGTATAGAAACTGGCGTTGCCAATACTGGAGACGCCGTTGATATCATTGGTATGGGTGCTGAGAAATTGGCTTCTACAGTTACTGGTGTTGAAATGTTCCGTAAGATTTTGGATAGAGGTGAAGCTGGCGATAACGTAGGTATCCTTTTAAGAGGTATCGAAAAAACCGATATCAAACGAGGTATGGTTATCTGTAAGCCAGGTTCTGTTAAGCCGCATGCTAAATTTAAAGCTGAGGTTTATATCTTGAAAAAAGAAGAAGGTGGTCGTCACACGCCATTCCACAACAACTATCGTCCACAGTTCTATGTAAGAACAACTGACGTAACAGGTAACATTGGTTTGCCAAGTGGTGTTGAAATGGTAATGCCTGGTGATAACTTAACTATCGAAGTTGATTTGATTCAGCCAATCGCATTGAGCGTAGGTCTTCGTTTTGCAATCCGTGAAGGTGGTAGAACTGTAGGTGCTGGTCAGGTTACAGAGATTTTAGATTAATCATTTTATAATCATAGTTTACATTAAAGGGTGTCCGTCATTTGGCGGATACCTTTCAATGTAATATAAACGGGTGTAGTTCACTCCATGGTTATTGGAGTGTTAGAATGCCAAAATACGGGCGTAGCTCAGTTGGTAGAGCACTGGTCTCCAAAACCAGGTGTCGGGAGTTCGAGCCTCTCCGCCCGTGCAAGTTGAAATAATGAAAGTGTTAGGCGAGAAGCCTTTCCCGAGCAAAGTCGAGGGGAGCCTCTCCGCCCATGCAGAATAAAAATTGTTTTTATGTTGACATATGTTAAGGAATCTTGGGAAGAATTAAGAAACAATGTTACTTGGTTAAACAGGGAGCAGGCTTCTAATTACATGGTAGTGGTTGCCGTTTTCTCAATAATTTTTGCGTTGGCAACATGGGGAGTCGATAGTCTTTTTAGCGAGTTGATTCAATTGTACTTTGATAAATTAATAGGATAGTCGCATGTCGGAGGTATTAGAGAAAAAATGGTATGTGGTTAGAGCGGTAAGCGGCCAAGAGAACAAGATTAAAGGATACATTGAAAGCGAAGTTGAAAGACATGGTTTTGGAGATTATTTAGAAGATGTTCTTGTTCCAACAGAGAAAGTTGTTCAAATTCGAAATGGTAAAAAAATCAATAAGGAGCGAACGTATTTTCCTGGATACATAATGATTAAGGCCAATTTAGGTGGTGAAATGGTACATATTATTCGCTCCATCACCAACGTAATAGGCTTTTTGGGTGAAACCAAAGGGGGAGACCCAGTACCATTGCGTAAGGCAGAGGTAAATAGAATGCTAGGTAAGGTTGATGAATTGGCCGTCAACACCGATAATGTTGCGATACCTTTTGTGCTTGGTGAAACTGTTAAGGTAATTGATGGACCTTTCAATGGATTCAATGGAACTGTTGAAAAAATCAATGAAGAAAAGCGTAAGCTTGAGGTAATGGTAAAGATTTTCGGAAGAAAAACGCCATTAGAGTTAAGTTATATGCAAGTAGAAAAAGTTTAAGTAAGAGCTGTTACATATATAGAAATTGTGTTGCTTCCAATAGCACATTTTCAAATTAATTAAAAACAATGGCAAAAGAAGTAGATAAGGTAGTTAAATTACAAGTTAGGGGAGGTGCAGCGAATCCGTCGCCACCGGTTGGACCCGCCTTAGGTGCTGCCGGCGTTAACATCATGGAGTTCTGTAAGCAGTTTAATGCACGTACACAGGACAAACCAGGTAAAATTTTACCAGTTGTTATCACGGTATACAAAGACAAATCTTTCGAGTTTGTTGTAAAAACACCACCAGCGGCAGTTCAATTGTTGGAAGCAGCAAAGATTAAAAAAGGATCGGGTGAACCTAACAGAGTTAAAAATGGATCTGTTTCCTGGGATCAAGTAAAGCAAATCGCCGAAGATAAAATGGTGGATTTAAATGCTTTCACGGTAGAATCAGCAATGAGTATGGTTGCTGGTACAGCTAGATCAATGGGATTAAAGGTTGCAGGTAAAAGACCTTTTTAAATCTAAAAGCAATTTCTAATGGCAAGATTGACTAAAAAGCAAAAAGAAGCACAAGCTAAAATTGATGGAAACAAATTGTATTCCGTGGATGAGGCTTCTGCTTTAATAAAAGAGATAACCAACGTAAAGTTTGATGCATCAATTGATTTAGCGGTTCGTTTGGGTGTAGACCCTAGAAAAGCAAATCAAATGGTTCGTGGGGTAGTAACATTACCACACGGTACAGGTAAAGATGTAAAAGTTTTAGCATTGGTAACCCCAGATAAAGAAGCAGAAGCTAAAGAAGCTGGAGCTGATTTTGTTGGGTTGGATGAATATTTGGATAAAATAAAAGGCGGTTGGACAGATGTTGATGTTATCATTACTATGCCAAGCGTTATGGGTAAATTAGGTCCTTTAGGTAGAGTTTTAGGTCCTAGAGGTTTAATGCCCAATCCAAAGACTGGAACAGTTACAATGGATGTTGCAAAAGCAGTATCTGATGTAAAAGCTGGTAAAATAGATTTTAAAGTTGATAAAACTGGGATTGTACATGCGGCAATAGGTAAAGCTTCATTTTCAGCAGATAAAATTGCAGGTAATGCAAAAGAGTTGTTGGAAACATTGAACAAGCTAAAGCCTACATCCTCTAAGGGTGTGTATATGAAAAGCATATACATGTCTAGTACTATGAGTCCTAGTGTTCAACTTGATCCTAAGGCAGTTTAATTACTGAGTAGTCTAAAATTATAACAATGACAAGAGAAGAAAAAGCAACCGTAATTGAAGATTTGACTGCACAGTTGGCCGATAACCCGAATATATACCTTGCGGATATTTCTGGGTTGGATGCATTGACTACTTCTAATTTAAGAAGAGCATGTTTCAAGGCTAATATTAAGCTTGCAGTTGTTAAGAATACATTGCTCGCTAAAGCAATGGAAGCTTCTGATAAGGAATTTGGAGAACTTCCTGAAGTATTAAAAGGAAATACTTCGTTGATGTTTTCTGAAACTGGGAATGCTCCAGCAAAACTTATCAAGAACTTCAGAAAAAAATCAGATAAACCAGTATTAAAGGGAGCCTTTATTGAAGAGGCAATCTATATTGGAGATGAGAACTTAGATTCTTTAGTGACCATAAAGTCCAAAGAAGAAGTTATCGGAGATATTATCGGATTGTTACAATCACCGGCCAAGAATGTTATTTCTGGTCTTAAATCAGGTGGCGGTAAACTAGCCGGAATTATCAAAACATTATCTGAAAGATAAATAGCACGCACTAAAACAATTATATTTTTAAAATTTTATTTAAACGATAGAAAAATGGCAGATTTAAAAGATTTTGCAGAACAATTGGTCAACCTTACCGTAAAAGAGGTAAATGAATTGGCTGATATTTTAAAAGAAGAGTACGGTATTGAGCCTGCTGCTGCAGCTGTTGCAGTTGCTGCTGGCGGTGGAGCTGCTGGTGGTGGCGAAGACGCTGCTGAGGAAAAATCAGAATTTGATGTAATCCTTACTGCAGCTGGTGGTTCTAAATTGGCAGTAGTTAAATTGGTGAAAGAATTAACGGGTCTTGGCTTAAAAGATGCTAAGGATATTGTTGATAGCGCACCAAAAGCTGTTAAAGAGGCTGTTTCTAAAGATGAAGCAGAAGGTATCAAAAAATCTTTGGAAGAAGCAGGAGCAGAAGTTGAGCTTAAATAGTAGCTTCCAAATAGGATAATATGGTTAAGGTCTTTCCGTAAAATCGGTCAGACCTTAGCCTGTTTTTATAGCAGCATGTGATGGCACATGTAACCCTTTAGAGAATTCACTATCAAAATTTGTCCATAGATGTTCACAAATCAGACTGAAAGAGTAAATTTTGCATCCGCTAAGAACATACCGGAATACCCGGATTTCTTGGACATTCAGATAAAATCATTTCAAGACTTTTTTCAACTTGAAACAAAATCTGACGAAAGAGGCAACGAAGGTTTGTACAATACCTTCATGGAAAACTTTCCAATAACAGATACCAGAAACCAATTTGTACTTGAGTTTTTGGATTATTTTATAGATCCACCAAGATATTCTATACAAGAATGTATTGAACGTGGACTTACTTATAGCGTACCCTTAAAGGCACGTTTAAAATTATACTGTACGGATCCTGAGCACGAAGATTTTGAAACAATCGTTCAAGATGTATATTTAGGTACAATACCGTACATGACTCCAAGTGGTACTTTTGTTATCAATGGGGCAGAACGTGTTGTGGTATCGCAGTTGCATAGATCACCAGGGGTATTCTTTGGACAGTCTTTCCATGCAAACGGTACTAAATTATATTCTGCAAGGGTAATTCCTTTCAAAGGTTCTTGGATTGAGTTTGCTACAGATATCAATAGCGTGATGTACGCTTATATTGATAGAAAGAAAAAATTACCGGTTACTACTTTATTCCGTGCCATTGGTTTTGAAAGGGATAAGGATATTTTAGAAATTTTTGACCTTTCTGAAGAAGTGAAAGTTTCTAAAGCTGGTTTAAAGAAAGTATTGGGTCGCAAATTAGCTGCAAGGGTTTTAAATACTTGGCACGAAGATTTTGTAGATGAAGATACAGGTGAAGTTGTTTCTATTGAAAGAAATGAAATCGTTCTAGACCGTGATACAATTCTTGAAAAAGAACATATTGATGAGATAGTTGATGCAGACGTAAAAACTATCCTATTACATAAAGAAAATAATACGCAGTCGGATTATGCGATTATCCATAATACACTGCAAAAAGACCCTACAAACTCTGAAAAAGAAGCTGTAGAGCACATCTATCGTCAACTTCGTAATGCAGAGCCGCCGGATGAGGAAACTGCAAGAGGAATCATAGATAAATTATTCTTCTCTGACCAACGTTACAACTTAGGTGAAGTAGGTCGTTACAGAATGAATAAGAAATTAGGTCTTGATATTGGAATGGACAAGCAAGTCTTGACCAAAGAAGACATCATTACTATCATTAAGTATCTTATTGAGTTGATTAACTCAAAAGCAGAGATTGATGATATTGATCACTTGTCTAACCGTCGCGTAAGAACAGTAGGTGAGCAGTTATCATCTCAGTTTGGTGTTGGTTTGGCCCGTATGGCAAGAACCATTCGTGAGCGAATGAACGTTCGTGATAACGAGGTATTTACTCCGATTGATTTGATTAATGCAAAGACCTTGTCTTCAGTAATCAATTCTTTCTTTGGTACAAACCAATTATCTCAGTTTATGGATCAAACAAATCCATTAGCAGAGATTACACATAAGAGAAGATTATCTGCTCTAGGGCCAGGTGGTCTTTCACGTGAAAGAGCAGGTTTCGAGGTTCGTGATGTTCACTACACACATTATGGTAGATTATGTCCTATTGAAACTCCTGAGGGTCCTAATATTGGTTTAATTTCTTCACTTTCAGTATTTGCCAAGGTAAATCCAATGGGCTTCTTGGAGACTCCTTACAGGAAAGTGGACAAAGGTGTGGTAAATACCAAGGAGTATAAGTATTTAAGTGCAGAGGAGGAAGAAGGCATGAAGATTTCCCAGGCTAACATCCCAATGGATGAGAAAGGGAAAATTCAAGATGATAAGGTAATTGCCCGTGAAGAAGGTGATTTCCCAGTGGTAGATCCTTCAGAAGTAAACTATACAGATGTAGCTCCAAATCAGATTGCTTCAATTTCTGCATCATTAATTCCTTTCTTGGAGCATGATGATGCGAACCGTGCATTGATGGGGTCAAACATGATGCGCCAAGCAGTTCCATTGTTGAGACCACAATCTCCAATTGTGGGTACAGGCTTGGAAAGACAAGTTGCTACGGATTCTAGAGTATTGATTAATGCTGAGGAAGATGGTGTTATTGATTATGTAGACTCTCAGAAAATCACAGTAAAGTATACTAGGTCTGCAGATGAGAAGTTAGTAAGCTTTGAAGATGACTATAAGTCATACAACCTAATTAAGTTCCGTAAAACAAACCAAGGAACAAGTATTAACCTTAAGCCAATTGTGAAGAAGGGTGATAAGGTTAAGAAAGGAGAAGTTCTTTGTGAGGGTTACGCAACTGAAAAAGGAGAACTTGCTTTAGGTAGAAATATGAAAGTAGCCTTTATGCCTTGGAAAGGGTATAACTTTGAGGATGCTATCGTGATTTCTGAAAAAGTAGTACGTGAAGATATCTTTACTTCCATTCATATAGATGAGTATGCTTTGGAAGTTCGTGATACAAAACTGGGTGCTGAGGAATTAACCAATGATATTCCTAACGTTTCTGAAGAGGCTACAAAAGACTTAGATGAAAACGGAATGATTCGTATTGGTGCCGAGGTTAAGCCAGGGGATATTTTAATTGGCAAGATTACTCCAAAAGGGGAATCTGATCCAACTCCTGAAGAAAAACTACTTCGTGCCATATTTGGTGACAAAGCTGGTGATGTAAAAGATGCTTCTTTAAAAGCTTCGCCTTCATTAAGAGGTGTTGTAATAGATAAGAAACTATTCTCTAGGTCTATTAAAGACAAAAGAAAGCGTTCGGAAGACAAAGAAGCAATTTCTAAATTGGAAATGGATTATGAAGTTAAATTCCAACAATTAAAGGATGTTTTAGTTGAAAAACTATTCACATTAATTAGTGGTAAAACTTCTCAAGGTGTAATGAATGATTTAGGAGAAGAAGTTCTTCCTAAAGGCAAAAAATACACTATTAAAATGTTGAACTCAGTTGATGACTTTGCTCACTTAGTAAGCGGAAGTTGGACTACTGATGATAAAACTAATACGCAAGTAGCTGATTTACTTCATAACTATAAGATTAAACTAAACGATCTTCAAGGTAACCTTAGAAGGGATAAGTTTACAATTTCAGTTGGTGACGAGTTGCCAGCTGGTATTATGAAGTTAGCTAAAGTTTACATCGCTAAGAAACGAAAGCTTAAAGTTGGTGATAAAATGGCGGGACGTCACGGTAACAAGGGTATTGTTGCAAGAATCGTTCGTCAAGAAGATATGCCATTTTTAGAAGATGGGACTCCAGTTGATATTGTATTAAATCCACTAGGTGTACCATCACGTATGAACATTGGGCAGATTTATGAGACCGTTCTTGGATGGGCAGGTGAAAAATTAGGTCGCAAATATGGAACACCAATTTTTGATGGTGCAACATTGGACCAAATTAATGCTTTGACCGATGAAGCAGGAGTGCCAAGATTTGGACATACACATCTTTATGATGGTGGAACAGGAGAACGTTTTGATCAAGCTGCAACTGTAGGTATTATCTACATGTTGAAGCTAGGTCACATGGTAGATGATAAAATGCACGCACGTTCTATAGGACCATACTCATTGATTACGCAACAGCCATTAGGTGGTAAAGCACAGTTTGGTGGTCAGCGTTTTGGAGAGATGGAAGTATGGGCATTAGAGGCTTATGGAGCTTCTTCTACCTTACGTGAAATCTTAACCGTAAAATCGGATGATGTAATTGGTAGGGCAAAAACCTACGAGTCTATCGTAAAAGGTGAAACCATGCCTGAACCTGGATTACCAGAATCTTTCAATGTATTAATGCACGAACTTAAAGGTTTGGGCTTAGATATTAGATTGGAAGAATAGAGTATAGTTGAAAAACTATTAGAAAGAGAACATTTTTTAACATTTTCATCTTTATAGCATTATGGCTAGAATAAAAGATAATAACGCACCAAAGAGGTTTAACAAAATTTCAATCGGATTGGCATCTCCAGAATCAATTTTGGCAGAGTCAAGAGGTGAGGTTTTAAAACCAGAAACTATTAACTACAGAACGCACAAGCCAGAACGTGACGGACTTTTCTGTGAACGTATTTTTGGACCTGTAAAGGATTACGAATGTGCTTGTGGTAAATACAAACGTATTCGTTACCGTGGTATAGTTTGTGACCGTTGTGGGGTAGAAGTAACAGAGAAGAAAGTACGTCGTGATAGGGTTGGACATATTAATTTAGTGGTACCTGTTGCACATATCTGGTATTTCCGTTCACTTCCAAATAAAATAGGATACTTACTGGGATTACCTTCCAAGAAATTGGATATGATTATTTACTATGAGCGTTACGTAGTAATTCAACCAGGTATAGCAAAAGGTCCAGAAGGGGAAGAAATCAATAAAATGGATTTCTTGACCGAAGAAGAGTATTTAAATATTCTTGAGACAATTCCTGCTGAAAATCAATATTTAGAAGATTCAGACCCAAATAAGTTTATTGCTAAAATGGGTGCTGAGTGTCTAATTGATTTATTAGGAAGAATTGATTTAGAACAGTTGTCCTATGAATTAAGACATAAAGCAAATACAGAAACTTCTAAGCAACGTAAAACTGAAGCGCTTAAGAGACTTCAAGTTGTTGAGGCTTTGCGTGAATCTCAAGATAATCGTGAGAATAATCCAGAGTGGATGATTATGAAAGTAGTTCCGGTGATTCCACCAGAATTACGTCCGTTGGTTCCTCTAGATGGTGGTCGTTTTGCGACTTCAGATTTGAACGATTTATATCGTAGGGTAATTATCAGAAACAATCGATTAAAAAGATTGATGGAGATAAAAGCTCCAGAGGTTATCCTTAGAAATGAAAAAAGGATGCTTCAAGAATCTGTTGATTCTTTATTTGATAATACCAGAAAAGCTTCTGCAGTTAAGACAGAATCTAACAGACCTTTAAAATCACTTTCTGATTCATTGAAAGGTAAGCAAGGTCGTTTCCGTCAAAACTTATTAGGTAAGCGTGTGGATTATTCTGCTCGTTCTGTAATTGTTGTTGGGCCAGAAATGAACCTATACGAATGCGGACTGCCAAAAGATATGGCTGCGGAGCTTTACAAGCCTTTTGTAATTAGAAAACTGATTGAAAGAGGTATTGTAAAAACTGTAAAATCTGCAAAGAAAATAATAGATAAGAAAGAGCCGGTTGTTTGGGATATTCTTGAAAATGTTTTGAAAGGACATCCTGTGCTTTTGAACAGGGCACCTACATTACACCGTTTGGGTATTCAGGCATTCCAACCAAAACTTATTGAAGGTAAGGCAATCCGTTTGCACCCATTGGCTTGTACAGCATTTAATGCGGATTTTGATGGAGATCAAATGGCTGTTCATTTACCGTTGGGACCAGAGGCTATTTTGGAGGCTCAACTATTAATGTTGGCTTCTCAAAATATCTTAAACCCAGCTAATGGTTCGCCTATTACAGTACCTTCCCAAGACATGGTATTGGGTCTGTATTACATGACCAAGCACCGTAAGTCTACAAAAGAGTTGCCTATTAAGGGAGAAGGATTAACGTTCTACTCTGCTGAAGAAGTTGAAATTGCTTTCAATGAAAAGAAAGTTGATTTGAACGCTGGTATCAAGGTGCGCGCAAAAGACTTTAACGAAGAAGGGGAACTTGTTTATAAAATCATTGAAACTACCGTAGGTAGGGTTCTCTTTAATACTCAAGTTCCAGAGGAAGCTGGTTTTATCAATCAAGTATTGAATAAAAAAGCGTTAAGAAATATCATTGGAGACATTTTAGCGGTTACAGATGTTCCAAGAACTGCTGAGTTTTTGGATAAAATCAAGACCATGGGGTATCAGTTTGCCTTTAAAGGTGGATTGTCTTTCAGTTTAGGTGATATTATTATCCCTAAAGAAAAAATTACGATGATTGACGAGGCCAATGGACAGGTTGACGGTATTATGGCCAATTACAATATGGGTCTTATTACCAATAATGAGCGTTACAATCAGGTGATTGATGTTTGGACATCAACTAATGCTATGCTAACAGAGTTAGCCATGAAGCGTATTAGAGAAGACAACCAAGGTTTCAATTCGGTCTATATGATGCTGGACTCTGGTGCAAGGGGTTCTAAAGAACAAATTCGCCAGTTGACAGGTATGCGTGGTCTTATGGCTAAGCCTAAAAAATCTACTGCAGGTGGTGGTGAAATTATTGAAAACCCTATCCTTTCCAACTTTAAAGAGGGGCTTTCAATCCTGGAATACTTTATTTCCACGCACGGTGCACGTAAAGGTCTTGCTGATACAGCATTAAAGACTGCGGATGCTGGATACTTAACACGTCGTTTGGTAGATGTTTCTCAAGATGTAATTATCAATATCGAGGATTGTGAAACATTACGTGGTATTGAAGTACAATCTTTAAAGAAAAATGAAGAAGTTGTTGAGACTTTGGGAGAGCGTATTCTTGGTCGAGTTTCCTTACATGATGTATATGACCCAATAACTGAAGAGTTGTTATTAAGTGCTGGTCAAGAAATTACAGAAGTGGAAACTGCTAAGATTGAAGCTTCACCAGTGGAGAAGATTGAAGTGCGTTCCCCATTAACTTGTGAAGCTCCAAAAGGAATTTGTGCCCAATGTTACGGTCGCAACCTAGCTACTAATAAAATGGTACAAAGGGGAGAAGCTGTTGGTGTTGTTGCTGCCCAATCTATTGGTGAACCAGGAACACAGTTAACATTACGTACATTCCACGTAGGTGGTATTGCTGGTAACATTTCTGAGGATAACAAGTTGGAAGCTAAATTTGATGGTGTTGCTGAAATTGAAGATTTACGTACAGTTGAAGGTGATAATGGTGAAGGCGGTAAATCTACAATTGTAATATCTAGGACATCAGAAATTAAAATAGTAGATTCTAAAACGGGTATTACATTAAGTACTAACAACATACCTTATGGTTCTATCTTATCTATCAAGAATGGAGCTAAAATTAAAAAAGGAGATGTAATCTGTTCTTGGGATCCATATAATGGTGTAATTGTTTCTGAATTCACTGGAAAAATCGCTTATGAGAACATCGAACAAGGTGTTACATACCAAGTAGAGATTGATGAGCAAACTGGTTTCCAAGAAAAAGTAATTTCAGAATCTAGAAATAAAAAGTTGATACCAACTTTGTTGATTCAAGATGCCAAAGGAGAAACATTACGTTCTTACAATTTACCTGTTGGTTCACACATCATGGTAGACGATGGTGAGAAAGTTCAAGAAGGAAAAACTTTGGTCAAGATTCCACGTAAGTCTGCAAAAGCAGGTGATATTACAGGTGGTCTGCCAAGAGTTACAGAGTTGTTCGAAGCACGTAATCCATCTAACCCTGCTGTGGTTTCTGAGATTGATGGTGTAGTTTCTTTTGGTAAGATTAAAAGAGGTAATCGAGAAATTATCATTGAATCCAAGCTAGGAGAGATTAAGAAATACTTGGTGAAACTTTCTAATCAGATTTTGGTTCAGGAGAACGATTATGTTCGTGCTGGTATGCCACTTTCTGATGGTTCTATCACTCCTGAGGATATTTTGGCTATCAAAGGTCCATCAGCAGTTCAACAATATTTAGTAAACGAAGTTCAGGAAGTTTATAGACTTCAAGGTGTGAAAATCAATGATAAGCACTTTGAGGTAGTTGTAAGGCAAATGATGCGTAAAGTCCGTATTGAAGATGCTGGAGACACTATTTTCTTAGAGAATCAATTGGTTCATAAGGATGATTTCATCCGTGAGAATGACGAAATTTTTGGTAAGAAAGTGGTTGAAGAAGCTGGTGAGTCAGAAAACTTAAAAGCAGGACAAATCATTACCGCTAGAGAGTTGAGAGATGAGAACTCATTATTGAAACGAGCAGATAAAGCAGTGGTTTCTGCAAGGGATGCAGTAGCTGCAACAGCTACCCCAATATTACAGGGCATTACTAGAGCATCGCTGCAAACCAAATCATTTATCTCTGCAGCATCTTTCCAAGAAACGACTAAAGTATTAAACGAAGCTGCGGTAAGTGGTAAAGTAGATACTTTAGAAGGTCTTAAGGAGAATGTAATTGTAGGTCATAAGATTCCTGCAGGTACTGGTATGAGAGATTATGAAAATATCATTGTAGGTTCTAAGGAAGAATACGATGAAATAATGGCTCGAAAAGAGGAATTCAAATTCTAAATAAAAAACCCTGGCATAATCGTCAGGGTTTTCTTTTTTATAAAAACGATGGCTGAAAAAAATCAAAAACAAATAAATATCGAATTGGATGAAAAAACTGCTGAAGGCACTTATTCCAATTTGGCAATTATAAATCATTCTGTATCAGAGTTTGTTGTGGATTTTATAAGCTTAATGCCTGGGGCTCCAAAAGCTAAAGTCAAGAGCAGGATAGTACTAACACCGCAACATGCGAAAAAATTCTTAAAAGCATTGAACGACAATGTGCAGCGTTTTGAAAAAGCACATGGTACTATAAAAGATTATGAACAACCTCCAATACCATTAAATTTTGGACCTACGGGAGAAGCATAAAAAAAGCCCTGACATTTGTCAGGGCTTTTTTTATATCTGAGGCTTATATTTTACTTAAGCCAACCATTTACAATTCCTTTTTTCGCAAAAAAGACTAAATAAATTCCTATAAGAACTACAAGAATAGGCATAATAATCGCATGAACAATTCCATATACCTCTATAGTATTGCTTATAAATAGTGTATAGGAAAATAATGAGATAGAGCTTATTAATGATAAAATTAGAACAGGTCTTGCCCATTTTTTTCGAATCAACAATGCAATACAGCCAATAGTACCAGCAAAAACTGCAACTGCAAAAGCCCCAGTTACCCAAGCAGGTTGTCCTTCATAAAGTTCGCGTTCAGCTTGCGACATAGCTTCCAATTGTTCTATAGGTAAATATGCCTGCATTAGATAGTTAAAAACCCCTGTCAAATTCCATAAAAGGGCAATAATACTTACCACCCAAAACCAAACGGGTGGTTTATTAATTTCGTTAGTTGTCATAAAATGTGTTTTATTGGTTAATTGCCAATAAGTTACAAAAAATGAAAAACTTTATTAAATGAGATTAACTGCTCTAGAATTTACTCGAATTCTGATGTAAAATGCAGTTTAACAGTAGGATATTTCTGTTGAGTCATTTGTAATGAAAATTGTGAGTCTGCCAAAAATACCAACTGACCTCTTTTGTCTGTTGCCAAGAATTTTTGCTTCACCCTTTTAAATTCTTTAAACTCATCGTTATCACTTTCGGGTTCTACCCAACAAGCTTTGTGTACGGGAAAGTTCTCATAGGTGCATTTGGCACCATATTCATGCTCTAGACGATATTGTATCACTTCGTATTGTAAAGCTCCAACAGTCCCAATTACTTTACGACCATTAAGTTCCAATGTAAACAACTGTGCAACACCTTCATCCATCAATTGGTCAATGCCTTTATAAAGCTGCTTGGATTTCATGGGGTCTGCATTATTGATATATCTAAAATGTTCAGGTGAGAAACTTGGAATACCCTTGTAATTAAGTTGCTCACCATTTGTAAGTGTATCACCAATCTTAAAGTTTCCTGTATCATGAAGTCCAACAATATCACCTGGGTATGATATATCTACAATCTCTTTCTTTTCCGCAAAGAACGCATTAGGACTGGAAAATTTTAAGTTTTTTCCATGTCTAACATGCAAATAAGGTTTATTACGTTCAAAAGTTCCAGAAACTATTTTAATAAAAGCTAACCTGTCACGATGTTTGGGATCCATATTGGCATGGATTTTAAAGACAAATCCAGAAAAGTCTTTTTCATTCGCATGAACCAAACGTTCTTCAGCTTTTTTTGGACGGGGAGGAGGTGCAATCTGGACAAAGCAGTCTAAAAGCTCCCTTACACCAAAGTTGTTAAGTGCAGAACCAAAAAATACAGGTTGTTGTTTGCCCTCTAAATATGCTTCCTTATTAAATTCTGGATAAACGCCATTTACTAGTTCTAGGTTATCCCTAAGTTCTATTGCAGCCTCTTCACCTATTGTTTTTTCAAGCTCTGGACTTTCTATATTATCAAAAGCAATAGTTTCTTCAATATTGGATTTACTATTCCCACTGAATAGATTAATATTTTTCTCATAGATATTGTAGATTCCTTTGAAACTATAGCCCATGCCAATGGGAAAGCTTAGAGGGGTTACGGTAAGTCCCAATTTTTGTTCGACTTCATCTAATAAGTCAAAAGCGTCTTTACCTTCTCTATCCAATTTGTTTATGAAAACAAGCATAGGAATGTTACGCATTCTACATACTTCTACTAATTTTTCTGTCTGTTCTTCCACTCCTTTTGCAACATCTATAACAACAATTACGCTATCTACAGCGGTTAAAGTTCTAAAGGTGTCTTCAGCAAAATCTTTATGCCCAGGAGTATCTAAAATATTTATTTTCTTATCGTTATAAATAAAAGCCAGTACGGAAGTAGCGACAGAAATTCCACGCTGACGTTCAATTTCCATGAAGTCACTTGTAGCAGTCTTCTTTATTTTGTTGTTTTTAACAGCACCAGCCTCTTGGATTGCACCACCAAATAATAATAGCTTTTCAGTTAGTGTAGTCTTTCCAGCATCTGGATGGGAGATTATTCCAAAGGTTCTCCTCTTCGCTATTTCTTTTTCAAAACTCATTTAAAAAATTTGGTCAAAACTATCAATTAATAATGACTTGTAACTATCATTTCCCAACTGAAAATAAGGATGTGTATAGATTAGGGTGACTTTACAATAAAAACAGTTTCATACACAATAGCATACATGTTAACAAAGTCTGAAAGAAAAAAAATCTAATCGCAAGAAATTAACGTACATCTATTAATTGCATGTGAAGTTGAACTTGCTGCGTTTTATCGAATAAAATGGGAGTTCTGACAGATAAAAACTAATTATGCAAGTGGTACCTTAGAGTATTTTTTTGAATATCTTGCGGTATTATTAATTGTCCCTAAATTCTTACATATTGTAGACCTGCATTTTGCCATGGTGATTAGTTTAAAAGAGAAAACTATCATTTATGGAAAAAATTACGATACCTGAGTATTTTTTAGGATTGGTTGTTAGTGCTGCAGTCTGTTTGGTTAGTATGTCTTTTAGTCACCCATTTAAGGCAAATGATACTACTTTACTTAATGCGGGCGTGGGAAAAACTATTTCTGATAGGTATAAAGTTAAAGATGCAGATAGATGTGGAGATTTAGATAGTGCGAATTTTTGGTGGTCTTCACTATCAGATTTAGACTATACAGATGGCTATTTTTCTTCATTGGATGGTAACAATCTTACTTTTACGGAATACAATGATGGTACAGCTTTAATATCTGGCACTAGCAAGTTTAATAACGGTGACTGCTTGGTTGATGTTCATGTTCTATTGAAGTCTAGACGCAACTGGTACGAATGGCAGAATGTAGGTGGAGGTTTTAAATCGGAAGGATGTTCAGAAGCTAGTGGCGCTGATCTCAGTTATTATTTAATAGATGGTGATAGAAGTTATATTACCTCAAATGGTAACGATTGTCTTGGTGAGGGTACTTACAAAGTTACTAACAGACCGGACCCTGATGACCCTAGTACACCAAAGTATGGTATTCAAGTTGGCCCCGGAGGAGCACTTTGGGATACCAATGTTGGTAAGGATGGCTTGTCAGGATGGGGTTGGATAGGACCGGAAGGTGATGAGCGTCGTTGGATTATGGATTTTAATTTTTTAATAAATTCTGATAACACAGATGAGGGTGACGACCCAACGAATGATGATACGGATGGTGACGGAGTTCTAGATACAGTAGATATTGACGATGACAATGATGGTATTCTAGATACTGTTGAGTGTAATCCTTTAGATTTTGAAACAGTAATACCTTCTGATTTAGGTTTTCCGAATAATGAATCAGATTTATCAGTAACTGATTTTGATATTAGTTCAAGGTTCAACCTTCCAAATGGTAGCGTATTGATTAGTGTTACTAATGGGATGACCTCTAGTTCTGGTAATTTTAGAATTCAAAATGATAATCCTGTGCAGTTTAATTTTTCAGGTACTGTACCAGTTAGAGTCCAAGCTATTCATTCTAGAGGACTACCTTTAGGTAGTTCTGATGGTATTGTTGCTTTGGACAATACCCCATATCAGTTGCTTTCTAATTTAAGAAGGGGATTAATTGAGGAAAATAATGGTAATATCTTTTCTGTTAATGCTTTTTCTAGGGCAAATAATAGTGAAGACCTTCTTTGGGAATCCATATCCTTTGTATCTAGCTTAGAATTTTTCACAACAAGTTCTGCTTCATCAAATGGGATTACCCTAAGAATAGCTCCAACTTTATGTCCAGATACGGATGAAGAT
>NZ_BTGR01000012.1:0-74528 GCF_036985525.1 Croceitalea sp. MTPC6
GTAACATCATCATCATCGATAATCGTATTTGTTGCAGTAGTATTCGCTGGAGTCGGATCAAGTGTTGCTATACTTCCACTTACTCCAGTTAAATTAATAATTACAGTCTCATTCAATTCATTTAAAACATCTTCTAAAACAGGAATTGTAATTGTGGCTGAAGTAGCAGGAGCAATAATAGTAACGGTACCACTTAAAGCCGTAAAATCCACTCCAGATGTTGCAGTACCCGCTACTGAATAAGTGACAACTGTGTTTACAGCTGTTGGTAATGTTTGAGTTACTGTAAGTATTCCATCGGTAACTACACCTACTCCATTTTCTGAACCATTTGTTGTATTTGCTATACTAACAGCTTGTCCAAAACTACTAGCAAAACAGAGTATAAAAAAACTTAAGAACGAAAAGAGCCTAGCATTCTCAAATACTGCGGAGATTAGTCTGTTATTCCTCGTGTAGGGCATTGTTATTTTCTTGATTGTCAGAAAAATACTATTATTTTAAGCTTGGTCGTGGGGTCATCAATATTACTAAAAAATCATGGCTTTATTATTTATTAAAAGACTAAATCCATGATTGCTAGATAAACTACAATAATTAACAGTTTTAGAAACTATTCTACGATTCCCGAACTGGTCTCAACATCATTAACAATCTTCCTAACTAATCCTTGCAGTACTTTACCTGGACCAACTTCAACAAAACAATTTGCCCCATCCTTAGTCATATTTTGTATGCTTTGCGTCCATTTTACAGGAGCGGTTAGTTGTGAAATCAAGTTTTCTTTTATCTCTTTAGAAACAGAAACTGCGGTAGTGGTCACATTTTGATAAATTGGACAACTAGGCTCACTAAAATTTGTGTTCTCTATTGCCGCAGCCAATTCTTCCCTAGCTGGCTCCATTAATGGAGAATGAAAAGCTCCCCCAACAGGTAACAACAAGGCTCTTCTTGCTCCAGCTTCTTTAAGTTTTTCGCAAGCAATATTCACCGCTTCAACCTCTCCTGAAATAACTAATTGACCTGGACAGTTATAATTTGCGGGCACCACTATGCCTGATATTTCAGAACATATTTGTTCAACAACTTCATCATCCAATCCCAATACTGCTGCCATGGTACTTTCTTGCTGTTCGCATGCTTTCTGCATGGCCAGTGCACGTTGCGTAACCAATTTTAATCCATCTTCAAAATTCAAGGTTCCATTGGCAACCAAAGCAGAAAACTCACCAAGAGAATGCCCAGCAACCATATCCGGCGTAAAATTTTCTCCCATTGCTTTGCTCAATATTACAGAATGAAGAAAAATAGCAGGTTGGGTAACCTTGGTCTGTTTTAAATCTTCTGGAGTTCCTTCGAACATAATGTCCGTAATAGAGAATCCTAAAATTTCATTTGCTTGTTCAAAAAGTTCTTGGGCTACAGCATGGTTTTCATATAAGTCTAAACCCATACCTACAAATTGCGCACCTTGACCAGGGAAAATATAAGCGTTCATAGTGTTATCTTAAGTTGGCCAAAAATAAGGATTTATCTTATTCTTAATCAATGAATATCCCTAAAGAATCAGGCTGCTAATTATCATCCTTAAACCAACCAGAATACATAACATAAGCATTGGCAATCCTATCTATTTCACCAGAACTTAATTCTGGGCTTACTTCTTTTATTTTTTTTGCTGGCATTCCTGCGTAAATTGCACCAGAGGGAACATGGGTTCCTTTGGTAACCACCGCTCCTGCTGCTATTATGGAGTTGCTCTCCACAACACAATCGTCCATAATTATAGCCCCCATTCCTATTAGAACATTGTCCTTAATAGTACAACCATGAACAATGGCATTATGGCCAATGGAAACATTATTCCCAATAACAGTAGGTGACTTTTTATAGGTACAGTGAACAACGGCCCCATCCTGTACATTTACTTTATTGCCCATTTTGATAAAATGCACATCCCCTCTAATGACTGCATTAAACCAAATACTGCATTGCTCACCAATTGTAACTTCACCAACTATAGTAGCATTCTCTGCTATAAAGCAATCATCACCTATTTCTGGTGATTTTCCATTTACAGGTTTTATCAACATAGTATATTCTTCTATTTAAAATATGAGAGTAAATCTGACTTTTTAGAAGCTGAAACCGAAAGTTCTTTTCCGTTTGATAATATTACACTCCCCC
This sequence comes from Croceitalea sp. MTPC6, assembly GCF_036985525.1. NCBI lineage: Bacteria > Pseudomonadati > Bacteroidota > Flavobacteriia > Flavobacteriales > Flavobacteriaceae > Croceitalea > Croceitalea sp. MTPC6. The sequence goes on from NZ_BTGR01000012.1 coordinate 2,188, forward strand.
CTTTACCCTTTTTATACTTTTCTACCTCGTTTACATTGACCAAATATGATTTGTGAATTCTGGCAAACGAGAATTGTTTTAAAGCTTCTTCAAAATATTTTAATGTCTTGCTCACTACAATTCTTTTTTCTTCCAAGTAAATCTCGGTATAATTATCATCTGCTTTACAGAAAAGAATATCATTGACGTCCAAAACCTGAAAACCATCCTGCTGCGGCAACGTAATCTTACCATCTGCTTTTTTAAGCTTGGTTTGTAGTACCTTACCCTCCAAAGCATTTTCTTTCTCTTTTATTTCAACTACATAATCCACAGCTTTTACCAATTCATCAATATTAATAGGCTTCATTAAATAGTATGCAGCATGATTATTTAACGCGTCAATAGCATATTGGTTATAAGCCGTCACGAAAACAGTCTCAAAATTTCGATTTGGAACTTGGTCCAACAAATCAAACGCATTTCCAAAGGGCATTTCTACATCCAAAAAAACCAAATCTGGCTTTTGCTTAGCAATTAATTCCAATCCTTCTTTGATTGTCGCTGCTTCTCCTCGAACCTCAACATTCTTACAATATTTATTTAGGTAATCTCTTAGAATTTCCCTACTATTTGCTTCGTCCTCTACTATAATTGCTTTTAATTGCATCAATCTTTTTTAAGCTTTAAAATTACTTTTGTACCGGTCTCATCTTCCAATAAATCTGAAATTGTTACATCAACCTTGTTTTTATACATATCATTAAGAATAGCTATACGTTTTCTAATATTTCCCATTCCCTTTGACTTCTGCTTTTTCTGATTTTCAGTCTTTAATTTTGCTGATTTTTTTCTCCCTATTCCGTTATCTAAAATCTCTATCTGAAGCAAGGTACTCGTCAACTGTTCTACATTAATTTTTAAAAAGCCCTTTTCTTCTTTATAGCGTAAGCCATGCCAAATGGCATTTTCAATATAGGGCTGCAATAGCATTGGTGGGATTTCAAAGGAATCCATATCTATAGCTTCTGCAATATTAACCTCATAATCAAACTTGTCGGGAAAACGCGAATGCTCCAGTTTTACATACAATTCTAAAAGTTCCAACTCTTTTGAAAGTGGAATAAAATCTTCTTCTGAATTCTCCAAAACCGTGCGCATAAGCACAGAGAAATCGCTCAAAAATCGATTTGCATTACGTTCATCACTCTTTGCTATATAATTATTGACCGAATTGAGTGCATTAAAAATAAAATGTGGATTCATCTGCGTTCTGAGCGATTTTAAAGCCAGCAAATTATTTGCTAGTTTTTGTTGTTTATTGCTCCTATAATAAAAGAACGCAGCTAAGGCAAACAATAGCATCGCGAGTAACAAAGAATAAATAATCCATTTTTGTCTTTTGTTACTTTCTTCAAACAATTGCTGCTCCGTTAAGGCCAAACTATACTTACTTTGGGACAGTTGTCTTTCTTGTTCTAAACTGGAAATTCTATTTTGTTTTGTAGCTATTTCACGATTTAAACGTGCTGCCCTAGATATCTCTTGCTCCTTTCTAACATATAAAGTATCCACCAAAGCCACATAATTTTGATACGTATTGTAAGCTTTTGCAAAATCCCCTTTATACTCATATACTTCCGAAAGCTTTCTAGTAGCGTCTTTTTGAACTATTAAATCGTCTTCCGTACCAGCTTCAACAATACTCCTTTGCAAATATGGTATAGCTTCATTCAACTTATCCTGTGCTATGTAAGCACTACCAATTTTATAATTTATCCGCTGAGAGGTTATGGAATCTGCATCAACAATTCCCTTTTTCTCTGCAACTGCTTTTTTGGGCAGTTGTTTTAACTCGTCCAAGCTCTTTTTTCGAAGCTGAATTTCATCTCCAAAACGATTTGAGCTATTATAAAAGTCTGCAACTTTTTCATTTTCTTGGATAGAACGAGCAGGAGTCTCCTTTTTGGCAAGTTTTAAGGAATTATCAAAATACCCTTGTGCTTCAATTTCCCTATCATCTAACGCATAAGCATCCGCAATTTTTGAGTTTAAATCAGTCACCTTAGGAGTGACTTGATTTTTTTGGGCAATAGTCAACCCCTCTTGGTAAAATTCCAACGCCTCAGCTGTATTGCCCAAGCCTTTATGTGCATCACCAAACTGCTCATATAGCTGTATTCTTTGATAAGGCACCATTTTCCTTATCCTCTGTAAAGGTTTTAATTCTTCCAAAGCATTTTCAAATGCCCCGGTCTTTATGTATGCAAGCGCAAGACTTAATGTAGTTTTAGTATTTTTTTGAGTTTTTTGGGCATCTTTAAAATTGGTTATCGCCAAATCGTATTGTTTGTGGTACAAATAGATTTCACCAAGTGTCCTAAGCGAATTCACCAACGCTGTTTTGTTTGCATTACTTCCTAATTCTGATATAGACTGCGCAACAAAATCAATACTCTTTTCAATATCTATCTTTTTATAATGGTTGGCAGAATCCAAAAACATACTATGATTGGACAGTGCTCTAGAGCTTCTACTTTTGTTTTTTGATGATGCTGAATAGTTTTCAACTTGCACCCCAATTTCTTCGTCTGAAGTTATACGATGACGAACTGTTTCAAATTCTGGGCTTTCAAAAATCAACAAGTCACCAATACTTGCTCTGATCTTAAATTCACCTAATGCATTGGTTATGGCAAAACTTCCTTTGTCTGTAGAAACTTGAACTCCAGATATAGGTGCAAAGTCTTCCTTGCCCCTCACATAACCTTCTAATTCAAATGTAGGAGCTTGGTTTCTTACTTGAGAAAAACCACTCAGGGAAACCATAAAAACAACTAATAGTATGTATGTTTTTTTAAACATTTATGAGAATACTTAAAGTAAACTTAGTTGATTTGAGTGGTATTAAAAAATGCCAAACTCATCAAAAGCACTCTATTCTCAGTAGAAATACACCCTTTACGAAACCGAAATCTGATTATACTCATTGAAACACCCTGTTTGCTCATTCCAGATTTTTCTTTAGGCATAACAATCCTAGTTTTATCCCAGAAATTTAAAAGAAAATCATCATGAAAAAATTAAATTACATATTAACGATTGGGTTCTTTGCACTATCAATAGGCTCAACCTACAGTTGCAATTTAAAAGTTAAGGAACCAAAAAATGAGACTTTAATTGCTAAGGCGGTACTACCTGAGGACAAAAAGCCTGCTAAGCAGCATGTAAAAATAGCTTTGCTTTTGGATACCAGTAATAGTATGGACGGACTTATTAATCAGGCTAAATCTCAATTATGGGATATTGTTAATGAATTCACCTATGCAAAATGTGGGAATGAAACTAGACCAGATCTTCAAATTGCGCTTTATGAGTATGGCAATGACAATCTCTCATCTAGAGAAGGCTACATAAGACAAGTAATTAGCTTTAGTAAGGATTTAGATGAAATTTCAAAGAAATTATTCTCTCTAACTACCAATGGTGGTGAAGAATATTGTGGACAAGTAATCAACAGTTCTTTAAAGCAGCTCGATTGGGGTAAAAATCCAGATGACCTAAAAATGATTTTTATAGCCGGCAATGAGCCATTTACCCAAGGCAAGCTTAATTATGCAGATGCAGCAGAACAAGCCAAAGAAAAAGATGTTATTGTAAATACTATTTTTTGTGGAAACTATGACCAAGGTGTTGGCAGCAAATGGAAAAATGGTGCTGAATTGACAGGTGGAGAATATATGGCCATAGACCACAACAGACAAGTTGTACATGTAGCTACCCCATATGATGATATAATCATTAGATTGAACTCCAAATTAAACAAGACTTATATCAGTTATGGGTCGCTTGGAGCATCAAAAGTTGCAACCCAAGCTCAGCAAGATTCTTATGCTTATGAAGTGGCCGAGGAAGTAGCAGTAAAAAGAGCAGTGAGCAAAAGCTCTAGACTATATAATAATTCCAGTTGGGATTTAGTAGATGCAGCTGAAGATAAAGAGTTTGAAGTCTCAAAACTAAAAAAAGAAGATTTGCCAAGCGAGCTAAAAGGCAAAACAAACAAGCAGATTGAAACATATATTGCTGAAAAAAAAGCGGAGCGACAAAAGGTTCAAAAAGAAATTCAAGAACTAAATGCTAAAAGAAAAGCGTATATCGCCAAAAATCAAAAAGAGGAAAAAGGTGAACTCGAAAATGCATTGCTAACAGCAATTAAAAATCAAGCTGCGAAGAAAAATTACAAATGGGAGAAATAATATAAAATTGAATATAAAAACCAAGCCTATCAGCAATGATGGGCTTTCTTTAGTTGTTAGCTGCAGGACAGTAACAATCATATCGTTTTTCGTTACTCTGACCCACATCATATCCTAAAGTAATTTGATGAAAGCCTCCACTATCAAAACGAATGTCACCCGACTGGTAGGAGTAATTGTAGGAGAACATAAAGTTCTTATAGTTAACCCCAATTATTGGGGTGAAAAGTTGTAATCTTTGTTCCCCAAAAGTTCCATTCTGTATAAATTGGGCACCATCAAAACTTCTACGGTAAGATAAACCTCCCCATATAGTGGTATCATCACCTAAATCACGGTATGCTTTTGCGTTTATGTCTACAGATTTCTCTTCGGTAAACTCTGTGAGTTGAAAAAGTACTGAGGGTTCAATTCTTGTTCTTCCTTTCCCAAAAACATATCCTGCGGAAATTAAATAACGTCTTAAATTATCAATTACTGGAACGTTATCAGGGTCTGCCCTACCAATTCTGTATAAATTTCGTTGAGACGCCAATACATTCTGAACAGTAAAATGAGTGTAAAACTCAAAATAATTATAAGATACTCCCAAATCAATATTAAAATAACTCGCCGTGTTTTTAACCCCTGTAACAGCTGGATCTGGGTTTACAGACCTAAATTCTGTTTCATCTAAACTACTCAGCAATATGGTACCACTCAATCCAAAAGACAATTGGTTTAAGGTCCTAAAATCTCCTCCAAGTTGTAAATGGTGCGCATAGGTTGCTTTAAAACCAGATTGTGAATGAAAGCCGTTGGCATCATTAAAAAGAATACCTCCAATTCCACTATTTTGTCCTACTCTGTAATGGGCGTTAAAAGTTTGCAATGCTGGTGCATTTTCTACATCAAACCACTGTTTACGGGCAGTTAACCTTAGTTTTCCTCCCTCGCCAATACCGGCCATGGATGGATAGACTAAATAATAGTTGTCCGATAAATAATCAAAATATACTGGGATACCTTCTTGTGCTTTGGATTCAGCACAAAAAAAAGATATAAAAAGTAAGAGCAGTAGCAGACGTTTCATAAAGTGTTTGGGGCTATATATTCAGTTGCTAGATGATTAATCATATAGATAACGGTATAAAAGCTACATTATTATATCTATTCTAAGTGGCTTTTACTTCGTATTTTTGCTCAAATTTTTGCAATGAAAGAATACCACATTACCGTAATTGAAACTAACAATCCAGCAATACTAAAGTTTGAAGCTAATCATTTTTTAGTGAAGCAGAATTATGAGTTCAAAAATATTGATGAAGCCAAAAACTCTCCATTGGCACAGCAATTGTTTTACTTACCTTTTATAAAGACAGTATATATATCAGGGAATTTTATTGCTCTAGAACGATTTGATATTGTCACTTGGGAAGATGTGAAAGATGAGGTTGCGCAACAACTGGTCGAATACTTAAATGCAAATGAACCTGTTGTTATTGAGGAAGAGGTATCAAAAAAGACTGCAATTACCATTTATGCTGAGGTTACCCCAAACCCAGCAGTAATGAAATATGTGGCAAACAAAGCTATTGTACCGACTATTTTTGAATTTAAAAACATTGATGAAGCTAAAGATTCCGAATTGGCAAAACAGCTCTTTCATTTTCCTTATATAAAAGAAGTTTTTATAGACAAAAATTATGTTTCTGTAACTAAATATGATTCCGCAGAATGGTCGGACATATCTATGGAAATACGTGAATTTATTCGTGAGTACTTAGCTGACGGTAAAGAAGTAGTTTCCGAGGGGGCTTTGGCAAAAGAGGCAGAAAAAAGTTCAGAAACTACCTCTAAAACCATCTATGATGATACTTCGCAACAAATAATCGATATTTTAGAAGAATATGTAAAGCCAGCAGTAGCCAGCGATGGTGGCAATATACTTTTTCAATCTTATGAAGAAGACAGTAAAACTGTTAACGTAGTTTTGCAAGGGGCTTGTAGCGGTTGTCCCTCTTCTACCTTTACCCTTAAAAATGGCATAGAAACCATGCTCAAAAATATGATGGGAGACAAGGTTAATGAAGTTGTCGCCTTGAACGGATGATTTTTGCTTTTCTTTAAGCTAGTTCTTCTCTTTTATTTATTAAATTGAGAAAAATTATAAAATCATTAACTATGGCAATTTTAAAAGTAATAGAGGTATTGGCCAATTCTGATAAGGGTTGGGAAGACGCAGCTGCTAAAGCGGTAGCACAGGCATCAAAATCAGTAAAAAATATTCGTTCTGTTTATTTAAATGAACAAAGCGCAACGGTGAAAGATGGTAAAATCGATGACTATCGCGTAAACGTAAAAATTACGTTTGAGGTAAAGTAAATAGCATTTAAATTAATCAGCGTCCTTTTTTGGGCGCTTTTTTTATGTTTAAAAATAAGTATGCAAAGATTTTCTTCCATAATATTAGTTTTAGTATTCCTATTGAATGGTTGTGCCCAAAAAAAAGAAAAAATGAGCCATAAATACACCAACGCTTTAATTAATGAAACTAGCCCCTATTTATTACAGCATGCCCATAACCCAGTTAATTGGGAAGCTTGGCATCCAGAAGTTTTAAAAAAGGCAGAGGAAGAAAACAAATTATTATTGATAAGTATTGGTTACGCAGCATGCCATTGGTGCCATGTGATGGAGCACGAATGTTTTGAAGATGAGGAAGTGGCCAAAATGATGAATGAGAATTTCATAAACATTAAAATTGATCGTGAAGAAAGACCCGATGTAGATCAAATATATATGGATGCTATCCAAATGATGACGGGCAATGGTGGTTGGCCCTTAAACATCGTGGCATTGCCAGATGGACGGCCATTTTGGGGAGCTACATACCTTCCAAAAGACAGCTGGGTTAAATCCCTGACCAAATTAATAGAGCTTTACTCGAATGATCCAGACAAAATTATTGGTTACGCCAGTAATTTGGAAAAGGGAATACAATCCATAAATCTTATTGAAAATAAAGAGAATTCAGACGATTATTCTCTTGAGCAACTTAATGGTGCGGTAGAAAACTGGTCAACTTACTTTGACACTTTTTTAGGGGGGTATAAACGAGCCCCAAAGTTCATGATGCCAAATAATATGGACTTTTTATTGCATTATGGTACTTCACAAAATGATGAAAAGGTTTTAGAATATGTGAATACTACATTAACAAGAATTGCATATGGTGGAATCTTTGACCATGTGGGTGGAGGTTTTTCGCGCTATTCCGTAGATACGAAATGGCATGTTCCACATTTTGAAAAAATGCTTTATGACAATGGGCAACTGGTAAGTCTATATTCCAAAGCTTATGCTGTTACCAAAAATAAGCTTTATAAAAAAGTTGTAGAAGAAACTATTGCATTTGTACTTGATGAATTAGCTGATGAAAATGGTGGGTTTTATTCTTCTTTAGATGCGGATAGTCTTGATGAAAATGGTGAGTTGGAAGAAGGCGCTTATTATGTTTGGACCAAAGAGGAACTTCAACGATTATTAAATGACGATTTTGAACTCTTTAAAGATTATTTTAATATCAACTCCTATGGGGAATGGGAAGAAAATTATGTTCTAATTCGTGATAAATCTGATGAAGAAATAGCTGAAAAATACAGTATAGGTGCAGATGAACTCAATAAAAAAATTAAGCTGAATCTTAAAACCTTAAAGGAAGAAAGAGCCAAACGCGAAAAACCTAGGTTGGATGATAAAATATTGACTTCTTGGAACGGATTAATGCTTAAAGGCCTTGTAGATGCTTATCGTTATCTTGAAAACGAATCCTATTTAAAATTAGCTTTAAAAAATGCAGCTTTCATTGAAAAAGAAATGAAGAAAGCTGATGGTGGGCTTTATAGAAATCACAAAAAGGGGGAAAGCAACATTAATGGGTTTTTAGAAGACTACGCGACTATTATTGAAGCCTATATTTCACTCTACGAAGTTACTTTTGATATTAAATGGCTTGAAAATGCTCAAAAACTAACCGACTACTGTACTCTTCATTTTCAAGACAATAAGAGTAAGTTATTTTATTTCACTTCGGAAGAAGATGACTCTTTAATTAGAAGAACTATAGAGACCAACGACAATGTCATCTCCGCTTCTAACTCTATTATGGGTAAGAATCTGCTAAAACTACATAAAGTTTATATGAATAAAGGGTATGGGGAATTAGCAAATCAAATGCTTAAAAACATTCAAAGTAATTTTGATGAGAGTGCCCAAGGGTACTCCAATTGGTTACATTTAGTTCTATATGAAAATCTTAATTTTTACGAAATAGCAATCGTAGGGGAAGATTATAAAAAGTTGGGCAAAGAGCTTTCAAAAAACTACTTACCAAACAGTATTTTAGTGGGTTCAAAAAAAGAAGGGGCTATTGATTTGCTTAAAAGCAGGTATAATGAAGGAGAAACTTTAATTTATGTTTGCATAGAAGGTACTTGTAAGCTTCCAGTGCAAACTACCGATGAAGTGTTAAAACAACTTTAAAATTAAGAGAAACATTAACCTAAGTTTAAATCTACTTTTTTGATTTAAGCTTTTACTTTTTCTAAGTTATCCCCATAACTATAAAACAAATATGAAAGAATTAACCAATTACCAAGAACATATTGATAAAGCGATAGATTGGATATGGAATATTATTCCAGATTTAATTCTGGCCACTATTTTATTTATTGTAGGATTATGGATAGTAAGATTTATAAATCGCATGGTCCGTAGATTTTTCAACAAGAAAGATTACGACCCAGCTTTAGAAACATTCCTACAGAGTTTTATAAATATTGCATTAAAAGTAATTTTAGCAATATTAGTTGTCACTCAACTTGGAGTAAAAACATCTTCGCTGGTAGCAATGTTAGGTGCTGCAGGTTTAGCAGTAGGACTAGCATTACAGGGTTCGCTTGCAAATTTTGCTGGTGGTGTGCTCATCCTGTTATTTAAACCATTCAAAATAGGAGATTTTATCTCTGCACAAGGAGTGGACGGTACTGTTAAGGAAATCTCTATTTTCCATACAAAGTTAAATACGTTTGGAAACCAAGTTGCAATATTACCAAATGGACAATTGTCTAATGGAAACGTTATTAACTATAATGCAGAACCCATAAGAAGGGAAAATTATACTGTAGGTATTGGTTATGGTTCCAATATTAAAACTGCAAAAGAAATATTGCTTAAAATCTGTGCTGATAATGAGCATATTTTAGAAGAACCTGCGCCGGAAGTTTATGTCGGTTCTTTAGGAGACAGTTCTGTAAACTTGTCGTTACGCTTCTGGGCTAAAAATGAGGATTTCTGGCCTGCTAAGTTTTTTGTACATGAGGAGTCCAAACTACGTTTTGATGATGCAGGGATTGAAATTCCATTCCCACAGCGGGTTATGCACAGTATAAAAAACTAAGCTTTTTTGGTCTGAAGGATAAAATCTTTTAGATAATAAGGTTCGAAGTAGGCTACATCTTCAAAGTCGTTTACTTCGAATTTTTTTTGCGATAGTTTTGCCATTTCTTTTGAAGATGGAATAACCTCCTTATGGAATTTAAAATTCGGATGGTCTAATAACGTCTCAATTTTTTCCGCTCCACTTCCTAAAAAATGAACTTTTTTGTAGCCAGAAAACTCCTCAAACGAATTTTCATCTATAACCTCAGCTTTAGTTTCTCTTATTTTATGGTGAGAATGATTAAAAACACAAGAATAAACTTCCATCCTTCTAGCATCAAGAACAGGAATAATAACTTCGTTAGGTTCCACTTTTATTTGATGGGACATACTCTCCAGTGTTGGAATAGAAATTAAAGGCAAATCCAATGAAAAACACAATCCTTTAGCTGCAGATACTCCTATTCTTAAGCCAGTATATGAACCTGGACCTTTGCTTACAGCTATGGCGTCAATATCTGCAAATGAAAAAGAAGCCTCTTCTAAGGCTTCTTTTATGAATATGTGTAATTGCTCTGAATGTGAATAATTAGGCGTATTTTCCTCTTTAACACTAACTAGCTTACCATCTACGGAAATGCTAACTGAGCAATTTGTTGTTGCAGTCTCTAAGTTTATTATTTTGGTCATAACGACCGCAAATATAACTTTAGTTCAGTGAAAGTGGAATACCAAAATAGAACTCCAATATTTTAAGTCTAAATATATAGTCATACTTAGTTCTCACAACACTAGCTTCTGCATTATCCAAACGGGATTGTGCTTGGCTAAAGTCAAAAGAGTTCATTAAACCAACGTCAAATCTTTCCTTAGCATAGTCATAAGCCAATCTTCTAGCCTCCAAGGTTTTTTCTGCCGCCTCATAAGCTTTTAGAAAAGTATTAACATCTACATATGCTTGTTGAATGTTAGTTTCCAATTCTAGCTTTTGTTGGTCTAATTGAATCTTTGAAATATCTACGTTAATTTTTGCACGCCTAACATTATTGCGCGCATTCCAACCGTTAAAAATAGGAACGTTCAATTGTGCTCCGTAAGAGATTCCATCAAAAATATATAACTGATCAAAAAAGCCACCTAAAGGAGTGTTCTGGTCAGAATATCTGGTATTGTAGTTAAAGAAACCTGTTATTGTAGGGTATCTTGCACCTTTAGCAATTTCTAAATCCTTTGAAGCTAAATCGACATTTGTTTCGGAGAACTTGATATCATTTCTAAAACCAAGTGCTTTATCAAAAATCACTTTCGGCGAATTGCTCAAAATATCAGAGACTGGAATATCAAAAGACTCTTCTGCAGTATCAAAGTTTTCATAATCCGTAATCTGCATTAACTGAGCTAAGTTGACTCTTGAAATTAAAACCAAGCTTTCATTATTAACAACTTGTTGTTCTTGGCTAGCAGCGGTAGCTTCAATTTCCAACAAATCCCCTCTTGGTGAAACTCCAGATTCCACCAATTCTTTCGTGCGCTTTAAATCTTGTTCAGTCACTGCATATTGTGCCTTAGAAACTTTTAAAGCTTCTTTATTGGATAGCACTTGTAAATATGCGTTTGCTACACTTAATCTGATATCATCTTTTATATCCTCCAAACGATATTGATTTGCTATACCATTTAACTTAGCTCTTTGAATTCGTTTAAAATTTCGAAGCCCATCAAACAAAGTTAAGTTGGAGCTTAACCCAGCACTTACATTAAAAATGGTGTTAGTCGTAGGTTCATTTGTTGCGGGGTTAAATGATAGTCCTGTATTTGAAGATACTGTTGTAGAACCATTCAAATTTGGTATTAATGCACCAAGAGCGTCGGATTCATCAATTTTTGCATTTTCCAAATCCAGTTCAGATTGCTCTACTGTTAAATTATTATCGACCGCATAGATTACACACTCTTCTAGTGTCCATTTTTTCATTTGCCCATTTACGGCAAAGAAGGTCCCTATGATTAGTAGTAAGGTTAACTTATGTCTCATTCGTTTTTTGATTTTTTGGTTTCTAAATTGGTTATTCAGTAGTATCTTCGGAATCATCACCTTCCTCATCATCTAAGCCCTTTTTAATGGGCTCGGTCTTATTCCATTGTTTTACTTCATCATTTTCTTCAAGACCGGATACTATCTCTACATTAACTCCATCCGAAATACCAATTTCGATATCCCTACGTTCAAACTGTTGTTCTCCAGTAGCTACTTCCACATAAGGTTTGTTGGTAGACCTATCAAATTGAAGTAACGCCTCGGATATAACTAGAATACTGTCTTTCTTTTCGAGTGTTAATGAAGCATTTGCACTATATCCAGCACGTACCATCACCGTTTCATCCACTTTAACATCACCTTCAATTTTAAACTGCACCGCACCAGCTTCTTCAATTCCTTTAGGCGCTATAAACTTGAGGTTGGCGTCGAACTTTTTGTCATCTATTGCACCTAAGCTTATTTCCAGAGGCATACCTACTTCCAATTTACCTACTTCACCTTCATCAACTTTTCCTTCGAAAATCATTTTTCCCAAGTCGGCAATTGAGGCAATGGTAGTTCCATCGTTAAAATTATTACTTTGAATAACCTGATCCCCTTCTTCTACTGGAATTTCTAAGATTGTACCATTAACCGTTGCACGGATATTTGTGTTGGCACTAGATGAGCCGCCAGCAGAACCACGCAAGATTATTTGGTAATCGTTTTGAGCATTTTGCAACTCTAATTTCGCCTGATTGTATGTAAGTTCAATATTCTGAAAATCTTGGGCAGATACAACTCCTTTATCAAAAAGCGTTTTATTTCTATTGAAATCAAGTTCAGCATTACTGAGATTTACTTTTGCATTATTAACCCGACCGCGAGCTTGATAAAGTGCTTGTTCATTAGGAACTACTTTAATGGTAGCTATTAACTCTCCAGCTTTTACCTTGGCACCTTCTTCCAGATATATCTTATCTATGATACCGGAAATTTGAGGTTTAATCTCAATTTCATCTTCTGGGATTACCTTGCCAGTAGCTACGGTTTTCTTCTCTATACTAGAGATGAAAGGTTTATGGGTCTCATATTCTACTGCTGACTTACTGTTGGACTTTACAAAAAAGGCTGCTGCCCATAAAGCTCCGAGTATCAATACTCCCAGTCCTACCCATTTTAAAATTTTCTTCATTTTATGTCAATTTAGTTTCTATAGTGGTTATTTATTTATTCTTCTCTTAGAGCATCTATCGGCCTTATACTAACTGCTCTTTGGGCAGGTATCAAACCTATTAAAACACCCAATAGTATCATTAGCAGAAGTGACCCAATTACATAAGGAATTGGCACAGTGGGATTAGCATATGGAAAATCTCCGCCTTGTGTTAAAGAGTCTATTATTTTTAAGGTCAATGCCCCAAATATAATTCCTATAATTCCTGCTAAAAGTGTTAACACCAAGGCTTCAATAATAATTTGGTTTCGTACTTCAGAAGGCGTTGCTCCCAAAGCTCGTCTAACTCCCAATTCTTTGGTTCGCTCTTTTACCGAAATCAACAAGATATTTCCAATTCCTATAATACCAGCTAAAATACAGGCGACACCGACTATGAGTGACAAGAATGTCATACCGCTTGAAAAGCCCATAATTTTATTAAAAATCTCCCCTAAGTTAAAAGAACCAAAAGCCCTCTCATCTTTAGGGTTTACATTATGAATTCCTCTTAAAGTTGATTTTATGTCTTCTTCTACTTTGATAACATCTGCATCGTCATAAGCGGCAATGGTTAACCAAGAAACATTGTTACCAGTATTATACAATTTTTGAAATGTAGCAAATGGAATATAAATATCACTGTCACTTTCAAAGCCACCTCCAGGTGTAAATTTATGTACACCTACTACTTGAAAATAAATATTATCAATTCTTATATATCCTCCAATAGGGTCTTCATCTTCTTCAAAAAGCTCTTTTTGCGTTCGCTCTCCAATGACACATACCTTTCTTGCCTGCTCAATGTCCTCATCGTTAATAAAGCGTCCTCCATCGTAAATTTTCTTAGTTGCTATTTCTGCAAAAGCTGGATAATCACCATAAACGGCATAGTTTCCAGACTTTAATCCTCGTGTTATAATACCAGGGCTGGATCCAAAAATTCCTTTTACGTTTCTTGGCGCTATTGTTTCTATTTCTGGAACCCTATTATACAATACTTCAACATCTCTAAGCTTTAACTGTATTTGGCGACCTGTCTTAAAGCCTGCATATGGCATGCTCGTACGTTGTCCCCAAGCAAAAAGACTATTTTTTGCTATGGTTTCAAATTGACGTTCAAAACCATTGTCCAATCCCTTTGAAGCTCCGGAAAGACCTATATAAATATAGATTCCGACAAAAACCCCAATCATAGTCAGAAAAGTTCTCAACTTATTCTTTCGAATAGATTGAAAAATTTCTTGCCAAGTATTTCCGTCAAAAAGCTGTCTCATCTTATTCGTCCCTTAGTGCTACAATAGGTTTAATTTTCGCTGCTCTTCTGGCCGGAAGGTAACCCGCTACCGCACCAATGACAATCAATAATATAGTTACGAAAATCGCATTCATAGTATTGATTTCTGGATTCGTGATAAAGTAGTCATCCTCAAGAGTTTTACCGCCTATGGACCTTAATACTGCAATACCTATTATCATACCTACAAATCCAGATATAGTAGTGATAAATATTGCCTCAAATATCACTCCATTTGTCACTCTTTTTGGAGTTGCTCCCAATGCTTTACGAATTCCGATTTCTTTAGTTCTTTCCTTGACCATAAACACCATGATGTTGCCAATACCAATCATACCGGAAATAATGACCGCAAAGGCTATTATAGAAACTATAGTTTGCAATACCCCTGCAAACTGTTGGTTTTGCTTAAATTGATCTGCAACGTTTCTAATAAATATTCCATTGGGGTCTTCTGGGCTTATTATTTTTTTATCCCTAATAAATTTGTCCAGTTTTCCTTCAAAAGCCATTGCCCCAGCGTAACCAATCTCCGGCTTAAAGGCAAGAATGATTTGGTCTATCTTATCATTGTTCTTTTCAATTAATTGTCGAGTAGTATATGGGATATAAATGTTACGCTCTTCATTATCACCACCATCATCTTGAAAAACCCCTATAACTTTAAACGCACTGCCAGCAACATCAATAAACTTTCCTATAGACTCCTCACCTTTAAATAAATCTCGTTCTACGAGTCGACCAATTACAGCGTATTTTGTTTTCTTAAGAACATCGGTTTCATTTATATACCGACCTTTCATCATTATAGTTTTTTCTGCAAATAGGTGTGCAGGTCCAACAGCTCTTGTTGTGTAATTATCATATTCTTCTTTATAGCTAACAATTGCCCCTCTAGATATTCTTGGTGTAATATACTCTAAGAACATTGGGAAATTTTCCGTAATGTCTTCTAAATCATCATTTTCAAATTCTATCTGTCTGTTTGCCTTATAGCCTTTAAAAGGTATGGTGGTTCGTCCAGGAAAAACGAAGAAAACATTTTGAGCATCATCATTAAAAAACTTTGCAAAAGTATTTTTTAATCCATTGCCCATTCCAAATAAAACCACATAGATAAAAATACCCAATGCAACCGTGAAACCTGTTAAAAAGGTACGCAGTTTATTCTTGCGAATAGTTTCAAATATTTCTTTCCAAGTATCCCTACTGAACATATTGTGCGGCTCTAACCTGTTTTACCTTTTTATCTTCGACAATCACTCCATCTTTTAGATGTACAATACGCTTACACATATGAGCAATGTCTTCCTCATGAGTCACAACCAAAATAGTGTTACCATCATCATTAATTTTTTGGATAAGATCCATTACCTCATAAGAGGTTGTACTATCCAATGCTCCAGTTGGCTCATCTGCCAATAATACTTTTGGTTCCGCTGCCATAGCACGAGCAATGGCAACACGTTGCTTTTGTCCCCCAGAAAGTTCACTTGGCAAATGTGATGCCCATTCTTTTAGTCCAACTTGCTCTAAATATTTTAAGGCTTTTTCTTGACGCTCTTTACGAGCAACCCTTTGATAGTATAATGGCAATGCTACATTCTCCATAGCGCTTTTATAATTTATCAAATTGAAAGATTGAAAAACAAAGCCCAAGAACTTATTACGATATTGAGCAGCTTTGGTCTCGCTTAAATTTTTAATTGGTACGTTGTCCAAACTATAAGAACCTTCATCCAACTCATCTAACATTCCTAAAATATTAAGTAAAGTAGATTTTCCAGAACCCGAAGACCCCATAATGGCTACTAATTCACCTGCTTCGCAAGAAAAATTGATTCCTTTTAGTACATGAAGGGAATTACTTCCCATTTTATAGGATTTGTGAAGATCTTTAATTTCTATCATGATTGGTTTGTTAGCTATCAGAATTTTGCAATCCTGTGTCAATAGGACTTACAAGTTGTTGATTTGTTACAAGAAAAGTTTAAAAATTTTGTTAAAAGGTTAGTTGTTGTCTTCTTCAGACTCTATGGCATTCCAAACCTTTATTTTATCGTCTGTAGAAATGCCAGATTTTACCTCTACATGGATACCGTCACTAATACCTAATTCGATATCCTTACGTTCAAACTGCTGGTCTCCATTTTCTATTTCTACAAAAGGTTTTTTGGTATCTTCATCAAACTGTACCAAAGCCTCTTTTACAGCTAAAACACTGTCCGCCCTTGCTAATATGATAGATGCATTTGCACTTAAGCCTGCTCTTATAAAAGTGGTATCTTGTTTTTTGAGTGTCCCCTTAATTTCAAATTGGATAGCACCATTTTCTTCTTTCCCTTTTGGTGCTATATAATCAAGAACCGCATCGAAAACCTGATTCTCTATAGCTCCCACCGTAATTTCAAGAGGTAAATCTTCTTTGATTTTTCCAACCTCAGATTCATCAACTTTACCCTCAAAAATCATTTTTTCGACATCTGCAATCGCTGCAATAGTGGTACCCTCGTTGAAATTATTACTTTCTATCACTTGATTTCCTACTTCAACAGGTACTTCTAATACCATTCCACTAACCGTTGCCTTTATCAGCGTATTTGCAGCGTTTCTATATCCACTTGTTGTTCCAGTTTTTACAATATCAAAACGCTTATTTGCCGCATTATAGGCCTGTTTGGCTTGATCATAAGTTAATTGTGCCCTATCCAAATCTGCTTGGGAAATAACTCCTTTATCAAAAATGGACAATTGCCTATCATAATTACGTTTTTCATTAGCAAGGCTGATTTTTGCATCCTCTATTGCGTTGCGAGCATCATTAAGCGCATTCAAATTAGGTACAACCTTAATTTTTGCCAGTAAATCACCAGATTTTACATAATCGCCCCCCTCAACATAGACCTCTTCAATCACTCCTGAAATATTAGGCTTTATCAATACTTCTTCCAAAGGCAAAATACTCCCGGTTGCTACCGTCTTTTTTATAATATTTTGTTTAGAAGCCTGTTCTGTTTCATAAACAACCGGATCTTCTGAATTCTTTTGATACAAATAGTACATAGCCCCTCCAAACCCGAGGATGATGACTAATAAGATGATAATGGTTACTGATTTTTTCATTCTTGATTGATTTAATTTGTGAGGAAAACCTCTAAAATTGTCCCCATAAGGAGAATTCTATAATTAGCTATACTTAGTTATTATTCTGTTCTTAATGCATCTATTGGCCTGACTTTAATTGCACTTTGGGCGGGAATAAACCCAGCCAACAAACCGGATAGTATTAAAATAAGCAAGGCAACTGTAACAACACCTACACTTACACTAGGGTTTAAAAACATATCCACTGGTCCTACATTGTCTAAAAGTGCATTAACGCCATAAATAAATAATGATCCCATAATAATCCCTGCCATTCCCGATATTATTGTTAAAAAAATAGACTCCATAAGAATCTGTTTTTTTATGGACCAAGGATCTTCACCCAACGCTCTACGAATCCCAATTTCCTTTGTACGTTCTTTAACCACAATCAACATAATATTACTGATGCCTATGACACCTGATATTAGTACTAAAGTGCCAACTATAATAGCAATCCAACGCATGGCACTGAAAAGTGTCTCAACTCGATTGTACTGTCTAAAAAGATCAAAAAAACCAATCGCCCTTTCATCATCTGGATGTACTTTTCTACTTTGTTTAACTGTGCTTATTATTTTATCAGTAAGATTGCTGATAGATTTTCCATCTTTAGCTGTGATAGCCATCCAACCCACGTTATCTGCCCTGTTGAATGCCTGGGAAAAAGAGGTAAAAGGTGCATATATTTGACGTTCACTATCTTGATTACCTCCATTGCTCGTCTTTTCTTTATAAGTGCCAACCACCATAAAATTAACCCCAGATATCTTAAGGTAGGTTCCCAAAACCTCTTCACCCTCTTCATATAAATCCTTTCTAATTCCATCTCCGATGACCACTACTTTACGCTTTTCTTTTATATCATTATGATTTATAAATCGTCCGTGTGCAACATACATAGGATTTTGCATAATTATTTCTGGATAATCTCCAAAAATTCGATATGAGCCTGTCTCCGTTCCATAAATTACATTATCAACTCCACTTGGTCCTCTTTGAGCATTTCTAGGTGAAATGATCTTAAGCTCTGGTACGTTTTGACGAAGCAATTCTACATCCTCCAATTTAAAGTTAAATCTTCTTCCTTCTGGAAGTCCTTGATATGCCATCGTGGTGTTCTGTGTCCACATGAACATAGTATTAGTGGCTACGCCGTTAAAGTCTTGTTTTATACCGTTTTCTAGACCTTTACCAGCTGCAAGGAGTATAATTAAAATAAGAATACCCCAAAAGACACCAAAAGCCGTAAGTATGGTCCTAAACCAATTACTGGTAAGGACTTCTATGATTTCTTTCCAACGGTCTTTATTAAACATAGTCTACTCGTCTCTTAATGCTTCTATTGTATGTATTTTGGCTGCATGCCAAGCTGGAAAAAACCCAGCAATAGCTCCTGCAACCACTAAAACTATAACTGTTGTAAATGCTACTGCAAAATTAACTGATGGGTTTACCACATAATCGATTTCTACATTAGGGCCTACAACCTCTAAAATTGCCATGCTAAAAATTAATCCTGTAAATCCAGAAATGGCCGTTACAAATACAGATTCCTGTAAAATCATAGCAACAATTCCCCAAGGTTTTGCCCCTAGAGCTTTTCTAATGCCAATTTCCCTGGTTCGTTCTTTAACCACAATAAGCATAATGTTACTTACACCAACAACACCTGCAATAATGGTACAAACCCCTACGAACCAAAAGAAAAACTTAATGTTGCCTGTGAGTCCGTAGTAACGCTTAGCTTCTTCAATCGGATTCCAAACACGGATAGCCCTGTCATCTTCTGGGGAAACGCCATGGTATTCGTTTAAATACGTTTTCATTTCCTTGATAAACCTATCAGTATTTGCAACAGTAGCATTAAGTGACCCTTGATCGGGCAACAGGTAATTCAGATTGTTAATTTTATCACTTCCATTAAAAGCAAGCTGAGCTGTTGTTATAGGTATAAAAATCCGTTCCTCTTCCCCCTCATCATCACCATATTCCCCAAAAACACCTACAATCTTAAATCCAGCCCCCGAAATTGTCAAATACTCACCAAGTGGTGAATCCAAATCTGCAAAAACTTCTCTCTTGATTTTATTACTAATAACAGCCACTTTGGCATTGTTACGAACATCTGCCTCATTTATGTAGCGCCCTTCAGATAGATATTCATTTTCTATGGGCTGCAAGTCACCTGTAGTACCAGCAACGTTATAGACCAGAAGATCATTGTTGTAAACTACTTTTACACCTCTGGGAAAGTAAAGTACAGAACCTTTATCATATTCTTCTCCCATTTGACTTGTTATAGCATCAAAATTTTCATTACGGAGTTGAATTCTTCTACCTGGATTAAGACCCTTGTATTCAATAGTTGTTCTCCCTGGCCACACCCATATACTAGTAGCGGCATCACCTTTGAATTCTGCTTCTATACCATTCTGCATGCCTTGGCCAAAGCCTAATAAAATAACAAGTATGAAAATTCCCGAAGCAACAGAAAGACCCGTGAGGAAAGTTCGCAATTTATTTTTGCGAATGGTGTCGAATATCTCTTGCCATCTTTCGATGTCAAACATTGGGTTGGTTTTTTGATGATTGATGAATACGTTACCGTACTTTTAATAAGACTGAAGTTAGTCTTATTTGTTACACTTTTTCTGTAAAAAAATGTTAAACTACTGTACTTCTGCTTTTTAACTTACGATAAATAAAGAAAAATAACCCTGCCACCAAGATATATGGTATTGCCATCAGGTAGACTATTCCATTATTAATACCTTCTGCTTGACTATTATCCGCTTCACTTTCCAAAGCAGCCCTACACATAGCACATTGTGCTTCTGCCCATTCTGGAAAAAGAGCAAACACAATAACTAATATTAATGCAATTTTTTTATTCATGGATAGTATGGTGAAATCATTATATATACAATGACACCTGTTATAGCAACGTAAAGCCATATAGGAAAAGTATATTTTGCCCATTTTCTATGTGCGATAAAATCCTTAAGATAATAAGACTTGCTATAGGTGATTAGAACCAACGGTATGATAATTATTGAAAGTACTATATGCGATAATAAAATAAAGAAATACAAATAACGGATTGCCCCTTCACCTCCAAAGGACGTAGATTCAGAAGTCATGTGATAAGCAACGTACATTACTAAAAAAGCAACAGAAAAAGTAATGCAGGTTGTCATCAAATTTTGATGTAGCCTTTGCTTTCCTTTCTTAATGGCCACGACGGCAGCAATTAAAAATATAGCTGTCAATCCATTTATGGTTGCATAAATAGGAGGAAGAAAACTAAGTGGTTTAGCATTTGGTATTTTATAGCCAAATAAAAGTGCTACAACCAAAGGAATAACAACTGATAAAATAGTTATCCAAACTTTTATCTTTTTTTCATCAACTACTTTCTTCTTCATCTATTCAATCAATAGTTTTTTTATGTCCTCTTTGAGCATGGTAATCTGTTGCGCCTCACCTTCATCATTAACTCCTTGCTTTTCTGTAATGGTACCTCTGTAGTAAATTAATGGGTTTCCAAAGCGATCATTTCTTGAGCGGATATATCCTTGTTTGTCGACCAAGGCAAACATTCCGGAATGCTCAAATCCTCCTGGAGCATCAACTGCTTCATTGGCCAAAATATAAAACCCTTCACGAGAAAGCTTATATATTTCATCTTGTTCACCTGTCATTAAATGCCAATCCATATCCGTAACACCATACTTTTCGGCATATTTTTTTAATATGGTTGGAGTATCGTATCTGGGGTTAATTGTAAAAGATGCAACACCAAAAGCATCATTTTCTTTAAATGTTTCTTGAAGTTCCACTAAATTTTTTGTCATAATGGGGCAAATAGTTGGACATGTAGTAAAGAAAAAGTCCACCACATAAACTTTACCCAAATAATCTTCATTGGAAACCAAAAGACTATCCTGATTTAAAAAGGAAAAAGCTGGGACCTTTCTTTTTTTTCCATTATTGACAATAAATGAAAGGTCACTTATGGTATTAGTATCCGCTAATCTATGTTTTTGGACTACAGATTTATTTTTTAAGCGATTCACAATCCTTGGGATAAAAATTATACCAAATACCAGTATCACTAATGACACCCATACATAAGTATACTTTTTGCTATTATTTACTCCTGTCGGCATTGTTCTTTTTTAATGCTAGTCTATATTCTGCAAGGATTATTTTCACATCATCCTCCATCTTATTATTTAATTCTGCAACAGATATGGTATTGAAACCATACTTAATTCCGTCTTCCTCATCATCATCCCTGCCTCTTAAATTTCTCTCTTTATCGATTATGAAAACACTTGGGTTCCCTAAATTTTCATCAAGCTTCAAATCTGTTTTTAAACCTTTAAACAGCATCTTTATTTCTTCTGGATTTGCAAAAACAAAATTCCATTTTTTAGTATCCGTGAACTGCCCTAATTCTTTTTTTAACCCTTCGACCATATTTTCTGCTCCTAAGGGAACTATCATAACCATTTGAAAGTCATTAAACTCATGAAAACGTTTATAGATTTTCTGGTTAAGATTGAATACATTGCCCTTTACCTGCTCAATATCACTGCCTAAAAAACCTAAAATTGTAATCTTATCTTCTAGCGTATGATTTTTTGATATTGAAGAAATATCTTGTATTGATTCTGTTAAAATTGGCAGCTTTCCAAAGTTATTTACCCCAGAGGCAAAGAATATATAAGCCACAAGTGGGAGGATAAATAACACTATTAAAACGAAAGCCTTTTTCATATTTAGAAAGCTATACAAAAATAAAAAAGACGGCTTTAATAACCGTCTTTAAACTTTAATTAATCACTTAAGTTTTTAGAAATCCCAAGCCATAAAACCACTTTTGAATACATCATAAATATAAGTGGCTTCAAAAAGCAAAATTGTTATCAAATAGACTACCAAGAAGATTGGAGTCCATACAATGGCTCTTCGTAAAGAACTTTTTTCATCCCTTAAGTGCATAAAATCCCAAGCTATGTAGTATGCCTTGACCAAAGTAAGAATAATAAATATCCAGTTAAGCAATTTCATCTCTAAGAAATACGTCTTAGTCAAAAAATCTGGCTTAATAATACCCAGAACGACTTCTATGGTGGTTACTAGGGTAAGAAATGCCAATACTCCCCAAATCTTTTGAGTGTTTGACTTAAACTTCCACAGACCTCTAAAAATTTCTAATTTATGTTCGTGCGCCATGTCGCGTAATCTTTATAAAGACTTCCATTTACACGGAAGTGAAATTTAAAATTTATACCAAATAAAAGAATGTAAATACAAATACCCACACCAAATCTACAAAGTGCCAGTACAGACCAACTTTTTCAACCATCTCATAGTGACCCCGTTTCTCATAAGTCCCTATTATCACATTAAAAAAGATAATGATATTGATAACTACACCTGAAAAAACGTGGAAACCGTGAAACCCAGTAATAAAGAAAAAGAAGTCTGCAAACAAGCGGCTACCATATTCGTTGCGAACTAAATTTGCTCCTTCAACAACTCGCACTGCATCGTTTAACTTTAGCAAAGATTCCTCTCTGTTCAGAAGGGTTTTTTCACCTTCTTCACTTATTTTTTCTGTACGTATTAAAATATTTGGATTGGCTTTAAACCCAGTTATAACCTCATTTAAGGAAAGTGATGTGAGTGTACTTTCATCAGCATTAAACCAGATACCTTTATCTCTTGTGTTTGCAACCCTGTCCTCTTCCAACACAGTTGCAAAGTCAGCAATTGCAGCTCTTTCGCCTGTTTCTGCATTAACGAACTGTAGTACACGACCTCCTTTTGTCTCTAATGCCCCAAAATCACCTTTAATGAACGTTGCCCATTCCCATGCTTGGGAACCAACGAAAATAGCCCCTCCAATAATGGTCAAAAACATGTAAAGGACTACCTTTTTCTGTTTCATATGGTGACCCGCATCAACAGCCAATACCATAGTAACCGAAGACATAATTAGGATAAATGTCATAAAGGCAACATAAATCATGGGGTAGTTTCCATGAAAAAACGGAACGTGGGTAAATACCTCATCGGCTATTGGCCAAGTTTCAATAAACTTAAATCTTGAAAATCCATAGGCTGCCAAAAAGCCAGAGAATGTTAAAGCATCAGAAACAATGAAAAACCACATCATCATTTTACCGTAGCTTGCTCCTAGAGGTTTATTTCCTCCCCCCCAAACGTTTTCTTCAGTACCGGTCGTTGCCGTTGTGTCCATAAAAAAGTCGTTTTAATAAAACTTTAGCAAATTTACATCTTTTGCTGTATTGAAAAAGATAATCTGGATTGAAAACTTTCCTAAAGGCGATTTATTTTACAAAAAACATAAATAGTATCAAATACACCCAAAGAATATCTAGAAAATGCCAAAAAGTGGCCCCTAATTCCAATCCTAACATGTTTTCAGGTGAATATTTTTTTCTTAACTGCTGTGTTATTACAACTAGTAATGATATTAGACCGGCCACTACATGTAAAATATGTACAAATGCGATAAGAAATATGTAGGACATTTTAATATTACTTGTTGGGCCAGTAAAATAATAACCGCTTTCCAGCATTTGGGAAAAACCAACAAACTGGAAAACAATAAAGCTTATTCCCAAAAGCAATGTAACAAGAAGGTAATTGGTCACTTGCTTTTGATTATTTTTCTTAGCCGCCCTTTTCGCAAGAATATAACTTAAACTACTTAAGATAATTAGGACTGTACTAATTAAAAAAGCTTGTGGGAGCTCAATATTATCTAGCCAGTCTTCACGCTTACTGCTAACAATGTAAGCACTGGTCCATCCCGCAAAGCCCATAATTAAACTCACAATACCAAACCACAGCATCATCTTTTTTGATCTGTCCTGTTTTTCTTTTGGTGTCCCTTGGGTTAAATCCATATAAAAACTAAATAAATTTATCTATAACATAAACTACTTGCATAAGAGTAATATAACTTACACTTGCTAACATTAGGTTTCTTGCTGATTTATTATCTCTTTTTTCATAAAGCTTAAAAGCAAAGATAAGCATCGTTATACCCATAAAAAGAATTAAAATTCCAGCTGGAATAGACAAGTTTAATCTTCCAGTAAAACCAAAAACAGGCATTATAGAAATTACTATCATCCAAATGGTATACAATATTATCTGCAATGCTGTACCTGAATCTTTTTTACCGGTAGGCAACATCTTAAACCCCCCTCTTTTATAATCTTCATCCAACATCCAACCTAAAGCCCAAAAATGTGGAAACTGCCAAAAAAACTGAATCATAAATAAGGTGCCAGGCTCAATACCAAAATCATCTGTCGCAGCTACCCAACCCAACATAAAAGGAATGGCACCTGGGATGGCACCTACAAAAACCGCAAGTGGTGTTTTAGTCTTTAAGGGGGTGTAGGCGCTGGTATACAGAAAAATTGAAATAGCGCCAAACATAGCTGTCTTTGGACTTAAAATATATAAAGACAATACTCCCAAAATTGTTAAGACTATTGCAATAGTCATAGCCATTTGCACAGACATTCTTCCTGCTGGGATTGGTCTGTTTTGTGTACGCTTCATCAGCGCATCTAAATCCTTCTCTATGATTTGATTATATGCATTTGAAGCACCTACCATACAATAACCCCCAAAAGCCAAAAGTAAAATGGCAGACCATTCCAATGTATACGCTCCTAGAAAATAACCTGCTATTGAAGAGAACACAACACTTACCGCCAACCTGACCTTAGTGATTTCTTTAAAATCAGTAAGAATTAATGTTAAACTGGAGTTTTTGACAGTGCCTGTGGCAGACTTCATTCTCATATAGATATTGGCATGCAAAGATACAGCCAGACACCTTCTTTTGCAACGAATTATAAGTCTTTATGTTATTTTTGGATTGATTGGACGTCTAAGTCGAAAACCACCTACAATGAAAAAAAATACTTTCATCCTATTCTTATCCATTCTTTTATCATTTGTATCTAAAGTTCAAGCGCAAAACAAGGAAGTCACTATTTCCATTGATACACTATCCAATAAAATCTTCATGTTAACTGGTCGCGGTGGAAATATTGGAATTTTTGTCGGGCAAAAAAACGTTTATATGATTGATGACCAATTCGCTAATATTAGCGAAAAAATAAAAGCATCAATAAAAACACTCACCAATAAACCAATTTCATATTTGGTCAATACGCACATGCATGGCGACCATACCGGAGGTAATGTAAATTTTAATTCTGAGAATACAACCTTGGTAGCCCATGAAAATGTAAGGAAACGCTTGAACAAAAAAGGAAAGGAACACCTAGATGCAAAAAAATAAGTCTAGAAGATTTTAATAAAACTTTACCTGAAGTAACCTTTTCTGAAGACCTTACCTTTTTTGAAGGTGATGAGACCATTATGTTATTTCATGTTCATAATGCACATACTGATGGAGACACCATGGTTTATTTTGTAAATGAAAATGTGCTCCATATGGGCGATACTTATTTTTCTGGTCGTTATCCATATATAGATTTAAAAAGTGGTGGCAGTATAGAAGGGTATATACAAGCCCATAAAAAGGCATTATTGGTAATTGGTGAAGAAACTAAAATTATTCCAGGTCATGGACGGCCTTCAAATAAAAAAGAACTACAGTCTTATGTTAAGATGTTGGAAGAAATTACAGAAAATATGCAAGTCGCCGTAGATTCTGGAAAATCATTAGAAGATGTAAAAGTTGATGTCAATTTAACTTCTAAATACGACGGTACTCATGGAAGTGGATATATTAATCCAGAGCGTATGAGAGAAACTTTGTATAAAAGTTTATCTAAAAAGTAATTAATCTTCTAAAACCAGAGCATTAAAAAACCCTTATAGAAATAAGGGTTTTTAATTTGTATATGTAATAAAATACTTTTATTGTAATTTGAAGGTAATAGGAATACTGAATGGCACCTTTACCGCTCTACCCCTTTGTTTACCTGGGGTCATTTTTGGAAGCTTTTTGATAATACGCATTGCTTCAGCTTCTAGATTTTTATCTGGACCACGCATTCTAATATTTCCAATACTACCGTCTTTCTGTATAAC
Source organism: Croceitalea sp. MTPC6 (assembly GCF_036985525.1). Lineage (NCBI taxonomy): Bacteria > Pseudomonadati > Bacteroidota > Flavobacteriia > Flavobacteriales > Flavobacteriaceae > Croceitalea > Croceitalea sp. MTPC6. The sequence continues at coordinate 28,644 of NZ_BTGR01000012.1, forward strand.
AAAAACAACACTTACTCTTCCTTGGACACCCATTTCTTGAGCAATCTCTGGATAGCGGAAGTTTTTACGAATGTGCTTTTGCATCATCTCTTGGAAACAAGCCTTCTTGTTACTTGACCCTTCACAACCTGGAAAAACAGGTACGTCTTCAATAACGGCAAAGGGTACAGAAATATCTTCTTCAACCTCTTCCATCTCAACATCCTCAACTTCCATAACTTCTTCTTCTTGACTGGTTTCAGTAGACTCTATTACAGTTTCTTCTACCTCTTCCTCGTCTTCTACAACCTCGATTACTTCAGGTGCAGCTGGTGGCGGTGGCGGTGGCGGAGTTTTTATTTGTTCAGTCATAGGAACTTCTTCATCTAACTGGTCTTCTACATTTAAACTAATATCATAACCCCCATCATCATCGTAGTTTTTATATTCTAAAGCTCCATACACCAACAACATAACCGCAGCAAGCCCAATTACGAAATAAAGACTGCTATTTCGACCTACATCAGCTTTTGGATTCTTTTTTGGTTCCATATCTTTTTGATTTTAGTGTTTGCTAATTTAAATATTAATTCTATAAAATGACAATTATAATGAGTCATTTTAACTTCTTGATGAGTGAAAGATAGCTTTTGATGAGTAAACCACCAAAAATTGCCCCTGCACTATTTGCCAATACATCAAAAAATTCAGCTGCACGGTCAAATGGCATTATATATTGTAAACCTTCAATTAATATGCCATAAATAATCGCAACAACCATTATTTTATATGTTGTTTTCAAAGGTTTAAAAGAAGGTTTGACTCTTCTTTCTTGAAGAAAGAAAAAACCCAATACCACAAAAACGAAGTAAAAAATAAAGTGTGCTATTTTATCTGCATAAGGTATTCGTATCCCTGTGTCATTATCTAACTCTGGAAAAGAAAATAAGCTAAGCGATGTAATGAACATCACCCAGCTTATAAATAAAATTGTATAAGCATGCTTTTTAAGCACCCACTAATTCTTTGTAATCTGTATCACTTATCAGCTCTTCCACTTCTGATGAATCCCCAATTTTAATTTTAATCATCCAGCCATCACCATATGGATCAGAATTTACTTTTTCCGGTTCATCTTCTAGAGATTCGTTAAACTCAATTATTTCGCCAGAAAGAGGTAAAAACAAATCTGAAACAGTTTTAACTGCCTCCACGGTTCCAAAGACTTCATCTTTATCCAAGGTTTCATCTAAAGTTTCCACCTCAACATAAACAATATCGCCAAGCTCTCCCTGGGCAAAATCGGTAATTCCAACAGTTGCTACGTCACCATCTATCTTAACCCATTCATGGTCTTTTGTATACTTTAATTCTGAAGGTATATTCATTTGAATGCTATTTTGATATGCAAACAAATGTAGGGGAATAAATACTAGTTTTCAAAAGAATTCCAAATGCTTTTTCAAAGGAAAATCAACGTTCTAATTTCCAAAATTATAGCGTAAAGTAAAGCCAGTATTTATAGTGGTTTGTGGAAAAGCGGTTGAAACGGCAAACTTTGAAAAGGAATGATCGTAGAAAAACAATGCGTTAAGGTTTTTGCTCAATGCATAATCTGCGGTAAACTTGATTGACCATAGGTTTTGACCAGAAGTAATTTGGTTATTGTCAATGTCCAAGTTTCTAATTATAGTAATGTTGTCACGAAGTGATAAATCTGCTTTTAAATTCAAGTCTCCTTTTAAACGGGTTTTTTGGCCTCCAATATTTGTTACAAACTTAACATCCTTAAAGCGATAACCAAGTCCAACAGTATATTCTTTTCCATTAATCTCAGTCAAAAGGTTATTATCAAAACTTAAAGAAAGTGTACGGTCTGTTCTTACTTCAGCCAAAACGCTTAAAGAGTTCTTCATTTCAAAATCCACTCGCATCAATGGACTAAACTCATCATTTAAAATCACATTATTTATAATGTTCTCTGGTAAAAAATCCCCATTCTCTGCGGTTGTTTTATTTTGACGCTCTAAATTGGTTTGAAAAGAATTTATGCTATAAGCTGCACGATATCCATGACTAATGGAAAAGCGTTTGAACTTCTTCTTAAACCCTTTAAGCTTCATCAATCCTGTATACTTAATATTCCAGTTGGGAATAGGAATCTCTCTAAAAGCATCTAAATTCACGCGTTTAGCATCCTGACCTGAGTATGCGGCAAAAAATGCTGGCAGTAGCACTTCTTGCTGTGTATTCCCATAACCATTTGGAAACTCTCCAGTCGCAGGGTTACCTGGAGCAACTCCACGTTCTTGCGCAATCCTATTCGCGATTGTAATCCTATTTGCCTTAAATTCTTCAAAAGTCTTGGAATCAAACTCATCACTTTTTCCAAAAGCGGTTCCAATCATCATTGTGGAAATACTAAAGTTTCCAAAGTTATTGCCTAACAAGTTTTCGTATTCAAATTGACCAAATCCTAAATCATTTACTTGAAAATTTTCCTGATAATTAGTACTCAAACGTCTGTCGGCCGTTAAATCTATTGTTAATTCTTGAGTTGGTTGGGCTGTAGCAACTATACTTAATTGTTTATTTGTGTTTTCTAAATATTGGGAGTTGAATTCGGGAAAAGTTGTTAGCCATCCATTCCTTGCAGCTTCAAAGCGTACATCAGCTTGACTACCAAAAACAAAACCTAAAGAGGGCCTTCTTGTACCAATAAATCCAATGGATTGTGTGTAACCAGGTAGTACCTTCCCGTTGTTTTCACTATAGTTTACATTAATACGTTTTACCATCGTTAAAATATCCACCAGAGTGTTAAAAGCTTTGCTTGACTTCTTTTTGGGTTTTTCATCCTTTTGTTTAGATGATGGATTACCGGCCTTATCAGTTCTAATCAGTGGATTGGACCTAGCAGGAGCAATTTTACCGTCACGCTTTTTCAACCCTATCATATCATAGAAACCTTGCATTTGCATATTCATGATAAGATTATGCGTATTTGCATTTTGTACGGTATTGATGTCTTCACCTGCTACTTCTCTTAACGCATCCCCGCCACGTTGCCAATCAAAATTACTGGTATAGGAATATTCAGAATCTATAAAGCTTAAGAAAGGGATTTTATCAAAAGGCAGTTTATAGTTCAACTGCATTTGCTGCGCATGCCTGTTTGGTTCACCAATGTCAAAAAAACCATCCCATAAATCTAAATCTTGATTTATCCCAGAATCTGGGTCTTCATCTATATTAAAATAGTTGCGTACAATATTATTATTGGATGCTGTTAAGTTTATTCTAAGTGATTTGGTCAAGCTATAGTTTAAAGCATATTGCCAATTGAATAAATAATTTCTTTGCTGTAGCAAAGGCAAATCCAATGCATCGACACCTGGTTCTAAAACATCCCTAAAACGTTGTTGATTAAAAGAACGATTATAATTTGCATTTACCGAAACACTTGTGGGCAATAGATTTAAGTTCAATTCTTTTAACCATTTCCAGTATTTTCCCGTAAATAGTGAATCTTTTTTGGCAAATGGTGCTAATGGAGCAGGTTTAAAATTATGGTTGTACACAAAACCAGTGGTTACATTTTGATCTTGCAAATCTGCTACCTCAAAGTCACGATGATTTGTTTCGTTATAGGAATAGTTAAAAGTAAAGTTCTCGATATCATAAAAATTCTCCTCAGCTTCCTCCCCTCTATTTTTACGAACACCAATAAGATTAATGCTTGTTCGTTTTGTATAATCTTCCGCTTGTTCCTTAATGGTCTCTGCCTCTTCGGCTATCTGCGCAGCAGCAATCCTATCGTCTAATTTTAAATCATCATAAACTGGATCAAACTCTGGAGTAATTAAGGTTTCCGCAATCCCGTAATTGAACGGTATCTGTAGCCCCCACTTTTTTGGAAATAATTGTCCCACATTCACATTAGTGACCACATCATATGCCATGGCATCTTCTCTAAGTCTCTCATTTGGCATTTGGTCTATAGAACCAAAACCTGAAGTACTAGTGCTACCTGTTGCAGAAACATTCGCAAAATCTGCCATGTTAGCATCCAGAGCTGCTACAGCTGCCCAACCACCATTGTTGTCCAAGCCAGCCAAACGAAGCTCATTGAACCAAACCTCACCCCGAGCTGGTAAATCATCGTCATTTTTTACCCCAATCATCATACTACGGATACTACCCAATGAAGGGTTCCCTCTTATACCTATTCTATTCCTTCCCAAGGTTCTTGGTGCAAACTCGTCTACCGGTACTACCTCTCCATCAATTACCTCATAATAATTGATATCATTCAAAGTTTGATTGGCAATACCCAAGGATTTTACTTTGTTCAAATCTGACAAATCTATACTCAACTCATTTACATCTGGCCAAATATCCTCTGCTGTTCCAGAGCCAAACGGTGTAAACTGTAATGGCAATTCTATCTGATAGAAATTCTCCGAAAAATCTGTTCCAATTCGTAAAAAACCAACTAAAGGAGTATCATCATTGGAATAATCACTATCCACAATTTTCTCGGCATGCATAAACATTTTTATACGCTCATACTGCCTTACATCAATATTCACATTTTTAAAAACCCCTCTCGAATCTTGAGATTCTAAATTTTCAACAACAAATGATAGAGATTGCTCATTTTGATTGATAATAGTGTTATTGTTATTTAATTGTTCTCTAACTACTCCAGGAGGGAGCACATACGGAATTGGTGTTCTTTGCTCATTTTCTTCAATATTCACTGCATTTACATCAGTAATAGTACCATCATCCTCGGGGATATCATCTATGCCAGGCTGCAAGGTGTTTGTATATGAACGCCAATCGCCCCTTACCAAATCTAAAGTCGCAAAACGCAGCACAACATCATCTGTAAAACCAGTTAAATACATCCGCATAAAACTTATGGAACGAAAATCTGTTATACCTCCTACAGCATCTGTAAAATCACTTAACGGAATTTTGTATTGAATCCATCTTCTATTCAATTGTGTTCCGTTTGGAAGTTCTGGAGTCACACCTTCCCTTATGTCCGTAACATATTGATTATTAATAGTTGTGTTGGGCCGTATCTGTATGCGATATTCATAATAGCTATTTACCGTGTTCATGGTTAAATCACGGTCAATATCCTCAACATCTGGCAAGGTTGTAGAACCTCGGTTAGTATTTGTTACGGCTACAGGAGAATTTCCATCTGGGTTATTAAAATCAATATATCGCTCTAGAATACTTCCTTCTCTGTTCAAATAGTATTGATAGTCATCCAATGCTGGGTCTTCCGCAGGTCCATTGTAAATAGTGGCTTCTTCCGCATTTGCTAACCCATCATAACCTAAATCCTGTAAACTTCTATTAGTCTCGTCCGCATCAAAAGCATACACCAGTGATTGTGTGGCCGGTACTTCTCCCCAAGAGGTTGGAGCTACCAAATCATTACTACCAACTCCTGGAAGACCATTTTCATATTGCTTTTTACCATCTTTTAAAATATCTTCAGAGATGTTACCCAAATTCAAGACTAACTCTCCCGCATTAGTTGGTGGAGTTACACCATCCACATAAGGGTCTAATACCCAAAACTGCACAAATTCCACATTGGATTGCTCAAAGTTAGTACTACTTAAGGAGCGCATTAAACCTCCCCATTTCTCGTTTGGTTGCTCGGCCCCAAAATTTGGATTTGCATTATATGGTCCTTTTTGATTTGGATAATAAGCAATATCCAAAGTACCCTGTACAGTTGTCTGTCCTTGCGCAATGTTTACTTGAGGAAAAACCTCATCTATAAAAACCCTTCGTGTGGGGTTTAATGAAATATCATTATCAGAAACCCCATCTGGTCGTTGATTTGTATAAAAAATTGGATCGATAGTATACCAAGCCATTTTGGCCCTACCATAACCATTTAATAGGTTATTTGGGTCTTCAGGAGAACTGCCTTCCAGTTGACCCCCTGGTAAAAATTCCAGTGGTGGACTAGCCAGCGACCAACCCAAAGAAGAGCGAATATCTATTAAAGCTTGTGCACCTTCAAAATCGTCTAGGTATGTTGTAGTTTCTCCTTGAAAATCTGCATTTTTTGGAGAATTTGGCTGTAAAACCGCTACTTCTCCCCTTATAGAAAGGTTAGAGGCAACATCCGTATCAATATTTGGAAGCCTGTTTGCCAATCTCGTTAAGAAAGGAACCTCAGTACTAAAATTGCCGTTTAAACCAAAAACAGTGTTGTTTACTGGCTCTACCCCAAAATTTGCTTTTTGAGTGAGAGGCCTTTCATTTAGGTTCAAAAGTGTTCCTCCTAGAACAAAATTCTCATTGAATTTATGTTCTACATTAATTCCCGTAAACCTTCTGGTTTGCTGTCCGAATACTGCGTTATTTTCTACGGATATATTGATAGGAGTATTTGAAGCCTCCAAACTTGGATCTAAAAGTTGGACTGTACCCGCTTGATAATTCACTGTATAATCGATTCCTTCTTGTAATTGGCGACCGCCTGCCGTAACCCTTACGGAACCTCTAGGCACATTAAAAGCTCCTATAGGGATACCATTATTACCTTGGGATTTGTATCGTCCTTTTAATTGGAATCTGTTTTTTTCAGCATCCTGTAATGAGGCCGCCTTTGTCTTGGCATACATATTTCTAAATACATAGCGCTGTTGATTTACATTATACCCTTGGTCATTTTCAACATCGTAAGTACCTCCACCTAACTCATTAAAAAGAAATTCTCCAAAGGGTTCTACCTTGGTAAAAATGATACGTCCACTTTGTGTATCAACAGTTATACCAGGAACATAATCAAAAAAGCCATCCCCGCCAGCTTGTACATCATTGTAGATATTCAATCTATCCAGATTAAAAATGTTAATCAATATTCGGTCTTCAAACCCAACTGGCCATCCAGCATTTGGGTCTACAGGAGTGATATAATTTCGTGGTGTTGGGTCTGAATAAAGGATATTAAGTTTAAAATCTTCTTGACTCAATTGAAAAGCACCCGTTGCATAAATGTTTTTCATCATCAAATCCCAAATAGGATCTTCTACATTGGTAATGTTACTCTTGAGTAATTTTAATACCAAAGTGTTATTTTCAACTATAGGGTTAACACCCCCAGAAACTGTTGTGGCATCTATACCTCCATTTGCAAATTCCCCAACTTGAAATACTTGTCCATTAAAAGTATACTGGAAAGCAACGCCTAAAACCTCATCATTACTTAAACGCTGATTTAATGAAATATATCCTAATTGTTGGTCAAATTGATAATCACGACCTTGTTCCAACTTTCTTGCATTTTCTAAAATAGCATAATCAAATCCTTGATTAACTACATAGCCAGGAACATTGAATCCAGCATCAACTGTGGCAATATCCCTAATGGATTGAGTTAAAGCACCACCTGCCCCTATTAAATCTGGGTCAAAATCATTGGCATTGTTCTGTGGCAGCCCATTTGCCGAAGAAGCATTAAAAAAACCTGCTGGAGCCCCCCCTTGCTGTCCAATCCTAGTTTGCTCTGAAACAGCTTCCCCCAAATCTTGAATAGCAACAACGTTTCTTACATTTAGTGTTTGTTGATTTCTATTGGTCACCCATACCTCTAATCTGGTAATTTGAACTTGACTTTGGATGAAAGGGTAGTTAGTTAAGGCAGCATCATAATTATCCCTGAAATATTGAGCCAAGAAGAAATGCTTATCCTCGTCATAATCTAGAGCTGTGAGGGCGAATTCATTTAATGTACCGCCCCCTTGCGCAACAACAGTGTTGTTTTGTGAGCGTTGCTCAGAAAAAACTGCAGTAACCGTAGTTTTACCAAACTGTAACTGTGTTTTTACACCAAATAAACTTTGCGCTCCTGTTATTAAAGAGCTATTTAAAGGCATGTTTACATTACCAATTTCAATTTTTTGAAGGATATCATCCTCAGTCGGTGTATAATCCAGTTTAACAAGGTTCTGAAAATCAAAAGTAGCTTCAGTATCATAATTGGCAGTAACCTGCAATCTTTCACCAACCTTTCCAAGCATACTTAAACTTATTCGCTGGTCAAAATCAAAAGATAAGTTTGTTCTATTTCTAGGTGAAAGCGCAGGATTATCGTTTTTCTGCCAGATAATCCCTAAATCCATGGCTACCGAACCTTGAGGTATTACCTCAATGGTATTTCCACCAAAAATAGATTCAAAGAAGTTATTGTTTACATAGAAATTTGGTAGTAAGTTTTTACGAGCTTCCTCTGAACCTTCTTTTCTACCAGTAAAAGCATCTATTTTCTCTTTAAAATAAGATTTCATTGACTCCTTTTTAACCAATTCAAAATATTGGTCTGGAGTCAAGTATAGTGGATAGTTAACGTTAAAATCCCCTACTGTTACATTATAAACGTAGCGGTCAATTTTTGAATCATACACATATTTTGAAACTATACTGTCAGGGTTTTCCAATAAGATTTTTCCAGTTTCAAATCCTGTTTTAACAGAATCAACCTGTTGCTCATTGTTATCTTGTGCCATCGTAAGATTTACGACACCAAGAAGCATTATGCAAAAGAAAAGTTGCTTAAATCTTTTAGATTTAAGAGATGATTTTACCCCTATCTTCAAACTACTTATAAATTTTTAAGCGCGGACTTAATAATGTCCTCAACGCTCAGCGAGGAATCCTGAGAAAGTATTCTTTCCACAACTTTTTCAGACTGTCTTCTTGTATAACCAAGAACCTCTAAAGCAGATAACGCTTCTTCTTTGGTTGTATTGTTTGATTGTAGTGAAACTTCATCAATATCGTAGACTTTTAAAATCTTGTCCTTAAGGTCTAAAATAACTCGTTGTGCAGTCTTTGCGCCAATGCCCTTTATTGCTTGTATTGTCGCAACATCTCCACTTGCAATTGCGTCCCTAACTTGGGTAGGGTCTAAAGAGGATAACATGGTTCTTGCCGTACTTGCTCCAATACCGGAAACCGACAACAATAACCTGAAAATTTCCCGTTCAGATTTGTCCGAAAAGCCAAAAAGCGTATGGGAATCTTCTTTTACCTGCAGATGGGTATATAATTGAACGCTTTCATCTGATGGGAGAAGTGAAAAGGTATGCAAAGAAATATTTAAAAAATATCCAACTCCATTACATTCAACCACAACATAGGTTGGGTTCTTTTCAACTAATTTTCCTTTTAAATGGGTAATCATATAGTTTGGTATCGGTTCTAAATTCTAAATGGGATTATTTACCCATTTTAGCTTTCTTCCTTTTTTCACGTTCTTGGGCATCAATCACTGCGACAGCAGCCATATTTACCATCTCATCCACACTCGCCCCCAATTGTAAAATATGGGCAGATTTTTTAAGTCCAATCATTATAGGTCCTATGGAATCGGCATTATTGAGACCTTTTAGTAATTTGTAATTGATATTGGCGGAATCAAGATTTGGAAAAATCAATGTATTCACCTTTCTGCCCGCTAACTTTGAAAACGGAAAGTTATTATGACATAATTCTTGGCTTAAAGCAAAATCCGTTTGAATTTCTCCATCGACTACCAAACTTGGATTTCTGTCATGAAGAATTTTAACTGCATCCCTAACTTTTTGGGCCTGCTTATGGTTGGATGAGCCAAAATTAGTGTAGGACAGCATAGCTACGACCGGATCAAATCCAAAAGTAGAAGCTACATTAGCGGTCATTTGAGCTATTTCTGCTAATTCTTCTGCGTTGGGATCAATATTTATAGAGGTATCCGCTAAGAACAATGGTCCCCTTTCCGTAATCATAATATTGACTGTTGATGCTTTGGTAACACCACTAGCCCTTCCTAGAACTTCAAAAACAGGCTTTAGAACCTTAGGATAAGCTCTTGAGTAGCCAGAAATCATACCATCTGCATCTCCTTCAACCAACATCATTGAACCAAAATAGTTACGCTTACCCATGTTCACTTTTGCACTATATCTTGTTTCGCCTTTACGCTTTCGCATTTGCCACAACTTGTCTGCATACATTGTCCTAACCGTTTTGGACTCTTCAGAACGTGGGTCAATTATGGTAACATCAGCATCAAACTCTAATTCTTTTTTATGTTTGTTGATGATATCTTTATCCCCTAAAAGAATTGGAACAGCGATACCTTCTTCGTGAACTATTTGTGCGGCTTTTAAAACGTCCATCAACTCAGCTTCGGCAAAAACAATGCGCTTTGGGTTCACCTTAGCTCGGTTATGAAGCATTCTAACCACTTTATTATCATTTCCAGATCGCAACAGTAATTCTTCTTCGTATTTCTCCCAATCTGCAATTGGGTTTTTTGCAACCCCACTTTCCATTGCAGCTTTGGCCACAGCAGGTGGTATTTTGGCTATTAATCTGGGGTCAAATGGTTTAGGGATTATATAATCTTTCCCAAAGGTTAATCTTGTGGTATCATAGGTGATGTTAACCTGTTCCGGCACAGGTTCTTTGGTTAAATCTGCCAAAGCACGCACTGCAGCCATTTTCATCTCCTCATTAATTTTAGTGGCCCTAACGTCAAGTGCTCCGCGAAAAATAAAAGGAAAGCCAAGAACATTATTTACCTGATTAGGATGGTCAGAGCGTCCAGTGGCCATGATTATATCATCCCTAGTTTTGCAGGCAACACTATATTCAATCTCTGGGTCCGGATTGGCCATTGCAAATACAATCGGCTTTTTTGCCATTGATTTTAGCATATTTGGAGAGACGATATCCGCCATGGATAGACCTATAAAAACATCGGCATCCTTCATTGCCTCTTCAAGGGTATTTATATTTCTATCTGATGCAAACTCGGCCTTTTGAGAAGTGAGGTTATCCCTATCTTTTCTGATAACACCTTTGCTGTCCAACATTACAATATTCTCAGCCTTAGCTCCAAAGGCCTTATATAGTCTAGTACAAGATATTGCTGCTGCTCCTGCTCCGCTAACAACAATTTTAACCTTTTCCATTTTTTTCCCCGTAAGCTCTATAGCATTTAAAAGAGCAGCAGCAGAAATTATTGCCGTACCATGCTGATCATCATGCATAACAGGGATATCCAATTCCTCTTTCAGCCTTCGCTCAATTTCAAAAGCCTCAGGTGCTTTGATATCTTCAAGATTGATACCTCCAAAAGTTGGTGCAATAGTCTTTACAGTCTCCACGAACTTATCTACATCCTCTGTATCCAACTCGATATCTATTCCATCAATATCAGCAAAAATCTTGAAGAGCAAACTTTTTCCCTCCATTACTGGTTTAGAAGCTTCAGGACCAATATTTCCCAAACCCAAAACTGCTGTACCATTGGAGATTACGGCAACTACGTTGCCTTTTGCAGTGTATTTGTAAACATCATCTTTATTTTTTTCTATCTCTAGACAAGGTTCGGCTACCCCAGGAGAGTAAGCAAGAGCTAAATCACGTTGCGTAGCGTAAGGCTTTGTAGGTACTACCTTTATTTTTCCTGGTTTAGGCTTAGCATGATAAACCAATGCTTCGCGACGCTGCTTTTCTTTACTCATAATTTAAGTTTGGAGTGGGTAAATTTAAGTGTATTCTACATAAATTGTCCATAAAATTTGAAAGGAAAATTTTTAAATGCCTAGAATATCGTAAACGTATCCAAAAGTTAGTCACTTGTCTTTGTAACATTCAGTCGTGTTGCTAAAATTGCCGAAATCACAAAGAATACTCCTGCAAAAAGAATGGCATTTACGGCATTACCCCCTAGCAAATACTTATAAATGGGTCCAAAGGTCAATGTCTCTATTCCCATAGGTATTACAATCATCATATTCAATATGCCCATATACACACCTCTTCTTTCCTGCGGAACAACTTTGGAGACCATAGTGTAGGGAATACCCATCATAGCTGCCCAACCAATACCAAATAACACCATAGGCGCCAGTACTAGCCAAGTATCATCAATAAAAGGAATAGCAAATAATGCCAATGCCGTGCCAACTAGGCTTATAGCATACACTTTTTTACCTCCATATTTAAGGGTCAAAGGCACTAGAGCCAATGCAACTACCATTGTAACGACATTATATGTAGTGCTCATCTTGGCAGATTGGGCTGCAGCTTCCGATGTGGAAAAGTCCATTGTCAGCTTAAAAAGCGGTGTGATGTATTGCCAATAAATAAACAGGGCATACCATTGAAATAAATATACAGCTCCTATCTTCCACATAAATTTTGGCATCTCCTTAATAGCTTTTCCTATCTCGGCAAACGGCTTGCCTATTCTTTTTCCCAATGGCAAGCTTTTATCATGGTTTATTTCTGCCAATTCTTCTTCTGAAGGTGGTATTTCCGGTGTTTTTAATACCGACCAAAGTATTGTGGTAATAGACAGGATTCCTCCTATGTAGAAGGAGTAATACAACCATTGCGGTATTGATCCAGCAGTTTCTACAGAATCATCACCAAATAGGTATTGAAAAAGAATGATTGAGCCGTTGGCCAACAGAATACCAGCTCCAACGAAAAGGCTTTGCATTTGGTACCCAAGGCTTAACTGCTTTTCTGGTAGTTTATCCCCAACAAAAGCCCTATAAGGTTCCATGGCCATGTTATTACCAACATCCAAAATCCAAAGTAGACCAACAGCAAACCATAATACGGGACTTGTGGGAAACGCAAATAAACATAGACTACCTAGAATTGCACCGATTAAAAAGTAAGGTTTACGTCTTCCCCAACGAGGAGACCAGGTCTTGTCCGACATAGCCCCTATTATTGGTTGTACAACCAGACCAGTTACTGGCCCTGCTATATTTAAAATAGGCAACATTTCTTCTGGAGCCCCAAGATATAGGAATATAGGGTTTATCGCCGTTTGTTGTAAGCCAAAACTATATTGAATTCCTAAAAATCCAACATTCATATTGAATATCTGCCAGAAGCTTAATTGTGGTTTGTTAATTTTCATAGTTGGTCTGGATTAAATATAAAATAGAGGACTACTATCCTTTATCAATATATCCTTTGAATATACTACAATCTTTAAAGTTTTGATAGATTTTTATTTTGAAAAAAGAGAATTTGACAACGAAAACGTTTTCGAAAGACAGCGATTATTTTAAAAAATCAATATTTCGCTTTAGACCTTGAAACTTAGTACGTTTAACCGCCGATTTTTTAAATACTTTTTTAAAAACATCCTCTGTAATCTCTTCCCAATCTTTTTTTGTCATAGAGACTAATTCTGGATGCGGATTAAATAAGGGTTCTTGATGAGGTTTTGAAAAACGGTTCCAAGGGCATACATCTTGGCACACATCACAACCAAAAGCCCAATCATCAAATTTTCCTTTGAATTCGGTTGGGATTTCATTTTTAAGTTCAATGGTAAAATAAGAAATACATTTACTACCATCTACCACATATGGTTCCACAATAGCTTCAGTTGGGCAAGCATCAATACACGCGGTACAGGTACCGCAATGGTCGGTTACCGGGCTATCATATTCCAGTTCCAAATCAACAATCAATTCAGCAATAAAATAAAATGACCCTACTTGTTGGGTCAACAAATTACTATGCTTCCCAATCCATCCTAATCCGCTTTTAGCAGCCCATGTCTTATCCAAAACCGGTGCGGAATCTACAAAGGCCCTACCATTAATCTCACCAATCTCCTCTTGAATAAAATACAATAAGCTTTTTAGCTTGTCTTTTATTACAAAATGATAATCAGTACCATAAGCGTATTTTGAGATTTTATAGGACTCAGGGTTTTGCTTTTCAGATGGATAATAATTCAGCAAAAGGGAAATAACCGATTTTGAACCTTCTACTAGTTTGGTGGGATTTAAGCGTTTATCAAAATGGTTTTCCATATACCCCATCTCGCCATGCATATTTTTATTGAGCCATTTTTCCAATCTTGGAGCCTCCTCTTCCAAAAATTCTGCTTTGGAAATTCCACAAGACAAAAAACCGAGGCGCTTGGCTTCGGTTTTAATAAGTTCTGTATTTTTTTGTTTTGAGTTCAATTAAAACAGTCCTCCTTGCGTGTTTCCTTTTATTCTTCCCAAATGTTTATACGCCAGTTCGGTTACTTCTCGACCCCGTGGAGTACGCATAATAAAACCTTGCTGAATTAAAAAAGGCTCATAAACCTCTTCTATGGTTTCCGCACTTTCAGAAACAGCTGTTGCTAAAGTGGTAATTCCAACAGGTCCACCTTTAAATTTATCTATGATTGTAGTCAAAATTTTATTGTCCATTTCATCCAACCCATGGGCATCTACATTCAATGCTTTCAGACTAAACTTAGAAATATCCATGTCGATACTTCCATTGCCTTTAATTTGCGCAAAGTCCCGCACTCTACGTAAAAGTGCATTACATATTCTTGGCGTTCCCCTACTTCTCCCCGCTATTTCAATTGCTGCTTCGTTTGTAATTGGCACTCGTAAAATATCTGCGCTGCGTTCCACAATTGTAGACAACAATTCTGTATCGTAGTATTGTAATCTACTTTGGATACCAAAACGGGCACGCATAGGTGCCGTTAACAGACCTGAACGAGTTGTGGCTCCAATCAATGTAAACGGACTTAAATTAATCTGAACCGTGCGGGCATTTGGTCCAGTTTCAATCATAATATCAATCTTATAGTCTTCCATAGCAGAATACAGGTACTCCTCTACTATTGGACTTAATCGATGGATTTCATCAATAAAAAGGACATCACGCTCTTCTAAATTGGTCAATAATCCAGCTAAATCCCCCGGTTTATCTAAAACTGGTCCTGATGTAATCTTTATTCCAACCCCTAATTCATTGGCCAAAATATGCGCTAGGGTAGTTTTACCCAAACCTGGTGGACCGTGAAAGAGGGTATGATCCAATGCCTCATCACGTTGATTGGCAGCTTGCACAAAAATCTTTAAGTTTTCCAGCACCTGTTCTTGACCTGTAAAATCATCAAAAGTGATTGGCCGCAATGCCCGTTCTATATCTAGTTCCTCTTGGGAAAAATTATTGGATGTAGGATCAAGATTATCATTCATACCTAACAAATATAAAGCAATTACATTATAAGATTTTCAAATACAAAACCAATTAGTGCTATGACTAATTATTGTATTTTCATACTATGGATACAGCTAACTACAGTAATGGTATTTTACCTTACATTCCTTTCTTTTATGTGATTTGGTCAGATGATTTATTATCAGCTTCTGAAATTGAAGTGGTAAAAACAGCTATAGCCAAAGATGGGAGTTTAGAAGAATCAGATAAAAAGAAACTCTCTTTTTGGTTAGATAAAACGAATCCTCCAGAAGATTCCGAAATAAAAAAATGGCAGCATTTGATAACAACAAGTAATGCCAAGCTTATAGAAAGTGAAGCGTTTCCACTGGAAGGCTTTTCCAGAAGAGTAGCCAATTTCTATTGTGATGCTTGCAGTGCCAATGAGCAATTAAAGGCCATTGAACTTAACTTAGGCATACAGCCTAATCATTACAACCATCTTTTTAATGTTGAAGTTATCCAACAACCTTATTCCAATTATTATGATGGAAAAGAAATTGACTCTTTATTAAATGAAAAGTTCAAAAAAGAAATAGGAGAATTTAGAGGTTTTTTAAAGAACGATTTGTTCAAATTTGAAGCTGAGCGAAATAAAGAAAAACATCGCGATAAAGTATTACAGCAAGTAAAATTTTTAGCATCCAAAGGTCATGGTGCGCTCGCATATCCCAAAAACTATGGAGGTGTCGGTAGTATTGAGAATTATGCTTCAATTTTTGAACACCTAATGTTCGTGGATGGGAGTCTTGCCGTAAAGTTTGGGGTGCAATTTGGTCTCTTTGGGGGCAGTATTCATAGCTTGGGCAGTAAACGGCATCATGACCAATATTTAAAGCAAACGGGAGAAGCTAATTTGTTGGGTTGTTTTGCCATGACAGAAACTGGGCATGGCAGCAATGTGCGTGGTATTAAAACAACCGCCACTTATGTTCATAAAGACAAAAGCCTAGTTATTCACACACCTGGGAAGAATGATAATAAAGAATACATTGGTAATGCACTACATTCAAAAATGGCCAGTGTTTTCGCGCAGCTAATTGTTGGTGGCAAGAACAGGGGTGTGCATGCAGTTTTAGTTCCCTTACGAGATGAAAATCATAAAGAACTGGAAGGAATAACCATAGAAGATAATGGATATAAATTGGGGCTCAATGGTGTGGACAATGGGAAAATTTGGTTCAATCAAGTTAAAGTTCCTGTAGAAAACTTATTGGACAAATATGGAAGGATTGACTCTGATGGCAACTATAAATCTGAAATCAAAAATCCTAACAAACGTTTTTTCACTATGCTGGGAACTTTGGTCGGTGGCCGTATTTGTGTTGCCAAAGGGGCTCTTGCTGGGGCTAAAATGGCACTAGCTATAGCTATAAAACATGCATTACAGCGAAGACAGTTTAATGATTCTCTCAAGGTCCAAGAAGATTTATTGATGGATTATCCAACTCATCAACTACGATTAATTCCTAAGATTGCGACAAGCTATGTCTATCATATTGTTTTGCAACGCGCTATGGAAAATTATGCTCAGAACACCTCAGATGATAAACGCAAAATCGAAACTCAAGTAGCTGGATTAAAAGCTTGTATAACTTGGTTTGCTACTGAAGCCATACAGGAATGTAGGGAAGCTTGCGGTGGTAAAGGCTATTTATTGGAAAACAGAATTGCGGACTTAAAGAACGATGTCGATATTTTCACCACTTTTGAAGGGGACAATACTGTGCTTCTTCAATTAGCAGCAAAAGGAGTGCTATCAGATTTTAAATCTGAACTTAATGCAGGCGGTTTTGTAAGTGTTCTCAAATTATTACGAACTCGTTTTTCAGATAAATTGGCCACAATAAATCCAGCCTATTCAAACAAGGTTGATAAAGCTCATCTATATAATCCAAAGTTTCATCTTCACGCTTTAGATTTTAGATTAAGAAGGCTTACCGATACTGCAGCAATGCGCATTAGAGGATATATTAAAAAAGGAGTCCCAAGTTATCAGGCTTTCTTAAAAGTACAGACCCATTTATTAGAAGTTGGTAAAGCCTATAGTGAAGTTTTGGCGATAAAATGGTACTATGAGTTTGTAGCACAACTTCCAGAAGGAAAATACAAAGACCTTATGCATAAACTTGGAGCGTTGCATGGCTTAAGCAAAATTAGAGAGAGTGCAACATGGTACTTGGAGCAAGGTTATTTAAGCGGTACAAAATCAAAAGCAATAAGACAACGGATTGAAAGGCTCAGTACTGAGCTAAGACCTCATACGAATTCCCTTGTTGATGGCTTTGGAATTCCAGAACATATACTTACTGCACCAATAGCTAATTAATTTTCCTTTTTGATAAGTTGCGAGGTATCCAAAAATTCTAGAATTGTAATTTTTGGTTCTCCGTAAAGATATGTTTTAGAGTTATCCCTAGACTTAAGCTCCAATTCCCTAAAGGCATTTATGCGAACACTTGCAGATTCCTCTACTTGAATTTTTGCCGTGCCAGCTTCTAATCTCTGACCAACAAACTTGGTGTTATTATACATTTTCAAGCTTAGCGTATCTGTTGTTCCTTCAATATCTAGCGAAGCCGTGTTAAGTAGCTCTATACTTTTGGCACTGCTAACAGAATAGATACTTGCATCTGACCTATGCTTTAAGCTCACATTCAAAGAATCTACATCTAAGTTAAAATCACCTTCACTCGTATCTTCCATATTTAAATTTGCTATAAAAGCACTTGCCTTTAAATTCAGTTTAGATGGACCAAAAGTATTCACATAAAGATTGTCAGTGGATAGTACATCCATTACCATAATTTTACCATCTCGCTGTGTTATGGCCTTTAGCTCATTGTAGTTAACTGTAATTTCTAATTTCTTTTTGGAGGTGATGTCATAGAAAGTGGAAATAACTAATGTGCTATCCTCTACCTTAAATTTTAGAACATCTATTAAATTATCGTCAGCAGTAATCTCATAACCTTCTCCAAAAGACTTTTTTAATTGAATGTCCAGATTATCATTTAACTCAACTGCATTAAATGCAGGAAGGTCTTCCCTGACCTCAGTGACAGACCGGTTACCTTTAATTTTTGGTTTGCGTTGTGCAATAGATAAAAATGGAATACAAAGGATAAATAGGAAAATTAATTTTTTCATCTTTTGAATTTTTTATAAAATTTTTTCTTGTTATAGAAAGAAAAATCTATGCCAAATTAACTAAATAAAAAACCCAACTCTAAAAAGTTGGGTTTTTTATGATATTTCTGTGTAGAAGAGGATTAATGATTCATCTCTTCTTCACCGTCTTGTAATGGGATATGTTGCGGCACAAAGTCTTGCCCCTCTATAATGTATTCACCATTTTCATAAGTTTTACTGTAGTCATAGGCCCATCTATGTACTTCAGGAATTGGACCGTCCCAGTTACCGTGTATGTGCTCCACTTCAGCTGTCCATTCCAAAGTGTTTGAATTCCAAGGATTCTTTGGTCCTTTCTTTCCATAGAATATACTTCTAACAAAATTGTAAACGAATACTAACTGGGCTGCACCTGCAATCAGCGCAAATACGGTCATTAAAACTTGAACATCTGTTAGCTCATCAAACATAGGGAATGCCGTATTCTCATAATATCTACGTGGGACACCAGCCATACCAACAAAGTGCATTGGGAAGAAAACCCCATAAGCACATATTGCAGTTACCCAAAAGTGCACATATCCTAAATTTTTATTCATCATGCGTCCTTGGAACATTTTAGGGAACCAATGGTAAACACCAGCAAAGAGTCCGTATAATGCGGAAATACCCATCACTAAATGGAAGTGAGCTACCACAAAGTAGGTATCATGAACATTTATGTCCAAAGCACTATCCCCAAGAATAATACCTGTTAATCCACCAGTAATGAACGTAGACACCAACGCGATAGAAAACAGCATTGCCGGATTGAGCTGTAAGTTACCTTTCCAGAGCGTAGTTATATAATTAAATGCCTTTACCGCAGATGGTATTGCAATCAATAGCGTTGTAAATGTAAATACCGAACCTAAGAATGGATTCATACCAGAAATAAACATATGGTGACCCCAAACGATAGTTGATAAAAATGCAATTGCCAGTATTGAAGCAACCATGGCACGATAACCGAAAATTGGTTTTCTAGCATTAGTTGACATTACTTCAGAAGTAATACCTAAAGCAGGTAACAAAACAATATAAACTTCGGGGTGTCCCAAGAACCAAAATAAATGTTCAAAAAGTACTGGAGAACCTCCTTGGTAATGTAAAACTTCACCTTGAATAAAGATATCCGATAAGAAGAATGAAGTACCAAAACTTCTATCCATTATCAACAATAAAGCCGCAGATAATAATACCGGGAATGATATTACCCCAATAATAGCTGTTACAAAAAATGCCCATATCGTCAATGGAAGTCTTGTCATTGACATCCCTTTAGTTCGCAAGTTGATTACGGTAACTATATAATTTAATGATCCTAAAAGTGATGATGCAATAAAAATTGCCATTGAGACCAACCATAAAGTCATACCCATACCTGATCCTGGTTGCGCCATGGGTAAGGCACTTAACGGTGGATAAATAGTCCAACCTGCTGCTGCTGGTCCTGCTTCTACAAATAAAGAGATGACCATAATTACGGCAGATACAAAGAACATCCAAAAAGAAAGCATGTTCAAGAAACCGGAAGCCATATCACGTGCACCAATCTGTAGTGGAATAAGTAAATTACTAAAAGTACCACTTAAGCCTGCTGTTAGCACGAAGAATACCATAATGGTACCATGCATAGTAATTAATGCCAAATAAACATCAGCATCCATAACACCTTCAGGAGCCCATTTACCTAGTAGCGCCTCAAATACTGAGAAAGATTCCCCAGGCCATGCCAATTGCATTCTAAATAACAAAGACATTGCAATACCGATGAAGCCCATAATCAAAACACCAGTGATAAGATATTGCTTAGCAATCATCTTATGGTCTTGACTAAAGATATATTTAGTTATGAAAGTCTCTTTATGATGATGTCCATGATCATCGTGACCGTGATCGTCAACATGTGCGTTTGCTACTGCAGACATAATCGAATAATTTTTAATTTATAAATTTCTTTTTCTAGCCTTTCTATTGTACCGGTAAAACGGTTTCTGCAAATGTTTTTTGACCTTCCATCCATGCATTGTATTCCTCTTCGGTCTCAACAATAATCTTCATCTGCATATTATAATGTGATGTGCCACATATCTTATTACAAAGTAAAATGTAATCAAACTCCCATGGGTCAGAATTAGGCTCCCCGGCAGCAGCTTTTTCCGCTCTTATTACATTTGTCCTTTTAACTTTATCAACCACCTCAGGATTTAATCTCATTTGTTCCGTAGTAATTGTTGGTGTAAACGAAAACTCAGTTATCATTCCTGGAACACAGTTCATCTGTGCTCTAAAATGAGGCATATAAGCTGAATGCAACACATCCTGTGAACGCATCTTAAAGTTTACTTTACGACCAATAGGTAAATGCAATTCTTTAACAATGATATCATCCGTGGCATTAGGGTCTGCCTCATCCAGACCTAATACATTAGCCCTGTCAATATCAATTAAGCGAACACTGGCATCTCCCAAAACATTATCCTCACCACCATACCTTGCCGTCCAATTAAATTGTTGTGCATATAGCTCTACAATCAAGGGGTCGTCTTCATCATTTACTTCCATTATGGTTGTCCATGAATACAGCCCCCATATAATTAATCCTGCCAAAACAATTACAGGAATAATTGTCCATATAAATTCCAATCTGTCATTATCTGCATAGAACAGTGCTTTTTTACCTTCCTCACCTCTATACTTGTATCCAAAATAATGAAGTAATGCTTGTGTAATAGTTTGTACAAAAAAGATTACCGCAAAAGATACCCACATTAAATTATCATAGCCTTGTCCGTGTGCAGATGCCGCTTCAGGCAATAAAAACTTAGAGTATTTAGCAAAGCTAAAAATGGTAATGCCATAAATGAAAATCAAAAATCCAAAAAGCAGATAACCTTGATTTTTATTATCAGTATCATTCGCTATCTGAGCTGTTGAAGCATCAGCTCTCAACTGTGACAATTCAAAGATTTTACCCATTTGCCAGATTGCAATGGCAACTAAAACTAGAACTGTTAATATTAATAATGTTGTCATTCTTTAATTACTTTCTCTTTCGATTTTTAGTAATGGAAATGTCTACTTTCCTCTATAAATGGATTACTTTTTGGTGTCAATTCCTCTTTGGTCAAAGCATTGAAAACCCAGAAAATAAATAATCCAGCAAAAAATAATATCCCTCCAATCTCAGGAACACCTAGATGCCAGTTTTCACCAACAGTTGCAGGCATCACCATATTGAATACATCCATATAATGTCCAAATAGGATTATTATACCGGCCATAACAACAAACCAGTTAACCCTTTTATAATCGCTATTCATTAAGACTAACAATGGAAATATAAAATTCATTGCCAGCATACCAAAGAATGGTAATTTATAGTCTTCGATACGCGTCACAAAATAGGTGACTTCTTCAGGGATGTTAGCATACCATATCAGCATAAACTGACTAAACCATAAATAGGTCCAGAAAATACTGATTCCAAACATGAATTTTGCTAAATCATGGATATGACTATCATTTACTTCTGGCAAATACCCTTTAGATTTAAGGTAAATAGTAATTAATGCGATAGTGGTTATTCCCGAAACGAACATACTAGC
Source organism: Croceitalea sp. MTPC6 (assembly GCF_036985525.1). Taxonomy (NCBI): domain Bacteria; kingdom Pseudomonadati; phylum Bacteroidota; class Flavobacteriia; order Flavobacteriales; family Flavobacteriaceae; genus Croceitalea; species Croceitalea sp. MTPC6. Next base: position 50,486 of record NZ_BTGR01000012.1, read on the forward strand.
AAAAACGTACCACCCAAATAAAGTACTAAACCAATGTGGGTCCAAACTCATAATCCAATCCCAAGACATCATAGATTCTGAGATAAGATAGAATACCAAGAATGCTGCTGATATTCTAAAATTCAGCTTGAATTTAGAGTTGTCTGTAGCTGTGTCTTGCTCCAGTGATAATTTTCTAGAATACTGTCTGTAAGCAATCCAACCACCTAAAAAGATAGCAGCCCTAATCAAAAAGAAAGTAGGGTTCAAATATCCTTTTTTACCTTGTAATAATTTATCATGCTCAACCACACTAGCATCCATCCATGTAAACATATGGTTCATATGCAATGTAGACAGTACCAATATTACAAATACTATAATTCCGCCTGGTACAATATAAGCGGTGATTCCTTCCATCACCCTAAACAAAAGTGGTGACCACCCAGCTTGTGCAGCTCTTTGGATTGCATAAAAGGCCAGTACTCCCAATGAAATCATAAAGAAAAAGAATGCAGCTACATATAATGCAGACCATGGTCTGTTCTGTAATTGGTGCAATAAATGTTCATCATGTGAAGCATCATGCCCTTCTTCATGAGCTTCTGCAGTACTATGACTATCCGTTTTAGCCGTATGACCTGATTTTTCCATATAATCAGCTTCGTGCTCGGTACCATGGGAAGCTACTTCTCCATGGCCACCATGACCATCTCCGTGAGCAGCAGCCATCATTTCTTTTGCTTCTTCAACTGTGCTCGGTGCACTCAAAAATCCTGAGGCCAAACAAATAAAGCCAACTACCATTAATACAATGGAACCAATTTTTAATCTATTTGAAAACGTGTACTTCATTATAGTTTTCTTATTTTGAAAGGTCTCCTTTTAATTTCATAACGTATTCAGCCACTTGCCAAAGTTCTTTTTCACTACTTATCTGTGAAGCATAAGAACCCATAGAATTTAAGCCATAATACATTGTATGATAGGTACTCCCTACAGTGATATTTCTTGCCACATCATCATAACTAGGAACACCTAATATTTTTTCTTGTTTAACCAACCAACCTTGTCCATCACCTTTGACTCCATGGCATATTGCGCAATAAATAGCGTATAATTCCGCTCCTTTTGCCATATTCTCTCCTGTATTTAGAGAATCTAAAGGACTTGCCATTGCCCTGGCCAATTCTTTGCCTTCAGGTGAATTGTCATATTCGAAAGGCAACCAGTTTCTTGAAATTGTATTAGCTGGTGGAAGCATTGCTTCTGTCCCTTCTGGAAACAAGCCGTTTTCAACTCCAGCATAAGTCTCATATCCTACAGCCTCATACATATTTGGCATATATTGATAATTAGGTGAATTCTTGTCTGCACAAGAAGCCACACCAGCGACTAGTAGTATTGCAAAAACTATTTTTACGAATTGCTTCATGCTATTCATCCTTTTCTGTAACCGTTACTTCAATTGCTCCAGTGTTAAGCAATAAATCTTTTAATTCTTTTTCGTTGTTGTGAACCCCAACTTCCATCAAAAAATGTGCATCTGTTGTCCTTTTATCTGGGTTTTCCGCTTTTTTGAAAGGCCACATTCTACTTCTTAAATAAAATGTGATCACCATTAAGTGCGCAGCAAAAAACACGGTCAACTCAAACATGATAGGCACAAAAGCTGGCATGTTTTCCAAATAACTAAAACTTGGCTTACCACCAATATCTTGTGGCCAATCTTGAATCATAATATAATTCATCATCACAATGGCAACCGTTAGGCCCAAACAACCATACATAAATGAAGTAATGGCAATGCGTGTATCTTCTAAGCCCATAGCCTTGTCTAGACCATGTACTGGGAATGGCGTATATACTTCTTCTATATGATGATGAGCTGCACGAACTTCTTTGACAGCATGCATCAATATGTCATCGTCATTGTAAACTGCGTGTATAACTTTTGATGCCATAATTATTTTTTATCGTTTAATAGTCTAGCCTGTCCAGCCCAATCGTCTCGTTGCGCACGACCTGGGAATTTTTCAGTGATAGAATCTAATAAATTATACTCTTTTTCTGTCATTCTCCCTACCTGAGCAAAAGTAAATATGCCAATACCATTTAGAACGCGTTCCATTTCAGGACCTACTCCTTTTATTTTCTTTAAATCATCTGCAGATTCTTTGGTGGCATCAAAAGTGCCTATAGAACCTAGTAGTTCGTTAACTCCTGTCTTGTCACCAACTGTAGGAACCACTTCACCCATCAATACATCATCGGTTATAGGTTCTTTCTCTATCGTTTTTCCTCTTTTTGGCATTTCATATAAAGGCTTTCCAGCTTCCCTCAATTTCTTATATTTAGAACCGGAAGATTTTAAGATTGATTTTACTTCAGCCTGTGCAATAACAGGAAACGTTCTAGAGTATAGCAAAAACAATACAAAGAAGAACCCTATCGTACCTATGAATATTCCAATATCTACAAATGTTGGTGAGAACATGGTCCATGAAGATGGAAGGTAATCTCTATGCAAAGAGGTTACGATAATTACAAAGCGCTCAAACCACATTCCAATGTTTACCACAATAGAAATGAAAAACGAGAACATAATACTTGTTCGTAATTTCTTGAACCACATAAACTGTGGGGAGAACACATTACAGGTCATCATTGCCCAGTATGCCCACCAGTAAGGACCTGTCGCACGATTTAAGAATGCATATTGTTCATATTCAACTCCAGAATACCATGCCACAAAAAGCTCAGTTATGTAAGCACAACCTACGATAGAGCCTGTAATCATGATTACAATATTCATTAGCTCAATATGCTGTACTGTAATATAGTCTTCTAAACTACATACTTTACGCATGATGATTAGAAGTGTATTCACCATGGCAAAACCAGAAAAAATCGCACCAGCAACAAAATAGGGTGGGAAAATAGTGGTATGCCAACCTGGAATTACGGAAGTTGCGAAGTCAAATGACACAATTGTGTGAACTGAAAGTACCAATGGCGTAGCCAATCCAGCCAAAACCAAGGAAACTTCTTCAAAACGCTGCCAATCTTTTGCACGCCCTGTCCAACCAAAACTTAATAGACTATATATTTTCTTTTGGAATGGTTTTATCGCTCTATCCCTAATCATTGCAAAATCAGGAAGCAATCCTGTCCACCAGAATACCAATGAAACCGATAGATACGTTGAAATTGCAAATACATCCCAAAGCAAAGGTGAGTTAAAGTTTACCCACAATGAACCAAACTGGTTTGGAATTGGTAATACCCAATACGCCAACCATGGTCTACCCATGTGGATAATAGGGAAAAGCCCTGCTTGGATTACAGAGAAAATCGTCATCGCCTCAGCAGAACGGTTAATCGCCATTCTCCATTTTTGACGGAATAATAGTAGTACTGCTGAAATCAAGGTCCCCGCGTGACCAATACCTACCCACCAAACAAAGTTGGTAATATCCCAAGCCCAGTTTACAGTTCGGTTTAATCCCCAAACTCCAATACCGGTAGAAATGGTATAAATGATACAACCGATACCCCAAAGAAACGCCACTAACGCAATGGAAAAAACAATCCACCACTGTTTATTGGCTTTTCCCTCCACTGGGCGAGCAATATCAACAGATACATCGTGATAGCTTTTATCGCCAAGTACTAGGGGTTTTCGTATAGGTGCTTCATAATGCGACGCCATAATCTCTATTCTAGTTTCTTGCTTATTCTTTGGTTATGCTTCGTTGTTGTTTCTCACTTTTACATGATAGAACACATTTGGTTTTGTCCCCACATGCTCTAACAAGTGATACATTCTATCATCTTCTTTCAACTCGGCTACTTTACTTTCTTTATTGTTGATGTCCCCAAATACGATTGCCCCACTACTACATGCAGAAGAACAAGCGGTCTGGAACTCGTTATCTTTAACTTCTCGCCCATCCCGTTTGGCATCCAAAATAGTCTTCTGTGTCATTTGGATACACATAGAACATTTCTCCATCACCCCTCTAGAACGTACGTTGACATCAGGATTAATTACCATCTTTCCTAAATCGTTATTCATATGGTAATCAAACTCATCATTATTGTTATATAAGAACCAATTAAATCGTCTTACTTTGTAAGGGCAGTTGTTTGCACAATATCTCGTACCCACACATCTGTTATATGCCATATGATTTTGGCCTTGACGGCTGTGCGCCGTTGCAGCTACTGGACAAACAGTCTCACATGGAGCATGATTACAGTGCTGGCACATTACAGGTTGGAATGCCACCTGCGGATTTGCTGATGGATTCTCCATCTCTCCAAAACCACCCAAAGAACCATTATCTCCCCAAAGTCCGTCCAGATTATCTTTCTTCTCATTATCCCCTTCAAAAGTTTCCTCTGAAGAATAATACCTGTCTATTCGCAACCAGTGCATATCACGTGAGCGACGAACTTCTTCTTTACCAACTACAGGCACATTATTCTCTGCATGGCATGCTATTACACAAGCACCACAACCGGTACAGGCATTTAAATCTATTGACAAATTGAAATGATGCCCAATAGAACGGTCAAATTCTGCCCATAAATCCACGGAAGTAGCTGGTACTTCTTGGTGGTCCAAAGAAACTTCTGGTACTGGATTCCACTCATGATGGTCTTTTGTATTGAATATCTCTAAAGTAGTCTCTTTGATAATGTCTCCACGACCCATTAAGGTATTGTGCAACTGAACACAAGCAAACTCGTGAGTACCTTCAGCCTTAGAAATTGAAACAGATTGTACGTTATTAAAATCCTTATATAATTGAAATGCATTGACACCGGTCTGCATTTCTTCCTTCATTCCAGCACTCTTTCCATAACCAAAAGACAATCCTACGGTTCCTTTTGCTTGACCTGGTTGAATAATTACAGGTACATTTTCTACAACGATTCCATCTACAGTAACATTTGCGTAACCACCATCCAATCCACCATTTGCTACATTGTAATTCTCCAATTGCAATGCCTCAGCATCAGCTTTGGAAACGGTAAGATAGTTATCCCAAGAAACCCTTGAAATTGGATCAGGAAACTCTTGCAACCACGGGTTATTAGATTGTTTACCATCACCCATTCCCACTTTGGAATATAATAACAACTCCATATCGTCAGAAGTGGTATTTGCCAAACTTCTGATTGCAGATGCAATTGGAACAATGTTAGAAGTGTTTTCATCTTCTTCAACTGAGGGAGCAGCAACAACTACATTCTCTTCAACCTCAGAAACCATTTTTGGCATAGAGAAAACACCATCTTGCAATGTTTTATTCCAGCTGGCTCCGTTCAAAATTGAACCGGTCCAGTTCTCCTTAATATAATCGTAATACGTTTTATCACTACCCATCCATGTCAATAAACAAGACTGAAATTGTCTAGTATCAAACAATTCGCGAATGGTAGGCTGCATTAAAGCAAAATGTCCTTTTTTCATTTCAAGGTCACCCCAAGATTCTAAATAATGAGACGCTGCAGCTACATTACCAACAGCTTGCGCAGTTTCATCATTGTTAAAAGAACAACTGACTGTTAACGACACTTTAGCCAATCCTTCTACAAAATCAGAGGAGTTTGGTAGAGAATAAACTGGGTTCACCCCATCAATAAGTACAGCTCCAACACGACCCGCTTTCATATCAGCTATCAATCTATTGACTTTGGCTGTACTTCCTTGACGAATATATTTTGGGCTTTCTGTATCGAAAGCCTCACTTTGTAATAATTTATTGATGGCCAAAACTACAGTTTGGGCATTTTCATCATTCAAACCACAAACCACAACGGCCTTACTACCTGCTTTTCTTACCTCTTTTGCAATTTGAGCAACAACAGCATCTATATCTGAACTTCCTCCGGCAACATTGCTACCATTAAGCTTTCCATATAGTTTTGCCAAAGCCACTTTTACCTCAGATGGTTTCATGGGCACACGTCTGTCTGCATTTGCTCCTGTCAAAGACATATTTGACTCCAAATGTATGTGACGGGACATTTTACCGTGATGTGGCACTTTCATTTTAGCATAGCCAGAGTCATAGCCGCCTCCTTGCCAATCTGCAAGAAAATCTGCAGCAAAAGAAACAATAAGCTCCGCTTTCTCAAAGTGATAATCAGCTAAAGCTCTTTCCCCGTAAGCTGCTTCAAAAGCATTTAGCGCTGCATCTTCAGATATGGCATCATAGACTACATGGTTTACGTTACCATATGCAGCAGTAAATTCTTCGATTATTTTTTTTGTTGAAGGACTTGCATAGGTCTGAGTCAATAAGGCAATTTGCTTTCCTGAATTCTTGGCAGCAGTAAGGCCTCCTTTAACCCTATTGTCTAAATCTTCCCAAGAAATATCTTCTCCATTTGCACTAGGTCCTTGAACACGAGTACTATCATATAAAGACAAAACGGAAGCATTAACCCTCGCGTTTGCTCCACCGTTTGTTTTAGCTCTGTCGTTATTTTCAATCTTGATTGGGCGACCTTCACGTGTTTTAACCAAAATACTGGCAAAATCAAACCCGTCCGCAATGGCAGTAGCATAATAATTAGCAACGCCAGGAACAATGTTTTCCGGCTGCACTACATATGGGAGTGACTTGTGCACTGGTCCTTCACAAGCAGCTAACGAAGCTGCCGCTGTACTAAAGCCCACATATTTTAAGAAATCCCTTCTATTGGTAGATGTTCCAGACAATGTTTCTTTATCGCCCAAAAACTCATCAACAGGAATTTGCTCTGTAAATTCGTTCTGTTTTAGCGTCTCAACAATGGAATCGTTCGGATTCAACTCCGCTTCACTTTTCCAATATTTCTTGTTTGATGCCATATGCTTTATGAAATAACTTCTTTTTATTAATAGTGGCACTTACCACATTCTAAACCACCCATTTGAGCTGCCGTCAATTTCTCAACACCATATTTCTTTGAAAGCTCTTCATGGATTTTGGAATAATATTCGTTGTCAGCTATCTGAACCTCAGTCTCTCTATGACAGTTGATACACCAACCCATTGTTAACGGTGAATACTGATACATAATTTCCATCTCCTCAACTGGTCCATGACAAGTCTGACATTCTATTTTACCAACCATTACGTGTTGCGAGTGGTTGAAATAAGCGAAATCAGGCAGATTATGAATCCTAACCCATTCCACTGGCTGTGATTCTCCTGTATATTGTTGGTTTTCTTCATCCCATCCAACAGCTTTATACAACCTCTTTATTTCCTTAGTGTAGAATTCATTGGTATAGCCATTCGCTAAATCTTCAGCACTTGGCCCTTCAGCAGTCCCTTTATACTCATAAATTGACTTATGGCAATTCATACAAACGTTTAAAGAAGGAATACCAGAATGTTTTGAAACTCTAGAAGAAGAGTGGCAATATTGACATTCAATCTTATTAACCCCAGCATGTATTTTGTGAGAATAATGAATTGGTTGTACTGGAGCATATCCTTGGTCGATACCAATCTGAGACATCCAACTATATGCAAAATATGCACTACCTAACAGAAATACTATTACTGTACAAAATATTAAAAACTGGTTTTGAGCAAAAGCTTTCCAAATTGGTGTTCTTTTCTCTGCTTCTTCTTTTACAACTTGAACGCCATTCGCCTCAGCGATTTTGCGAAGCGTATTGTTTACCAAAAACAACATTATAACAAGCAAGCCAAAGACCAGAGCCAGTGCACCGAGAATAATTTCATTTGAAACTCCACTCCCTGTGGATTCACCACCACCTCCAGCAGGAGTAACAGCAACTTTTGGAGTAGGTGCTGGGGCTGCGGTGTAAGCTAAAATATTATCAATATCTTCATTGGATAATGTTGGGAAAGCAGTCATCGCTGACTGATTGTACTCATTGTAAATTTTATTGGCATAGGAGTCTCCAGAAGCAATAACACCAGCACTATTCTTAATCCATTTATACAACCACTCTTTATCTAAACCTTCTTCCTCAGCCAATCTAGTTTCAACATTAGCTAAAGCAGGACCAGTCATTTTTCTATTTAAGGCATGACACGCCGCACAGTTCTGATTGAACAATTGCTTTCCTTTTACAGGGTCACCTCCCAAATCGGTAGCAGCCTCTTCGGCAGGTGCAGCTTCTGCAGCGACATCTTCTTGTGAATATGTTGAAAATGAAATTAGTTGGAGAACTAATAGTAGACTAAGACTGAAAAAATTAGAAAATTGAACGCGGTTTAAAACCTTTCTCATGTTGTTATAATTGCTGTCAAAATTCTGGCACGATATTTCCTACTGATACTATGAGAGTTAGCTTTACCGTGCTCCAAATTGGATACAAAAATACGACACAGCTAGGTTTTTTAAAATGTTAAGGGATTTATAATATCTAATTTATAAACATTCTAAATAAAGCTGTTCCGTTTTGTTTAAAAGAGAAAAAATTACATTTGTATTCTAAGTACTATTAGAACAACATTCTAGATATGAGAACCCTTCTATTCACTATACTTTTATTTGGTTTTTCCCTTTTTTGCTTTGGTCAAGAAGGAACCATTACCATCGAACAAGATCCAAAGATTGAGCAGCTAGTTGAAATTTATAAATCTGCCAATAACAATTCTGGCTACTACCAGATACAAGTTGGATTTGGTGGTCATCGTGAAGCCCAAAACCTTAAATCCAATGTTGACATAGATTTTCCAGGATGGTATTCTAAAATTGATTTTAAAGAACCAACTTATCGTGTAAGACTTGGAAAGTTTAAGACTAAAATGGAAGCACAACGCAGGCTCATTGAGGTAAGGAAAAAATATCCAAACGCATTCTTGTTACCCCAAAAAATAAATACTTAAGCCTAGAGCTTTTTCTTAACAGCTACCTCTTGGAAAGCTTCTACAATGTCTTCTTCTTTGATGTCATTGTAATTCTTGATTTGCAACCCACAATCATACCCTTTGGCAACTTCCTTAACGTCATCTTTAAAACGTTTTAGTGAAGCCAATTCACCTGTAAAAATCACTACTCCATCACGTATCAATCGGATTTGAGAGTTTCTAAAGATTTTACCACTCGTAACCATACATCCGGCAATAGTACCAATCTTAGAAATTTTGAAAGTCTCCCTAATTTCTGCCGTACCAGTAATCTCTTCCTTGATTTCAGGTGAAAGCATTCCTTCCATGGCATCCTTCAAGTCATTGATGGCTGCATAGATAATGGAATACATTCTGATGTCAATTTCTTCTTTATCTGCGATTTCACGAGCGTTACCCATTGGTCGCACATTAAATCCAATAATAATTGCATCAGAAGCACTAGCTAACAATACATCTGATTCCGTAATAGCACCAACACCTTTATGAATGATGTTTACCTGAATTTCGTCTGTAGATAGTTTTTGGAAAGAATCCGTTAACGCCTCAACAGAACCATCAACATCACCTTTTAATATTATGTTCAACTCTTGGAAATCACCTAACGCAATACGTCTGCCTATTTCATCAAGAGTAATATGTCTTTGCGTTCTAACTGACTGCTCACGTTGTAACTGAGAACGTTTAGTAGCTATTTGCTTTGCCTCACGCTCATCGTCCAACACGTTAAATTTATCACCTGCCTGTGGAGCTCCATCTAACCCTAAAATAGAAACAGGAGTAGCTGGTCCAGCTTTTTTAATGGTTTTACCACGCTCATCTTGCATAGCTTTCACCTTACCACTGGTAGTCCCCGCCAAAACATAGTCCCCTACTTTTAGCGTACCTGCTTGTACCAAAATTGTGGAGACATATCCGCGACCTTTATCCAAGAAAGCTTCTACAACAGTACCTGTGGCCAACTTATCTGGGTTTGCTTTCAATTCAAGTAGTTCTGCCTCAAGCAATACCTTTTCCAATAACTCTTTTACACCCTGTCCAGTCTTCGCTGAAATATCATGAGATTGGATTTTTCCACCCCAATCCTCGACCAATAGGTTCATCTGCGCAAGACCTTCTTTAATCTTGTCAGGGTTTGCAGTTTGCTTATCGACTTTATTGATTGCAAAAACGATAGGAACACCAGCTGCCTGAGCATGACTGATTGCCTCTTTTGTTTGTGGCATGATATCATCATCAGCCGCAACAACAATAATTGCTATATCCGTAACCTGAGCACCCCTAGCACGCATCGCCGTAAAAGCCTCGTGACCCGGAGTATCCAAGAACGCTATTTTTTGTCCATTCTCTAAAGTAACACCATAAGCTCCAATATGCTGAGTGATACCTCCACTTTCACCCGCGATTACATTTTCTTCTCGAATGTAATCCAACAGTGATGTTTTACCATGGTCTACGTGACCCATTACAGTTACAATAGGTGCGCGTTCTTTTAAATCTTCTGGCTTATCCTCATCTATCTCGATAGCCTCTTCTATTTCAGCAGTAACAAACTCTACTTCATATCCAAATTCTTCGGCAACAATAGTAAGGGTCTCGGCATCCAGTCTTTGATTCATTGTAACCATCATACCCAAAGACATACACGCAGATATAATGTCTGTAGTGGATACATCCATCATTGTGGCCATTTCGTTGGCTGTAACAAACTCTGTTACTTTTAATAGCTTACTTTCTAATTCTTGCTGCTCAAGATCTTTTTCTGTCTGTTGACGGTGTTGATCTCTTTTATCCCTTCTATACTTGGCGCCTTTACCTTTATTCGATTTACCTTGAAGTTTCTCCAAAGTTTCACGAACCTGTTTTTGTACTTCTTCTTCTGTGGGCTCAACTTTTGGAGCTCCAGATCTTTGTCCTCTAGCACGATTAGCCGCTGGTCCAGTTCCTTTTTGCCTTGGAGTGCCACCTGTATTCTTATTGCTTACAATACGCCTTCTACGCTTTTTGCGATCTGAAGCAGCATCTGTCTTTTTAGATTCTTCTTTTTTCTTTTTGGGCTTTTCAAATTTGGTCAAGTCAATTTTGTCGCCTGTAATCTTGGGTCCAGATAATTTTTTGTACTGAGTTTCTATTGCTTCTGGCTCTGCGTCTTCTTCGGTTTTTTCAACCTCAACATCTTTAGGGGAATCTTCTTTCTTAACCTTTTTGGAAACCTCTTTTTTAGCAACAGGCTCCACTTTCACTTCTTTTGGAGCTTCTTCTGTTTTTGGAGCAGTAGGTTCTGGAGTTTTCTCTTCAACTACAGGCTTTTTATCTAAATCGATCTTACCAACCTTTTTAGGACCGGAAAGTTCTGCTTTTGCTTTTATAACTTCACCCGAAGCAGCCTGCCTCTTTTCTCTTGCTAGTCTACGCTCTTCTTGTTCACGTTCCAACTGCATTCTAAGCTCTTCCTTCTCTTTCTGCTTTTCTTCAGCTACTTCTTTTGAAGCTACTTTTTTACTCTTATCTGTTTGAAATTCATCCAACAGCACTTGATATACTTCATCCGTGATTTTAGTTGTTGGTCTTGCCTCAACATCATGTCCTTGCGATGTTAAATAATCAACAGCTCTATCCAATGAAATATTCAATTCCCTTAGAACTTTATTTAATCTTATTGTTGGATTTCCTCCCATAAATAGTTTCCTATTCCTTTATAATTCGTGCAAATATAATCTAATCTTCAAACTCTGATTTAAGAATACGTACCACTTCTGCTACAGTCTCTTCTTCCAAATCTGTACGCTTTACCAAATCAGCTGCATCTTGCTCTAACACACTGCGTGCAGTGTCCAGACCAATTTTCTTAAATTCTTCAATAATCCAAGCATCGATTTCATCAGAAAACTCAGTTAATTCTACATCTTCCTCAACACCTTCTCTAAATACATCTATCTCATAACCAGTTAATTGTCCAGCCAATCGAATATTATGACCACCACGACCAATAGCTTTGGATACCTCTTCTGGCTTTAAGTAAACCTGTGCCGTCATCTTCTCATCGTTCAGCTTCACTGAGGTTACGCGAGCAGGACTTAATGCTCTTGTTACCATTAACTGAGGATTACCTGTCCAGTTGATAACATCTATATTTTCATTTCCAAGTTCACGAACAATACCGTGGATTCTAGAACCTTTCATACCAACACACGCACCTACTGGGTCAATTCTGTCATCATAAGAATCAACTGCCACTTTTGCTTTTTCACCAGGAATTCTAACGGCTTTCTTAATCGTAATCAAACCATCGAAAACCTCTGGAATTTCTTGAAAGAACAATTGCTCTAAAAATTTTGGAGCAGTTCTGGACATAATAATTGCAGGCTTATTCCCCTTTAACTCTACGCTTTCGATTATTCCCCTAACGTTATCCCCTTTTCTAAAGAAATCAGATGGAATCTGCTTGTCTTTAGGCATAATAATTTCGTTTCCTTCATCGTCCAATAAAATAATTGCTTTATGACGGATATGGTGAACCTCAGCAGTATAGATTTCACCTTCTAAATCTTTAAATTGCTTATAAATTGTTGTATTGTCGTGCTCATGAATTTTAGAAATTAAATTCTGGCGCAAAGCTAAAATTGCACGCCTCCCTAAATCCATCAGTTTCACCTCTTCCGAAACATCTTCACCAACCTCAAAATCTGGCTCAATTTTTCTTGCTTCGGTCAGCGATATTTCCTCGTTTGGCTCTTCAACCTCACCATCTTCAACCACAATACGGTTTCTCCAAATTTCTAAATCCCCTTTATCTGGGTTAATGATGATATCAAAATTATCATCTGAACCGAATTTCTTTTTTAATGCATTTCGGAATACATCTTCCAAAATTGCCATTAACGTTACTCTGTCAATAAACTTATCATCCTTAAACTCCGAGAAGGATTCAATAAGCGCCATGTTTTCCATTGTGGTCTACATTTAAAATTTTAATACAACTTTTGCTTCTTTTATATCAGAAAAAGCAATCTCTTCTTTCTTCTGAACTGTATGCTTACCCTTACCAACTGGCTTAGGTTCCCGAGCCTTCCACTCAAGTGTAATAGACTCCTCATTAGCAGCAGTTAAATTCCCTTCGAATGCCATTTCCAAGGTTTTAACTTCCAATTTTCTGCCTATATTCTTTTTATACTGTCTTGGAAGCACTAATGGCGTTGTAGCGCCAGCAGATGTAACTTCCAAAGAAAAATCTTCTTCTTCTCTGTCTAGATTATGTTCTATTGCACGGCTAATATCCATACAGTCACTTAAGCTAACACCCTCATCACCGTCCAAAACCACTCTTATTTTATTATCAACACCGATAGTAAAATCTATTAAGAAAAGAGAGTCGTTTTCCTCTATTGCTTTGTTTAAAAGCGCTGTTACCTTATCCTTAAACATAACTCTTAGTACTAAAAGAGGGGACTCGAAGTCCCCTCATGAATACTTTTTATATCCGTTCAGTGGTGCAAATATACGATAATTCTATAGTTTGCAAAACTCGTCTTAAAAACAAAAAATCCCGACTATTATGTCGGGGTTTTTTATCTTATTATGTTGGCCCACAAGGACTCGAACCTTGAATGACGGTACCAAAAACCGGAGTGTTGCCAATTACACCATGGGCCAGTGCCAACTCTAACCAAACTTGCATTCGGTATTTAGAGCGTGCAAATTTAAAACAAACTTTTGTTTCGCCAAATAAATTCTTCACAATTAGAACGAAAACTAAGCGATATTCTTGTTAAAGGTTTTTGAAAATTACCTATGCATCTCTTTTTTATTTGGTAATTTCGCCCCAATCGGTAAAGTAAGTATTACATGTTTGCAAAAAACTTTGGAAAATGGGATACCATTTTGGGTTGGGTCGCTTTTTCAATTGCATTTATAACCTATTGTATAACCGTCGAACCTACCGGAAGTTTTTGGGATGCTGGTGAGTATATCACTACTTCGGCAAAACTACAAGTTGGTCATCCTCCAGGAGCTCCTCTACTACAAATGATTGGAGCGTTCTTTTCCATATTTGCTTTTGGAGATACCAGTAAGGTTGCATTAATGGTCAATGCAGTTTCTATAGTATCAAGTGCATTTACCGTACTTTTTATGTTTTGGACCATTACCAACCTTACTCGAAAATTAATCGTAAAAAAATCAAAGTTATCCAACAGCAATGCAATAGCCGTTCTTGGTAGTGGGTTAGTTGGCTCTATGGCTTTTACTTACTCTGACAGCTTTTGGTTCAATGCAGTGGAGACAGAAGTGTATGCGATGGCCAGTTTAATTATGGCGCTCTTATTATGGCTAGGGCTAAAATGGACAGACAATCTTGAGGATCAAAGAGGCAATAGGTGGTTAATACTTATGTGCTTTGTAGTTGGTCTTACTTTCGGAATTCAATTTATGGGCTTTTTAGCCATTCCTTCAATAGGCCTGTTGTATTTCTTTAAAAAATACAAAAAGACCACAGTTAAGAATTTTTTATTGGCCAATATCATTGTTATTGCCATACTAATGTTAGTTTATAAATTTTCGCTTACGTACGTTTTAAAAGTTTTTGGTTGGAGCGAAGTTTTCTTTATAAATCAAGTCGGTCTGCCCTTTAATTCGGGCACCATTATAATGGGCTTGTTATTTGTTGCCGTTTTTTATTTTGCGCTCCGTTATACAAGAAAGAACAATTACCATACAGCCAACACTATTGTGCTTTGCTTCATGTTTTTGATTCTTGGTTTTTCGTCTTGGTTGATGCTCCCCATAAGAGCAAATTCACAAACCGTAGTTAACGAAAACAATCCTGAAGATGCCCGTTCATTATTGGCATACTACAATAGAGAGCAATATCCTGGTGTTGAAAGTCCCTTCTACGGTGCTTATTATTCAGATACATTTGCTCCAGCTGGAGAGGATATTGATGATAAACCAAAATATGAAAAAGACAAAAAGCTGGGCAAGTATGTAATTGTAAACAAATACAAAAATGCGCTACAAGGCCCAAATAAAAAACATGTGGGACTACTCCCCCGTTTATGGAGCGATCAACACGCCGAAAACTACATGCGCTACTTTGGCCGATTGGATTTTAAAATAAAGCCGCGCTATATATCGGACAATCAACTTAGGGATGCCGTAAAACAGTTCAGGGAGTTTGAAGCCCAAGGTGAAATAGACACCGAACAATACATTCAATTTTTACGACAATTTAGCGAATACATTGAGGTTTTGCCTCCAAGTTTAGGACAGAACATAAAGTACATGTTCGAATTTCAATTCGGATATATGTACATGCGCTATTTCATGTGGAATTTTGTTGGAAGGCAGAATGATGTCCAAGGCAGGTATGATGAAAATGGCCATTGGTTAAGTGGGATTCCCTTTGTAGACAGTATAAGGCTTGGAAGTCAGGAAAATCTTCCAAGTGACATATTGGATAACAAAGCTAGAAATACGTACTTCTTTTTACCGTTACTTTTAGGAATCATAGGTTTGGTATTTCAAATTTCAAGGAATCCAAAACAATTTTGGGTACTCTTCGTATTCTTTATATTCACGGGGATCGCCATTCAATTTTACACTAATCCCTATACTTTTCAACCTAGGGAAAGGGACTATTCATTGGTAGGTTCTTTTTATATTTTCACCATTTGGATAGGCCTAGGTGTTTTTGGACTTTTTGAAGAAGTACGGAAATTATTGAAACCAAAACTATCCGCACCAATCGTCACCGCAATATGCCTATTGTCAGTACCGCTATTAATGGCATATCAAAATTGGGATGACCATGACCGTTCTAGCAGATATACCGCAAACTCTACTGCAAAAGCATATCTAGCTTCATGCCAGGAAGATGCAGGTTCCATTCTCTTTACAATTGGTGATAATGATACTTTTCCACTGTGGTACGTTCAAGAGATTGAAGGATATAGAACAGATGTTCGCACTATAAATACCAGTCTTTTTGCTACGGATTGGTACATAGATCAAATGAAACGGAAGGCCTACGAGAGCGACCCCATACCTTCTCAATTGACTCATGATAAGTATGCATATGGTACAAGAGATGCGGTTTACTCTCAAGATGTTGATGACTTGTTTGGCAAGGCTATTTCCGAAAGTCGTTGGAGTATTAAAGACTTTATGAATTGGATCGGGAGTGACAACCCACAGACCAAGTTCCGTTTTATCGTGGAAAAAAGCGGTGGGGATATGGATAAGTATTCTGAAAGTAATTTGGATATTGTTTACTACCCAACTAACAAAATCCGAATTCCAGTTAATAAGCAAAATGTTTTATCCAGTGGATTGGTAAAACAAGAGGATGCAGATTTAATTTTGGATTATATTGATATTGACCTTCCGAAAAGTGCATTGCCAAAGAATCGAATTCTGATGTTGGATATACTAGCCAATAATGATTGGAAAAGACCTATCTACTTCTCTGGAGGAAGTTTTGACAATGCTGAATATATTTGGATGAAGGAATATTTACAGTTAGACGGCCTCGTTTATAAATTAGTACCTATTAAAACTACAAATGATAGCCCTTATGAAATGGGGCGTATTGATACTGATTTAATGGCCAAAATTGTGGATAGTTGGGAATGGGGCAATGCTTCAAGTTCAGATATTTACCATGATCCACAAACTAGGTCTCAAGGACTTTCTTTTAGAAGTAATCTTGCTAGGTTGATGGAAAACCAACTTGCCGAAGATAAAATTGATGCTGCCAAAAAAACTATAGACATAGCTATGACCAATGTTCCATTTGAACACTATGGTTTTTATGCCTTTGTAGAACCTTTTGTAGATGGCTATTACAAGGTAGGCAGTCAGCAAAAAGCACGCGAACTCTTTAGTAAGCTCAAAAAAGTATATCAAGAGCGATTAGAATATTATGCTGGTATTCCTTTGGATGAACAGTACAATAAGATAGATGACATCTTAACAGATATGGAAGCATATCGGAGAAATATAGATATTCTTATTAGAAATAGGGACAGGGACTTTGCTGAAAAAGAAACCCTCATTTTTAACGAGTATATAGATAAGTTCACACAGTTTATTGGAGAAGAGGATCAAGAATATCTAAGTGAACCTCAAAATTTAGATCCTGATATGCAGGATACGATTCCACTTGATTCTATTCCAGCGGTAGAAGACAGTGCATTAATTCAAGAGTAGGGAAAGATAAACTTAGTTGGTGTACTCGCTTAAAATACCAATCAAGGTATTGGCGTCTTGTTCACCACTTTGTCGCCAAACCATTTCGCCCTTTTTGTATATCATCAAAGTAGGTAAACCCTTGATTCTTAAGGCTTGGGAAAGCTCCTTGTTTTTATCTACATCAATTTTTATGACCTTACCTTTATCACCAAGGGCAGCGGCAACATCTCTTAATACAGGATGCATTGAGGTTGATTGTTCATTCCAGTCAGCATAGAAATCTAATAATACTGGAACATTTAAGTCAATAAGTTCACCAAATTTAGACATGGCAAATAGGTTATGTTTCGCTTCAAAAGTAAGAAAAAATGTTAAAGTTATACGTGAAGTGAAGCCATTAGCAACTTGATATGCGTTAAATTCACGTTAAACCTTTCTTTTTAAGGGTGATGACCGAAATTTCTGGCCAAATTCCGAAGCGCCCCGGATAACCAATAAATCCAAAACCTCTGTTTACGTTTATATATTGGCCTAGCTCCTTGTACACACCGGCCCAATATTTATAACGCCATTTTACTGGGCTCCATTTAATAAATCCTGGAATTTCAACTCCAAACTGCATCCCATGAGTGTGGCCACTTAATGTTAAATGAAAATGGTAGTCATCATTTATTACAACATCTTCCCAGTGAGATGGATCATGGCTCATCAAAATTTTAAAGTCTTGCTCGTTTACTCCTTTTTTAGCTCGCTCCAAATCTCCTGCTTTTTTAAATCTACCTCTGCCCCAGTTTTCAACACCCAACAATGCAATTTTCTCTCCGTCTCGCTCTAGATAACGATGGGAATCCAGCAAAAGATCAAAGCCCATATTTTTCTGAAGATCTTTTAATTCCTGCAAATTTTTCGCTTTTGCTTCATCATTTTCCCAACCCACATAATCTCCATAATCGTGATTACCTAAAACAGAATACACACCATCTTTAGCACTGAGTGTAGCGAACAAATCTGCCCAAGGTTCCATTTCTTCAGTCTTATTATTGACCATATCTCCCGTGAACAAAATAACATCGCTCTTTTGTTCATTAATCAAGTCGATACCATATGCCACTTTTTTGCGATTATCAAAACTACCACTGTGCACATCTGAAATCTGTGTTATTTGATATCCATCAAAAGCGTCTGGTAAGTCATCAAACTCCAATTCGTATTTAAGCACCTTGTAGTTGTACTTTCCCTTGTACATTCCATATAAGAGAGCTCCAAACGGTAATGCTGCTAGACCTAAACCGATTGTACTCACAAACTTTCTCCTAGATGGAAAATAATTGGTATTTCCCTCTGCAAGTCCATTAATTTTATTGTAGATAAATGTAAAAAGGCGCACTATGTCTTCAACCAAAAGAAAAAAACCTAAGACTAAAGCAAACATTAAAAAGGAAAAGAATACCCCACCGGCAATAGCAGTACCTGGTTGTAAAGCTTTACCAGGAACATACTCTAAAACCTTATATATAAATAGTGATATAGCACCTAAAAACAATACTCCATATGTAAGTTGCAACCATTGGTTTTTAAATATGGTTTTAAATCCCTGAAAGCCATAAACAGCCAAAATGATGTAAATGATTGATAAGATGATAAGAAATCGAGACATGTATATTTTTTTACAAAGCTATTTTTTTTGAAAAAGGTTCACGTGCTTTTTCAATTTATTTAACGCTCTGAACTATTTGACGGATAACTTCAACGTTAGTTACAGCCACATGATGTTCTTCTAGATGTTTTTGAGAATTCATGGGCACTTTACGATTTATGGAAACTTCATTACCAAAGCTAGTCCCAGAAAGGTGAATCGCTTTAAAACCAATATGCATAAATTTTTTAATATTATTTAAATTCACCCCTGCCCCAGCCATAATAGAAATTTTGTCAGCAACTGAATTTAATTCTTTTAAAAGTTCAATTCCATTTTCTGCTGTTAAGTGTTTACCCGAAGTTAGAATTGTATCAACCCCTATGGCTTCCAATTTACTCAATACTTTCAGAGGATTAGAAACCCAATCAAAAGCGCGGTGAAATGTAAAATGCAATGGTTTTGATAATTCAACAAGTTGCTTTGTGCGCTCTAAATCCAAAGTAGCATCAGAATTTAGGACTCCTGACACTATTCCATCAACTCCAAGATTCTTACAGAACTCAATATCCTTTAACAGCACCTCGAATTCTGTTTTAGAATACGTGAAATGACCACATCTGGGGCGAACCAAAACATGGACTGGAATATTCACTTGTTCTTTTACAGCAGTAATTAAACCATATGAAGGTGTAACACCACCAACTCCCAACTCTGTGCAAAGTTCAATTCGGTTAGCACCTGCCTTTTCAGCATTAAGAGCAGATTGTAAAGAATTGGCACAAACTTCAATAAGCATATTGCTATATTTATTCAAGTTTTAAAAATAATCAACCCTACGATGAAAAGACGTAAGTTTTTAAAGAAATCCAGCCTTAGCACTGCCGGTATAGTCGCAACACCGATTATAGCTTCTTGCCAGAACAATTCGAAGAAAGATGAGATAGCACCTGTATCAGCTAAAATAAAACCAATTGTCATTTGTACATGGAATTTTATGAATGCATCTGCAAGAGCTTGGGAAGTACTAGAAGCTGGAGGCAGCTCTTTAGATGCCATTGAGCAGGGTGTAATGGTAGAGGAAGATGATGTGAACAATCAAACCGTTGGGACTGGCGGAAGACCAGATAGGGATGGAAATGTTACTTTGGATGCCTGTATTATGGATAAAGATGCAAATTGTGGAGCAGTATTGGCCATGCAAAATATAGCCAACCCTATTTCTGTAGCCCGAAAAGTAATGGAAGAAACACCCCATATATTTTTAGCTGGTAAGGGTGCAGAGCAATTTGCCTATGAGCAGGGTTTTAAAAAAGTGAATTTATTAACTGAGAAATCCAAACAAGAATGGCTGGAGTGGAAAAAAGAGTCCAATTATGAAACTCCTATTAATATTGAAAATCACGATACCATTGGCATGTTGGCCATTGATAAGAATGGAGATATTTCTGGCGGATGTACCACAAGTGGAATGGCTTACAAATTAGCTGGTCGTGTAGGTGATTCTCCTATTATTGGCGCTGGTCTTTTTGTAGATAATGAGGTTGGCGGTGCCACTGCTACTGGCGTTGGGGAGGAAGTAGTACGTACCGTAGGTAGTTTTTTAATCGTAGAGTTGATGCGGCAAGGAAAATCGCCACAAGAAGCTTGTGAAGAAGGAGTTAAACGTATCATTGCTAAAAATAAGGATAGAAAAGACTTTCAAATCGGTTTTATAGCTATAAATAAGTATGGTGAAACGGGAGGTTATTGTGTACATCCAGGATTTACTTATCGGGAATACTCCCAAAAAGGGCATGAAAATAGAACCGTAGAGAGCTTTTATGAAAAGACCTAAAATCAATTCACTTTTAGCGACAAGATTTCTAGGTTCTTGAATCTTTTTTCTACTTTTAAAAACTGTCAACTTTTTTAATCACTAACTGACAATTAAACAACATGTCTGACCAAAAAAGACTCTTTCTACTAGACGCCTATGCCTTAATTTTTCGCGGGTACTATGCATTGATAAAAAACCCGAGAATTAATTCTAAAGGCATGGATACTTCTGCTATTATGGGTTTTATGAATTCACTTTTTGATGTTATCAAACGAGAGAAGCCAGACCATTTGGCCGTTGCTTTTGATAAAGGAGGCAGTGTTGAGCGTACCGAGCTTTTTGAAGAGTACAAAGCAAACCGTGATGAAACTCCAGATGCCATAAAAATAGCTGTTCCCTATATTCAGAATATTTTAAAGGCTATGAAAATCCCAATCGTGGAGCTAGAAGGTTACGAAGCTGATGACCTTATCGGGACCATTGCCAAACAAGCTGAAAAAGAAAACTACAAAGTCTTTATGGTCACACCAGATAAGGATTTTGGACAATTGGTCTCTGAAAATATCTTTATGTACCGCCCAGCACGAATGGGAAACGGAATAGAAATTTGGGGCATTCCAGAAATTCAAAAACGATTTGGAGTAGAAAGACCTGAGCAAGTGATTGATTACTTGGGCATGATGGGTGATGCCAGTGACAATATTCCTGGTCTACCTGGTGTTGGTGATAAAACCGCCAAAAAGTTTTTGGAACAATTTGGTGATATGGAAGGGCTTTTAGCTAATACCGACCAGCTTAAAGGAAAAATGAAGGAAAAAGTAGAAGCCAATGCCGAACTAGGCAGACTTTCCAGAAAACTGGCCGAAATTAAAATTGATTGCCAGGTTACTTTTAACGCTGATGATTATGAGATGTGCGAGCCAGATGGCGCACAAGTGCAAGAAATCTTTGAAGAACTGGAGTTTAGAAGGCTAAAAGACCAGTTTATAAAAATATTCTCAAATGACATTGCAGATTCTCCCCCTGTGGGGGAGTCGGAGGGGGCTTCGAACACAATTACCTCCAAAAAGGTTAACACCGAAACTCAAGCAGCCGGTAGCGGTCAGTTTTCACTATTTGGAGGCAATCCGTCAGAATCTCCAGCAACTATTAAAGATGTAAATAGCAGAAATAAAATTGACGATGTTTCTCATTTTTACCAACTGGTACAACCTGGATTGGCAATGGAACTTTTCCTTAAAAAGTTACTAGATCAAACTTCGGTTTGTTTTGATACGGAAACCACATCTATAAATCCGTTAGAAGCAGAATTGGTGGGTATTGCATTTAGCTGGAATACTGGAAAAGGATTTTATGTGGCATTTCCTGAAGACAAGGAAACTGTTACTAAGCTTATTGAGCAATTACGTCCATTTTTTGAATCTGAAACTATCGAGAAAATAGGTCAGAACTTAAAATATGACATTAAAGTGATGCAGAACTACGGGGTTCAGGTCAAAGGAAAGCTTTTTGATACCATGTTGGCGCATTACCTCATCAATCCAGATATGCGGCACAACATGGATGTGCTTGCTGAAACTTACCTCAATTACACTCCTGTTTCTATAACTGAGCTTATTGGCAAAAAAGGAAAAAACCAGCTTTCTATGCGAGATGTTCCTATAGAAAAGCAAACTGAATATGCGGTTGAAGATGCAGATATCACCTTCCAATTAGCACAGCATTTTAGACCAGAACTTGCTGAGGCAAAAACGGAAAAACTATTTGAAGAAATTGAAGTTCCATTGCTACGGGTTTTAGCTGCTATGGAAAGTGAGGGAATTAATCTGGACAAAGAATTCTTAGGTTCCCTTTCTAAAGAATTGAATAATGACATCCAAAATTTAGAGAAAAACATTTATGAAGCTGCCGGTCAGGAATTCAATATTGGTTCCCCAAAACAATTGGGCGAGATATTATTTGATAAAATGAAGTTGGTAGATAAGCCCAAAAAGACAAAAACAGGTCAGTATTCCACTGCTGAAGATGTCCTGTCTTATCTCGCTAAGGACCATGAGATTATTCAAAACGTATTGGATTACCGTGGACTTGCCAAACTAAAAAGCACTTATGTAGATGCTTTGCCGGAACAAGTAGAAACCAAGTCTGGCCGGGTACATACCGATTATATGCAAACCGTTGCAGCAACTGGTCGATTGAGCAGTAACAATCCTAATCTGCAGAATATTCCTATCCGAACCGAACGAGGTCGTGAAGTGCGTAAGGCATTTGTGCCAAGGGACAAAGACTATGTTTTATTGGCTGCAGATTATTCTCAGATAGAACTACGGATTATCGCTGCTTTAAGTGAAGAAGACACCATGATTGAAGCCTTTAAAAATGGAATGGACATTCATGCTTCCACAGCTTCAAAAGTATTTAATGTACCTATAGATCAGGTTACCCGTGAACAACGTAGTAATGCCAAAACAGTAAACTTTGGGATTATTTATGGTGTTTCTGCCTTTGGTTTAAGCAATCAAACAGATTTAACTCGAGCTGAATCCAAAGAGTTGATTGACACCTATTACAAAACCTATCCAAAGCTCAGAAATTACATGAGCGAACAAATAGATTTTGCCCGTGATAACGGTTATGTACAGACCATTTTGGGTCGCCGACGCTATTTAAAGGATATTAATGGTAACAATCAAGTAGTGCGTGGGGCCGCAGAGCGAAATGCGGTGAATGCACCTATTCAAGGTAGCGCAGCAGATATCATTAAAATTGCGATGATCAATATCCACAACAAACTATCCGAAGGCAATTACAAAACCAAAATGTTGTTGCAAGTTCATGATGAATTGGTTTTTGATTGTTACAAACCAGAGCTCGAAGAAATGAAAACCCTCATTAAATCTGAAATGGAAAATGCTTATACCATGGCAGTTCCTCTAGATGTAGAAGTTGGGATTGGCGAGAATTGGTTGGAGGCGCATTAACTTCAGCATAAAACCATAGCCAAAAAAACTAGCAAAAAGTTGATTAAAAATACAGAACTAAATACACTTGCTTCAACTTATATGTTAATTATCTGTGTTAACTGCAAAATGCTTCTTATTTATTAAAAATTTAGCAATTATTAATTCTAATTTAACATTGAACTACAATTTTAATAGGTTAATCTTGGATTATTAAGATTTTATTAAGATTTTAGAGCCAGCTAATTCAAATAATCACTAAATGAAAACAAAACTAACTAGGGTTTTAATACCCTTATTTATGTTGTTCGCTATTTTATCTTATGGACAACAACAAACAATTTCAGGTACTGTTACTGACCAAAACAATCTTCCGCTTCCGGGTGTGTCCATTGTTATTGTTGGCACCTCTAATGGTACGCAAACAGATTTTGATGGAAATTATTCCATAACTGCCAATGTTGGGCAGGTAATTCGATTTTCTTACATAGGCCAAAGAACGGTCGACAGGACCGTTGGATCAGCCAGTACTATAAACGTACAGATGGAAGAGGACGCGCAGGCGCTTGAA
>NZ_BTGR01000013.1:0-73201 GCF_036985525.1 Croceitalea sp. MTPC6
ATTCAAATACTTAAGTGCCAATTTATCTCTGTCAAAATGTTCTTTCGCATGGTTATACCCATTTAAACCTTGTTCAATTATATTATGCTCTCCCCTTAGGTAACTCCGAATCTTTTCTGCTATGTCATTAGCATTTTCGGGTTCTGCAAAAGTACCACATTCGGCATCTTCGATGAGTTTTCTAGAGACACCATCAATTGCTAAAAGAATGGGCTTTTTACAGGACATATAATCAAATGTTTTGTTCGAATAAATGGTCTTAAAGGTATCAACCTTCTTTAATACTGCAGTTCCCATATCAGACGCAAGTATATATTTGAAGGCTGTATGTTTATCCACGATGCCAATAAATCGAACGTTGTTTAAGTTTCTTTTTTTAACTTCCTCAATTAACATATCTTTTGTGGGTCCTCCTCCAATAAGTTGTATTAGGACATTGGTGTCAGTAAGCTTTTCGGCGGCATCAATTAATTGGATTAAATGGTTTGCGATACCATGGGCACCTATATAGGTAATCACAAACTTATTATCAATTCCCTCTTCCTTTCTGAATTTTTCTCGATCAAAGCTTTGTGCAACCTTTTCTGCTAAGCTAAAATCTGCAGCATTGGGAATATAAATGATTTTCTCTTTTGGAATGCCCTTTTTAATTAAAGCTTCTCTAAAGGCAGGGGTAAGAACATTGATTAGATCTGAGTTGTTATATATAAAAGCCTCAAATTTATATGAGAACTTTATCAAAGCTGAATTACTGATTACGCCCGTATCTATGGCGGATTCCGGCCATAAATCCCGAACTTCAAAAACCAGTGGTATTCTTTTTAACTTTGATAATATATAAGCGGTAATTCCTACAAAAAGGGGAGGAGATGTGACAACAAGGGCATCATATTTACCTTTCACCAAAAATAAACCAGCCCAGGTACTTGAAAAAACGAAGGAAAAATATGCCCACAACCTTCCCAAAAAATTCACATCATATTGTTCTGACACGTGACATCTATAGACATCCACATTTTTTTCAAAATCTTTGTCCAAATAGAAAAATTTACCTTTAAATCTAGGATCAACTTTCTTCGCTCCTTCTAGCATTCCAGCTATTACGGATACTTCATGCCCTTCCTCTGCCCAAACTTTGGTCATTTGATTAAACCGGGAGCCTCCTCCTTGATTTTTTCCTAAAAAATATTGATGTATTAATAATATCTTCATTTTGACTTAATTTCAATAGTAGTTTCAAAACCTTTTTCTGAAATATAGGTGTGCCTAATTGAAGGTTCTATTTCTCCATAATAATTAGAACACCATTTTTCTTCAATTTCTGGATTGAGAAGAATCCCATCAGAATCTTGACAAATAATATTAATTTGACTATATGTTCTCGGATTGAAATGCCAATAAAGCTGAGCGGTTAAATTTTCAGCATTTTGGATTGAATCTGAGATAGTCCATTTATTCTGCCCCTTCTTTTTACTAAGCGCCCTTTTATGAACGATTTTATTCCCCAATTCAGGGAATCCTTGAAATTGGCCAATAAACATATAGGAATTTGCGGTTTCTGAAAGGTTAGCCTTTGCTTTTTTGGTCCAATAATTCCAAATAAACCTACTTCCTTTTAACATTTGATCCTTGCACTCCAAAGACACTGTATTATGCCCACGACATCTTGAGAAAAACTCGCTATATTCTTCTGTGGTGTTGTATTTATAGGATCCTGTATCCCAAATGTAGTTTTCACCATCTAGCCAAATATCGACATGTAAATTATCTGCATGTCCTGGTCTGTCTTTGTATTGCGCACATTTAGCAAAGGTCTTGGTTGAACCGTCATTGATAACAAAATTTCCACCCAAAGGGAAAGAAGCCAGATTGGTATATTCGTGAGCAATAACTGTTGTATTATTCACTCCATACCATTGTTGACTTTCATCTTGTCTTGAAACTTCATTAAAGAGTACAGCACTTAAGTCATTCAACTGTGATGTATATTCTCGGTAATCATCATTAGTTAACTTGAAAAAAAGTGCGCCATCATTAGCTCCGTAATTTGGAAGTTTTCCACTCCGATCGTCTTGACATTGCCTTAGAAAATTTAAAGATTTCTTGGCCCTATCATATACAGTTGAATTAAGTCTGGAATTGTGAATTTCACCAAGTTTAATTCCCCAGGTAAGCAGTTGAATGGCAACCCGATGGTAATTCATGGAAAACTGCAGAAATGTTCCATCTTCATAAATCTGATAGGCAATCTCTTTCTGGAACCACTTTTTACCTTTTACAGACCATTTTTTGGTATCAGGTAAAAACGGAAATAGTATACCTCCCAAAAAGAGCATTAGTGTTTCGGTTAAAGCGTGATTATTTCGTACAGCAATTCTAGAGAAGTTGATGTTGTTGTATACATGATGTAACTGCCAATAGATGGCATTCATAATAGAATTAAACCTTTTCTCCGTTAACGCAGCAGAATTTCTATAATAATACAGTGCAAACGTCCAATTGAGAATCCTTAAACTTATTTCTTGACTGCATCTATAGTTGGGTCCCAAGTTTATTGGGTTATGAGTCAAAAAGGATTCAATCTCGCTGAACACCAATTTGGAACAGTCTTTATCAAAATGATAATCATAACGAATAATGTCGTACAAGAAAGAAAAACGTGCCTTCTCCCAAACGAATTTAATGTCACCTGCCTGTTTAGAAAGGTCGACTATTTTAGACCAGTGTTTTAATTCATATTGATATCCGGTCTCGGGATTTGTGATCCAATTGAAGTCTTTTCCCAATGATAATTTTGTTCTACTGAAAAAAGTGTAGGTATGATTTAAAATATCGTTATAGTTTTCCTGTAATTCAGGATGTTGATTCTTAGGAATTTTCAATGATTCTTTCGATTCAAAGAAAAATTTTGGAGCATTCTTTTTCCATTCATCCAAGGTTAAAGAGCAATCAACGAATTCAGGTTGTGTAGGAAATCTAGATTTTAAAAGCCCCGTTTTCCTGCGTAATTCATAAGATAATCGGAATAGGGTATAGCGCATACCCATATTTCGAATGATATTTAATAGTCTAAGAATTTTCAAAGTTTAGGAAATACTTTAAGAGGTTTATTATTTGATTCATCAAAAATTGAATACAAACTTAATTCGGATATAACTAATAACTTAAGAAATCAGATAATAACTCCAAATATTTAGATGAACTGATGCGTTTGAACACCACAACGATGGTTTATATTTATATATTGTGTCATCTTTCTAGCTCTAGGACAGCTTTTCTTTAAAAATAAATGTGATATGATGGATGTTGAAAAGGGGATTATAATTAGAAACGTGTAAACGTATGGCTTTGCGATAAAATTTTATTAACATATAATATGATTAAAGTTCCATGTATTTCAATGATTTATTGGTATGATAAAGAAAAAAATTAATTGTTATTAAGGAGTATAGTATTTATTAACTCAGCCTGGTATTCGGCATTATATTTTTCCCTTATAATTTTATTGCAATTACTTCTCATTAATTCTTCTGGTGTGTCTCTATTTTCAACAATCCATTGCTTAGTTTTTAAAGCCAGATCAGAAATGGAATTTCTTTTAAAAAGCATACCGTTGACACCAGGTTCAATAGCTTCATATTCAGGCATTTGATAATTGAAATCATCATGCGATATTACAGGAGTTCCATTGCCTAACGCTGACATTGCTGTCAATCCCACTTCACCTGGCGATACACAAAGGCTACTTATATTAAACAATAGTTCAAGTTCTTCTTTCTTAAAAGAAGATCCATAAAAATGGCAATAATCGGTTAGGTTCAAGCTTTGGGCTAAGCTTTCTAAGTCTTTTCGGGCCTCGCCATCTCCTACGAAGAGTACATTAACTTTGAAGTCTTCTTCAATCAAAATTTGGGCTGCTTCGAGAATTTGACTTAATCTTTTCACATATGTTAGCCGGCCTACGAAAATAATTATGGGTAAATTCGGATACTTGAAGAGTTGTTGTTTTGTATTGTTACGTGTTTCAATAGGAATCTCATTTTTCTTAATCAAATCATCAATGCTTCCTGTTGAATTGTAAATGACATGTAGCTTTTTTTCTGGAAGGCCATTTTTAGCCATTACTGCCTTGGCTTTATGACCATATAACATGAGCCCATCACTCAATCCATAAAAAACCTTTCTAAGTCTCCATTTCCAATCCTTTTTTGTGGATATTACTCCATGGGTCCACATATATACTTTCTTACCTGTAATCTTAAGATAAAAGGTTGCGAACCAAGTAGAAAGGTAGTACGCATTTGCTAAGAAAATAACATCATCAAACTTTTCATTCTGCAAAAGCCTCAACAACCCCGATTGCCAAAGGATAGCTTCCTTATAAATCCATTTATTTTTTATAAATTTCCAACGGAGGCCTCCATCCTCTAAATTTTTGTTGGCTATATCTGGGTCTATTTTTTTAATATCGTTTCCGGAATCAGAATCTGAAATCAGAGTGTATCTAATAGAAGTTGATTTCATAAGCTCTCGTAAGACCGGTAATCTATAAAGGGCAAAATACGGATATATTATTGCCACATTTTTTATGGTTTTATCCAAATGGTTCATATTTTGGCTTTGGTGTTTTAAAGATTAAAGACTTTTCCAGTTCCTATTACTAAAGCACTCGTAATATAATTATTCAAACTAAAAAGACCTATAATAATTTATTTTCAAATTTATATTTTATTCATCAGGACCAGACAAAAAACAATTTATTATCGTTTATATTGTAAAAATTTAGGTGTATTTTTTTGAATGCTGTTTCTCAAAGAATCATCGCATAAATGAAGGAACTGGTTACAACCTTAATTTAGAATATTCCAATCATAGTTGGTTTATTTAATTAAATCTTCTTTTGTTCGATAAAAACCAGTTTTTAATCTATTAAGATAGCGTTCCTACTTATTTTTTATTTATTTTGCCTTTCGATGCTTAATGCCCTTAAATAAATTATGATAAGGACTTTTAATATCCTCAATGATTACTGTCTAGTTTTACTTGTATTTTCTGTAACTTTTGAGAGTTGGGATCCTTTTCAATTAGTTGGGACGGTTTCGGTCACCTATATTACAACCATACTTTATTTAGCAACTTGGGTTCCATTGATTGGTCGTAATTTTCATTTTGCACCATTTAAAAAATTTGTAATACCCTTAGTATTGTTGCTTGTGGTTGGGTTTATTAATTCTGCTATAAACTCTGAATATGTGACTGAATTGAAATTGGCTTATGAGTACAGAACACTTCTTTTAATTGTTTTAATGACCTTTATTGCTGCTCATCTTTATATTAAGCCCAAAACTTTACCTATGGTTTTGAATAGTTATATAGCTAGTATACTTTTGGTTTCTTTATTGGTTTCACTCGGATTAGGTATCTCATATGAGCATGGTAGATTATTGTTGTTCAAGGAAAATCCAAATATTATGGGAGCAAAAGCTTCTTTCGCTTTTCTAATCGCTATTTCACGGCTAATTAATAAATTCTCCATTATAAGATTAATAGTCATTGGCGCTATTTGTATCCCCTTTATTGGCTTGGTTGCTACTTCTGGTTCACGTGGAGCTTTTGTATCTATGTTTTTGGGGCTTGCCGTTCTACTGTATTTTAGGGATACGGGGATTCTACAGAAATGGGCACTCCTAATTTTTGCTGCACTTGCCTCCGGTATGCTGATAACTTATTTATTGGAAAATAATCCACTTATGGCAGCACGCTTTTTAGAAACGGTGGAAAAAGGTGAAACAGGAAGAAATGTACTGTGGGATGCTGCATTTAATATAATTAAGGATAATATTATTATTGGGGCTGGATTTGAAGGCGTTATACCTAGGATGTTTCAGTATTCAGGAATTTATTTGGTTCCGCATAATATTTTTCTTTATGTTTTTATCGCAGCTGGCCTTCCCGGAATAATTTTATTTATGATTTTTCTGGTGCGGTTAATTAAATTATTACTGCTTCATTTTAAAAAATCTGGAGATTCTTTAAACCTTGTTATATTCGTTATTGTCATCTTTAATATGTCTAAACAAGGGGGCAGTATTCGAAAAATATTATTCTGGTTCTTTTTTGCGGTGTTGATAGGTTCTACTGTCCACATAGTATCCATGGTTAAACAAGAAAAACTAGCTCAATGAAAATATTGGTAGTATCTAACAATTATCCATCTTTAGAAAAACCAGCGAGGGGTACGTTTGTATATAATTTGGTACAGCAATTTTGTAAGCTGGGACATGAGGTAACTGTAATATGCCCAAAAAATATTTTATCTATAGGGGCCAAAAAAGTTAAATCCTATGGAGTAGAGAACTGTACGGTTTATCGCCCGTTATCTTTTTCCTTATCTAACAAGCAGATAGGTTTCTTTAATACGTATAGAATTACCGAGATAGTTCAAATCAAAGGCATAAAAAGAATTGCCAAAAAACATAATCTGGAATTTGATTTTGTATACGCCCATTTTATGACTAATGGTATTATCGCGGTAAATGCACTTAAGAAGTACAATAAACCTTTCTTCGTTGCCATAGGAGAAAATGATCTTACAAAGTTATTACAGGGTATATTGAACAATACCCTAAATCCTAAAGATTACTTTAAACAAAGTATAATGCAAATACGAGGTTATATAGCCGTTTCAAATAAGTTAAAAAACCAATTAATCGATGACTACGGGATTTCCAAAAACAGAATATTAATGAAACCCAATGCTGTTGACCTTACTAAATTCTATAAAAGGAATAAAGTAGACATGAGGAAGAAATATAAACTCCCTATGGATATTAAACTAGTCGCTTTTGTAGGTAGATTTGAGCCCGTGAAAGGACCTTTGCGAGTATTGGAAGCCGTTCAAAATTTAGACAATGTTGGAGCATTGTTCTTAGGCAGTGGATATCAGGAACCGGAAGGTACTTCGGTTTTTTTCAAAGGAAGTGTTCCATCTTATCAAATCCCCGAGTTACTCTCTGCCGCGGATCTTTTCGTGCTGCCAACGCAAAAAGAAGGATCGTGCAATGCTATTGTTGAGGCCATTGCCTGCGGATTACCAGTGGTGTCTTCAAATATTCCAGAAGTAATGGATCAATGTAATCCTTCTTTTTCCATTTTGGTTAATCCCTTGGATGTAAAAGCTATAGAACGCGCTATAGAATCGATTCTCAGTGACGAGGAAAGAATTGCAGAAATGTCCAATAACGCCTTGAAACACTCGAAGAATTTTGAAATAGGTGAAAGGGCACTAAGTATACTGGATTTTATTCAAGGTAAGTTAGAAGAATAAAATAAACTAGCATCCATCACAAATTTAATATGACCAACGAATGAGCCTCAGTGATAAGATTAAGCACGCAGGTAAATGGCAGTCATTTTCAGTCCTCTCCCTAAATGTTTTAAAGATTCTTTACTTTTCTATAATGACTAGGCTTTTACTTAAAGAAGACTATGGTCTTATGGCTATTATCAATGGAATCATTGGCATCGGAAACATTTTTATAGAAGGCGGTATGGGTGCTGCATTGATACAACGAAAGGAAATAAATAACAAACATATTAATGGCGCCTTGCAAACCTGCTTTTTTTTAGGACTCATACTATGTGCTGTTTTATATATTATGGCACCATTTATTGCTTCGGTATACAATGACCTTAGATTAGATAACCTCATTAAAGTATCTTCTTTGAACCTTATATTACTTGCGCTAGGAAATATTTCAATGAGTTTACTTTTTAAATATTACTCCTTTAAAAATGTCGCGATAGTCAATATTATCTCAAATATAATTGGTTATGGCACTGGTATTTATTTAGCTATGAATGGTTATGGAGTATGGTCTCTTGTTATTGCGACCCTTATTGCCTCCTTGCTAAGCGCAATAGCTTTGCTTTATTTGGCTCCAATAAAAATCAGCTTAAAGGTTCATTATGAAGAGGCCCGTCAGTTATTTAGTTTTGGTTTTGGTATAGTGTTGTTGGCGTTTATCAGTTTTTTATCGAGAAATGGGCTGAATCTAATATTAGGAAAATTCTTTGCACAAGATATGCTGGGTGTCTATGAGAGAACCTCTAGGGTAAAGGAAATACCAAGTGAACTTCTTGGAAAGATTATAAATCAAGTTATGTTTCCTGTAATGTCCGAAATTCAGGATGAGAATGAAAGATTGATTAAAGTTTACAAATTTGGGTTGGGGTTTAGTAACTCCATTATGATTCCCACTACGGTTTTTCTAGTTTTTTTTTCAGCTGAAATTGTACAAATTCTGATGGGAGCAAATTGGCCGGAAGCTGTCTTGCCCTTGCAAATTATGTTTCTTATTCTAACTTTCAGTAATGCCGGTAAAACGACAGATGAAGTTATTAAGGCCAAAGGCCTTGTTTATAAAAATGTCACTCGCAAGTTCATTTTCACGGTAATCATTCTAGTATTTTCTGGTGCTTTGGGTTATTTATACGGAATCAATGGTGCGGCTGTTGGAATTGTTATAAGCCATTTTATAAACTATATTATGATGATTGTTTTAGTGAAAAATGTTTTTATGGGATCTATTGGAGAATATTTTTACAAGCCTTTGGCAGCAGGATTAAAACTGGGACTGTATTTAGGTGTTTTAATCTTTGCCTATAAATATTTATTCAATTTAGGGGGAGAAACGGATGTCACTATGTTTGTTGTATTTACGGTAAGCTTACTCATATTATGTGCCGGGTTGTTAAAGTTTAAACCTTCTGTATTTGGACAATATTTAGAATTGGCAATTAGAAATATGTTGAACAAAGGGTAATACCTTGTTTTTAGTACAAGAAGAATATATATTATTTTGATTTTTAATTTAGAGAGAACAAATGCCAATTAATATCAGGGCTTAGGGCTCAAAAAAAAGCAGACCTCATGATTATATTATAATTTGTCCAAAACACTTGGCTTTGCGATTCTCCGGCAAAGAAGGGAATTCTAGTATTTGCAGCACGTCAACTATGTGAAATATGGACTTCCTAATAATAATTAAGCTATCGAAGATTTAAGAATTATTTTTCGCCTATAATGGGGCATTCAAATTAACAATTACTCGGAATATCAACTTACTTGTGAGGCTATGCCAATAACATCTTATTTCACCAGGAAACCCCGGATATAAATTTCACTTGCCTCAAAATTCTGATATGTTTTTTGATATTGAATAACTTTAAGAATTTAAAATCCTATCAACTATCATTGATTAGGACCTTATTTCTAATCAGAGTTCGTTAATTCTTCCTAAAAATCAAAACTATTTGTTAAAGAATAGTGTAGTTCATCGAATAAATAAATCTGTGAGATCTAAAAGTATAGTTTGATACGTTTAAGATTTAGTATCAAATGGGTATTTCATCGAAAAACTAATACCATTTGTCGTTAATTATTGAAATTAAAATATTTTTACATAATTCCAATTCGATGGTCAAAGAACCTAAATTACTTAACATTATGAAATTTTATACCCCAAGTCCCCTAGCATTGCTGTGCTTCATTTGTAGTATTCTAATCTTTAATTCTTGCAATAAAGATTCGGATTTATTCAACGAATACGTCCTCTTAGACGAGGAAACTGACCCTATAGAAAATGCCGATAGTGATGGTACTGATGGAAGTGACGAAGAAGGGGGAGGTACCGAAGAAGGAGGAAGTGAGCCAACAGACCGGCCTTCTAATGGTGTTAATTTATTACTAAATGGAACTTTTGAAAATTCCGATGAATGGGAATTATTAAACGGCAGCACTGCAACTGGAGGCGTTTTAACAGTGATAGCTAATGGTAGTATCGGTTCTGATTTTCCCAACTGGTCGGCTGAATATCCTAACATATCACCGCAGACTCTTTACCAAACAAGACGTTATAAATTGACGTTTACCGCTAGACAGGTTTCAGGAAATGGGGTTTTACAAATAGGACAAAGATTTGCCCCTTTTTTTGAAGAACAGATTACAGGCGACTTCGTTACTTACGAAATTGAATATAACGGTGAGGGAAATCCAGCAGGAAACGACCTTGTTATTGGAGGTAGAGGTGTTGAAGATGTTTTTGAAATCAAGAATGCAATCTTAGAAGATATAGGTGCAAGGGCATCAGTGGGTGACGAATCAAGTACAGATTTGCCGTCGGAAATAACTTTTTATACTGATTTTGAAACGGATCAATGGGGAGCAAATGGGGAAAATCCACCCGCAGGAAGCTTTTGGGAAGTTGATCATGGATTACCCAGAACTACAGATCATCCCGATTCACCACTAAAGGCTGGGCGTAATGGTACTGGAAGGGCTTTATGGCTAGGGGCTTATAATGGAGACGCTACGAGGAACGAGGTGGGGAGAGACAATGCTCTTAGCTGGAACGAACATTGGATTGGATTTTCTTTATACATAGATAACCCAATGGCTCAAGATAGAATAATGATGCAAAATGCAAATTTAAACCCTAGTTCTAGTAGCAGAGTAAATGCTCTTGCTTTAAGGCAATCTAGTGGTCAATTAATTTTTAGTATTTGTACAGACGTTAACTCGGTTGATACCCTGCCCACAAATGGAGCTGGATCTAACACTGAATCGGTTTATTTTGATTACAATGATGATGAATGGATTGATATAGTTATTCATTATAAAGGCGCATTTGGGGCAGATTATAGAGGACCGGACACTTCTGAACTTGCGAGGAACTTAGGTTTTGACCCTCGAAGTGATGGGTTTATAGAAATCTGGGTAAACGACGAAAAGATAGTTGACCATGTGGGAACTACAACATTTCGGTACGTGAGACAAGGTGGAGAATATACAGGCTTGATTACACCTAAAATTGGACCATATTGGGCTGATAGAGAAGAAATAGGAGATATTTATTACGATAATTATACAATATGGACAGGCCCTGGAGGAACCTATCAAGCCGTTGATCCAAATAAATAAGATTGCCATATGGAAGCAAGAAAAAACAAGCGTTCTGAGGTTTTTCTAGCAATGGGAATTTGCCGAGATGAGTTATTAAATGCACAAGTTTTTTGCTTCTAGGTGGTGTTAAGTCTAACCTGCAATCTTAATCAGTGGCATGATGTTGTTGTCTATTGGAATCCTAATAATGAATGATGGGAACCTCAAAGATGAAGTACTGAGAGTTTTGGTGGATAGAGATGTTGTTTTTTATAAGGTAAATACATCTTCTGTTTGTAGGAGAAAAAAAGATAATAGACCTATATACTTTAGATATACATCTAAGGCTGTCTCCTATGTTTACGTAGCTGGAAAAGAAAAAATTGGAAGGTCATTACGATAACTTTAAGTCATAGCATGGACTAGGAGGTACGTATTACGATGTAAGCCCTTTTGAGATTGAGCCCTAACGGAATAATGCGAATTGGTCTACGTTATTAGACAAGATAAAAAAGGTGGTCTAGAAGGTATTCTCTAGACCACCTTTTTTGATTTTATTTACGACGGTTTTCTTTAGGCCTTTTTGGGTTTAAAGGTTTATTTTGGGGCTGTACATATTACCAAACCTAGTTTTTGAGATTGTGTACCATAGCCATGAGGCCGAACAGGGCCCACTCCTTTTTTATTTCCTTAATAAAATGAATCTTTTGAAGTTCATCTTCTCTGTTAATTTCCATTTATGGACTTTCTGAAATAATACTATTTTCTTGGTCTATAAAAGTTCGAAACCATATCTCTACTTCCAAAATCCTAAATAGTAATCTTGAGTAGTCCTTCTTTTTTGATATGGTTAATTTTAGCAATTTTTTTATGGTATCCCTATTAAATAGTTTGCGATTATTCAAACGATCGCTCAATAGGATATCCTGAATACTTTTGTTTTCGGTCATCACTTTTTCAATTGGAGATTTAAACCCGATTTTACTCCTATCATAAGTGATATCATCTGGAAGCACATCTTCCATGGCTTTTCTATGTATATATTTACCGAACCCTTGTTGAATTTTATATTGAGCAGGAAGTTTAAATGCGAATTCTACCAACTTATAATCCATAAACGGCAATCTACTTTCTAAAGAATACATCATCGATATGGCGTCTCCATAGTGTAATAAGTTTTCAAGACCATTTTTATGCTGGGTTTTTAGCATTTTATTTACCCGCGTTTCTTTTTTATTGAATTTTAGTTTAGGGACCTTGGCGGTAGTTTTATTATATCGCTTTAGATTGACAGAATATACAAATTCAGTTCCATCTAGTTTTCTGTATAATGATTTTGCCCATCTAGGCAAATGGAGCCTTCCAAAAAGTAATATTGCTGTCTTAAGTGACCATGCTGATTTAAATTCACGTAAATCGCGTGTCGCTTTTTTTAATTTAAGCGAACTTATTAAATCAATAAGGTGATCAACAAATATGGAATCAAGATAGCCTCCCAAAAGTTCATCTGCCCCTTGGCCCTCGAGTATGACCGTAAGCTTTTCTTTAGCCTTTTTGTTAATTTTACTCAGAGGAAATATTGCCGGTGATGCGTGTCCAGATTCCAGATGATAAATTAATTGATTTAGCCTTGGTAAAAAGTCATTATAATCAACAATCACCTGATTGGGTAGAAAATTATAATCCTTTCTTAATGAATCAACAGTCTTATACTCATCATATTTTTCTTCAGGAAAACTAGCCGTATATGTGTTTATTTCCTGGCGGAAAATTTTATCCACGGTACATACTATTGATGCAGAGTCCAAACCTCCAGATAATGTAGCTCCAAGAGGCACATCGCTACGAAGTCTGATTTTAATTGCATCATTGAATATTTTCCTATATGTTTCAAGCGCTTCTGGCCAACTGAGGCTTTTGTCAACTTTATCTGGATAGTCCCAGTATTTATATATGTTATACACCTCTTTTTTAATAATTAAGTTATGGGCAGATGGCAACCTATTTATTCCTTCAAACCAAGATTCTACATTCTGTGCTCCTACTGTCTCTCTACAAAATGCAGAAATAGCATTATAATTTGGTTTTTTTAATTCTGGACAATATTCTAAAATAGATTTAATTTCTGAGGCAAATAATAAGTTACCCTCAAAAATTGTGTAGTAAAAAGGTTTTATTCCAAATCGATCTCTTGAACAGAAAACCGTATCATTTTCTTTATCATAAATTGCAAAGGCCCACATACCATTAAATTTATTCACACAATCTTCACCCCATAAATGATACGCAGCGGTTATTACCTCAGTATCTGAATCGGTTTTGAATTTGTAGCCTGCAATTTGAAGTTCTTCTTTTAATTCTATGTAATTAAAAATTTCACCATTAAATATGATGGTCAATGTTAGATAGTTGAAGGGTTGATTCGCAGATTCTGTGAGATCTAGTATAGATAATCTTGCATGGGCGAAACCAACATAAGGGGTAACTAACTCCGTTTGTCTATTGTCAGGCCCTCTATGTTTAACTCTTTCAATGGATTTTATTATTTTTTCTTGACAAACAAATTTTTCCTTGTCTAAATTTATTATACCAAAAATTCCACACATTATGTTACTTTTTTACCATACCAAGTTCTGCTAACTTAGGTATTATTGTTTATATGTTATTCTTCTCTTAAATAGAAATTCCCATCAACTAGGAATAGTAGTTTTTATACCAATCTATGAAATGCACTATCCCTTCCTTTACTGGAGTGTTTGGACTGTAGCCATGGTCTGCAATCAGGTCATTCACATTTGCCCAGGTTCTAACAACATCTCCTGGCTGCATAGGCAACATATCTTTTTTTGCTTCAACACCTAGAGATTCTTCTATGGATTGAATAAAATCCATGAGCTTGACAGATTGGTTGTTTCCTATATTATATACTTTATAGGGTACATCCACTGCTTGTTGGGCTGTATTTGACTCAATGATTTTTATAACCCCTTCTACAATGTCATCGATATAGGTAAAATCGCGCTCGAGTTGCCCATTGTTAAAGACTTTAATAGGTCTATCATTTAAGATGGCATCTGTGAACAGAAACATGGCCATGTCCGGTCTTCCCCAAGGGCCGTATACCGTAAAAAAACGAAGCCCTGTTGTGGGCAGATTGAACAAATGACTGTAGGTATGAGCCATCAGTTCATTGCTTTTCTTTGTGGCGGCGTAAAGACTTACGGGGTTATCCACGCGATCTTTCGTTTCAAAGGGCACCTTATCATTGGCTCCGTATACACTTGAGCTACTGGCATATACCAAATGTTCAATATTGTTGTGGCGACAAGCCTCCAATATATTTAAAAACCCTACCAAGTTGCTGTCGATATAAGCCTCAGGATTTTCCAAACTGTAACGCACGCCTGCCTGTGCTGCTAAGTTGCATACGACATCAAACGATTCGGTCTTGAACAGTTCAGGAAGATTTTCTCGGTCTTCCAAGGCCATTCTTACAAAACTAAAGTTGGTGTGCGTTACACTTTGTACTAATAAATTTTCATTTTTACCCTGATTTTCTTGGATACCGAGTTCTTTAAGCCTGTCAAATTTTAGCGTTGTGTCGTAATAATCATTAATATTATCAAGGCCGACTACCTCATGTCTTTTTTCCAAGAGGCTCTTGCAGACATGGAAACCTATAAATCCGGCTGCCCCGGTCACCAAAATTTTCATGATTCACCTATTTTGTAGTACTTAAACCCGATATCCTCCATTTTTTTGGTTTTCAACAAACGTCTGCCATCAAAAAGGAAAGCAGGTTTTAACATATTTTCAAAGACCATTCCCCAGTTCAATGTTTTAAATTCGTCCCATTCTGTCATTATCGCTACCGCATGGGCTTGTTCAGTTGCTTTAATTGGATCATCAATAACCTTTAATAATTTCCTGGTTAAACCGAGATCTCGACTTCCTAGGTAATCAAGATCGGCATATATCTGATCTTCTGACACTTTAGGGTCATAAACCACAATCTCCGCTTTCTCATCCAAAAGGGCATCAGCAACATAAATGGCAGCAGATTCCCGAGTATCGTTGGTATCTTTTTTGAAAGCCCAACCATACATAACAATTTTCTTTCCAGAAACGGTATTGTAAAGTGTGGTTACGATGTTTTCTGCAAAACGCCTTTTTTGGTAATCGTTCATTATAATAACTTGCTCCCAATAATCGGCTACTTCGGTCAATCCATAGCTTCGTGCTATATATACCAGATTTAGGATATCTTTTTGAAAACAGGAACCACCAAAACCTACTGAAGCTTGCAAAAACTTAGGACCTATTCTGCTGTCAAAACCGATGGCTTTGGACACTTCTTGCACATTCGCATCGGTTTTTTCGCAAAGTGCGGAAATCGAATTGATGGAAGAGACCCTTTGGGCCAAGAACGCGTTGGCTACCAATTTTGATAACTCAGAAGACCATACATTGGTCTGTAATATTTTCTCTTTGGGAATCCAATTTTCATAGACACTGCTTAGCGCATTTTTAGCTTCTTGGCCAGTTGGGGTGTCATCACCACCTATTAAGACCCTATCCGCATTGAGAAGATCTTCAATTGCAGTACCTTCAGCCAAAAATTCGGGATTGGAAAGTATCTCAAAATGGACTCCCTTGCCGGTATTGTCCAATATGCTTTTTATAGCTTGGGCAGTTCTTACCGGCAAAGTGGATTTTTCAACCACTATTTTGTCATCTTTGGCTACCTCGGCGATATTTCGTGCACACAATTCAATATATTTTAAGTCTGCGGCTTGACCCTTCCCTTTACCATAAGTTTTTGTTGGTGTATTGACCGAAATAAAAATCATTTGAGCCTTATCAATAGCCTTGTCAACCTCCGTTGAGAAAAAAAGGTTTTTATTTCTATTCTCTGCGATGATTTCCTTAAGTCCAGGTTCATATATAGGAAGCTTATCAAGGTTTTCATCATTCCAGTCATTAATTCGCTTTTGATTAATATCGACTACGGTAACATTGATTTCAGGGCATTGATTTGCGATAACCGCCATAGTTGGACCACCGACATATCCTGCTCCAATACAGCAGATTTCTGTAATTTTTTCCATGAAATGATTTTGTTTTTTACGTGCAAAGATTAGTAAATAACTCTACAATTCGGAGAATATTATCGATAAAGTAATTAATAAGGCGATGAGATGTTAAGCTTTCCGGCCGGAGTATTTGACTAGATGCATTTAGAAACGAAAAAGCCCTTTAACCGATATTTTTTGGTATTAAACGAATTATGCCCAATTTTTGACTTTTGGAATAAAAACTATTGCTAATTTGGCTGCGTATTGTTATTGAATCTTACTGAAATTTAACCTTGTGGAAACACTAACTAAGATTTGGCTTTCCTCTCCGCACATGGGAGAAATGGAGCAGTTTTTTGTTAAAGAAGCTTTTGATACGAATTGGATAGCCCCTTTAGGCCCAAACGTTTCAGGTTTCGAAGCTGACATTCAAAGTTATTTGGATGCAGGGGTGCACGTTGCAGCTTTAAGTTCTGGCACCGCAGCGATTCACTTAGGGCTTAAACTTTTAGGTGTGGCTAGAGGAGATGAAGTGCTATGTCAAAGCTTTACTTTTTCGGCATCCGCTAACCCTATAACGTATTTGGGTGCTTTACCAGTCTTTGTGGACAGTGAAAAAGAGACTTGGAATATGTCTCCAGAGCTACTTGAAGCCGCCATAATTGAAAGAATCTCGAAGGGAAAAACACCGAAGGCCATAGTCGTGGTTCACCTATATGGTATGCCATATAAGGTAGATGAGATACATGCTATATCTGAAAAATACAGCATTCCCATTTTGGAGGATAGTGCTGAGGCTTTAGGTAGTACTTACAAGGGAAGAAAATGCGGAACTTTTGGAGATATTGCCATTCTTTCATTTAACGGAAATAAGATTATCACTACTTCTGGGGGAGGTGCCCTGGTGTCGTCCAATAAGTTTCATAAAGAAGATGCTGTTTTTCTAGCTACCCAGGCCAGAGATGATGCACCACATTATCAACATTCCATGATAGGGCACAATTATCGAATGAGCAATGTTTTAGCAGGCATTGGAAGGGGTCAAATGAAAGTCTTAGATAAAAGGGTTGATTCTAGAAGAAGAAACTATGACTACTATCACGAACAACTCAATAACATTGAGAACATGGTCTTTCTTCCGGAACCAAAGGAAATGGTCTCAAATAGATGGCTAAGTTGTGTTTTATTAGATAGTTATGAATTAAGAGAAAAGGTTAGAATTGCATTGTTGGGGGAGAACATTGAATCACGTCCTTTATGGAAGCCAATGCATCTACAACCAATTTTTGAAAACGAGCTCAGTTTTGTAGATGGTACTTCGGAAGATTTATTCGAAAGAGGCCTATGTCTACCTAGTGGATCTAATCTTTCTATGAATGACCTAGAAAGGGTGGTACAAATCATTAAATTTACCTTAGGATGATACAAAACTTTCTAACGAATAAGGCCGAGCGATATGCTTCAAAATGGCTAGTACTGCTAATTGACGTTGTCATTGTGATTATGTCCTTTGCTCTTTCGTACTTAATTCGATTCAATCTTACGTTAAATTTTGATGTTGAAAAACTATTAGTTCAGATACCTTGGATATCCCTTTTGTTTCTATGCTCTTTTTTGATTATCGGTTCTTACAAAGGTGTTGTCCGGCATGCTGGCGTGCAAGATGTTTACAATTTATTCAATGCTATTTGTCTAGCCAGTATTTTGATTATTTTTCTGGTTATCGTCAATAAAGAATATCAGATAGCTGAAAATTTCACTATTCCCCTTTCAATAATTATTATAAATAGTCTTATAAGCTTTATTGCCTTAATTACCTCAAGATTTCTATTTAAGACTTTATACCTGAATTTTTTTAATCAAAATAGGATTAATGCATCAAAAAACGTACTAATTTATGGAGCAGGAGAATCAGGTATTCTAACTTACAGTGCGATAACTAATCATTCCAAGAGTAATGTAAAGGTTTTAGGTTTTGTAGATTATGATAAAAAGAAAATAGGCAAAGTAATAAATGGTGTCAGAGTTTATGCTCCTTCGGTGTTGACCAAAGATTTTATTGTTAGGAAAGGAATATCAGAAGTTATATTTTGCATACAGGGTATCTCCCACAAAAGACTAAAGAACCTAGTGGAAGGATTGGTAGACTTTCCGGTTTCGGTTAAGATTGTGCCGCCGGTCGAGGATTGGATTAATGGGGAATTGAAAGTTTCTCAGATTAAGAATATCCAGATTGAGGATTTATTAAATCGTGCACCTATTGACTTAAATAATTCGAATATAGAAAGGGAATTGAATAATAAGACCGTTTTAGTAACTGGTGGGGCGGGATCAATAGGCAGTGAGTTGGTAAGACAAATATGCAATTTCAAGTATAAATCTTTAATTATTATTGATCAAGCAGAATCGGATTTGTATGATTTACAGCAGGAGTTAAAACAAAAAGGTTTTAATAATTTTATTCCTATAGTAGGAGATGTAAGGGACAAGAAAAGAATGAATTTGCTTTTTGAGCAATACAAGCCAAATATGGTGTTTCATGCTGCTGCATATAAACATGTTCCTTTGATGGAGCAAAATTCTTATGAGGCAATCAAAATAAATATTGCAGGAACTAAAAATATCGCAGATATATCAACCGAACATAAGGTGGATAAATTCGTATTGGTTTCAACAGATAAAGCAGTGAACCCAACAAATATTATGGGTGCCAGTAAACGTATAGCTGAGATTTATGTAAGCTGTCTTCAGCAGCAAAGTGATACGCGCTATATTATTACGAGATTCGGAAATGTTTTAGGATCTAACGGTTCGGTTATTCCATTATTTAGGAAACAAATCGAAAAAGGTGGACCACTTACGCTCACCCATAAAGACATAACACGTTATTTTATGACTATTCCTGAAGCTTCCCAATTAGTTTTAGAGGCTGGTTCTATGGGAGTTGGTGGTGAGATTTTCATATTTGACATGGGTGAGTCCGTTAAGATTTTCGATTTAGCCAAAAATATGATCAAGCTTTCTGGCTTGCAGTATCCGGAGGATATAGATATTACGATTACAGGATTAAGGCCAGGAGAAAAATTATATGAGGAACTATTGGCAAATGGAGAAAATACGCTTCCTACGTATCACAAGAAAATTAAGATTAGTAATACTAGAGAATTGGAATACGACAAACTGAAATCTTTAATTGACGAGCTTTGTATAGCCAATACTTTCTTCGGTGATAATACGGTAAAACTGATGAAACATATTGTTCCTGAGTTTATATCAAACAACTCAGAATTTTGCGAATTGGATAGGAAAGAAAGCGTTACTTTTGAAGCGGACCAAAAAGTCCCGTCACATCAACCTCACAGCGCATTAAATTTGTAAGTTTATATTATTTGATTTATGAAAAAGAAGGATTCGATTTTTTTAGTTAAAGCAATGCTATT
Organism: Croceitalea sp. MTPC6; assembly: GCF_036985525.1. NCBI lineage: Bacteria > Pseudomonadati > Bacteroidota > Flavobacteriia > Flavobacteriales > Flavobacteriaceae > Croceitalea > Croceitalea sp. MTPC6. Next base: position 19,458 of record NZ_BTGR01000013.1, read on the forward strand.
ATGCATTTTGGTTGTACTTTCCTCATGTGCTTCCAGAAAAGATGTGGTCTATTTTCAGGATACCGAAAATTTTGAAACTTTGGTTAACGATAATGCGTTTGTTTCAAAGTTTAAAGTAGATGATTTAGTTTCCATTCATGTATCTTCATTAAATCCAGAGGCTAGCGCGCCTTTTAACCTTTTCAGAGGTAGTTCTGAAGGGGGGTTTAGAGCCGAACAAATAGATTATTTAGTCGACCAAGCAGGGGAAATCGATTTTCCGGTGATTGGAAAACTGAAAATTGAAGGACTTTCACCGGACGAAGTGCGTGTTCTTTTAAGAGATAGATTATCTGATTATCTGAAAGACCCCATTATAAATATTAGGTTGCGCAATTTTACGGTGACTGTTTTAGGAGAAGTTCTAAGACCTGGTACGTATCCTGTGAATGGAGAACAAATAACGATTTTGGAGGCTTTGGGCCTTGCGGGTGATTTGACGTTACGGGGTGTTCGCAATAATGTATTAGTAATTCGAGATTTTAATGGCACCAAAGTGTATTCCCGTGTTGATTTGACCTCTAAAAATATTACGAAGTCGCCTGTGTTTTATTTGACACAAAATGACGTGGTCTATGTAGAACCTAATAAATCGGGCATTAAAGAAACTTCTCTTGATGCGAGGGCTCCAATCTATGTCTCTATTGTATCAGTGCTAATTACCTCAACTGTTATTTTAATCACACGAAATTAAATTGTGTTTAAATATGCAGACCGAAAAACAAATAACCCCCAATAATAATGTTGACCTAGGTAATCTGATTAAACCATATTTGAAGAATTGGAAATGGTTTGTAGCTTCAGTTATCGTTGCCATAACCTTCGCCACTTTATACATACGGTATACAGTGCCTGAATACGCCATCAGTTCAAAGGTTAAAATATTGGAAGACCAGAATTCTACTTCAGAACTAGGTGCATTCACGGATTTAGGTATTTTGGGTGGGACCAGGAATAATGTTCAGGATGAGATAGAATCCTTAAACTCTAGAACTAACCTTATCGAGGTTGTTAAAGAACTTGGATTAAACAAAAGGATAATAGCTATTGGAAACATCAAGAATACTGTGCTATATGATAACCCACCATTTAATATAAACTTTTTGGGACCGGACTCTATTGTTCAAAAAACCGAATATGAATTTTACATCAGGTTGATTTCGGACACCAAATTTGAATTTGCCAATATTGAGAACGATACGTTTAAAGAGTATTCTTTTGGAAAACCCATACCCTCTTCCTTGGGCGATTTAATTATTACTCCTAGCGGCACGTTAGATATTAGGTCATATAGCGGGAGGGATTTTGAAGTCAAAGTAAGTCCACTGGCAACTCGGGCAGAATACTATCAAAGGAAAATAGTGATAATGGCTACAAATGAATTTTCCAATATAATATCAATAACCCTAAATGACGCTATTAAGAAAAGAGGAAAGGATATCATCAACACTTTGGTAGATAAGTACAATCAGAACGCTGTTGATGATAAAAAAGCAATTGCGGACCGAACCTCGAATTTTATCAATGATAGAATAGCAGATATATACGGAAATTTGTCCACGGTAGATCAGAGTGCAGAAGACTTCAAGGCCGGCAGGGGAATAACCGATATTACCGCTCAAACAAATGTAAATTTGAATATCGGAGCAGCCAATCAACAGGAATTACGGAACTCGACTGTTCAATTGGACATCGCTTCCTCCATGAAAGACCTAGTAGATAATCAAGATGGATATGAATTGCTTCCAGCCAATGTGGGATTGGCGGATCAGACGATTGCCAGCACAACTGCACGATATAATGAACTGGCCTTGGAGAGAAAAAGACTTCTGGAAAGTTCGAATGAGAAGAATCCAATCATTGTTAATCTAGATCAACAGTTGGATGGTTTAAAAAGAAGCATGAAATCAAGTTTAAACAGCGTTACCAATAATCTTTCGCTACAGGTTAATAGTCTAAGTAATCAAGTATCCAAGATTAATTCTCGAATCTATTCTGCCCCTAAAAATGAACGTGCACTTCGCGATATCACACGCCAACAGCAAACAACTGAGTCACTGTATCTTTATTTATTACAGAAACGTGAAGAGTCGCAGATTACATTCGCATCAGCATCACCTAAATCAAAAGTCATTGATAGAGCTTATCTTTTGAACAAAGCTCCAGTCTCTCCTAAGAAACCAATAGTGCTTTTAGCTTCCGTTATTCTTGGTGTGCTGATACCTTTTTCCGTAATATACGCCAAGGATATTTTGGACAATAAAATCCATAATAAGGTCAATTTAGAAAAGCTAACAGGTGATGTTCCGGTCTTAGCCGAATTACCTAAAATTTCTAAAAAGGAAGATACTTTAATAAAGCCAGACGAGCGAACAGTTTTGGCCGAATCTCTTAGAGTTTTAAGAACAAACTTGGATTTTATCCTAAAATCTCGCAAGTATATAAACGAAGATTATGGAAAAACCATTTTTGTTACCTCCAGTGTACCAGGTGAGGGTAAGACCTTAGTTTCTTTTAATCTCTCCATGATTTATCTCAATGCTGGTAAAAGAGTTCTTTTAATTGGTGCGGATATTAGGAATCCAAAAATTTTCGAATTTTATAGAGGGAAGAATGTTGACAAATTGACCAAATCTACAATGAATAAGGAGAATAAGGGGTTAACAGATTTTTTGTACAATGAATCTTTAAAACCACATGAAATCATCTCCTCAGTATTGGCAAACGAACAGACCATTGATGTAATTTTTGCAGGGGCTATACCACCTAACCCCACTGAATTATTAATGAGTGAAAGAATGAATGAGTTATTCGGAGCCGTCAGAAAAAAATATGATTATATTATTGTTGATACTGCGCCAGTTATGGTGGTTTCCGACACCCTACTTATAAGTGAAAATGCCGATCAAACCCTTTATGTTACTAGAGCTGGGATTACGGAAACCAATGTAGTTGGGTTTCCTATTCAGTTACAAAAAGAAGGTAAGTTAAAAGGATTATCCTTTATTGTAAATGGTGTAAAGTCTTCCAATTTGGGTTATGGTGGAAAGTACGGTTATGGTTACGGCAGTAGTCGGAAGAAATGGTATCAAGTTTTTAGTTAAGCTTATCTTATACCAAATATTCTATTGTTATGGATTAAGTACAATAGATTTCTTGCATAGCGCCCTTTAAGTTTAATAGATTTTAAAGACTGTATATGTGTCGTGTTGTGAGCATCGCTTCCCAAAAAGTCGTATAAATTATTCTCTAACAGTTGCAAAGCTGCTTTCTTAACATCTGCTCCATAATATCCTCCAAGGGATAGTAAGTTGAGTTGAAATTTTAATCCTTGCGACTTTAATTTTTCATAGTTTTTTAGGTCAGTATTTAAATATTGATAGCGTTCAGGATGCGCAAACACTGGGAATATCCCCTTTCTTATAATTTTTTCGACAGATTGGTTAAAATTGATACTTGGCTGTAAATATGACATTTCTACTAATATATGATTTGAATTTAAGGGTAAAACCGCATTGTTTTCTAATAGATGCTCAAAATTCTCATCTATCATGTGTTCCGCTGCATAGCTTATATCAATATTGTCTATATTATTATTTTTTAGCTCTTTTTTTAGAACCTTAAAAGATTTTTTGATAGACTTAGGAGTGTTATCATAGTAATTGTGCATTATGTGAGGTGTACATATGAACTTATTTACGCCAAATTCTTTAAAACCTTTTATAAGTTCAATTGACTCTTCAACATTTTTTGCCCCATCATCAATCCCCGGTAAAATATGATTATGAATATCGACAATTCCATTTAAATGGTCTACTAGATATTCTTTTTTTGTAAAAAAATCAAACATGGAGGAATTTTAAAAACAAAGATACATCTAAGTAAATGCAAATGTATTTTTATTTTCCGATACAAAAAGTAACTTTTCTTTATTTACAAGGCTTTCAGCCGTTTGAGGTGTAAATAGGATACAAAAATTAAAGTCACAGTCTAATTTCGGCCTTATCAGTACAATTAATCTGATTCATCAATATCCTTTAAAAAAGGTTCCTTAAGAATTTTAAGGAAGGTTGAATTCCTTGTATCTGCATCATTAATAAAAGCATCCAAGGACAATATATAATACCCGACGTTTACAAGGTTAGTATCAGTCAAAGAAACCTTTTGTTGCTTTTCAGAATAATAGAGCGTGTCTGTTGAGAAGAGAGCCGTAAACCCATTATTTTCTAGATAAAGCTTAAGTTCGTCATTGAATTCTACTATAGCGTAAAACCAAATGCGTTGAATTTTATTAGGATAATATTGCATCAATTTCATTGCTCGTTTTTCTAATTGAACTATAGCCGTAACATTATCTTCTAATTTTAGCCCACGCTTTTTAAGCTCAACTACTACTACATCAACTTTTTCTGTTGTCTTCGGGTCGTTTGAGAAGATTAAAGTGATATCTGGTTCCGAGTTATCCGACTCTGCATCATCTTCAGTAATTTTCTTAACTACTTCAGTCATTACTTTATCACTAAGAATAGTTTTATATGTCATGTATTTGTCATCAAGTAACCAAGCATTGTTACTGTAAAGATCATTCATGAAATTTGATTCACTCAATGTACTACCCATTGGAACTATCAAATTATGAATATCAGCTTCACTACTACTCTTATCTATTTTTTTAAGCTTATCTATTGTTAATTGACGATATAAAATATATTCTGTTAAGGCTCTTGAGGAGAGTTCCAACGATTTTTTATATTTTTCTTCTGTTATAGAGCCAGCGTCTAACACGTCTCTTTGGTCTTTAAAAAACTTTTCCTGAGCTTTTCTAATTGATTCATCTCTCCTTACAAAACCAACAGTATCTTTATCAAAATAGCCTAATAAATGTGGATATGTATTTGCTAAAGATTCCCTTGTCTTTTTGTTACTTTCTAAAATTACAGGGATTTCATTTTGGAGCACTTCTGCTACCTTTTTTCTAAAAATCTTCTTTACAATATTCTTATCCCTTTCTGATAGTTTTAATTCTTGCCTTGAACCACTTACCTTACCATCAAAATAGGAGGAGTTAAGCAGAAATATTATCTCATACCCAATAGGAATATTTTCGTCTGAAATTATATCTACCTTATAAGTCCTTCCATCAATACATAAGGCTGTAATAACTGTCTTTTCATTCGATTTTTCAGTTATTGAATAATGGAGTTCCATATTTTCAAACATGGCAAGTGAAGAAGCATCAATAGGTTCGATTGTCAACTCGTTAATTTCGTTAATTGAAATTTGTTTTGTCTCAGAAGCTAATTCAAACCTTTTATCCTCCTGCTTTAAATTCAATGTTATATTAATTTCCAATTGTTTTTTATCCTGCTTCATTAAATACAATCTAGGATAAAATTCTTCCAGAAGTCTCTTCTTAAGATAACTTGGCTTTACAAAATCATGTGTAGCAATTTTTTTCAAGTGATACTTACTAAAATTTAGTTCTGTTTGCTGTTTGTCAGAATCAGAAGCCACTAAATTCATAGATGATTCATCGAAGGATGTATTATATTCAAATGTGCGTATCTTTTTATCATAATAACTTGTCACATTAACTTTCTCGAAATATGACAGAAACACTAATCTACCTAATCCTTTGTGGCTGTCATCCTCAACTTTCATTAATTCAGCAAACTTGCTAAATCTTTTGTCCGTGAAACCTTCTCCATTATCCCGAATCATAATACTCAATGTTTCAGGCTTGCTGATTTCTTCAATAGAGATTTCAATATCAATTTTAGTAGCACCGGCATCTATTGAATTAGCAACAGCTTCTACATAGACCAATTCCAATGAGGGATTAGTAAAAAAATACTTTACGGCTTGTTTAAGATTAATTTTCATTTATTGCTACTTAAATTTCTCATAATAATCATTAGACTCTTTAATTCACCTCTAAAAATGATTTTAGTTTTTTAACCTCTTCAATTGCAGACTCTAATTCACCTTCATATAAATTGGTTAAACCTGCGTGAGATGCTGGATTCATAACTCTTTTCAATATATCTTTTATGTCATCCATAACTCGGTCTTTATTCTCCCTGGTTTCATACTGTTTTATTAAGTAATCAAACACTTCATTTCTAAGTCCTCTTAAACGACCTTTTAGGTTGGCATCTAAAGTTGCATCAGTTTCAAAATCAGTTTTTAACTTTTTGATTACCTCCAATGGGATTGTTTTATCTACAAAAACTTTTTTGAAATCAAGTCGTTCTTGATTAATAATTTGGTTATGAATCTGGTTTAGTTGATTGTTTAGCGGTTCAAACTCTCCATTATATGCTGCCTCATTTAGCCCTTTTAAATATTTACTAACCAATCCTTCAGTCTCCTTTCTTAAGGCAAAACCACATTCATCAAGTTTACCTTGACTAAGATAACCTTGAGCTTTTTCAATCCATGATTTATCCTCCGAAAGAACCGGAGCTAGATTACTTGATTCATCTCTTCTTAGATTAAAATATTTCCATTGATTGGGTGAAGTATGCCTTTTTATTAACTCATAAAACCCTTTATCATGGGTTAATATAATCTTCTGAAATTGGTCAAAAAAATCTAAATCTGGATTGTTGTCTTCATTCAGAATCATTTTGATTACTTGCATTCTATTGGACATATCAAGACTAATGAGCATATCATCTAGAACAAGTATTTTTTCTTCCGTAGTTTGTGGTCTTGTTCTTAGGGCTCCAATCCTTACACCAATAGCAATTCGTGTTAATTGAGCTTCGTTGAGAAATGACTGGACTCTATGGATATATCTCCAATTATTTGTCTCCTCTTCAAAAACTTTTACGATAAGCTTTATCTGTAACGTACTAAATCTTAACGGATCATTGCTCCAAAGTTTCTTTTTAACATTATCGAATTCAAACTTCTTTTTAAAAGATAATTCGATTTGAATAACATCTTTGTTGTCAAAAAAATGTTTCTTGATAAACTCATTTGCATTGTTTTGAATTTGGAGTAACAAACCTTCAATCTCTGTATTTAGAGCTGTAAGTTGAGCCGTATAACTTGTTTTCTTTCTTGATCCATTAGATACAGGATAGTTTTTAGGCGTTCTTGGAACATCACTGGTTATGGTCTTAATTTTTTCTAACAGCGACTTTATACCTGTATTATCCATTAAAAACGGAAATATATCTCTTTCAAAAACTTGCCAAAGATTAACTTCATTTTTATGAGATTCTCTGAAAAAATTGTGAAGTAATTTATAATTGATAAAATCACTTGAAATATTAAATAATTGAATTGTTGAATCTGTTGCGGGAACGTTTGTATTTATGTCATCATGGGATATTTTAAAAATTTTATCCGGTCCATTTTCATCTTTTACATTTACTTCTATGTATGCATTTTCAGCTTCATCTTCAAAAATATTTAAGAGGCTTTGGTGAGTATTTTCATCCTCATTATCAAAGAATTTAAAATACTTCTGTATTCCTTGATTGCCCTTGGCACTACTTTGTAGAAAAGTGTAAAGCGCCCAAAACAAAGAAGATTTTCCAGAACCATTATTTCCATAGATTAGAACATGTTTTGAATCAAAATCAAAAACTTCTTCATTACGAAAAGCCTTAAAATTCTTTATTTTAACACTCTGAATTCTCATGACATACTTTCAATTATTGGCTTAAGAATCTCTGGGCTTTTTATAGCAAACAATTGCATCCTATTCCTTGCTTCGTTACTCGGATTGGTGAATTCTCTATGTAATGAGATAATTATAGATTCTTTTTCATCATTAGGGAAGCTATCAAAAGGACTATTTTTTAATTCTCTAATTAGAACTTCTTTGATAACTCCAAAAACACTTAAACCCCTGTCAACCATATGATTTTTGAAGTATAATTCAAAAACTATAGCATCGAGAAGCTTTTCATACAAATCAACAAGAACATTTTTTGCATTTGCAACTTCTAAACTGAATTCTGATTCTTCATGCGAATTGAGATGAATTAAAATTGAAACCAGTTCTGATAATATCTCTTTCTTAGACTCATCTAAGGCAATAATCGGAAGGTACTCAAGTACGGTGGGCTTAACTTGTGCTAGAATTTTTCCTTGTTCATTTGAATACAGTCTATATATCAAAGTCAGTAAACTTGAATTTAATATACCTATTAGTGCTTTATCCATTATTAAATCACCTGATGTAAAAAGATAAATCCCATCAGTAGGGTAAATTCTATTTGGGTCAATTGCGACGTTAATTTTATCCCCAGTTATAACGCCAAGTATTTTGGTATCCTTCTCAAATATTTTGGAGTTTCTAGCACGATGAAGAGCATAAAATGGATGTTTTCCCTGCTTAACTTCTTTGCATGTTATTTCAGATCTATATTGGTCAATGAAGTCGACAATGTTGGGTATTTCAGAAATAGCTGTATCTCGGTTAGTATAAATAATCTTTTTAGCAGGTTGCTTAAAACCGTATTTAGACATATCTTTTCCTCCAGTGATAGTTAGTTTCAGATAGTCTAATTCGAGATTATACTTTTCAATATCTTCACCGGTAGGCAAAAAAGCTTTTTTTAAATCTGGACTTACTCCTCTTTGAATTCCATCAACATCAATCCAATAAGAAAGAGGTTCAACATGATTCCTTAAAATAAAATTAAGGACTTTATACAATTCCAGATTTTGAGTTGGAAATATAAAATTAGGTAATGATCGAACCAATTTGCTCGATACTTCATCATGGGTGTATAAAAATTTGACTCCTGTTTTCCCTTTTGTAAAATTCACCACGGAATAGTCATATTCACTACTTTCCTCCTTCACTAACTGTATTATGCATGATGCTCGTGTAACACCTTCAAAAATATTATCACCTAAGTTTGCGATACTCTGGATTGTAGTAGTATTAAGAATTTTCTCTCTTAATAAAGCGTTATCCACCTGATTAAGAATGACTTCAGGGATTATCTTGCAAACTACTCCATTTTGTTTTGCGATTCCTATCGATTCGTTAACAAAAAACATAAAGGAATCAATCATTCTTTTTACTATATCCTTGTTTTTATTCTTGATGTATATCAAATCTTCAGGATTAGTTTCTGCACCCCATGGAGGATTTCCAATTACTATATCAAACCCTCCTCGATCAATCAATATATCTTTAAACATCAAATGCCATAGGAAAAATGGTCTGTCATCAGATTCATAGAGATCTTTTAGTTTTAGTTGTTTCTCTGCTATACCACTAAGTTTTTCCGATAATTTTTTATGGTTTTTAGCATCTTTGCTGATTGTTTCATATTTAATTTTCTGATCGGCTGTCCTTAGTGAAGCAGACTTATTTTTTATCTTGTTTTTGAGTTTTTTCAACTCCTTTTCCAATATGTTATATTCATCGAATAGGCACTTGTATATCCTCCCTAGAACTTGCTGATCAATTTTATAATGCTGCTCTTTCTTCAATATCGGATCGTCTAAGTCAAAATATGCCTCAATTAAATCCTCCAAACTATCTCCATCCACCTCCTCAATCTCCATGACCTTTGAAAATAGATTATCGGCAAGAGAATCTTCATCAATTTTAATTCTCTTCCCTTCATGAATTTTACTCAAGTCAATACCCTCAAAACTTTCGAGAAGACTATTTCCTTGCATTATCTTGTAATCTAAATTTGGAAGTGCATGGGGTTCATCTTCATCAACCACAAGAGCTAACCAAAACCTGAGTCTTGCAATATCTACAGCTCCGCTTTCTAAATCGACGCCATAAATGGAATTTTGAATAATTTCTTTTTTCACTTCAGAACGATTAAGCGTCATATCTAAAGCCATTTTTGCTTCAAATATTTCATTCAACATTCCCATCGGAAAGGCGCCTGAACCAATCGCAGGGTCACAAATTTTGACATTATCTAAAAGTTCTTCAATTTTGGCTGCATTATCCCTAATATAATTGTGTTTGGCTGTTCTATCTCCAATATCGTTGTTACGAACAAATTGTGTAAGCTCTTCATGATTCCCTAAGTATGTCTGTAGGTATTGAATTAAACTTTCCTGTGTCATGTATTGAACGATCTCCTTTGGTGTATAGAAAGCTCCTTTTTCTTTGTTTTCTTCTAAGAGGTTTTCGAAAATATGTCCAAGCATTTCAGGATCTATTCCTACTTCATGATCATCTGGACTATTCTCATCTATGGTGAAATTGTATTGCCCAAAAAAATCTAATAACTCTTCAAAATAAGATGCAGGAAAATTTACTTTGTACGGGTCACAATTAATATCCGTTTCAAATAACCCACCATTTAAATACGGTACTTTTGAACCGTTCAATTTGCTGTTTAAACCTTCAACTTCAAAAATATCATTGCGATCAGGTTTATTAAGTGTATTGAAGAAGAGTTCTGTTAAACACTTTGAATGAAAATATGATTTGTCCTCATAAGCATTGAACAGTTCAAGCATAAACTGTTTTTCTCCGTTTTCCCAACGTGTATCGGTTACTGGACAGCCCATCCAACCTTTTTTCTGCAAAAAATGAAGAAAAACAATGCGCCCTAAAAGCTTTTTACAAAAATCTCTGGCATGCTTTTTATTACCGTAGAATGCTGATTCAAGAATAGGTGAAGGCTCTTGAACCTTCGTTAGTACATACTTATTTTGTTTTCTCTTCCAAATTTCACCTGTGAGCTCTAAAACAAATTTTTCATAATGCTTTTGGTAACCATTAAAGAAACGTTTGTTCAGTTTGTCAACATTGAATGCTTCAATCAGTTGCTTAATTGTTACTTTCTTGTCAAAAAGACTTTCAAATTGTTTTGCTGCTGTTTTTACACTTTCATCTTCCCCCAATACATAGGTATATCTTCTGGGGCTAGTTTGGAGCTTTTGCTCATTAAAATCATCATCCCAGTAAATTGCCTTAGAGATGAAGGTCAAACGCCATGTTTTACCACTTTCTGAACGAAATACGGCTATTATTCCATCCATATCTCCAGGAATAATATCCCTAAAAATCATATTACGCAGGCCAACCCTGCTTTTACCAACATCATAATTTCCTTTTAACAACACATCATAAAGTTTGACAACTTTATTATCTGCAAGATGCACAGAACCAAACTCGGTAATGGCTTTGGCATTTTCATGGTATGAAAGATCCTTTTCAAGTCTATTAATACCCGTTTTGTACTCTTCAAAATTTGCAAAAAGGTTTCTTAGAGTTCCTTTCCACTCAGTCATTTCAAATGACTTATTAAATATGTTTTGTATTTCTTCGTATTCCATATTTTATACTGAAAAGGATTCCGACAATATTATTTTTGGAGCTTTTAATTCTTTCCTTACAGACTTGCGCATTACTTCTTTTTCTTCTTGTATTTCAGATACTGGATAGGATTTTACAATCTTGAGCAATGATTCATATACCTCTGAACGAGAAAGACCTTCTCCTTTTATATTCTTAATTAGTTTATTTATTTCCCTAGGAAGTTTTTGAAACTTACCTTTTCTGATTGATAATATTGCATTGTTCAATAAATCCTTCTCATCTGGAGTTACAAACTCCTGAATAGCCTGTTTATCTATAAATGTAATTGCTCTTGATTCATTTGGCCCTAATTTAACTGGAGCCAAATCACCTAAATTGATTAGGTTTTCTTCTTGGTAAAAAGAATTCAAAGCAATTTCAATTTGCCCATGATGCTTCTCATGAATTGGAATTGAACGTTCAGATAATTGAGCTTTGAAAATTCTTGCAGCTTCTACAAAGGTTAATTCTTCAATTTCATCATTTGGATAAATTAGATAAAAAACATCTCTTTTTTGGTTCTTGATGAAAGTAATAGTCTGATTCTTTGCACTTTTGTTATGTCTACCTGTTCTAGCTCTCCCTGGTATTGTCTTTTTAATTTTTTGATATAAATCGGGGTTTTCAATTCTGAAATGACGTAAATAATTCAAGAACTCCAATCTTTCATCCTTTTCTTCTTCTGGTACTTGTTCGAACAACCCAAAAGTTCCATACTCCTCATTATCAGAATAAATTTGGCTATCCTCACCTAAAGCTGAATGAAAAGCTTGAAGCTTCATATATGCTTTTTTGTTTAGTTCAATTTCACTATCTGTTCTTGATGTCGGGAAGAAATTATAAATGTAAATTCTATCAGAAGGTGTTCCTATTCTATTTACCCTTCCAATCCGTTGCATCAATTTTGTAGCATTCCAAGGGATATCGTAATTCAAAATAACATTTGACCTGTGAATATTTACACCTTCAGCAAGAACCTCAGTTGTTACAATGATATTGTAATCATCCTTTTGTTTACCTAACACCTCATTTGCATCAAAGTTTTGAGCAATAACATCTGTCAATTCTTTTGAATTAGAACTATCTACACTCAAAACTTTTGTAAAACCATCACTTTTTAACCTTCTTGTTAGATAAGCTGTGGTTTCTTTAGATTCTGAGAAAACCAATAATTTACCATTGTCATTAATGGAACTATCCATTAATTCTCCTCTAATTTTTTCAATAAATGTCTCATATTTTGGGTCTTCCATTACTTTTTCCCATTCATCAACCAATGTTTTTAGAGTAATATGATCATTACGGATTCCTTCAATAAACTCTTCATAAAAATCCTCAGTGAGATATGCATTTATTGTTTCAGTATCTTCAGCGTCTTGTAAAATCTGTTCTAGTTCGGCTTCATTATCATCTAATATGAATTCACTAACCTTTAGCTTGGGGGCTATATAAATTTTACCGCTATCAATCATCTTGAGCATAGCTCGGTTTGCATTATAATATCGGTTTAAACTCATCTTGAAAGCATAGAAACTACTATCAATTCGTTTTACCAAAAGGATTCTCATAATATGGGCTAATTGCTCTGATATCCTTTCGGCTTGGTTTGGGTTAACTCCTGTAGCTTTTTTATACGCCTCTTTTGCTTCTGGTCTTAAGAATTTAATTGCTTGATAACGATAATATCCAAGTTCTTTACTTTTTCGTTTTAATATTCTTAATGTTCGGTCATAAAGATTATCAGTGAATTCATCTAATTCATAAAGAATTTGTCTTGGGGTTTCTATATCGGGAAAAGTAACTCCTTGCTTTTTGATATCCTCCCAATAATCTTGAGTATTTCTAATATCAGTTCGAGTCCTTCTTACAATAACAGATTCTAAAACTTTAGTCCTAATTTCATTGTAAATTTTCTTAACTCCTTTTGCAATCTTATCATTATCTCTTTCAAGTTTTAACTTTCTGTATTTATCAATAAGGGGTCTAAAAAAGTGTTGTAGATTTCCAACTTCAAGTGTAGATTTCTTAGAATCTTGAAACAAATAAAGCTGATTTCTAATATCCTCTGGTCTGTTATTTAATGGAGTGGCAGTAACAAGTATTACTTTCTTTTGATTACTGTTATCATTTCCTTTTTTCTTTCTTGGAGTCTTACAAAGTTTTTGGAGTTGATTAAACATCTCTGATTCATCTGATCTGAACTTATGAGCTTCATCTACAATAATTAAATCATAATCCTCGGGGTGCTTAATTTTATGAAGACTTCCATTAGTAATAAACTTTACATTAGGTACTTCAAAATCACGGATTGTCTTTTCCCATCCCTTGGTCAATGCCGGAGGGTGTATAACTAAAATTTTTGTGCGATATCCATTTGTGAAATAGTACTTCTTTGCAATTATTGTAGCAATTATTGTTTTACCTAAACCGACAACATCGGCGAGTATAAAACCATTGTGCTTTTGCAGTTTATTATATCCATCATTTACAGCATCAATTTGATATGCCAGTTTCTTATAGCCTTTGGGTAAATCTGTTATGGATTCAGGGTCATATTCTATACTTTTACCAAAGTACTCTATAAGTAGTTTTATATATAATTCAAATGGAGTGAATTCATCATTGAGATAAGTTTCTTTTTTTACTCTTGATATTTCCGAAGGCAAAATATCAATAGCTTCACCCCAAAGGTTTTCAAATGTCTCCCCTGCAAAAGCAACATCGTCATAATCCCTAAGTTCAACATTGAATTCAAAATTCCTATCTAAACCAGATTCACTTAAATTACTTGAACCTGTTATTACTGAACCACTATTATGTTCATTCCAACTCTCAGGTCGAAATATATAAATCTTGGCGTGAATATTCTTGTTAGGGTGCGCCTTTATTTCAATCTTACCAGATATAACATCCTCAACAAATTGAATAATTCCTTCTTCAACCTCTTTTTTATAACTCGCTTCTTGAATATCATCCTTAAATTCTCGGATAAATTCATCTCTCGTGACTTCAGTGTTAAAATTAAATTCAAGTCCCTTACGAGCAGCTTCACTTATTAAGTGATCCACATCAATCCCTACAAGAATTCTTATTCTTTCAACATCTCTCAAGTGTTCTCTTATCTTGAAATAGCCTGATGATCTAAAATAACCTACTAGTGCATCAAAGTAATGTACCGATGTATGCTTGAATATTCCATCAAACTTTTTTATTAGGGTGTTATCACCACTATTTGTAAAAAATTTTGTTCCCATTTAGTTAATTCTGCTCCAGCAATAAATCTTTTGGACTGACATTAAGTATATCTGCAATCCTATACAAATCCTCCAAACTCGGTTGGCTTCGATTTTGGACATATCCGTTAACTATGTTATAGCTCTTACCTAATTTTTCGGCTAGCCATACTTGTTTGATACCTTTTTCTTCAAGAACTTCTTTGATCCGATTCATAAAGTCAATTTCTGGAAGGATAAATATAGGGATAACAATGAAATAATACACTAAAATTCAGTGTATTTTTAAACTTCTATTTGAAGTATTCTTAAGCTACCTAAACCTAGTCGACTTTAAAGTAAATTATAATATTTTGTCTATTTTCTAATAGATGTTCTTTCAATAGAAGTCATTTCTTCTACTTTTTCCGCATCCATCTTCGTTTGATAAGCGTAAACCAATGAAGCCACAGAAAGGAGAATGGCCACAATGAAAGTTATAACTGCCCATTTGGGATATACTCCTGCTGTTTGAAATAGGGATTTCATTCGATTGTAAAACCGTTCCTGTTGTTCCTTTTGGTTTTCCAGTTGTGTGCTATGTTCTTTTAAAACGGTCTTGATTTCCTTCAGGTCGATAGAAACCTTTACATCCTTCATATGGTTGTTAATGGCTTCCAATCTGTTGACATCATTACGGAATGCCTCCATTTCGGATGTCAACAATTCCATATATTCTTTAATCTTTGTCATTGTTTAGTGTTTAAATTCCTAACCCTGCATCAATAGTGTGTTTAATGACTTTTTTAGTGATTTTTTTGATAATACTCATAGCCAATCTTGGAGCGACTGGTACTGCTTTGTCTAAGATTTTCACCGGTGCAATACTCTTTATCTTGGATTGATTATATAATTTCTGACCAATGTTACCTCCAGTCATGCTCCGGTGTACCTCGCTGCCTTTTAAGTTATAACCATTGAACTCAAACCGAAACCCTTGGAGCTTTCCTCCTTTATTTATACTTGGAATTACTCTTACCCCGTTGGTTTCCATGGATTTTATATAATCATTGAAATTCTTGGGAGCAAATTGCTTTAAGGTCAGTTCGTGTCTTCGCCTGATTTCCTGTCTAACGTCGTTCAATAAAAACTCTTTTTCCATTTGTACCTGTCTTACGGTTGTTAACTGTAATTGTTCAGCTACTTTTTCTGCTGCCTGTTGACTACGCTTACCAATAAAACTATCGTTATACGCCACTCCTTTATAATCAATTCGGTTTACATACAAATGGATATGAGTATGCTGCTTGTCCCTATGGACAAAGGCAATTGCCTGCCTTTGCTCCAGTTTCATTTGCTCCGTAAACTTCTGGCATATTTTCTCGAGCTCTTTTTGCTTTAAACGTTGTCCGTCTTCTACAGTAGGACTAAGAACAAAGGAAAGCGTGTTCTTTTGGCAATGGTAATTTTGTTCCTGAAGCATTTTAAATTCCTGGGTTATTTCTTCAGGATTGCTGCCAATCAATTCTTGCTTAAAAACTACTTCGGCATTCTTTTCTTGGTTCCACCCATAAGCCATGGAGGCTTTGGTATGCGAAATGGCCATACCTTTTCCTATCATGGCGAGAATTTTTTAAGGTGTTCTCTTATTTCATCCGCCAGCCAATATACCTTTTCTGTTAGATGTGGATTCCTCTTGCGATACATGTTTCCAATAGCTTTAAAATTGTTATGGAACTTTACTAAAGTTCTGTAAATGGTAATTTCATCTTCGGTCAAACGTTCGGTAATCTTTCTGTCAAATGCTATCCTTCTAAAGTACTCGCTGACGGTCAACCCACATCGCTTAGCTCTATTCTTCAAAAGCTTCTTTTCTAGGGATGTACATCTGAATTTAATCAGTTCTGTTTTCCCCTTAAACAACCTCTTTTTTTCATTGCGACCATCGGGAGCAATCGAGAATGTGTCCACAGACACACATCTCGAATTCGTTTGTGGCGAATCTTTTCCTGTTAACTCAATGGATATGGAGTCTCTATCATTTAACAGCTCAGGAGTGAGTTCTATTTTGTTTTTCTCGGTTTCGGATTTTCGCTCTACCCAATCAAAATTTTCATCTTCCAATCTCATAACATTAATTTTTCATTGGCATCCTTACACCCTTTATAAATCCCCCTAGAATCCACTGAATTGGAGTACAATTTCATTAGATATTCTGTTGCTTTATCTCCAGTAGAATCATTGTCCAAATAGAGTTTTACCGATTTATAATTTTCAAGGAAAGGTAGAATACGCTTTATAAATGCTACAGAATTGAGAGTTACGACATCATTGTTTTTTAATCCTTCTTTTAATAAAGCCTCCAGAGAAAGTAAATCGAACATTCCTTCAACTACAATGAGGTTTTGATGTCCATTATTAAAATAACTATAGGTTTTGGGTGAGGTGGACGTTTTGTAATATTTATTGCGAAGTTCCCATCCTCCCAATTGATTCTTTAAACCAATGCCAAAAAATGTTCTTCCTCTGTTCCTGTACCAAACTTCTTTACAATACATTTTCGCTATTGAAATTGGAATCTTTCTTGATTTCAAATAGATGAGTAGTGCTTGATGTTGAATGGTTTGTACCTTTTGGATTTCCAGCTTTCCCGTTTCTTTTTTGAAAATTCGTTGCTGTTGAAAAGAAAAACCACTTGTTTCATTGGATAGAAACGCCAAGGCTTCCCTTACAGAACAATCATTTAATTTGACCACTAAGTCAATAGCGTTTCCTCCTTCAAAAGTTCCAAAGTCTATCCAATAATTATCTCTCAAAGAAACTTTAAAAGAGGCTTGGGTTTCTGACCTAAAAGGACTTAGAAACCAAGCTTCTTTTTCCGATTTCCGATTGGGAAAGTGCCCTAGTTTTGCCAGTGTCTGTACCAGGCAAACACTACGGGCTTTTTCGCAATTCAATATTTCTTTTTTCATCTGCTTTACTTTTTATGTTTTTTTGATGAAATGATGACAATATTTGTATACCCCTCTTAAATAATGGGTTTAACAAATTCATCGTTTTTTCATCGTTTCATCAGTTCTTATTATATCTGTTATATTTCCATCATCACTTTTTATTTTGATGAAAGAATGATGACAATTTGATGATAACCATAGCCCTTATAAAATCTAGTTTTAGATTATTCCATCATCAAATCATCAAAATTTTGAACAAGAAAATCCTTTTGAATAGTGAAATACCGTCCTTTTGCATCTTCCATGTTGATTTCTCCATTGCTCCAAATGGTAATCTTTTGATAGCTATTGGAGTTCTTTTGATTCTCTAATTTCCAATCCCTTTTCAGTAATCTTCTCAGTTGGGTAAGGTCAGTTTTAACCCTAGTTTTATTTAATATGTGTAGGGCATCGATTGGACATAGGTTAATGGAATTCAACTCAAACTTGTCTATTGCACTCAATAGAATACTGGCTAGTTCTTTTTCAACCCTATTACGATTATGTCTAACCAATCGATTTAGAGCTGGAGTATAAACCTGTTCAGGTTTAAACCACATTCGTGTCAACTGGCTAGTTTTTAGCTTCCGATTTAATAGGAAATAAAGAAATGCGGGAATTTCTTGAATAAGTTGCTCTAAAAAATCTGTTTCCTCGTTTTTTACAGGTAGAATTTTGCGAATCCAAAACCGGGTTTCATTAGCATCAATTTTAATAAAGTTATCTTCATTGTTGCTACATAGAATGAACTTACCAAAGAACTCAACTTCCCTTTTATCTTTTCCTTTAGCCTCTAGCTTGTTTCGATTAGTGGTACTTAGATACTTAATACGTTCAGTAAGTTCTTCTTTATTGAAAAGGACTTCATCAATACAGATTAAAAGTTTATTGGCCCAATCTGCGTTGAACTGGCTTCCAAAGCTATCGTTGGTCAAATAAGTTAGATTGTTCTCAAAAATCTCCTTTAACCATTTTAAAAAAGAGCTTTTTCCGGTGCTTCTTTCTTTTGAAACCAAACAGAGAATGGGTAGAATCTGTGTTGGCTTTTGATACAAGAGCTGAAGATAATCCAAACCTAATTCCTTTTGGTTCCCGAATATGTGAGTTATAAAAGACAGGGTCTTTTCAATAGTTCCCGTCTTAGGGATGTTCCTTAAAGGCGAATAGATATTATAGAAACTGCAATATTCCTTTTGGAAGTCAATGTGATTGGGAATGCATGTGAATCCATCATATTTAGGCACTTTACTTAAAAAGTCTTTTCCGTGGTCTTGTTTTATAATATGCTCATTCCAGGAAACAAGCAGTTCGTTAAAATGCCCGGATATGGTCGGTGCCTTGACCAGTTTGTAATAGGTAGTACCAACCCTTATATATGGTATTGTTTTCATATTAATGTGATTTGTAAGCCTGTATCAATACAGCTTAATGAGACAAATGGGTTGGGTTTTATCCTTTCTTCAGGACATATTTCAATGCCTCGTTCTTTATTTCACACTTTGATTTCCGGTTGTTCCGTAGCAACCATTCATTTAGGCGATTAATATCAAAGAATATCATTTTGCCATTGGGCTTGCTATGGGGGATGATTCCAGCAGAAGTTAATTTGTATAAGTAGCTTCTTGAGATACCTGTATAGTCACAAGCTTCTTCAAGTGTAAGTACTTTTTTTGCACCTAATAGTAAGCTCTCAATTCTATCGAGCTTTTCTTCAATTTTTATATTGTCCATCTTATTCGATTTATAGATTAATAATGAACAAAGCGCTTTGTTTCTTTTTGTAGAATTCTAGAAATAAAAGTATAAATAAGGGAAATATGAAACTCTTGGACGCTATATTTTTTATTCACAAATATTTGATAATCAGTTATTTGTATTGATTTACATACAAATGAAATCAAATTTTATAGGCTTCATTAAATCAGATTTCAAAACATATGTTTTGGTATTGAAAAATATGGAGTGGAATTGGTGAAATTCTGAGTTATTAACAATCAAAATCCAAAAAATGGCTTATAACTCTTTGATTCAAATCTGAAATCTGATTTTTGGAGGTGCTTAAAATGAATCTATATTCTTTATTCGAGGGTGTCCAATTCTAATTTTGGAACCAGATTGGCTGCTTCTTTCATTTTCTTATCAATGATTTTGGCATAAATCTCTGTAGTTCTTATTTCTTTATGCCCAAGGCGTTTAGAAACTGTGTAGATGTCAGCTCCATTTTCCAAAAGTAAGACCGCATTGGTATGTCTTGCAGAGTGAAAGGTAATGTGTTTGGTAATACCTGCAAACATACACCAACGAAGCAACTGAAGGTTCATGTGTGCACTGTAACGTAAATTGGTAAAAACTCTATCTCTTGGTTCTAACCTTTCCCCTAATAATTCTCTGGCTTGCTTAGAAATATATAAGTATTCCATTCCTTCCGTTTTTTTTTGTTTGAAAACAATACGAAATATTTCATTATCAGAATTATCAAAACCTTCTTCTCTGACTTCAGACCAGGTTAGTTTGTTTATATCTGACCATCTTATACCTGTTAATGAGGAGAAAAGAAAGGCACGCTTTAAAATATCAATTTTACATGGTGTTCGAGAAAGTTTTAACAACTCTTCAGAAGTTAAATATTCTCTTTTGGACTCACCCATGGTAAACCCTTTCACTTTTACAATAAGGTTTTCTTTTAGATATCCTTCTTCAAATGCTGCTCTCATGGCAGCTTTAAACTTATTAAAATAAGTATGTTTTGTATTTTGAGATAGTCTTTTCTTGCTTTTTGTTACTGCAACAGTATCCAAATACTTTTTAAAGCCCTTAATGAAGTCAATGTCAATATCATTAAATGAAGTAGTGGGTAGACAATATTTCTCAATATGCTTTTGAGCAGCATCCCAATTATCATAATTCCCTTTTGTTTGATAACGTTCCTCTTTTTTGAGGTTGTAGAAATCAATAAAACCTGTTCTGCCCTTGGAGTCATTTTGAATTTTATACTTGCCTTGATAAATTTCAGCTTTTCTAATTGCCAAAATTTGTTCGGCTAACTCCAGTTGTTCTTTATTTTTCTTTCTTTCATCAGTTGTTTTAGGATTGGTAACCAAATAAAGTTCTAAGTATTCGAATTCACGAATATGTTTAATCTTTCCTTCGGGTGTAGTTTTATGACCTTTATAATATTCAATATAAAGACTAGTCTTTCCACTTTTAAGTTTTTTCTTTCTTAGATGTATTTTCATAAGGAACACAATTTTTACACCTCAGGTGTAAAAAATTAATTATGAGGTGTAAATTAGATGTAATAAAAGTATAAAAATCACATTATCAAAAGAAAGTAAAATTTCAATAGTTATTAACAATCATTTGATTTACAGCTAATTGTATTCATTTGAAATCAAATAAAATTAATATCTATTTCCCGATACAGAAATTCGCAAAGATATTTCCCAATAAATCGTCAGAGGTAATTTCCCCGGTAATCTCACCTAAGTGGAATAAGGCCTGACGTGTATCTATGGCCAAAAGGTCTCCAGAAATACCATCGAAAAGTCCTGCGCGCACTTTATTTACTTCTTCCAGAGCCTTTATAAGGGAATCATAATGACGGGTATTGGTAACGATGGTTTCATTATTCCGTAGCGCACCCGTATTTACAAGATTGATGAGGGTGTCTTTTAATACATCAACTCCCATGCCCGTTTTTGCCGATAAGAACTGTGGAGTGACCCCTTCGACAGCGTTTAGGTTCTTATGAATTTGTTTTTTATCCTCGTCTGAAATCACATCAATCTTGTTTATGACAATGATAACAGGTTTTTGAGGGTGCTTTTTTTTTAATTTTCTAATTTCCCTTTTAAGGATTTCATGGTCATTTGATTTTAGCAACGAGCCATCCACCAAATACACTATAACTTGGGCTTGTTCAATTTTTTCAAAGGTCTTTTGAATTCCAATACCCTCCACAACATCTTTGGTCTCGCGGATACCCGCCGTATCAATAAATCGAAAACCCAAACCACCGATCGTGATCTCATCTTCGATACTGTCTCGGGTGGTACCGGCAATTTCGGAGACAATGGCGCGCTCTTCGTTCAGTAACGCATTCAACAAGGTAGATTTGCCTACATTGGGCTCTCCAACTATGGCTACCGGAATCCCATTTTTTATGACGTTGCCAACCGCAAAGGAATCGATAAGGCGTTTTAAGACATGCTGTATACGATCTAATAACGCTGTGAACTGATCGCGATTGGCGAACTCCACATCCTCTTCGGAGAAATCCAGCTCCAATTCGATCAGGGAGGCAAAATTCATAAGTTCATCGCGAAGGACTTTGATTTCATTACTGAATCCACCTCGCATTTGTTGTATTGCGACTTGATGACTTGCAGCATTATCAGATTTGATTAAATCTGCCACTGCTTCAGCCTGACTTAAATCCATTTTTCCATTTAGAAACGCGCGGAGAGTGAATTCTCCAGCTTCAGCAGTGCGACAGCCATTTTTTAGAAAAAGTTGAATAATTTGCTGTTGTATATACGGCGAACCATGACATGAAATTTCGGCTACATTTTCTCCAGTATATGAGTTAGGCGATTTAAAAATTGAGACCAATACTTTGTCTATCACTTTTTCGTTATCAATGATATGCCCTAAATGAATTGTATGACTATTTTGATTAATCAAGCTTTTTCCACTCACTGAGCTAAATTTTTCAGAGACTATTTGAATAGCTTGTTTGCCAGAAATGCGAAGTATTGAAATAGGACCATTACCAGGCGGAGTTGCAATTGCAATTATGTTTTCATCAAAATTC
The DNA here is from genome assembly GCF_036985525.1 of Croceitalea sp. MTPC6. Classification (NCBI taxonomy): domain Bacteria; kingdom Pseudomonadati; phylum Bacteroidota; class Flavobacteriia; order Flavobacteriales; family Flavobacteriaceae; genus Croceitalea; species Croceitalea sp. MTPC6. Next base: position 41,823 of record NZ_BTGR01000013.1, read on the forward strand.
ATAATTGTAAAATTACAAATAGAAAAAATGTCTTTAGTTGTATTTTTTGATACAATTCAAAATAGTGGTATTGGTAAACTGTTAAAGTCTTAATATTGAGTTTATAATTACTGTATTTAATGAAGTTGAGTATTTTAATATCTGTTTATAATGGAGAAAAATATATTGAGCGATGTTTGAACTGTATTTTGAATCAAAATCTCAATCCTTCAGATTATGAAATCATTTTAATTGATGATGGCTCTAAAGATGGCACTTATATTTTGGCTAAGGAATTTGCCAAAGATTACAATCATATTAAAGTATATACACAAAATAACAAGGGCCTTTTTAATACTAGAAATAGGTTACTTGGTATGGCTAAAGGAGATTATGTTTATAACTTGGATATAGATGATGTCTTAGTAGAAAATCAGTTGTCTCATATTTTAGAATATGCAATTAAAAATGATTTGGATTTAGTAGGATTTAAATCAAAAATTAGTTTTGAAATATTACCAGATGATTTAAAACATGATGAAATTAAAAATGCGAGTCTTTTCGAAAATGGAGAATCATTTATTTTGTCTCACCCAAACCATAGAGTAGAAGTTTGGTGGTATCTTGTAAAAAAAAGTTTTTTAAAAGATAATGGAATCTGCTTTGAGGACAATCAAAATAATGCAGATGTATTGTTTACATACGAAGTACTACTCAATGTAGGAAAAATGGGATATTTTGATTGGATTAGTCATTATTACTACCAGTCCTTGGATTCTATTATGCGCTCAAATAGTTTTCATAAAAACCTTAATTTAGTTAATACAATGCATGCAATGATTCTTTCAATAAATGATTTTTCACAACACTTTGAACTTAAAAAAAATAAATCGAAAATTGCAAGTATTGTTAGACAAAGATTAACTCATTTTGCTTTTGGAAATCTAGTAATGATGATTCGTATTGGCTTAAGTTTGAATTTTATAAAAGCGCATGTTAAACAGTTAAAGGAAATAAATGTTTATCCATTAAACATACAGTTTTTTAGTAAAATGAGCTTCAAAGTAAAGTTTTTTGCAATATTGTTAAACTCAATATTTATTATTCAAGTTGGAACAGTTTTTTTTAGATTAAAGAAAATGTTATGAACTTCTTTAACTCCTATACTATATCAACTATGGTATGATATTCATAAAAAATATACCCTAAACCAAATAGCTAGTAATAAATTTAGCATATAGAAAAAGGCCAGAACAAATTCTGACCTTTTAATTTTTTAGACAAATTAGTATTTCTAATTTCTATAGATTCTTTATTCCTTTACAGGAATCAAAAATCTTTCCTCTAGTGATATCTTGGGCAACATCTAAGTCTAAAGTCGAAATCCATAACCCAAAGACGCTCACCAGTATGTCTATCAGTAATCCATCCCCAGTTACTGAATCCATGAGCTCCGATGTTAGAATCAAATGCAGCACCGTTTGGCCCTAACTGACCTCTTAAATTTTCACCTCGCTGCTCAAGTCCAAAACATCCCTGTCCTACACAGTCGCTACCAAAAGAATACAACCAACTATATTTAGAATCTATTTCGTAATACTTTAACTCTTCTGGATTGGCAGCTTGTGAAGCACAACCTGGCTCAAGTTTGAACTCTCCTCCATTAGCACTAAATTCGTCATAGTTTTGCTTGTCTTTTAACCAAACATTAACGTAAACCTTACAATTGCCATCATTCATTGTGGTGACACCCCTTATTAGAGCCGTACCGTTGCTAAATGTGACAAAAATCATCCTGTAATACCTTGTAGATGAAAAGTAAGTAGAGGGATTAAAATAATCTTCTTCCTCTTCAGGCCACCACATATTAGATGCAGGTTGGCGATCTTCAAATGGACACCTATCAGCATCTTTTATCAAACATAATGAAGTAATACGCGGACGATGACGATATTTCCCCTTGCTTAATGCTCCCTTGCCTGATTGTTCTTCATTACGTAGGTCAACTACGTCTAAATTGAGATTATCCAATTGACTCAAATCTAAGTCCTGAATTTCATTAAAAAATTCGTTTTGAATTGTCTCGAATTCTTCTATTTCCAACTCTTCTTCTACAATGCTATTTTCTGATTCGGTCGTTAATTCATTTTCTAAGGAATTCTGAAGAGAAGAATCAATTGTTTCATCGGATGAAGATAGTTCTTCGCTTTCACAGCTGACGAAGGATACAGTGACGGCTAAAGCCAAAAGATAAATTTTTTTCATTATTATTTGTTTAGGATTTACTTAACAAATTTCTAGTATTTTAACTTTTATGACTTGTTTTTTAGACAAAGTGTTAAAAAAATAGGCAGATGGTAAATTATATTACCAATAAGATTTAAAAACGCAATCTTTTCTTGTAAAAAGAACTGATATTCAATACATTATAAATTAAAAATATTTTTTATCGTTCATGCCAATTTTGAAAATCATTGATAATATTTTCTTATGACAACTGTCTTATTGTAACATTTCTGAAAAAATTGCTACTGATATAATACATCATCAAAAAACAATCACTATGGAATTAGTTAATCAGCAAGTTTTAAGAAAAGACAACACAGTTCTGGCAATAACGCATCTAACGCAGCTATTGCACTATATTACTGGTTTTGGAGGATTTATAGTGCCATTAATTATTTGGCTTACATCCCGTAACTCTATAAAAGGCATGGATGAACACGGTAAATCCATAATCAATTTGCAATTAAGCATGTTGCTCTATATTGTTCTTAGTATTCCAGCCATCTTATTATTTGGGCTGGGAATATTAACTTTAATCGGAGTTGGAATAATAGGATTTATTTTACCTATTGTTAACGCGGTAAAAGCTGCGAATGGAGAACCTCCTTCTTACTTTTTGACTATAAAGTTTATATAATAAAAAAAAGCTAGAGAAATTTCTCTAGCTTTTTTGGTATTTAAGGTTGATTTAATTTAACTGTTTAACATTACAGGCATAACAAGCATAGTAACATTTTCACCCTCATCAAGCCCATCTGCCGGGGTTAATATACCCGCTCGATTTGGAAGGCTCATTTCTAAAGAAACTTCATCTGAAGATAGATTATTGAGCATTTCTACCAAGAAACGTGAGTTAAAACCAATCTGCATGTCATCACCTTGATAAGCGCACGATAACCGCTCCTCAGCCTTATTGCTATAATCTACATCTTCCGCTGAAATGTTAAGTTCAGCACCAGCTATTTTAAGACGAATTTGATGAGTTGTTTTGTTTGAGAAAATTGATACTCTGCGAACTGAGCTCAAAAACTGATTTCTAGAAATTGATAATTGATTTGGATTCTCTTTAGGAATCACTGCCTCATAATTAGGATATTTCCCATCAATTAAGCGACAAATCAATTCAGTATCATCAAAAGTGAACTTGGCATTACTTTCGTTGTATTCAATTTTAACATCAGATTCCGAGCCTGCTAAAATACCTTTGAGAAGATTCAACGGTTTTTTTGGCATTATAAATTCAGCAACTTCTGAAGCCTCAACATCACTTCGCTGGTACTTCACCAATTTGTGTGCATCTGTTGCAACAAAAGTCAAATTCTCTGGTGAGAACTGAAAGAAAACTCCACTCATCACAGGACGTAAATCGTCATTCCCGGCGGCAAAAATTGTTTTGTTTATTGCTGTAGCCAAAATATCACCTAAAAGAGTAGTTGAACTTGGATTGGATAATTCCACTGCTTTTGGGAATTCTGCGCCATCAGCATAAGCTAAAGCGTATTTACCGTGGTTTGAGCTTATTTCTACTGTATTGTTATCCTCAACAACAAAGGTCAATGGCTGTTCGGGAAATGTTTTTAATGTATCCAATAACAAACGTGCAGGAACGGCTATTGTACCTTCCGAATCTGAATCAACATTCAGTACTGAACTCATCGTGGTTTCCAAATCTGAAGCTGAGACCGTAAGCTTTGTTTTATTCAAATCAAAAAGGAAATTATCCAAAATTGGCAAAGTATTACTGCTATTGATTACACCTCCCAATACTTGAAGTTGTTTTAACAAATATGTACTTGATACAATAAATTTCATCAAAAGAATTTTAGTAAACGATATATTGTTTTAACAGAAATCTGAAGTTCATACTATTAAAACCTATGAAAGCAAAGATATTTTAAAAGTACTTGCTTCAAAAACTATTTTATCAACACTTAAGCAGTAAACTTTCTTTTTCTGTTATAATTGAAAAGTAGCCCTATAATGACTGTGAAAATTACTGGAACACCAATGTTTATAAGCTGCCACTTCAATTTTTGGTCTATAATTTTTTGAACATCCAACAATGGGATAGAAACTTTCTTGTTACGAATGTTTATAAGTCCGTCATCATCCAATAAATAATTAATGCTGTTTACCAGAAACTCTTTGTTCCCATAAGTGTTATTGGTCCACTTATCATAACCAAGGGGTAATGGTCTACCATTTTGTAATTGGTTTTTGATAACATCACCATCCGCAATAACCAATAATTGATTTTGATTTCCCTTATCAAGACTGCCAGTTAGTTTTAATGGTTTTATTCTATTTGCATAAGCAGAAATAAACTTGCCTTCAATTAAAACGGCTAACGGTAAATCACCTTTCCCAACGTACATCTCTTTATCTGATTGTTTCCTTAAAATGTTTAAACTAATGGGTTTTGGAGTGCCTTCTAGTTTTGATAAAGGTGAGGTTTGAAGTAGAACAGTTTTCTTATATGTATTGGGTAATGTGTCAATTACGCTAGTGAATTGAAATCTAGAGGCTTCAATATTTTTATTGATGGGATGATTATTTTTTGAAAAAACCATTGGATGATAAACCCATGGTAACGGATTATATTGAGATTCATTAGCTTCTCCGGTTGCCAAGACTATTGGAGTATTGTAAAGGTCATTTACCAAAACAGGGTTTACTCGAATTCCATATTTAAAAAATAGATCATCCAGCTTAAGTTGCCTTGGCAGTGCTATTGAAGTCCCATTTTCATTAAAAAGGCTATCCAATTCCATGGCTACTTGGTCAATCAACCAAATTGATTTACCACCATTAACCATATACTGATCTAAAATATACTTTTCTTCTTCTGTGAAAGCTTCGGTAGGTTTAGCAATTAGTGCTAAATCAAAAGTTTTTAGCTGGTCAAACACTTTTTGAGGATTACTTTCAACAGAATCCAGGGTTATTGCTCCAATATTGTAGTATTCACGGATGGTACTCAAATAATCTGCAAGATAAATGTCATCTAACTCGCCATTGCCTTTAAGAATGGCAACTTTCTTTTTTTCTTTAATTCCCAATTTGGTAAAAGCATCCGCAAATGCATACTCCAATTGTTGAACGGAAGTATTTATACGGTCTTCGGATGAAGCCCCAAGTTTATTTTTTAACAAAGAAACTTTTACTGTTTTATTATTATAGTTCACCATGGCCCATGGGAACACAAGCTCTTGTGAGACTTTCCCATTTTCTTCTATAGTGACATTAGCAGGGGTTAATCCGATTTGTTGTAGCTCTGCAATTGTTTGTTCCCTAGGGGCATTTCCTTCAAGTGGATTAACTAAATCAAACTTGATGTTATTATTTTTTGTTGCAAATTGCTCTAATAACAGTATGGTTTCGGATTTCAGTTTTGCAAACTCGGCAGGTAGGCTACCTTCTAAAAGGACATCAATTATAACAGGAGAATCAAATTGTGAAGCACTTTTTATAGCCTCATTGGATAGGGTATATCGGTTATCCTCGGTTAAATCAAATCGCTTATAAACATAGCTTGCCAATACATTTACCAATACCAAAAGGACAAAACCTTTGAAAAAGGAAGCGAGACTGTTCTTTTTCATTTGGTTATGTTTTTTAATCGGATTACGCTGAGATAAGTAAAGAAGAAGGTTAGTGATACAAAGTACACTATATTACGTGTGTCCAAAATTCCAACAGCGATACTTTCAAAATGATATTTTGCCCCCAAGGATTTAACTATTTCTTTAGCCGTTCCATCAGAGAACAGGGTTGCCATTGCTTCAAATCCAAAGAAAATTAAAAAACAAAGTGCTATAGATAGAATGAAAGAAATGATTTGATTGTCGGACAATGTAGAAGCAAAAAGACCAGTACTGGTATAGGTGGCAATTAAAAACAATAGACCAAAATAGGACCCCAGAACAATACCCAAATCATAATTACTTTCTATTAGCCCTAGTTTAGAAATTGTATAAACATAAACTATGGTTGGTATAACAGAAAGTATACATAAGATAAATGCACCCCAGAATTTGCCCATGACAACTTTTAAAACAGAAATAGGTTTTATCAATAACAATTCAAGCGTTCCTAGCTTACGCTCCTCAGAAAAACTCTTCATGGTTATAGCAGGAATTAGAAAAAGAAATACCCATGGAGTCAATAAGAAGAAGTTGCTCAAATCTGAAAAGCCATAATCAAAAATGTTAAACTGACCTTTAAACACCCAAAGAAACAGTGCATTTAAGATTAGGAATAACCCTATAATCAAATATCCAATTGGAGATGTAAAAAAAGATTGAATTTCCTTTTTAAAAATTGCTAGCATAATTTATTAACTCAAAGAAGCTCTTTTATGAACACTCCATGCCTCAGGTTTGGCATCGAATAAAATTTTTGTTTTGGACCAAACTGATTTAAAAAAATCCGAATTCCTGTATTCATCCAATACCTCTTCATTTTCCCAATAACTGTAGGTGAAAAATACATTTGGTTTTTCCAGTTCTTGGTATATTTCAAGAAAGTTACAACCATCAAAATTTCTTATTTCTTGTTTGGTTTGCTCAAATAATTTTTCAAAACTAGAAATATTTTCCTTTTTAAAGGTCAATTTTACAATACGGACCAACATTTATAAAAAGTTTATTGTTATCATGGCATCGTTAGTAAGCCCAAGTAGGGTAGAGGCACCACCTACAGAGTTAAGGTCACTTTTATAGATTGCCAGTTCTATATTCCCCGATGAATTAAAAATAGCAAGTAAATCACTCGGGCCTTTACGTTGATTTTTTGGCAGATTATAGTTCACAATATCGTTATAACTATTATAAATAGCTGTAATCTTTTGTCTTCTCGCTATAATTTCAAAAGGCCTTCCATTTCTATAAGCCTCAAACAATGTTTTTGTGATGTTAGTGACCACATTCCCATAGTTATCAATATAAATAACGTTTCCAATAATAGTTTTCCCTTCATTTGTTACTCTTGGCTCAAGAACCTTTATCTCTTTTAAACTGCTAAAAGAATTACTAACAACACCAAGTTTGCCCCCTCTTGCCAAGTGGCAGGCTACTTTTGTAAATACTTCCAATACAGGGAATGAATTTATTTCTGTATTGGGAATAGAAATTTGGGTCACTTGCTCTGGTTTTAAATCTTTAACAATTAAAGAAATCACACCATTATTGGCTCCAATAAAGTAATGACCGTTAGCAAAAACAGCTATATGTTCGTTTTCCACAGATTCTTCTGAATCCATGCCGATAATATGAATGGAATCTTTCGGAAAATGATGGTAAGCGTTTTTAAGAACATAAGCACATTCTAATGTGTCCAAGGGAGAAATAGCATGCGAAATATCAACAATGGTAGCATTAGGCACTTCTTTTAAGATATTTCCTTTTATGGCGGCAACAAAATGGTCTTTATATCCAAAATCTGTTGTTAATGTTATGATTGCCATGCAGTACTGTTGATATGTTTTTTGCTCCTGAAAAGCCTTTTTTAATTATGTTTGTGGGTAAGTTTAAGATGTAAAATTAAGCAAAAAGGAAGAACAAGTTTTTCCTAAACCCCACAAACCTTTAAATAGTAAAATTTCTTTGAACGAACTTATATTAGAACTCACCGAAATTAGCCCTAGAGAATTTTTTGGGCAGCAGAATGAAAACATTGAATTACTGAAAAAGTATTTTCCCAAGCTTAAGATTGTGGCCCGCGGGAGCAAGATTAAGGTATTTGGTGATGAAGAACTTTTGGAAGAGTTTGATAAGCGTTTTGACATGCTCACTGCTCATTTTGCCAAATACAATAAACTTGATGAAAATGCCATAGAACGAGTACTTACCAGCAATGGAGAGCAAGAAAGTTCATCTAAATCAAGTGGGGAGGTTCTAGTACACGGAGTTAGTGGAAGGTTAATTAAAGCCCAGACAGCAAATCAGCGTAGGATGGTAGATGCATGCAAAAAGGACGATATGGTTTTTGCTATTGGACCTGCGGGTACCGGTAAAACCTATACCGGTGTTGCTTTAGCAGTTAAGGCCTTAAAAGAGAAGCAGGTAAGACGTATCATTTTAACCAGACCAGCAGTTGAAGCTGGTGAAAATTTAGGTTTTCTTCCTGGGGATTTAAAAGAAAAGCTAGATCCTTATATGCAACCATTGTACGATGCACTTCGTGATATGATTGCCCCCGAGAAATTGGAGAAATATATTGAGGATGGTACCATACAAATAGCACCTATGGCTTTTATGCGTGGCCGTACTTTGGACAATGCATTTGTAATTCTGGACGAAGCGCAGAATACCACTCATGCTCAAATGAAAATGTTTTTGACCCGTATGGGTAAAAATGCCAAGTTTTTATTAACAGGAGATCCAGGACAGATAGATTTACCACGTCGTGTAATTTCCGGCCTTAAAGAAGCACTCTTAATTTTAAAGAATACTGAAGGTATTAGCATTATCTATTTAGACGATAAAGACGTAATTCGCCATAAATTGGTTAAGAAAGTTATAGACGCCTACAAAAATATTGAGCACCAAAACTAGTAAGCATGTCAAATACGATAATGGATACCAATTTCCATTTTGCAGGCCAAAAATCTGTTTACAAAGGAAAAGTAAGAGAAGTCTATACCTTGGAAAATGACATCTTAGTTATGGTAGCTACAGATCGCCTCTCCGCTTTTGATGTGGTTATGCCTAAAGGGATTCCGTTTAAGGGTCAGATTTTGAATCAGATTGCTACGAAAATGATGCAGGCCACTGAAGATATTGTTCCAAATTGGCTTTTAGCTACCCCCGATCCCAATGTTGCTGTTGGTAAAGCTTGCGAACCTTTTAAAGTAGAAATGGTGATAAGAGGTTATTTGTCTGGTCATGCGGCAAGGCAGTACAAATTAGGCAAAAGACTTCTTTGTGGAGAACCAATGCCTGAGGGAATGAAGGAGAACGATAAATTCCCTAAACCAATAATTACACCAGCCACTAAAGCAGAAAAAGGAGACCACGACGAGGATATTTCTAAGGCAGATATTTTGAAAAAGGGAATTGTTTCTAAAGAAGATTATGATGTGTTGGAAAAATATACTCATGCCTTGTTTCAAAGGGGTACAGAACTAGCAGCAAAAAGAGGTTTGATATTGGTAGATACTAAATACGAGTTTGGGAAGACAATTGATGGTGAGATTGTTTTGATTGATGAAATTCATACTCCTGATTCTTCCCGGTATTTTTATGCAGATGGTTATGAGCAGCGACAAGAAAGGGGAGAAGCCCAAAAACAACTTTCTAAAGAGTTTGTTCGTCAATGGTTGATTTCTAATGGTTTTCAAGGCCTGGAAGATCAAACGGTTCCAGAAATGAGCAATGAGTACATCGAATCTGTTTCAGAACGCTACATTGAACTCTATGAAAGTATTATGGGAGAATCTTTTGTAAAAGCTGATGTCTCCAATATTCAGGAAAGAATTGGTCAAAATGTGTCTCGATATTTAAGTTCCATCCACTAGAAAATCACCTTTTTAAAAATACTTTTGATTCGTATTTCATATATTTCAAGAAATAACCAATCATTATGGATTCAATCCAACGTAAAAAATATTGGCGAGAAAACTTAAAATATCTCGCTCTTCTTCTGATTATTTGGTTTTTGGTTTCCTATGGATTTGGTATTCTTCTAGTTGATGAGTTAAATACTATTCGTTTGGGAGGTTTTAAACTGGGTTTTTGGTTTGCACAACAAGGTTCTATTTATGTTTTCGTAATACTCATTTTTGTTTATGTAAAATTGATGAACAAGTTGGATAAAAAATACGGAGTAAACGAATAATATATGGGAATTCAGACTTGGACGTTTATTATTGTTGGGCTCACATTTGCATTGTACATAGGTATTGCCATTTGGTCTAGGGCCAGTTCTACAAAAGAATTTTACGTTGCTGACGGAGGTGTTTCGCCTTTGGCTAATGGTTTGGCAACTGCAGCGGATTGGATGTCCGCTGCTTCATTTTTAGGGATGGCGGGTATTATCGCCTTTTCAGGTTATGATGGTTCTGTTTATTTGATGGGGTGGACAGGAGGCTATGTCTTATTGGCCCTTTTGCTAGCGCCATATCTTAGAAAATTTGGAAAGTTTACTGTACCAGATTTTATAGGTGACCGCTATTATTCCAATGTTGCCCGTACAGTTGCGGTAGTAGCAGCACTATTTGTGTCTTTTACCTATGTGGCTGGACAAATGAGAGGCGTAGGCGTTGTTTTCTCTAGGTTTTTAGATGTTGAGGTAAATACTGGAGTATATATTGGAATGGCTGTGGTATTGTTTTATGCTTTTTTAGGTGGAATGAAGGGTATTACCTATACCCAAGTAGCTCAGTATTGTGTATTGATATTCGCCTTTATGGTTCCTGCGATTTTTATTTCCATCATGGCTACAGGTAATCCTGTGCCTCAGCTGGGGATGGGCTCCGCGGGAAGTGACGGAGTGTATCTTTTGGATAAGTTGGACGGATTAATGACCGACCTTGGTTTTACTGCATATACAGACGGTACCAAATCTACTACGGATATCTTTTTTATAACGGCTGCCTTAATGTTGGGAACAGCTGGTCTTCCTCATGTTATCATTCGATTTTTTACTGTCCCTAAAGTTAAGGATGCTCGCAAATCTGCTGGGTACGCCTTATTATTTATTGCAATCCTTTATACTACAGCACCAGCAATTGCGGTTTTTGCACGAACTAACCTGATGGAAACCGTTCAAGACACTCCTTATAAAGAAATTCCTGATTGGTTTACGAAATGGGAAGATACAGGACTTATCGCATGGACCGATAAAAATGGCGATGGAAAAATTCAATATTTACCAGGTTCAGCGATTGAAGGTAAAAAGCCCATGTTTTCTGAAGCTAGAGGAGCTGTTGGTCAACGTTTGATTTCTAACTCAAGTGCTACACGAAACGAGTTATATGTAGATAGGGATATTACGGTTTTGGCAAATCCAGAAATTGCAGGATTACCCAATTGGATTATCGCTCTAGTTGCTGCTGGCGGTTTAGCTGCAGCATTGTCAACAGCTGCCGGATTATTATTGGTAATATCAACTTCTATTTCCCATGATTTGATTAAAAAACAGTTTGCTCCCAATATTTCTGATAAAAAGGAATTATTGATTGCAAGGGTTTCTTCTTTATTTGCTGTTGTGGTTGCTGGATATTTTGGAATAAATCCACCAGGATTTGTGGCATCAGTAGTCGCTTTAGCATTTGGATTGGCAGCTTCATCTTTTTTCCCTGCTATTGTTATGGGCATTTTTAGCAAGCGAATGAATAGGGAAGGGGCAATCACTGGAATGATAGCAGGATTGGCAATTACCAGCTACTATATCGCTCGATTTAAGCTAGGGTGGATTGGTAATCCAGAAACTAGTACAGAAGCAGATTGGTGGCTTGGGATTTCTCCAGAAGGTTTTGGAACGGTAGGGATGCTAATGAATTTTACTATTTCCCTGGTAGTTTCAAGATTTACAGCACCGCCGCCCGCAGAAGTGCAGCAAATTGTGGAAAATATTAGAATACCAAGTGGTGCAGGTGATGCGGTTAATCACTAAATTGTTTGGAGAAAGTTTCACCCCAGCTCTGTTTAGCTAACTTCTCAATACCATCTTCGTTTATAATACCATTGCTTATCCAAAGCTCTCCTAAATCTTTTAAGTCTTCTGGGAAAGTCTCCCAAAGTAGATTATAATCCCGATGAGTCCACCAAATAATGTATTCATAGTTTTCTTCCTGCGCATTCATTAATAGCGATTCTAAATATTCATTTTGCTCAGCTTGAGTTCCTGTAATGGATAAATCAAAACTCGAAATAGCGAGATCTTCCGATAAATGACCAGTTTCAGCAAAAGCAATTGGTTTGTTAATGTTTGCATGTAAAAAATCTAACGCAGCTTGAAACTCAGATTTATCACTTAATCCTTTTAAAAAAGGATAGAAACTTATTGCAGCAAAATCCATTGTATTAACATAGGAGCTTATTTCTGAGATTACAGCTCCTGATTCACCAAAATCCGGTTGATAAAAACCGTGTAGCATTACAGATTCCGAAATTGGGAGTGTAGGATACTCAGTCTTAATTCTACTTTTAACATTTGACATTAATGATTTATAGGCTTCCCATTTCTCAGGAGCATTTTTCAACAAACCATCAACTTCAACGGCTATGACCAAATAATTTGGAGTCAATTGTTCTAACAGATAATTTACATGCTTATAGTAAGCATTAGCTATAATTTCATCGTTTAGGGAGTTATAGCTAGGAATTTCACCATCAAAATCTGGCATTAAGTCACTCCGATTAAGATTCAATAAACTAATCGACAAAGTCATTATATTTTCAGGAGATCTACGAATAGCCCTATTTGAAACCATTTCGGTGAAAGAATTTGGTAATTCAGCACTATTAATCCATGAATTCCAAGGAATATTAGAATCAATATGCTCTGAGTAAATATCACCATTGGAACTAAGAAACATATTGGTACTTGTTACAGCCTCTAGAGTTGGTGCATAAGGCCAAGTAGTAAATCCCATTCTAAAATTTCTTGAAGTAGCTTCTTTCTCCGGGGCAGAGTCTACCATTCTGCTAGAATCATCTGAGTTACATCCATATATAAACCCTATAAAAAATAGTACAATTAAAAAATTTGATATTCCGGACCACATAATAATTTTAAAACGAAACGGATTTTTATTTGTTGCTTATGAGATAATCTTTTACTTTTCATAATTAAGCATTTCACAACATTATGAGCAACTACCATATCAAACATTTAGAAGAATATTTTCAAGTTTATCGTAAATCGGTACGTAATCCTGAGGCTTTTTGGGAAGAAATAGCTGAGGAGCATTTTATGTGGCGCAAAAAATGGAATTCTGTTTTGGAATACGATTTTACCAAGCCTGAAATTAAATGGTTTGATGGTGCGCAGCTAAACATCACTGAAAACTGTATTGATAGGCATTTACACATTCGTGGAGATAAAACGGCGATTCTTTTTGAACCCAATAATCCAGAGGAAGAAGCACAACATATAACCTATAGGCAATTGCATGGTAAAGTCTGCCAGTTTGCCAATGTTTTAAAATCGCAAGGCATCAAAAAAGGAGATAGGGTAGTTATTTATTTACCTATGATTCCAGAATTGGCCATTTCGGTTTTAGCATGTGCTAGAATAGGAGCGGTACATTCTGTCGTCTTTGCTGGTTTTTCTGCTACAGCCTTGAGCACTAGAATAAATGATTGCGAGGCAAAAATGGTAATTACTTCAGACGGTAGTTACCGTGGTGCAAAAACCATTGATTTAAAAGGGATTGTAGATGATGCTTTGGAAGATTCTCCTGGTATTGAAACTGTTTTGGTTGCAAAACGTATCAATTCAGACATCAAAATGCAAGAAGGTCGTGACCATTGGTTAATGCCTTTATTGAATGAAGCTTCAGAAGATTGCGAGCCAGAAATTATGGAAGCTGAAGACCCATTGTTTATTTTATATACTTCAGGCTCTACAGGACGACCCAAAGGCATGTTGCATACTACTGCTGGGTATATGGTTTATGCGGCTTATACTTTTAAAAATGTATTCCAGTATAAAGAAGAGGATGTGTACTGGTGTACGGCTGATATTGGTTGGATTACGGGACATTCTTACATTGTCTACGGACCTTTGGCCAATGGAGCAACTACCGTAATGTTCGAAGGAGTACCATCGTACCCAGATTTTGGACGTTTTTGGGACGTGGTACAAAAGCACAAAGTGACACAATTCTATACGGCCCCAACCGCAATAAGAGCGTTGGCTAAAGAAAACCTGGATTTTGTTACAGAACATGACCTTTCCAGCCTTAAAGTTTTGGGAACAGTTGGGGAGCCTATAAATGAGGAGGCTTGGCACTGGTACAATGATCATGTAGGTGACAAAAAATGCCCAATTGTAGATACGTGGTGGCAAACTGAGACAGGTGGGATACTTATTTCCCCTATCCCGTTTGCAACACCAACAAAACCAACGTATGCGACCTTGCCTATGCCAGGAATACAACCTGCATTGATGGATGAAAATGGCAAAGAGATTTTTGGAAACCAAGTAGACGGGCGTTTGTGTATAAAATTTCCTTGGCCTTCAATAGCCAGAACTATTTGGGGAGACCATAAGCGTTATAAGGATACTTATTTCTCAGCTTTTGAAGGTAAATATTTCACAGGTGATGGTGCATTGCGTGATGAGGTGGGATATTACCGTATAACTGGCAGGGTAGATGATGTAATCATTGTTTCTGGTCATAATCTAGGGACGGCACCTATTGAAGACGCTATTAATGAGCATCCTGCTGTTGCAGAATCTGCGATTGTTGGTTTCCCGCACGATATTAAAGGAAATGCCCTATATGGCTATGTGATTTTAAAAGAAACAGGTGAGTCTAGGGACAGAGAAAACCTTAAGAAAGAAATTAACCAAGTTATTACTGAGCACATTGGCCCAATTGCCAAATTGGATAAGATTCAGTTTGTACCCGGACTTCCAAAAACACGAAGTGGGAAAATTATGCGACGAATTCTTAGAAAGATTGCCTCAAAGGAGACTTCCAATTTAGGTGATACATCAACGTTGTTAAATCCAGAGGTAGTGAAGCAAATTATAGATACTGCATTTTAACCAGATTAGTTGAACATAGGATGCATATCATGGAATCTATCTTTATATTCCAAGACTTTGAATATTACCGGAGTTTCTCCAACATTCTCCAAATCATTTATACGGCTCTTTCCAAAGTTTTCATGATACTTAGTATCTCCTTTTTCTACCCTAATAAGAGCTATTTTTCCATTTCCAAACCTGCTTTTTAGTAAAGCATCAGTTTCAGATATCCACGAATAATCTTTATTGTGCTTTAAAAAAGGCATGCGTTCTCCCTTCTCTAACTTTAAGTTCCATAGTTTAATGGAATCATCTTCAAATAACAGCATGCTCCCTAAGGTCTCTTTAAATTCCAGTAAACGCAACTCTTTGATAAAGGAAGGCTCCCATTTAGCGAAATCGTTAGCCGGATTAAGTTCCAAACAATCCATACAACAAAATTTTCAGGCGGCGAAATTACTTACTTTATAGAGTTTAAAAGTCCTTATAGGCATGTTTAACTTTATGTTGAGAGAGTTGGTATTTTTATTTTTAAATAATTAATAAAGTGTTAATATTCAATTGGTTATTTTGAAAATTTATCAAGGGTTTCTAAACATTGGCGAATCATTTTATTTTTGAGGTTTTACACATTTACTGTAATGCCGTAGTTTTTCTACTTTATCCCTTGTAGAACAATATTTTTAGAATCTTCCAATGCAATTTTTGTTTTTGAATTGTTATAAATCACAACCATTTGATTTGTTTCTAAATCCCAATGTTTTGCCTGCTCAATTATGACATTCAATAGCACTAAATTAGGGTCAGATTTGCCATTGAACCACGCATTCAGCATGGGTGTCCAAAGCTCGTTTACTTTTTCTGTATTCATTATTGGTTTGGCATCCCCGACAATACTTAAATATTCTTGTTTATTTTCATTGGAATAGGTGATTTGAACAGTACTATCTTTTTGAATATCCTCAAAATGGTTACTCATCATATTTGAAAAAAACCATAAATTTCCTTTCTGGTCTACCTGTTGGGTTCCCATAGGGAAAACATTGTAAGGTGTTTTACCAAGATTGGTCGCCATCATTCCGACTTTGTTTTGTTCAATTATTCTTCTAATTTTATTTATTTCCTTCTTTTCGTTCATGTATTTTTTTGATTACTAGTTTATTGGGGCAATATTTTTTTGATTATTGACAGTATGAGTCCTTACTTTAAAATAAGTAAAGGCATTTCTATGTCTGAGATTATCTGTTTTCGGACCCCAGGGTCAAATATCCGTTTGAAAAAACCATGCCCTCGATAGACGATTGCCAGCAAATCAGAAGACTGTTTTTGTAAAAAATTAATAATCCCATTTTTTGCGTTATCGTCATGAACCGTGTGGAATGAATAGTTTTTTAGCCTATTCAAATATGTCCCATGATGTTCAAGCACCTGTTTTTCTTTCAATAGCTGTTTATCATCTTTAGCTACATGCAAAATCTTCAGTTCAGAACCGTAGACCCTCAGAAAATTAAATAAAATATCCATTTGAACATCATTTTCAAACCATTTAGCGTCCAAGGCCAGACTTACATCGTCCAAACTAATTTTTTTTGCCTTGTCAGGTAAAATGAGAACGGAGCAAGTAACTTTCCTACTGATTTTCTCATTGGTATTTCCCAACAATAATCTTTCAATTGATGACTCTTCTGAAGTCCCAATTACCACTAAGTCAGCGTCTTCTTTATCAATTAAGTCACTTAGTACATTCTCCATTGAACCAACACCAACATAATTTTCAATAACAACTGAGGTATTTAGATTATTGACAAATTTTGTGAGCTCCTGTTCCTTCAACATTTGTTGGGTAAGTCTATTTATCCCTCCTGAATTTGATAATGGTGATGGAGTACCAATAGCAGTTTTTTGAAAAATGACATTATGTGCATGGGCAAAAATAATTTTAGAATTAAATCTTTTCGCCATATCTAGGGCGAATGAGGCCCTCTCCTTTGATTCTTTGGTGAAATCGACCGAAACTATTATGGTATTCATCATTTTTTGCTTTTTTGTTTCCTTATGGTTTCACTCGTAATATTGAAAGTATCATTATCAATATTTGGGTTGCCCGTAGGATTAGTTGAATCTGATTGTTTAACCGTTCGTTTAAATTTCTTTTTATCTTTTATAATTCCCATACAACAGCTTAACACATAAAACTTCGTTTCTCCGTTAAATACCTGTTAAAATTTTGTTAAGTATATGTAATTGAGCTTTTTAAAGCAAAATTTCGCTTCATATCATTACAATTTGTAAACAAATTCAAGAAATAGGGCTGTTTATTTGGATTTCTGATAAAAACCTGTACGTTGTAATAAAGAAAAAAGTTTTTATGCGTCAATTGAAGATTACAAAACAGATTACAAATAGGGATTCGAAGTCATTGGAAAAATATTTTCAAGAGATATCCAAGATAGATATGATTACGGCTGACGAAGAAGTAGAATTGGCAAAGAGAATAAAGAAAGGTGATGAACTTGCCTTAAACAAGTTGGTGAATGCAAATCTTCGTTTTGTGGTTTCTGCCGCAAAGCAATATCAAGGTAGGGGATTACGACTGTCCGACTTGATCAATGAAGGTAATCTGGGATTGGTAAAGGCGGCCAAACGCTTTGATGAGACTAGGGGGTTTAAGTTTATTTCCTATGCGGTATGGTGGATACGGCAATCTATTTTACAAGCAATAGCGCAACAATCCAGAATGGTCAGGTTACCACAGAATAAAATACAGACCATTAGTAAAATATACAAGGTATATTCTACACTGGAACAGAAATACGAACGCCCTCCAAGTGCCCAAGAAATTGCCAACGAATTGGATGTAAGTGTTGATAGAGTGAAGAGTACCATGAAAAACTCCGGTAAACATTTATCTATGGATGCCCCACTAACGGAGGGTGAATCTTCCAATCTATATAGCGTAACCAAAACTAATGAGCCCGTGAACCCGGACAGAGAGGTCATGAAGGAATCACTTTTGGAAGATATAGAACAAGCTTTGGAAACACTTCCCAACAATGAAAAAAATGTAGTTCGTCTATATTTTGGAATCGGAGAAAAGACTTCTCTCAGCTTACATGAAATTGGTGAAATTTTCGATTTAACAAGAGAACGGGTGAGACAAATTAAGGAAAAAGGGGTGCGATTACTTAGGCATAAGTCTCGAAGCGAGGTTTTAAGAGCTTATTTATAAAACAAAAAAGAAAGAAAATGCTAAAGATTAAAGTAAAAGAAGACGAAAATATTGATAGAGCCTTAAAGCGGTATAAGCGTAAGTACAAGAGGACGAACGTTCTTGGGGAAATCAGAGAGCGTATGCACTTTACAAAGCAATCTGAACAAAAGCGTGAAACAATTAAGAAGGCAGAGTACAGTCAACAGTATATTGAGGAGCATTCAGAATAATATTGTACACCTTTCCATACGAAGGTTTAACATGGTGATTTTAGGACTGGTTGTTTTTTGATTAAAAAGAGGTAACACAAACTTAACATCCCTTACTTGACATTGGACACTATTATCTTATGTTATTAATGATATAAAATGTATAGATGAAATTATTACACGTTAAAAGACAGACAAAAACAAAAAAGTACTATAGCAAAAGAATGGGGATGTTGACCACAAATGTTACCTACATAAAAAAATATTTTGCCGGCTTACCTATAAAGACAATTCACGAATACCGTAAAACATATTATGGTGAGGTAAAGAAGTCTGAGGATTGTTTCCTTTTTGTTTAAAAATAAGCTAACCTAAGACCACACAAAATGAAAGTACTGGTAATAGGTGAAGGAAATATGAGCTTATAGCAACAAATATATGTCTACTGAGATGGACAAGTTCGAGAGTGATTAAAATATTTCAGGTAAGTTTAGTTCGTTTGGGAGTCAGACGCTTTTTTAGGCGTCTGACTTTTTTGAGTTAAGTACTTATTTAAGTGAAATCTAACTTAAGAGTGTTGAAGGTAAGGTATTTAATAGCTATAATCATGGAGAAAGAAAAACGGAACACCAATATTGAAATATGATCTACAACACAAGGTATATAAACATTCTCATTAAGATTTAAACCAAGTATATGCATAAAACTTTGACTATATGGGTAATTGATGACGACGACATCTTTCAATTTGGGATGCGCATAAACTTGAAAAGCCTGAAAATTGAAAAAAAGGTGCTCTTTTTTAAGAATGGTAAGGAAGCAGCAGATTTTATGATAGAAAATATTAAGGACGAAACCAACCTGCCCGATGTTATTTTTTTAGATATCAATATGCCCATTATGGATGGGTTTGAATTCATGGAGAATTTTGCGCAACTAAAATCCAAATTGAAAAAACGTATAACGATTTATATGATTTCATCTTCAATCGACCCAGTGGATTTAAAAAAAGCTCAAGCAATTAAAGAAATTTCGAACTACTTGGTCAAACCAATCAATCTTAAAGAACTGAATAAATTGATTTTACAACATGAGCAAAAGGATTGAGAATGTTATTACATAAGCAATAAAAGGAAATAATAGGCTCTTTCATTAAAGTCACAAGGGAAAAGGCGACCTATTCTTTAAAATTTTTGTGAAACCAAGATGTATTGAAGCTCCACTATTTATAGCAATCATTAGTCAATATGAGATAAATGAGTCCATTTAAAATGATGAGAAAAAGCACCATTTAAATGTTGTACCTATATTGTGCCTAGGACAAATAGTAAGGCTCCCAATTTCTTGAGAGCCTTCTATCATTGTAGCGAGAGGGGGACTTGAACCCCCGACCTCAGGGTTATGAATCCTGCGCTCTAACCGCCTGAGCTACCTCGCCGTAATTGGTTTTAAGCGGCTGCAAATATAAATCTAATTTTTTGCGGAATCAAAATTCAGAATTAATTTATTATTTGATATATTTTTTTATATTACCGAATTATAAATCAATCTAAAGAAAATAACAAATAGCATGGGTGATAAAGTAAAATTTGAAATTGAGTTTGTGATTCAGTCTTCACCTCAAATGCTTTACCAATATATTTCTACACCATCAGGTCTATCTGAGTGGTTTGCGGACAATGTAAATTCTAGGGGAGAACTTTTCACCTTTATTTGGGACGGTGCTGAGGAAGTAGCAAAACTATTGAAAAAGAAAAGCGATGAGTTTGCCAAATTTGCGTGGGAGGAAAGCGATGACGATACCTATTTTGAAATGCGGATTATCGTGGATGAAATAACCAAAGATGTTTCCTTGTTTATTTCAGATTTCGCAGAAGAAGATGAATTGGAGGAAGCTAAAATGCTTTGGGAGAATCAGATTTCTGATCTTAAACATGTGTTAGGCTCAAAATAAGGTGTACTTCCTTTTGAAAATGTATCTTTGGCCTTGATTTTTTCAAGGCTTTTTCTATGGTCAATTTTAATGGTAAACTTATTCCGTCGAACGATACTTTTTTAAATCACAAAAATCGTGGTTTTAAGTATGGTGACGCGCTGTTTGAAACTATTAGGATAAGTAGTGGAAAACTACTCTTTTGGGAAGACCACTACTTTCGTTTAATGTCCAGTATGCGTATTCTAAGGATGGAGATTCCTATGGAGTTTACCATGGAATTTTTAGAGCAAGAGTTTTCCAAAACAATGGAAGTAAAAGACTTGAGCGATAAGTCTTGCAGGGCAAGATTGACTGTTTTTAGGAATGATGGTGGAAAGTATACCCCGATCACAAATGAGTGCTCTTTTGTCATTGAAGTTGAAAAACTGGATGTGCCTTTTTACACAATTGATGATACTAGTTATGAGGTTGAGCTTTTTAAAGACTTCTATGTAAATGCGGATATGCTATCCAATTTAAAAACTACCAATAAGTTATTGCATACGGTAGCGGGTGTTTTTGCGGAGGAGAATGATTACCAAAATTGTTTGTTGTTAAACGGCACAAAACAAGTAGTTGAAGCCATCAATGGTAATGTTTTCTTGGTTTCTGGTAACACTATTAAAACACCGCCTTTAAAAGATGGTTGTTTGGATGGGATACTTCGTAAAAAACTTATAGAGATTATAGCTAAATGGGAAGATTACGAATTTATGGAAGCTTCTATTTCTCCTTTTGAACTGCAAAAAGCGGACGAATTGTTTATTACCAATACCATAGTGGGTATTAAACCTATAACAAAATACCGCAAAAAAGAGTTTGGAAATGAAGTGGCAAAGAAGCTACTTGGTAGGCTGAATGCTTTGGTTCGGTTAAACTAGTTTAGCGTAGGGTTTTCAGGGGCATTTGACCAAATCAAATAATCACCACCTAATTCTACCATTTTTTCTTTCCAGAAGGCACTGGCAGATTTTTGGATGATATTACTTTCATACTCATTTTTAACCACTACCCAAGATTTAGAAGATAGTTCTTGGTCCAACTGCAAGGAATCCCACCCAGAATACCCTAAAAAGAAACGAATATCATTTTCGGTAATCACTTCATTATTAATAAGTTCAATAGTTTTTTCAAAATCTCCACCCCAATAAATACCATCCGAGATTTCAATACTACCTTGGATTAAATCTGGTACTTTATGGATAAAATAGAGATTGTCCTGTTCTACTGGCCCCCCGTTAAAGACTTTAAAAGGAATTTTAATTTCTGTAATTAAATCACTAATGTCATATTCCAAAGGTTTATTTAGGATAAAACCTACAGAACCTTCATCATTGTGTTCCGCTAATAACACTACGGAACGATTGAAAGAAACGTCACCTGTGATAGATGGTTCTGCGATTAAAAGTTTTCCTTTTTTAGGTTTTGAACTTACCATTAACTAAACATTAGTTATTTTAAATGTAGTATTTTAATTTATAATTTCAAAAAAGGTCTAAAACAATAAAAGCGCTTCGGTTAGGAAGCGCTTTTAAAGTATCTGTAAAATATAGATTTAGTTTACGGACTTTGCCAATTCAGCACCTGCCTTAAACTTTACAACATTTTTAGCTGCAATTTTGATAGTCTGTCCAGTTTGTGGATTTCTACCTTCTCTTGCATTTCTTCTTGAAACAGACCAAGATCCGAAACCTACTAAAGAAACTCTACCACCTTTTTTAAGAGATCCTTCAACGTTTCCTAAGAAAGATTCCAATGCCTTTTTGGCTGCTGCTTTTGTGATGCCAGCATCAGCTGCCATTGCATCGATTAATTCTGTTTTGTTCATAATTGAATTAAATTAATTGTTGTTAAAATAATTTTAATGCTGAAACAAATTTATACGGATTTGCCTTGGAAGCAAGTAAAATAAGGGGAAATCAGCGTTTTTGTTGATAACTCGGGCGGTTTGTTGATAAATGTGAGGTTTTTCAACGATTTTCCTTAGCCTAGTGGTAGTAAGGCTTTAGCGAACATAGGTGTTTTTTGACAGTTCTAGCCCATTTAGAACTTCATGGGTCTTCATTTTTCGCTTTCCTGGCAATTGAATTTCCAACAAATTAATATACCCATTTTCTACTGCTATTTTAATGGTCTTTTTTGTTGAAATCAATTTACCGATTGGGTGTTTATGTTTTTCAATTTCAAACTCTGTCTTATAAATTTTGAGCTGAAGTTTATCCTTATCATTATATAAGGTGGTCCACGCCGTAGGATAGGGGCTCAAACCTCTTATATGATTAAAAATATCATGAATTGGTTTTGACCAATCCACTTCGCAGGTCTCCCGATGGATTTTATGGGCAGGCTTTAAATCCTCCGATGTTGTCTGTTTTTTTAATTCAATATCATCACGTGCAATTTTTTCTACTGTTTTTAGTATTAATGATGCACCTAAATCCATCAATTTATCATGCAATTCTCCAGCAGACTCACTGTTTCCTATTCCTATGCTTTCTTGGAGTATTATTTCTCCAGTGTCTATCTTTTCATCTATAAAAAAAGTGGTAACACCGGTTTTGGTCTCACCATTAATAATTACCCAATTTATTGGAGCCGCCCCACGATATTGTGGCAATAGCGAGGCATGAAGGTTAAAGGTCCCATATTTTGGCATATCCCAAACTACTTTTGGTAGCATTCTAAATGCCACAACCACTTGTAAGTTAGCTTTTAGTTCCTTTAATTCCTCTAAAAAAGCTTCGTTCTTAAGGTTGGTGGGTTGTAAAACTGTTATTCCATTATCTTTTGCATATTCTTTTACTGCAGATTTCCTTAGCTTTCTTCCCCTTCCTGCAGGGCGGTCAGGAGCAGTTATTACGCCAACTACTTGATACCCTTTTGAAACTAGCTTATCCAATCCTGCAACAGCAAATTCTGGCGTTCCCATAAAAACGATTCGCAAATCTCTACTTTCTTTCATACTGATTTCTATGGTTAATTAGTATTTGCCCATCTTCCAATAATTCTTGAAGGGACAAAAGTACAATGGAATCATGTAAGCCTAACTTAAGTATTAACTCTCTTGATGAAAGGCTTTTACTTTCGAGTAGTTTTAAAATTGTATTCTTAACCATGTTGGTTTCGGCAACTTCAGTTTTGTTTAAAGTACATATATCACATACTCCGCAAACTCCATTAGTAGTCTCCCCAAAATAATTTAGTAGAAACACACTTCGGCATATAGTTTTATTTTCTACATAGTCCAACATCTTCTTTAGGTTCTCTGTCTTTGTTTCATTAAGGGAATTTATTGTTTTCGCAAATACGTTAATGGTTTTGTCATCTTCCCGAGGCACTAAGAATGTTAGCTCTAAATCATTTGAACTTGCAGAATATGTAACCAAGTTGTCTTTTTCTAATTGCTTTAAAATGTTGGTGATTTTAGGTTCTGAAAAGTTCGTTTTTTTAGTTATGAGGAATGGGTTTATTTTTGTCTCATAGTCAAACAGACCACCGTAAGTCCTTACTATTGTTTGTACTACTGGGGCAATATCTTTGTGCTTTTCCAGATAATTAAACAGTTCTTGTTTTTTTGCAATAAACTGTAATGTGACTTTTTGCCGATAGTTTTCGGAGAGTGATAATACAGAGTTTTGGTCCAAAACCCGAAGTCCATTGTATGTTAACAGAGAATTAAGCTCATATTTACCACAGAATTCATTAAAGTTCAGGCTAAAAGAATTACCGCTTCCTTCCCCGTAAGCAATTTGGAAATGACTGTTTAAACGCCTGTATAATTGTTTTACAAATGAAACATTAGGTAAGGATTTGGTAAATTGTTTTTTAGCCCACTCTTTATCTTCATTATTAGTAAGAATAATTGCCTTTGCTGGCTCACCATTCCTCCCAGCTCGTCCTGCTTCTTGAAAATAATTCTCCAAACTATCTGGTAACTGATAATGTATAACTGAACTTACATTTGGGTTGTCAATCCCCATTCCAAAGGCATTGGTGGCAACTATGACCTTTACTTTACTAGAAAGCCAATCCTGTAATTTTTTGGTTTTTTCAGCTTTGGAAAGTCCGCCATGAAAAAAGGTAGCACTTATTCCTTTCTTTGTCAATAGCTCATAAACCTCTAACGTTTTTCGTCTAGTACGAACGTAAACAATTGCACTTTGCTCAACTTCTCGCAGCTGCTGTACGATTTGATAACGCTTGTCCTCATAAACCTGTACCTGAAATGAAATGTTTTTCCTCTCAAAAGAATCTTTAGCGATATAAGCATTTTCTAACTGAAGATTTTCAAGAATGTCTTCTGCTACTTTTTTGGTTGCTGTTGCGGTCAAGGCAATAATGGGTTTGTCCGGCGCTAAGTCACGTAAAATAGAACACTGTAAATAAGCAGGTCTAAAATCATGCCCCCACTGTGAGATACAATGTGCTTCATCAATCGCAATAAGGTTTACATTCATTTGTTGAATACGTTCTTGTACTAATGATTGCTGTAACCGTTCCGGCGAGAGGTACAAGAACTTATAATTTCCATAAACGCAGTTATCCAATAAGTTGTTTAAATCTTCAAAAGATAAGACACCCGTTAAGCCTATGGCCTTAATTCCCTTTTCTCTAAGACTTTCTACCTGATTTTGTATCAAAGCAATAAGGGGCGATACTACAATACAAATTCCGTCAGTACATAACGAGGGTATTTGGTAACAAATAGATTTGCCACCACCAGTGGGCATTAGTGCTAGTGCATCTTTGTTACTGAGAAGTGCGGAAATCACCTCTTTTTGAGAGCCACGAAATGCAGTATGCCCCCAGTATTTTTTTAGAACAGCTATTGGATTTTCTTGCACTAAATGAGTTTTAATTCATTTAAAATAAAAGAAATACGTTCAGGAATGGTAGTTTTTGGAACTGAAATAGGGGAGTAACCAAATTCTTGATAGCTGTGAACCAAATTCTCATGCAATTTTTTTGCCTCTTCAAAGGTTTCTAAACGTTCGTTGTCCGATACATAGATTTCTTTCCAAGGCGGTAAGATAAAAACCTTGTCATATTTATAGTCTTCACAGATATCTGTGAAATCTTTGCCATAGGGTTGTTTAAAATAGTTCATGTAAGCTAGAACATCTGGCATTCCTCTATCAAAAAAACTAACTTCATGTTCTGTTTCTTCAGCTTCTTTAAAATGCGCCAATCTTCCTTGTAAAAGCAATTGGTTAAACTTAAATGGGTCGTCTACAAATGCCAAAGGATTGGAGACAGGTGTTTTTATCGTGCCTTCAGACTTAGCTTTAGCCGTCATGGTGCGTATTATTTCATGGAAGCAATGGTAGCCTTTTTCTTCCAAACCTTCAACTACTACTGTTTTTCCTGTACCGGGAGCACCGGATATCACTACTTTTTTTGTGTTCAAAAAACCTCTTTTGTGAACACAAAGTAATGAAATCGGTTTTAGGGAAAAAAATTGATTGCGAACAGATTATATTTGTAAAAAATCTTGCATGGATAAACAAAACCCAGAAGAATTTTACAAAAGGCTAAAAGGGCAACTATTAGAGAACAATTCTTGGCCTTCTAAATACCTGTATAAGTTTATAGTCCCTACGGACAAAGAAAAGATTAAAAATATAGCGGATATTTTTGACAATATGGGTGCGGTCATTGAATCCAAACAGTCAAAAAAGGGAACGTACACCAGTGTCTCTATAACTGTAATGATGGAAAACCCAGATACGGTTATCGAAAAATACAAGAAAGTTACAGTGATAGAAGGGGTTATTTCGCTTTAAAACCCTTTAAATGCAATAAATTTCTTAATTTGCGCAAGTATAACGGATACTTCTCGTTAACAATAATCAAAAACTTTCCAGTTTGAATTTAGTAGAAAACCTAGAATACAATACAGAACGCCCTCATTTAATCATTCCAGAATATGGGCGACACTTTCAAAAAATGGTAGACCACGCAGTCTCCATCGAAGATAAGGAAGAACGAAACAAAGTTGCAAAATCAATCATAAGTGTAATGGGGAATTTACAACCTCATTTACGTGATGTACCAGATTTTCAGCATAAACTTTGGGATCAGCTATTTATCATGTCAGATTTTAAATTGGATGTTGATTCCCCTTTTCCAATCACCACGAAGGAAGAGTTAAGACAACGCCCAGAGCCTCTGGAATATCCACAAAATCATCCTAAATATCGATTTTACGGGAACAATATCAAACGTATGATAGACGTTGCGGTAAGTTGGGAAAAAGGAGATTTAAGGGACGGATTGGAATACGCTATTGCCAACCATATGAAAAAGTGTTACTTAAATTGGAATAAAGACACCGTAGAGGATTCGGCTATTTTTAATCATTTAAAAGAACTGAGCAATGGTGAGATAGATTTAGCACCAGATGGTGAAAGTCTTACTGATAGCAACCAGTTCTTAAAAAATAGGGTTCAAAAATCCAATAAGAGCTATAACAACGGCAAAAAGAACCAACGAAACAACCGAAATAAAAAGAGATATTAATTATATCATCCAATTAAATAAATGGGGACATTTAGAATAGAGGGAGGTCATCAATTAAAGGGTGAAATTACCCCTCAAGGCGCAAAAAATGAAGCACTACAAATTCTTTGCGCAGTTTTACTTACCGATGAAAAAGTAACCATACACAACATACCGGACATTGTAGATGTAAATAAGCTCATTGCACTACTGGAAGATTTAGGGGTAAAAATCCAGAAGAAAGGAAAGGGTTCTTACACTTTTAAATCCGATGATATCAATTTGGATTACCTGCAATCTGACCAATTTAAACAGGACGGAAGAGGGCTTAGAGGCTCTATTATGTTAGTTGGACCACTTTTAGGCCGTTTTGGTAAAGGCTATATTCCAAAGCCAGGAGGAGACAAAATAGGAAGGCGAAGATTAGATACCCATTTTGAAGGCTTTATTAAGCTAGGCGCTAAGTTTAGATACAATAAAGAGGAATATTTCTACGGAGTAGAGGCAAAGAAGCTCAAAGGGACTTACATGCTTTTAGATGAAGCTTCAGTGACTGGAACCGCTAATATTGTAATGGGAGCTGTTTTAGCTGAAGGAACAACTACTATCTATAACGCCGCATGTGAGCCCTACCTACAACAGTTGTGCAAAATGTTGGTCAGAATGGGTGCGAAGATTTCAGGTATTGGTTCCAACTTATTGCACATTGAGGGAGTTGAACGTTTAGGAGGTACAGACCATACAATGCTACCAGATATGATTGAAATTGGTAGCTGGGTAGGTCTAGCAGCTATGACCCGTAGTGAATTGACCATAAAGAATGTTAGCTGGGACGATTTAGGACAGATACCAAATGCTTTTCAAAAGCTTGGGATAAAATTGGAACGTCGTGATGATGACATCTATATTCCTGCACATAAAGATGGGTACGAAGTACAGAATTATATAGATGGTTCTATTTTAACCATCTCTGATGCTCCTTGGCCTGGATTAACACCAGACTTATTGAGCATTTTATTGGTGGTAGCCATACAGGCTAAAGGGGAAGTCGTGATTCACCAAAAAATGTTTGAGAGCCGTTTGTTTTTTGTGGATAAGTTATTGGATATGGGTGCTAAAATTATTCTTTGCGACCCACATAGAGCTACTGTCATAGGTCATAATTTCCAATCTACCTTAAAGGCAACCACCATGACCTCACCAGATATTAGGGCAGGGGTATCTTTGTTAATTGCGGCACTTTCTGCAAAAGGAACATCTACTATTCATAATATAGAACAGATAGACCGTGGTTACGAAAATATTGATGAGCGATTACGTGCTATAGGAGCTAAGATAGATAGGGTTTAAACATTTTATCTTAATAGTCCATAGGCTTTTTTTGCACTTTCAACTTGGTTTTTTTCAGTTGTTTCCGGATATAACAAATATTTTGGAGCGATAATGGGTTTTATTTTTTCAACTGTAATTTTTGTAATTGTCGCAAATGGAAATTTCCCGCCTGTCATTTCTAGCAGTATTTTTTCCATATCAGCGAATTCTGGATTCTTTTTACCTATGATTTTGGCTTTCCCAGCGACTTGAAACCCTTTTTGTACTAGAATATCAATAAAACTAACACAAACATTTTCATTTTGTTTAATGTTCTTTACTGTTTGTGGGGAAGCAATATTTGCAACGAGTATTGCATTGGTCCCATAATACTTGAAAATTTCTTTGGGGGAAACATTAGGGATATTATCAGAAGATGCAGTTGCTAACCAACATAAAACACTCTTATCTATATATTCTTTTACTTCTGATGTTAATTCCATTTTTTTAACGGCTTCGGCTATACGTAGCTAAAGCTTATTGTTTTGGTTTTTCTTTTGTTGTTCCAAAGCTAAATCCATAAGATTAAGCGACTTCATAAATATAAACAGACCTTTCGATTTTTCCCTAAAGTCCGCATTACGTTTAGGTTGTGTTGGCAACAGTATTTTTACGTGCAGTTTAGAGTATGTTTTTCAAATCCTGTTTTCCGACAATCGCCATTATGTCGACCGTATCATTATTGATTTTGTAGTAAATACTGTCCGAACCGCAAACACATCTCCGATACCCTTTCTTGATGTATTCGACAGATTCAAATGAATATGGTCTTTTGGCTATAATGTCAAAACATTCAAAAAACGTATCGAAGTATATATCGGCTTGTTGCACTCCAAATTTTTTGACTCCGTAACTATGAATGCGTATCAGGTCATTTTTAGCCTCATTACTTAATTTATACTTAGTCATTAAGTTTAGACTTGGATTGTGCTAAGATTTGTTCCTTGCTATCATTGGTAAATCCGCTATTTTCAGATTTTTCCAATTTAGCTCTTATCCAGTCAATTTCGATTTGTTGATTTCTAGCCTGACGAATTAAGTCATTAACAAGTTCGCTTTTACTTGAGTACTCTTGATTATCAACTTGCGTTTTTAACCATTCATCATTTGGTCGCGTGAAAGATATGCTCTGTCTAGCCATAAGAAATATATTTTGATGCTAATTTACACCAAAAACGAACCAAATGTAAATTTTTATGATATTGTTGCCAACGCCGCGCTATGTGGAGTCCGGCGAATTTTAAGGAAATATAGCAAAATCCTTTTAACAATGCTGTGTGAATCAGACTTCCGTTTAATCACATGGCATTGTTTGCCAAGTAGTCCGCGTTAGCGGACGTTACCTTGCTGGATTTTGCGGTATTGGGAATAAAATTTGTCGACCAGATTGCATATAGCGTCCTGATACGCCGCAGGCGTATGCTACACCATCGGTTTTGGCTATGGTTTCGTTACCGAATGGTGCGCGAGTATCATTCCGCCGTAACCATAAATTTAGCAAAAAGGCTTGAAATTCCGATTAGGGATTTCAGCCGTAATGAACTATAGCCGTTGTTAGTGGCTGTTTTTATTTTCTTCTATCATTTTTATTAAATCAATAACAGTGTTTTTATGACTGTTCAGTACGTCTTCTTTAATAAAAACTTCCAATTCAATATCAGGTTTAACTCCATAGACCTCAAAAAAATCGCCATCTTTATTAATCAATCTCTGATTAGAATAGGTTGTATAAAAATCTCCAATTGATTTTCCAAGCATACCTGATAAAGTTCCTAGAGTATTTGTTCCAACCAGTTTAACATTCGGTAAGGCGTCCATCATCATAGCAAAGCCTTCTGCTGCACTTCTGCTGATATCAGTAGTCAAGACATAAACTGGTTTCGTAAACCTTATAGAATCAGCTGGATAAATAATTACATCATCCTCATTATAAAAATCACTATTATTATATACTTGACTAGTATGGGACAATACTGGAATATCTGTAAAATAACTGGCAATAGTAAGTGCAGTCGCATCATAACCTCCAAAGTTAAAACTGACATCAATTATAATGGCATCTTTATCTTTGAAGGCTGTTATGATGTTCTCCATATAAGTGTTTAGGCTATCTATTTGCTACTTTCGTGTAAATTCTTTGTCTAAAAAACCTGCAAAAGAGTGAATATGGATATAGCCAATATTTTCCGTTAATTCGCCCCATTCAAGTTTGTCGTTTGCTATTTTTTGTCCATTTCCTTGTAACAAACTATCTGAAATGTTTTTATAATTAGTACCAAAAAATAAATCGAAATATTCGTTAAGGTTTTTTACTTCTGATTGTTCCTTGAATGACTCCTTGACAATTTCTGCTGAAGGTGTTACTCGGTATTGCAGAGATTTTCCAGTCTCTGAAATTACTTTTGTATGTTGGTCTTTTGTTAATGTGGCGATTTGTCCCATGGTTTTGAAGAGGGCTTCATCTCCTTTTGAAACACTATCCTTGTATTCGTTGTGTAATTCATTCCAGTTCAGTTTCCTTCTTTCACTAAAGGCATAGTTTTCACGCATTGTCTCTAGATACAATTCAAAAGACTTTTTAGGGCTCAATTTTGTCATTTCGGAAAAATCAATTGTATTATCAGGAAGCCTACCAACTCTAACAAAATCTTTTTTTGTTTGCAGTTTTTGGGTTTCATCACTATAATCCGTTGAGTAAATTCCAAGAGTATCTTCATGAATTATAAATTGACTTTCGGAATTTAATAGACCTTCGAGATAATCGTTTTTTTCTTTGTAACAGAAGCTTTTAGTGTAACTGTAAAGTAAAATACTATCCTTGCGTACTTCCAAGTAATACCCATTTCCAATCGACTTCCAAACACCATGAATTAAGGGATTGGTTTTGTTGGATTCTTTTTGAAAAGTACTTTGAAGATTATAACTCTTATTGACTTTCTTTTTGTCACAGCCTAAAAAAAATAGAATGGTTAATATGTAAATACTATATCTCAAATTTAAAATTCTAAACGGTTTATCTAAATTGCCGCTAACGGTCTCGGCTATGAGTAGTTGCGTGGTTTAGCA
Source organism: Croceitalea sp. MTPC6 (assembly GCF_036985525.1). Lineage (NCBI taxonomy): Bacteria > Pseudomonadati > Bacteroidota > Flavobacteriia > Flavobacteriales > Flavobacteriaceae > Croceitalea > Croceitalea sp. MTPC6. Next base: position 73,120 of record NZ_BTGR01000013.1, read on the forward strand.
CTTAACTTTGCAAATACACACCAAGTTGGAAATTCCACAGGAATTTCCAAAGTAGGCTCTAACTAGCAATGAATTATACACA
>NZ_BTGR01000014.1:0-60725 GCF_036985525.1 Croceitalea sp. MTPC6
AATTAGAAAATCCTCTAACAACTGTTGAGAAGCATATTTTTCTTTTAATAAATCAACAAGTTAAAAAATGATATGTGGGTCGGTTTAGAACAGAGAGTAGATTCTTTAATAACATTCTTTTTGTAATAAATTCCCAAACTATAAACAAAAAAAATTGTTTAAGTATAAGTATTTCAATTTGCCGGTCCTTTAAAACGTAGGTTTTATGGGACTGTTTGAAAAGAGTGAGAAACTACTTTCACAATGTCCCATATTTGGTCTTTTTTAGTAGTTTCGTAAATTAACCTTTTAAGGGACGGAAATATGACTGTTGGGTACGCTAGGGTATCGACCAAAGACCAAAAATTGAAATCACAAATAGATTTGCTCAAAAAAGCGGGCTGTGAAAAAATATATTCCGATGTCGGTAGTGGGGTTCGCCAGGATAGGGATGGCCTAAAGGAAATGATAGGATACCTCAGAAAAGGGGATACTGTCATTACCTACAAGAACGATCGGATTTTTAGATCCTTAAAAAATATGATCGAGCTTATAGATTCCTTTAATGAAGAAGGAATACATTTCAAGAGTTTGAGCGAACCGGAGTTTGATACCACAACACCAAATGGAAAATTCCTGCTTCAGATTTTTGCCTCTGTTGCCGAATTTGAAAGAAACCTCATTCGAGAACGAACCAAAGTAGGCTTGGAGAATGCACGGAAGAGAAATAAACTATTGGGGAGGCCCAAAGGAGCTTCGATAGATACCCTCAAAAAGTATCAATATGCAAAGCACCTTTACGAAAATATGGATATTCCAATAAGAAGAGCCTGTGAACAAGCTAGCATTAGTAAAAGTAGCTTTTATAGAGTGGAAAAAAGCATGGTCAATCGTGACACTTAGTAGCTGTTTTTATGTTAGGGCTTAAAATTTCTTCAAAACCCGACAAATCCTTTTCAAGCCTTTCAGTAGACAGGCTCTTTAGAAACTCTACTTCCTTTAAGTGACATTTTTTGTATTTCGTCTCTCTTGCGCAGATACATTGTTCATTTCTTCCCGGTGTCTTATTTTCTAAGATTGCCCTTAGGATTTTCACAATCAAAAAATTATCATTTAAAAGAAGTTTTTCCCTGTAAAACTGAACGACTCCTTTGAAGAAATGACCATATTCACCATTTGCATATTTTCCAAAGCTCATCTTATATAATGTATTTGCAAAAAATGGATAGATGCAATCTTGATAAAAAGGAATCAATTGAATACCTTTTTTTGCTTTATACTCTAGTTCATGTTCAATGTCGAGGCATACATAACCGTCTTTATCAATATGCCAATTCTCATGGCGTTGAATTTTGGTCGAACGTTCTTTCACCAATGGTGTGGAATAGGGGTATCTTTCCTTATCTAACCAGATTTCAATATTAAAGGAATCCAGATAACTACCAGTTGTATCGCATATATCTATGTCACCGGTTAGCTTAGAGTATTTTTTACCGTCTCTATTGCGGTAAAAAAAGGTAGGATAGGTTTCCATAAAAGACTTTATGTCTTTTTCTAGAGATCGATTTGTTACAGACGAGATTGTTTTCACAGCTTTCCACCAAAATAGGGCGTGCTTTTAACTGCAATTGGCCTGAGATTAGAATCTGATACCGGACGAGCAAGATCTTTAATTTTAAACACTGGTTTACCATATTGATTTAAAGCAATAAAATCGAGTGTTTTTAAAAATTTTGCCCAAAGGAAGTCGTATTGAGTGTAATAGAATTTTTTATCACTATCAATGTAAATATAGCGGTCTTTTTCTCCCTTTCTAGCTGCAACCGGAGTGAAATAATCTTCTCCATCTTCGATTTCGTTCTTTATATGAGCTCCAACAACAATACCGTTTTTATCAGCTGATGATTGCATTTTACTTGCTAGGCTTGTGTGAAGGCTGCATGTTGTAACCTCGCTTATTTCCCCTATTCCGGAATTCCCCCAAATCACATGCTCCTGATAACCCAAATCAATACCTGTTCTAATTCCAATATATTCAATACCAACAGATTCAAGATATTCTTTCAAATCAGTTTTTACGAAATGTGTAAAGACACTGACTGCCGAAAGAGCCATTTTAACTGCTTCTTTCTCACGCATATTTTTGTCACCAAAATAGACGAATATGCCATCTCCTTGTAAACGGTGAACATACCCGCCAAAAACCAACATGGTATGAATACCAGCTTTCAAAATAGTGTTGGTGATTAGAAATACAGTTTGTTTATCAAATCTTTTGAAAAGATTGGTGCTGCCTTTTATGTCAATAAATGCAGATACTATATAATGTTCTTCAATCCCTTCGGTTCCTTTTAGATGCTTAAAATCTGGATGCAATCCAAGTTGTTGTTCGTAATCAATCTTTCTTCTAACACTTTCAGATAAGTTCACCATGCTGGGGGCAACTTCATTCTTCTTGATTCGAGAGTACAAAGCCTTAAACTGCTCATCAGTTCTCACTATAGCACTGGCTGGAGCGCCCAGACCTTTTGTAACATAACTTGATGCATCGGAATCCACAGCATCTTTTATGAGTCTCATGTAATCCTGATATATATTCATTTTCTAAAATTTATTAATTACCAAAATTGATATTATTAGGGCAAGAATTACGAATTGGGAAAAAATCAACCATCCAGAAGTTTTCAGCCGAGTAAATTTGGTATTTAGCCCCTGGGATAGTAGATGTACTTGATTTCGCAGGTCATCTATCTCTTCTTTTTTACTTAAATTCTTTGAGCGATCAAAGAATTCTTGCTTGGTCATTGACCCAATACCGCCGAAATAATAAAGAGAGTCCGAATCCTTGGAAAAATATGGAATGCTTGCTATAGTTAAAACAAGTAATCCGGTAATGCCCAATATCATTTCAATGGTCAACAGGATATTGAAAAAAGCACGGAACTGGGAGACATGTTCTTGTACCGAGATATAGCCCGTAATTATACCTCCCAATAAAAAAGTGTTCATTGCCAAATAAACAGCAGTTTTATTGTTTACGCTTTCAAAATAATGGTCAAAACGGCTGATAGAGTATAGCAGCCTCTCCCTCTCATTTATTTGCTTTTTATCCCCCATACCTTTTATTCATGCTTTTTTTCCATTTCTTCTATTTTTTGTAAGGTCAATAGCACACCATGTTTATCACTTAAAACCACATAAAATTAAATGTTATTTAAATAAACATAATGTTTGTAATTCCTTAAATTTGATTATTTTATCAACATAAGTTGTTAAAAACCTTTGAATAGCTTTGAGGAGTAAACAAAATGTGTTTTGGAAGAACTATATCTAATAATAGGTGAGCATTTAAGAAACAGAAGAATTGAACTTCGTCTTAACCAAAAAGATTTATCAGATTCTGTTGGCATAAATAGGACTTCTATTTCCAATATTGAAAATGGAAGGCACCAAGCGCCCTTACATTTACTTTATAAAATCTGTAATAGTCTAGAGTTAGATTTATTATCAATCTTACCTTCCTATGATGAGCTGGAAGGACATAAAAGTAATGCAGACGGTGATATGTCCTATTTTAATGTACTTTCCAAAAAACTTGAGCTATCGGATACTACCAAATTAAAGATTGAAGAAATCTTGAATAAACTTGATTGATGGAACTTAAAGAAATTGAGCGGAAAGCAGAGCAAATTTTAAAGGATAACGATATATCTTCACTCCCAATTGATGTCTTGGATCTTTCTATAAAAATGGGAGTTAGAGTTGAAGCTATTGACTTTGAGAATGATGATGTTTCAGGTATTTTTATCTTAAAAAATGATAAACCATATATTGGATACAATAAAGATCAAGGAAAAAATCGAGTAAGATTTACAATAGCCCACGAACTTGGACACTATATTTTGCATTCTGAAAATCAGCAATTATTTATTGATAAATCAAAGAAAGTCATGTATAGAGATGCCAATTCGAGCACAGGGGAGCTACTTTTAGAGAGAGAAGCAAATAGTTTCGCAGCTAGCCTTTTAATGCCTGAATTTATGATTGAAAAAGAGCTTATAAATACACCACAAAATAATTCTGACAAAGACACTATCGAACAGCTAGCAGAAAAATTCAGTGTCAGTACTCAAGCTCTGTCATTTAGACTTTCTAATTTGGGGTATGACTTTGGACTGTTTTGAATTAGCGGCTTGTACCACAGAATTATATTTTAGGAAAGTTAATTGAGATAAGGCATGTCTTTTCTGTCCTCATTAAGTATTTCAACTGAAAGGAGCCATCCTTTTCCTTATGATATCAATGCAATTAAATTTGCCAAGCATATTGATATTTCTGCTCCTGTAACGTTTATAATTGGTGACAATGGTACAGGTAAATCTACTTTACTTGAAACTTTAGCGGTTAGATTACAGCTCCCTCATATGGATGGTGTGGGTTATTATAAAAATAGTTTTAGCGCAGCCAGAACATTGACCCCGTACCTAGAACTTGAATGGAAAATTGAAAGGTCAAGAGGGTTCTTTTTTAGAGCTGAAGATTTTGGAGACCTAGTTAATAGTATTGACCGAGAGGACACTCGACTACACAATTCATTTAAAGATATTGAGGGAGAAATTCCAGACCATATCCTCCAACAAATGAAGGATAGTGCCAATTATCAGATATATCGTGTTAGAAGAGATTATGGACAAGATCTTCAGGGATTTTCTCATGGGGAGGCATACCTAAAGATTATGAACGATACTATAACCGGAGATGGGATTTTTCTTTTGGACGAACCTGAGGCAGCTCTCTCACCATCCAAACAACTATCCTTGCTTTATTTCATTCAGGAACATTTGAAATCACACATGTCGCAATTTATAATTGCCACCCATTCTCCAATGTTAATGGCATTTCCCAGTGCTACCATTTATGAAGTAACAGATTACGGCATGAACAAAGTTTCTTTAGAGGAAACGGAACATTATACCGTCACCAAATCCTTTCTGAATAATCCAGAAGGTTATCTAAGATTTCTAAAATAGAGGAAGCATGAAAAAGGTATTGTTCGTATGTTCTGCAAATAAACAACGTTCAAAAACAGCCGAAGACTATTTCTCGGAAAAATACCCCTACATGGAATTCAAATCAGCGGGGACCAATCATAAAATATGTGCTAAAGAAGGTACAGTACCATTAAAGGAGGATTTGATGGAATGGGCCGATAAGGTCTTTTTAATGGAAGAAAAACACTTGAGAATTATCAGAGACTATCTTGGAAACAAGTTCTTCAATAAAATGGAAGTATTGAATATTCCGGATAAGTACAAGTATTATCAAAAAGAGTTATTGGAAGAATTGAACAAAAAATGTTTTATTTAGTTCTCTCTTTTACAGATACTTATCAGTTCTATGGTGCAAATCCGCAATATCTACCATGAAGGCCTAATAAATTTTTCAACAAGATGGAAGTATTGAATATTCCCGATATATTCAAGTATTACCAGAGTGAATTACTGGAGCTACTCAGCAAAAAGGTAAATCTTTTAGAATAATGATTCTGTGCGAGAATTATCATGAAAAAATTCCATGGGCCATTCTATGCAGAAACACTGTAACCTTGCGAACATCTTCTTTACTCTCCATAGCTTCCCGAGCTGTTCTACCATCCAAAATTTGTAGTTTTTGATCAAACCATTTCTCAAAATGTTCCCCCATTAAATCTACTCCTTCATTTATCATATCCCTTATTTCTTCCGGTGTCGGCTTCATTTCTAATATGCTTTGAGTCAAATCTAAGGAATATATCGAACTGCCGAAGTATAGTTATCTAATTATATATCTCTGAATTTCAGACGATTAGGAATTAACGCTCTGCCAAACTGTAGTGTTGGAAGCTATTTGGTTGGTTCTGAGGAACATTACACAAATGTGGATTATAATCCATAAAAAATTAACTCTTTGAATTAAAATGATTTATAATTCCTAATGAACATTACACCCGTATGGACAATGAAGGCCTGTTAACATTTATGCAATTTTCGATAAAGTCTGATTTATGTAAGTCAAAATCTAATTTAGAATAGTTTCCCTCATATCTGATTTTGCCCTTCTTCATTAACTTTACTATTTCATTCTTCCTCATCGATTTTGTAAAGGGCTGTTTCGAGTTCCGCAAGCTTTTCGGAAATGGATTCGGCATTGTCCCTGATTTCATCGATTACCGTTTTCACATCGTCCAATAGCTCCTCGATTTCCTCCCTGCTCACTTTGTCCTTATAGTTCAAAGCGTCGAACACAAGCCCGTGGAGCCTGTGCAGGTCTTGCCTTACCTGTGGTGGTTTTATAAGGTCTATTTCGGCTAGGGAATAACGTATTGCATCGAGTTTATCCAATTCATAAAGCAAATCATGGCTGTCAAAATTATCGTGCGTAAGATTATCCATATACTTATTTTTAAAACTCCCCCTCTAGGGCTATTCTACATTTAATTTAGCGTTATTGGAAATAAACCCACTTATAGTTTTCTTTTCAAAATCTACGCTATCGACTTCGATAGTTTCGTGTAGTATTTGAAACCAAACATCACGACTAGATTTGAACTTAATGTAATGCCTGTTCAAACTCGCTGGCTTAAGCTCTACGATTTCGCCAATAAACCTATCGGTGAAAAATCGATGTACTTTTTTTTCAAAATCAACTTGCTTTGTTTCCATAATATTGTTTCGTATCTTAAAGGGGCTTCGCCCTGTCCCATTTTACATAATACCTGTTATCGTTCATCCCCTTTTTTGTAAAATTTCCCTTCGCATCCCCCGCGCCCTCTCATTTTTGCCCCCTTCCGTGGCCACCTTTCAAGATCTTGGCGACAAAAGGCCGTTAACATGGCTTTAACTTTTGTGTAGGGCTACTTTCAATTTTAAACCCGATATCCCTGTTTCGCATATAAAACTGTAAGCGGAAATCTTCCGGTGTTCTTACTGTTTTTCAGGATTCCAGATTCTTGATTTTATCCCATTTTTCGTTAATTATTCTTTGGCTCTTTTGAAGGATTCTGTCCTTCAATTCTATAAAATTTTGGTTGCTCATGTTGCCTTCAACAAAACTTTCCATTTCGCTAATATCAAATATGATGTGTTCTTCGTTCCAGATAGGGCCTTCCTCAACCAAACCCATCAAATCGATTTTGTTCATGAGGGTAAGGTATCTTTCCAAAAGTTTTAGTTGTTCTTTGTCGTGAGGAGGGGCGGCCATATAGGCTACCGATATAAGTTCCGAAATCGTATTCCGGAATTCTGTTATCCATTCCATCCGCTTGTCCGCAATATGGATCTTGCGGTTTCTGCGTGCTGTATAGCCGGTAGTAATGGCAACGACTATGCCCAGTATAAATGTGCCTGCTCCTATGGCTATTTCGCCATAATCGAAAATCGAAGGTTCTTGCTGTGCCATTCCTTGAACTCCATTAAGTGAAATTGATTTCGATAATAAGCTCTCCAAAATTTTCATTGATCCTTGTTGTTAATTTTACTGTGTTCTTCAATGGTTTCCATATAAGCCTTATAATCGGGTTCACTTAAATTCTGCTTCATCCACTCCCCCATCCCAATATCGTTTTTCTCCATTACATAACGCCTAAAGGATAGAACCCCCTTGCATAACTCGAAACCCTGTATTTCCATATCCTCTCGGATATTTTCGGGCAATCCCTCAAGCCACTCGTTAAAATCTTCCTCGGTCGGCTCAAGTTCCTCGGACTGCCGATGGTAGATGTAGGCAGCGTTTCCAAAACGCAACAATCGGGCGTGTTCCTCACGCTGTTCTTCCGGTAGCTGTTCCAACAGTTTGGCTTGATTTTCCCGTTGCTCTTTATTGGGGTGCTCCATAAATCAAATTCTTTTTGCGATTCGGTTTGCCACTTCAACAATTTGCTCAAAAGTATAATCCTCGCCCCCGATGATTTCAAAAGGAATGGTAAACCTCAAAATCTTGTTAGGTATGTCATGGTCAATACCCATGCGCATTTTTTTCCATGAGCCGATGTATTTGTCCGTGGCCTCTTTCCAAAGTTTCAAATCAACATCCTTGGTACGGAACTCAAGTTTGATTTCATCCTCTCCGACAACGGGATTTGTTCCGATTTCTCTAAGCTTCTCAATAAATTCCTCAATCATTACGTGCTACTTTTAGGTTCGTTATCGATATATCCGATTATCATTTCAATGCGTTCTTCAAAGTAATCGGGTTTGTATTCAATTTCTTCCAAGGTCTGATCGGCCGAAAGCTGGCCTTCGTTCTTGACAAGGATGGAAACAATATCGGTGCTTCCCTTGACATATTCAGATGCTAGCTTAATGGTATAGTTCCTCAAAACATCGTTTTCAGCAATCCTAATATTGGTTCAAAAAGGATTTAAGATGTTTTGCATACATTCCGTATTCAATCATCGTCCCAATTCTTTTAACTGCTCTGCATAATATTTCCCATCATCGTGATCGTCCTCATCGTCAAGGCAAACATCCCCGCTCCTATCGATAAGAACGGAATAACCTTTTGCCCTCCATTCATCATATTTTTTGTCCAGTTGTGAAACCGATACGGTTCCCAAATGTTTTTGCCTGTTAATGTCGAATACGTCAACTTGCGTTCTCATGCTTTCTATATTTGACCTCTGAAATTTTAAGGTTCATTACGGTACTATAAAGATTCTCTTTTGTCAATTTTTTGGGGAATAGTTTTAAGGTGCTATCCTCAAAAAGTTCCTCAAGGTTCTTTCTGGCCGATCTATGGCCGTTCTTTTCAAAGTCCCTTTTAATCGCTTCGGCAAACATCCTTTTGGAGAAATTGAAACTTCGTTCATTCTCGGTCAGATCCCCGGATTCAATTTTGTCCCGGAACACGTCTTTTAAATCCGAAAAGGAAGAAATCTCATATACATTGTCGGTCGATACATTAAAGTCCAAATCCAATCCGAAGGATGCATTGAGCAAATCCTGAAACTGGCCGTAAAGCTGTTTGTTCAATTTTGAATCTCCGGTATAAATGGTTTTAGCCAAAATTTCCATGCAGTCCCGGACTGCAATCTTTTCGGGTAAATTCAAATTGTGGGGTATGCGTTTCATTTTTCCCTCTGCTTAAACTTTTTTTCCAATAGGGTCAATTGCCCATCACTTAACATCCGTATCCCTTCAATTTTGTTCATCAAAAACCGATGCATGCACACGTTAAAAGGATAGTAATATTTCGTATAGTTCTCGCCTTCCTTAGATTTGGAAAAAGGCTCAAGGATTTCATCTATCGAAATACTGTATTCCTTTTTGCGCTTTCCAATTTTGTACTTTATCGTTTCCTTTCTATGGCTCGGCATTTTCGCAAATCAATTCTTTATTCTCTCAAACCACCGTCTAGGGCTTCTGTATGTGTGAAAAACGGAAATGATGTAAATGTCCGTCTTATCGACAAAGTAATGTATACCGTACGGAAAACGCCTGATGAACTTTATCCTCATGTTGGCATATTTGACTTCGTAACCTAAAGGGGCATTCAAAATATCCAAATAGCCTTCCTCCAAACAAAGTTCAAAATCAATGGAAAGCCCTTCCCGTTGTTCCTCATAGTATTCGACCCCCTCGGCAATATCCATAAAGGCCGAATCCTGTATGTGCAAAGAATATTTCATTTGCGGAGCTTCGCCAGTTTTTCCCGGACTTCCTCCAAACTGAAGTATGTCGCCTCCCCACTTTCATGCCTCGCAAGTCTGTGGTCCAATTCAGCTTTAACTTCGTCCGATAATTCCAGATCCTCTTTATGCTCCAAGGAATCCCAAATTTCCTGTACCAATAAGATGCGTTTTGCCCTTGGTATTTTTTTAATGTCCTGAATATCCATACTCCAAAATTTAAACGGTTATTCCTTTTTGTTTTGCCAATAATTTAAGCCCATCATGAACGGCATCCCCCAATGTATATTTATCGTTGATCGCCTTCTCCATGAAAGTAACCTTGTTCAAAAGGTCAATGGCATCGGTAGTCAAATACAGATTTTTGTATTTCTTTTCTTCTACCGGTTGCGCTTCCGCTTTTGGACTGCTCTTTTTCTTGGCGGTCTTATTGCCTGCCATTAAATTTTTCATTGCATCGTTCATACTTTTTCCAGTTTATTGATTTTGCTTAATATTTCTTTGCCCAGGGCAACATAATCTTTTGCACCCGTGGAGTTCTTACTGTAATCGAAAATTGGTTTTCTGAAAGCTTGGCTTTCCTTAACGGTAACGTTCTTTCTGATTTTGGTCTTGAAAAGTATTTCTTCCCAACCCCGTTCCTCGATTTCGCCCAATAGAATATCGGTTACTTTGGTACGTTCCTCGAACTGGTTGATTAGAATGCCCAATATGCTCAAATCCTCGTTTGCTTCCTCCTTGATCATGGTAATATACTTTACCATGTGGTCTATGCCCTCAATACTCAAAATATCGAGCAGAATGGGAAGGACAACATAATCGGCAAATGCAAGGGCATTAATGGTAACGATGGACGTATTGGAAGGACAATCGATAAAGATATAATCGTAATCGTCCTTAATCTTCTTGAGCGCCTTACTCAATTTCTTTTCCCTTCCCACTAATCCAGTAAGGTACATTTCAATATCGACCAAATTGCCATCCGCAGGGAGTACATCCAAATTTTTACGAACGTTTACAACCTCAAAAGGCTTTCCCAAAAGGGCTTCCTTGATGGAAGTTTTCGGGTTGGTTATGCCAAATTGTTTCGATAGGCTTCCTTGCTCGTCCGCATCAATCAAAAGTACACGGCTTCTTAAAGCCGCCTGAACCGCTAGGTTTATGGTGGCCGTGGTCTTGCCTACCCCTCCTTTCTGATTCATAAATGCTGTTATCGACATGTATAGTATGTTTTATATGTGCAATATATATAATATGTTATATTTATGCAATATGTTATAGTTATTTAACTCCCTTCAATCATATCCTGATTACAAGCATTGCAATGGATTTCCAAATCGGGCTTTCCCCATACGTTGGAACAATCACAGCTATATTTCACTTTGGTTTTGCGCCCCTTTATTTTGGGCTTGTCCGCTAACGTCAAATCTTTGATTTGGTCGAATAGCGGTTCTTCGTCATTGACCTGATCAAATACCAAAGGGTTCACTTCATAATAAAGCCCTGCAAAAACTTGGCTGTTCATTAGTTCCTCGCTGACTTGGAGAAATTTACCATCTTCCATAGCATAATCAGCCATAGCAAAGCCCGTAATCTTACCCCCATTTTTGCCCGTGTCCGTGGGCATTAGACCTATTTCTATCATTTTGTTCGCCCACTCCTTATTGTGATAGCCCGGACGGGATGGCTTGCCGAAATGGTGTTGCCAAGCGTGGCACATTTCATGCACCATTGTTTGGCATATTTCAAGCAATGGGAATTTCAGGAACATTTCAGGGTTCAATGCCAATTCGTCCGTTTCCTGATCTTCAACGTGAAACCAACGCTTATGGGCATAATGACCAAATACATTATGTTTCCTAGTAACTACAATGATACAGTCCTTTAGTTTTCCGTTGTACAGATGGTCGTTGTAGTGGTCGAAGATGTATTGGAATAGACCGTAAAATTTTTTGGTGGGCTTGTCAATTGTTTCCATGATATGAAGATAATTAGTATAATTGATTCGTACGAATCAATTTTGTTTAAAATAATTCCATTTGCTCCCCGTGTTTTAGGGCTTCTCTTAATTCTCTATTGTGATAAATGATATGGTTTCTTAAGAGCGGTACACGGTTTAGGTAGAAATCGGCATCGTACCCATACGATAGGTCATACTCCGAAATGGCTTGATCGCCTCTTTTCATCACATCCAAAAATCGTTCCTTGGCTTTCTCCAAATCGTTTTTGATTTCCTGAACTGTACGCTTTTTTTCCATGTCTTATATAATATATTGAAGATACAAAACATATTATACATGTGCAATATGTTATACATATATAACAATATGAATTAATTATGCTAAACCCTTGTTGAATAGATATTTAGTATGATCAAAGTCCGCAGCAAAGCAAGGATTTTTATTAGACCCCTTTAACGATGTTGCCCTTTCCGTACACGAAGTTAGCCCCTCCGTCGATGCTGAAACCATTGGCCGATCTCAGGACGGACAAAACCTTTTGGGAGTTTACGACCGTATTAAAAAATCGTCGCTTCGCCCAGGGGGAGAAGTGCTATTTTTTGAAAAAGGATTCTGTCCGTCCTGATGGCATCGGGCTACATTTGCCGTCGATGGAAGGTACACGAGTGTACGGATAAAAAGGGCTACAAAATAATGTGGAGTACGTCCCTGTGAAGTTCTTTCGCTGTCCCGAAAGAATCGCCCCTTGGCGTGTGTTGTTGGTACAAGAACCATGACAAGGGCGACCCCGTTAGGGCAATCAGATAGGAGGTACGACTTCCGATTTTTTTAAACGGGTCTGGCGTGTGTTTTTGCTTTATTCAGCAAAAACCATGACAGAACCGGAGCGCACAAAAAAAGCCTCCCAAAAGGAAGGCTTTATCGTATGTCTAAGGGAACTTTTAACCTTTGAGGGCTATAATGGTCAACAATACGGAAACAATGGCAAAGGCAACGCCTACGACCCAAATAAAGGTCTTTATGTTACTTTCCAATCGTTCTTCGATGCGGTCGAACCTGCTCAATACTTTTTCCATTTCGTTTTCAACTTTAATGTCGATTAAGGCTAAGATAGCTTTTTTCTTCTCCAATTTAAAATCAGCCTTATCCAACTGTTCGTTAATATCGCTCAACTTCATGGTCTTGGAATTATGGGGTTCAACTTCATTTTCTCAAACCAATCGGGGTTCCATTCATGGGGTAACAACAATGCGCCCCCTCTGTACATCAAAACATATTGATTCAAAAGAAAGGTTTCACGATGATAGAAATCTTCCCCAATGTCCTCGTTCCTTGAATTTTGGTAATTCACACGAGTACCGCCAGTTTCGTTTTTTGAAAGAATGACGTATAGAAATCCATCGTTGTCCGTGGCCAGCATTTCAATAATGGGCTTTACGTACATTATGGTGTTCCAAACCGTACAGGTATGCGCCAAATACTCCACGCCTTCCGAGTAGTACAAAACCCTTTTAGGGGTTTGGCACACATTGGTAATCGGCCCGAATTTACGTAGCTTGTTCAAAGCCCTTTTTTGTTTTTTCGTTAACTCCATTTCCAAAAGCTTTTAGGTTTAACGATATGCTCTGAAATATAGAATGTGGGCTTTGTTGGGGCTTCAACAATTTCGGGGTCTATCACATGTAGGGGAGAAGCCTTTTGGGTCAAGACTTTATAATCGATTTTAGGGCTTATTACGTTGATTCGTTCAACGCCCTCTACAATGGTACTTTCTGTAAGTACCCCTGTGTCAAGTTTCTTTTTAACGACCTTCTTGGCAGGTATGAACAGGGCATACCACGGCCTTTTTTGACTAACTTTGCTCATGTTATAAATTTTACGGTTTATAATTAGAAAGGGCGTATGTGGTCAGAAGCTACGCCCTTTCGTCTATTGTTATTTATCCCCCAAAAGAAGGATTTCGTTTACCTTGATTTCAGCGGAGTACCTTTTTTCGCCCTCCTTGGTTTCATAGGTGTTGTACTGCAATTTTCCTTCAATAGCAATCTGCTTGCCCTTTGAAGTAAAGTTTTCTACTATTTCGGCTACCTTTCCCCAAGCTACCAAATTGTGCCATTGGGTTTCCTCTACCTTTTCGCCCTTTGCGTTTTTATAGCTGTCATTGGTGGCAAGGCTGAATTTTGCCAATTTAGTACCGTTTTCCAATACCTTGATTTCGGGGTCGCTACCTAGATTTCCGATTAACTGTACTTTGTTTTTCAATGCATTCATCTGTAATTGATTTTAAGGATTAATAATTGTTATGATAAATCTTCGTATTCTTCTAATATCATGGTAACACCATCCAATTGATAAGCCAGTTCCGACCTATCCTTGATGGGGGTGGTGCTTAACAATGCGCTCAATCTTTCCCATTCATTTTTATAGTGCTTGTAATGTTCAATGCTTCCCGATGGTGCTTGCGTGTGATTGATTTCTATGCTCATGACTAACCGTTTAATTATAGAATAAATATACAAAATATATTTAATATATGCAACATGTTATACATGTTATACATATATAATTTATCTATTAAAACCCTTATGTTTATTGATATTTTAGATGCTTTTCAATTTGAAGCAAAGCGAAAAATTCTATTAGATTCCCCTTTTAGATGTTGCCCTTCCCCGATACGAAGTTAGCCCCCCCGTCGATGCTGTTTACATTGGCTTTGGTTTCCTCGCAAAAGGATATTGGGAGTTTACGACCGCATTTAAAAATTTGTTGGATCCATGTAATGGTCCAGAACAAAATTTTAAAAATATCATTGTAGCTTGGAAATGACCAAAGACTAAATTTGCCGTCGATGGAGAGATAACGAGCTGTCGGGAAAAGAAGGGCTACAAATTATCTTGAGGGTAGCCCCGTGTAGTTCTTGCCCTGTCCGGCAAGAATTGATCCTTGGCAGGGCTTTTGCTTTTTTTGCAAAAGGCATGACCAGGACAACACTTTGTGCGAACGGATAAGGCTTCCCGACTTCCGTATAAAAAGGGCAAAGGCAAGGCAAGTGCATAACTTTCGTAGTTCCCCCGTGAGGATCCACGACCCGGATGGATGGAGTAGGGTGGGAGTGGTCCCACGGAAGGGAATGGAGAAACGTTTTGCTCTTGCGCGCGGTTTCGAGGATGTTGGAAATTCAGGAGACGGCAAGACTTCCGAAGTGTCCCGGCCTTGCGGGAAACTCGGAGTGTCCGGGAGGCGGATTAATTTGCAACTTCCGCAGGAACATGGCTAGATGCATCAGGGATAGCGTGTAAATCCATTGAAGGGGGTTGATATGATGCTCCAAAAAGTGAATCATATAATGCACGATATAGACGAATCAAAACCATATGATTTGGATTTTTCGGTGGTTGATAGTGAATACCTAAAATTGGGTGTCGGGGATATCGATGAGTTCTCCAACAATCACGCTTTTAGTCTATCGATGATTCAGGGTTTCACACAGGATAAAGTTGCACAACACGCCTGTTATGAGGAAATCCGAAACTATCTTTGGGAAAAAAGAGGAACGGGGAAATCCGATAGGATTTTATCGATTTAATTATTTTGGCTTAAAACCTCGTTGATATAATCTATATCGCTTTGCCTGTACTTGTCCAATCTTGGTCCATCTGTAAATGCGTGTAAATGAGGGTCTAAATGACCGCTCGAATCAGAGGTAAGTTCAACGTAAAATTTATGTAGGGCATATAAATGGTGCTTAATTCCATAGGCATCTATATGATGCTCTAGGAATTTGCAATGTTCCCAAAATTCTTCAAATTGGTCATAGGTCTGCAAGCCTAAGAAATTTCTCAACTCCATTTAATATTCGATTTGTACTTGTGGATATTCTACATGTTCGATAATATCGGGTCGGTCGGAATTTATTTTTGTCGAAAATAAATCCTTACTGACGGAATAGGCATTGATCTGGTCATGGGGCAAATCATTGTTTATGATTTCGAAAACATCATCTTCCTTTAAGTCGTTTGACAACCAAGCTTCGATTTGGTCTTTTGCCAATGGCACGACCTGACGGTTTTCCCCATCACGGTTTTTCTTGTTGTGTATAGTGGCATATTTGGATTCTTCCGGCGCTTCCTTGGTCAAGATGGAAAAGGAAACATATTTGTCGGGCGTTATGGAATAGATGCCTGCCAAGGCGATAAGGGGGGAATCCTTTTGCTCGAAGTAATAGGGAACTTTAAAGTTCTTGGGTTTCTCGCATGTATGCGGTTCGTAAAAACCACTTAGAGGAACGATACACCTACGGGTCAAGGCGCTCGCCTTGTACAGATAAAAATCGAAAAGCTTTTCAGCTTGGGCATTTAGACCCGCACCGTAGCGAATGGATTCCTTGTAATATTTTTCGTGGTCTGAACCATTTTTATTGAAGGGGAGCAAACCCCACATCATCGGGGTCATATGGTCGCTACGCTCTTGGGGTATGACCCAAAAGGAATCATGGGAATACCCGTTCGCATGATGGTAGATAAATTCGTTACCGGCTTCTTTTTCCTTGGCCGAACGTGTAACTCCGAAATGAAATTCAAGTTGTTTGGCGGTACTGACGATTCTCGTATGAAAACACATATAGTGGATTTTAAAACTGATTTAAGATAAACGCAACAATTTATTAATTTTTTTAGGTTTATAAAAAAGTAGGTATAAACAAGATTTAACATAGGTTTTTTCTTACTTATAGATTAAGTTAATATATTGTAGAGGCCAAATCCATTATTTAAACTACTTAAACAATGTAGTTAAAGCTGATTAAAAAGTTCCCTAAATAAGTATTAACCTTAAAATCTTTAATTATGGAAAAAAAATTACTATTATTTTCTTTATTGCTCATTTTGCCTTTCATGGCAATAGCACAGAGCGAAAATCCTATACCGCAGCTTTTTGAAGTGGTAGGCCAAGATGTATCTAATTCGGGTAAATCCGTACAGGCGCTTTCGGGCAAGATGTCCGAACGGGCTAGCAACCCTATGTTCATTGAAATCAGAAAGGTCAAGTTTCCAAACTTGAAGAAGCTTGCGGATGAAAAAAGAATGAACGAGAAAAGTCCGGCATACTTCCAGTTTTCCATACCAAAAGGAAAAAAGGCAGGTACAGGAATGATACTGGCCGTACCTAAGCATATCGAAGTAGATGACGATGGTAACTATACCTACAATGCAGAGCTTTTGTACAAAAAAGATCTACAGGGAGATTTGACCCTTATCCATCAGGACGGTAAAAATTTTGGTAGTATGACCATTGGTGAACGTTCCTTTAAAATTGAACATGTTGATGGCGAAGGCGAGTTTTTGATTGAATTTGACACGAAAAAGTTGATCGCGAAAGGCTCTTGTGCTGCTGAAATGGGAACAGGTAAATCATTGGAGAGCCTGAACAAAACGGCCAATAAAATATTATCGGCCAGAAGTAATAATAACGGAGCCTGTGTTGTCAGGGTGTTGACGTTATTTACAGATGCCGCCAACAATGTTTCAAATCCAAATCAATTTGCTGCCACGGCTATATCAGAACTGAATCAAGCACTACGTAACTCGACGATAAACAGTAATCAATTGAGTTTTGTAAATGCGGGGGTACAGCGATTGGCCACTCTTGGAAATACCGGCAACGTATTGACTGATAATACCAATGCGCAGACCAATAACCAAATTATCACTTTAAGAGAACAGGCAGGAGCTGATTTGGTTGTGGTTCTGATCAATAGAAATTATACCATAGTTTCAGGTGGTCAGATTATTGGGATAAATGGTATTGCTCCATTGGATGAATATGCGGACGAGGATTTAGGCTATGTTGCAATGGTAGAGGCAGATGTTAGCACAAAGGTATTCGGCCATGAAACCGGGCACATGTTCGGGGGGCGACATGAAACAGATACAAGGACAGGAACCAACTTGCCGAATAATTTGTCAGAGACGGCGAAAGGGCATCAATGGTACAAGCGAAACTGTTTTTTCTGTCAAAAACTATATCGCAAAAGTGTGGTTGCCGACGGTGGTACCGATGGGCTTCCAAGGCTCTATTTCTCTAATCCGAACGTTACCGAGGAAAGCCAATCAAGAGGGCCAACAGGAACGACCGCAAGGAATAATTTTCAGCAGATGCTCAATGCCCGTGGTGTAGTTTCGGACTATAATGACTTTGAGCCCTTGATAGTAGGTATCGGGGGGCCTTTTACGGTACAGGTAGGAAGCCAATATACCATGACATCCTCAGTACAGAACTGCGGGGGAACCCCAACATATCGATGGGAACGTAGTGAGGATGGATTCAACTATTATCAGGTAGGAACAGCAAGTACCTATTCCACATTTGCGCTACCATTGAACGGGAATTTGGTATATTTCAGATTAAGGGTGACCTGTGACGGGCAGACCGTCACTAGAACAAGAACGGTGTTCATAGAGGGCGGTCCAGGTGGCCCCTTCTTTGCTAAAGCGGAACTTCCAGAATCGGATAACGAAATTTCGAATTCTGCCGTGTATCCAGTTCCGGCATCTTCAGAGCTTAATGTATTGCTTACATCTGATACTGACCAAGAGGTTACTGTCAAATTGTTCGGAATAGCACCATTTTCTTACGAAAAAAGATTGTTTAAAGGAAAAATCAGAGAAGGAGAAAACTCCTTGTTGTTTGACGTTACCAGTATACCACAGGGGATTTACCAATTAATGGTTCATTCTAATAGCGGTGTGATGTTTGAAAAGCGAGTGCTTATTTCTAGATAAGTTCACAGATTAAAACGGGCAAACCCCATTTGCCCGTTTTTATAATTCTAGTTGGTTATAAAAATTTTTAATCAGTATCTTGTAATAATGAATAAAACCCGATTCTTTCCTTTTTTATTGGCATTGGTTACAACTATCCTTATTTCTTGCAGTAAGGATGAAGAACCGCCGTGCAAGGACATAGAGCCTTTGGGGCTACTTGAGACACAGATTAGCGACAATACCATATATGACGGAAAATCGACATCCTATCTAAAATTAGAAGAAGGCCCGATAGGCATCAACAGTTATGTTCTGGATGATTTATGTTTAATTAGGGCCTCCATCGGTATGTTGGTAAACAGCACATTGGAAAGGCAAACATTCGTTAAAGTGGTACCAAACCAGTTAAACACCCCCACCTTCTCTTTCTTCCAAGTCGAGGAGGATGCTATTTTGGGCAAATGGGACATAATCGAAAACGAGGATAATTGGATAGAGCTTGAAGAAATTACGGATGAAATTATAAAAGGTAGGTTCCAAGCCACTATTTTAGTGGCTGAGAACCAAAATCAATTTTATACGCTCAACGATACTTTGAGGTTCGATAACGTATATTTTGAAGCTCCTTTTGATGAATTTAATATGCCGTAGGAAAACAAAATGATTTAGCGGTTACTTCTTTTGATGGTTCTTGATACTGTACGTTACCACGCCCCAAATTACCAAGATGGTTTCCCCTTCGATAACGATGGGTTTGTAATTGGGATTCTCCGGCAATAGGGTAACTTTTTCCTTTTCCTTTTTGATGCGCTTTACGGTAAACTCTCCCTCTACAAAACAGACCGCAATACAGCCATCGTACGGCTCGATACTCCTATCGATTACAAGTAAATCCCCATCGTAAAGCCCTGCGCCCTCCATAGAATTACCGTTGACCCTTGCGTAAAATGTTGCCTCGGTATCGCCCACCAATTCGTTATCAAGTGAAATCCTATTTTCGAGAAAATCATCCGCTGGGGATGGAAACCCTGCGGAAATACCACCGTCGAAATAGGGAAGCCCTTCGGGGTTCCCGTGTTTTGGTATAAAAAATTCTATTTTTTCCTTTTGTGTCAATCGCATTTTACGGTTATTATCTGGTCGATTTTACTGGTGTATTTCGGGGAAAGTCGGTTACGGTTCATCTTCCATTTCCTCCGCAAGTCCATTCCTCCGAATTTAACACAATCGTACCCATTTAGCAAGTTGATCCTATCTATGGCCTTCATTATCGGTAAATGTCTCGGGTCGCTGTTTTCAAAAAGGCTGAATTGCTTTTCAAGGGTGGGGGATAAGCCCATGACCATGATGCCCGCTTTCTTGTAATGGTAGCCCTCCTTATAAATCGATTTAAGCCCCTTTAAGGCGTGTTGGGTAATCTCGATAGTGGAATTGGTCGGGTAGGGGAGTTTAACGCATACGGAACGTCCGTACTGCTTCAAATCGGTTCTAAACGGGTTGCTCCGAAGGAAAACCATTATTATAGTACAGTCCGATCCCTGCCGTCGAAGTTTACGGGCGCAAACTCCCGAAAACGTACGGATGCGCTCGGCAATATCATCGTAGCGTGTGTACATCTTCGGAAAGGAACGGGTACAGGCAATTCCTTTTTTGTTCTGTACCTGTTCCATCTGTATCGATGGTTTTCCCATCAAATCGTGTTTTAGCCGTAACCCTACGATGGTCATTTTGTCCCGGACAAAATCATCGGGAAGCTGTGCGAACTCCAAGGCGGTATGAACGCTGTGCATTTGTAGCATTTTCGCATACCTTGAACCGATTCCCCAAACGTCGGGTACCTTTATCCAGTTAAGTACCTTCTTCCGTTTTTCCTCGGTATCGATGATATAGACCCCTTGGGTTCTTTCGGGAAACTTCTTGGCGACCCTGTTGGCGGTCTTGGCCAAAGCCTTGCTTTTGGCAATGCCAATACTGACGGGGATTCCCGTTGCTCGGAAAACATATTTTTTTATCTCCCGTGCATAGGATTCAAGGTCAAAAAAACAATCGAAGCCCTCAAATAACAAAAAAGCTTCATCGATACTGTAGATTTCGATATCGGGTGTATACCGTGATAGGATATTCATGACCCTTTGGGACATATCCCCATAGAGGGAATAATTTGAGCTAAAGACTTTCACGCCCTTTTCGGCAAATAGCTTCTTGTATTCAAAATAGGGTGCGCCCATTGGAATCCCCAAGGCTTTCGCCTCGTTGCTTCGAGCAATGGCGCAACCATCATTGTTCGACAAAACGACAATGGGCAAACCATTTAGTGAGGGGTTAAAAACCCGCTCGCAAGAAGCATAAAAATTATTGCAATCGATAAGGGCGTACATCAAAAAAATATAGGAATGTAAAGTTACACCTTAAGAAGGTAAATATAAAAGCGATTTGGATGGCGCAAGGTTTCGACGATTGAAATAAAAACATCTACAATTTAACTTCCGGATTTCAAGGAAATATTTCTGCAGAAAGCAGAAATGTAGACGATTTTAACCTTGAGTGGTGGATCCAGCTCGGCCGGCCACATCAAAAATGTAGATGTTTATATGGGAATGCCCAAAAAATATTCAGGATTAACGGCTTTGCCGTGCTTCCTTACTTCGTAGTGAATATGGGGGCCAGTACTCTTTCCTGTACTGCCTACAAAACCAATTATATCGCCTTTCTTGACCTTCATTCCCTTTTTAACGATGAAGGTATACATATGCGTGTAACGGGTTGAAAACCCATTGGAATGAGTAATACGTACTTCGTTACCGTAGCCATCCTTTGATTTGTTAGCAAGAGTAACGGTTCCGTCCGCTGCTGCATGAATAGCGGTTCCTGTTTCTGCCGTTATGTCTATTCCAAGGTGGGGCTTGTTTTTCTTTTCTATTGGATGGAATCGGTCGCCGAACCCATCGGAAACCCTTTTTTCGTTTTTAGGGTTCAGTGGGTGTATTGTTGGAATGCTGTCGAACAAAACCATAAAATAAGCCTTGTCAGGTTTTACCATTTCAAACAAGAGGGCAAGTTCATTGCCGTCCGCCGCTTCTTTTAAATAGAGCTTTACGTGCTTTACCAAATCAGCACTAGGCTCTTTTTTTTCATTTGTTTGAGCTTGGATGAAACATACTGAAAAAAGAAAAAAAAGTGTAGACCCTAGAAATAGGCTATATGAGTTGCTATAAATCATCATGCCGTTTTTCTGGTTTTCTGCGTTCAAAACGAAAGGAGGTTTTTAAAGTCTTTCCCTTGTGGTTTTAACAATGTCCGTTCCCCCACCGCTTGTAATATATCTAAATTCCCCTGCTCCGTTAGGCAATGAGGTTAAGGGGTTTTCTCTTATGCCGCTTTCTAGTTCTATAAGAACGTTAATATTGGCATTCGTATAGTAGTCAAACCTAAATATTGCATCAAAGAGATTAAGTTCTGATTTTCCGGACCTCATTACATTAAGATAATCAACCTCGTTGGCCCCTGCATCATAATAGAACTGAAAAGAGTAGAAAAACACATTGAATCCGTTATCTACCTTAATTGTTAAGTAGTTCATTCCATCGTTGAAGTTGTCAATCGTCAAGTCAAAACTGTTGTCTCCTGTAACGGTTGAGCTCAAAACATCGGTTTGCCCTATTGTAGCGGAAACATTGTTTTCTAAAATAAAAGTGCCTTGACAACAACTTATGTTGGGGGCGAATGATGAAATGGTATAAGACGGAAAATCCGTATCAATGATGCTGAAGGAAAATTCCAATGCGCTACTGGTTCTCGACACCAAGTTATATTCAATATCGAAGCTTTCTATCGGTTGCGCATCTTTGTCGTCGCAACTATACAGTCCAATAATTAAAAGAATAAACAAATATTTTTTCATTGCGTTTTGGGTTTTTAGATTAATATTTAAAAACAATAATTATGCCAAATATGCATATTTGGCATAATTATAAATCAATCTCTATAAAGTATATCCTTTGTTATACTTGTTGAAGAATTGCGAACAGTAAATCGGACCAATAGTTCCGCTCCGGTATAGTCGTAGGTTCTATCATCATATTGCAAATCGATATAGAGGGTAAATTCAGAATTATTCGGTATGGGTTCCCATATGTTTATGATGTCCTGTCCCGTTGCTCCGCCATTAAGTTTTAATTCCTTAACCACAATTGCCCTATTGTCGGCCCCTACGGTTGAGCTAACGACTTCCGCACGGATTTCTAAAGGGTCGTATTCGGCCGCTGTCCTAAATATATTTCCGTTATAGGTAATTGTGTTCCTAAAATTGGTGATATTGTCTACAACATCAGAAGGTTGCCAAAAAACTTCAACTATTTCAGGATTTTCCCTAAAGACTATCCTTGCGTCGTCCGATACAACCTGTGAGGAAGAAGAAGTTACTTGAAAATCAAGGGTTTTACTCCCTCCGTCGATGCCAGTAAAACTACCGGAACTCGCCCCTGAGCTTATTGTAAATGTATTACCTGGCTGAATAGTGGTACCGTTGAACTGGAAGGTTCCTAATCCCTGTGTAAGTGTGTAAAGAGCTGTATAGGTATCAACTCCGGAAACACTTTCTGCTATATTAAAGTTGATTGGAACGGTAGTATTGTAATCAGCTGTGTTAACTTGTGGACTCGCCGTAAATGTGAAAATATTAGAGGTAAAATTAAAATCAGCTGAATCGGTTTCTGAATCCCCCGAACTGCTTGTAACCGTAAAATCCAATGATTGAGAGCCTGTTTCTAGGGATGAATAGGTGGCTGATGAAGTGCCTGGGGTTATAGTGAATGTTTGTCCCGGACTAATCGCAACACCATTGAAAATAAAGGTTCCATTATTATCGTTAGTATAACTTGCCGTATAAGTGTCAACTCCTGAGATTGTTTCCGTAAGATTAAAGGATATACCAGAGGTTTGGCCTACGGTAAGATTAGGTATTTGCGATGTAGCTGTAAACCCAAAAGTATTTCCGATATAATTTATCTCGGCTCCGTCGCTTTTGTTGGTTCCGCTAGAACTTGTAACACTAAAGTCAACATCATGTCTTCCCGATGTGGTTCCTGTATAGGATGCCGAACTATTCCCGGCAACTATTGTAAAGCTAACGCCTGGCTGAATAGTGTTCCCGTTATATCTAAGAGTTCCATTATTATTCGTAGTATATACTGCCGTATAGGTGTCGATTCCCGAAACCGATTCTTGAATATTAAGATTAATCCCTACAGATTCCCCAATGTTTGCATCGGCTTGGGCTTCTGTTGCCGTAAAAGTGAAGTCCGTAGAAACAACATTCACTACAACAACCTTTTCCTTGGTCACGCCCGAATTATCCCTAACCTGGACGATTATAGCGTGTGCACCTTCGGCTGATGGGTTATATGTCCAAGAAGTGGATCCTGCGCTAATGGGCGTGAAAATTCCGGCCTGAACATTTCCACCCGGACCAGAAAACGTTCCCGTTCCACCTGTAACGGAATATGAAAGCTCATATGATGCTGAAGGGTTGGAAACAACCTGGTTGATGTCTATATTGATGCTTGAAGTTTGAGAAGCAAAAATCTCGCTTGGTGTCGCCGCTGCACTAAGAACGAAATCGGAATTGATTACATTGAAAGTTGACGAATCGGTCCTTACAACTCCGTTGGAATCTACAACCGTAAAATCCAGTTGATAATTTCCCGTTCTTGTGGGATTGTATATAGCAACAAACGAACCCTCCTGAACGGTAATAGTTTGACCGGGACTATAGGAAACGCCCCCTATTGATAAAGTACCGTTACTGGAACTGTCATAAGTCATGGTATAACTTGTACCATTATTTGTTGTTCCTGGCACAATATTGATGTTTATATTATTGTTTTGACCAAGGCCGATTTCCCCATTGGCTTCCGTTGCCGAAAATTGGAAATTGGTGTTTGTTACAACAAACGAAGTCGGTGCTTGTAATGTTTGGCCGTTGGAATCCCTAAGGGTAAACGTAAGGGTATAATTGCCTGGTAGGTCGGGCAAGAAACTAAAAGTTCTGCTGCCCGGGGTTGTGGTTATAAATGTTGATGAAGAAATTGTGTTCCCTCCCTCCGTCAATGTTCCCGTTCCCCCAGTAACAAAATAACTCATTTCGTAGGTAAGATTACTGGCGTTTCCTTGCTCGCCAAGGTTAACGCTAATAGTGTTGGTTCCCCCAACTATCATTTCTGAATTTGTCGCGGCGGCTGTAAAGTTCAATTGGGCGTTTGTTGCCATAAGTGAAACCTCACTACTTACAGACTGACCGTAGGTGTCTGTGGCTTGAAACAACAAACGATGTTCGCCCAAGGTAAAGGGTGTATAGGACAATTTGAAAACCCCTGGGGTTACATCATAGGCGGTATTGGGTGGTATTATAATATCATCCAGGTCTTTCAACTCGCCGTTCCCGCCCTCTTGCGCAAAACTAATGTTGTATTCAACATTACTGTCTTCGGTTGCGTTTGTAGATAGGGATAGGGACAATTCAATTGGCTGGTTAATTCCCGTGGAAGTTCCTACCGCTTGCCCTGAAAAAGAAAAAGGGATGCTCGTGACTTCAACTAAAATACTGTCTCTTTTAACTTGGTTGTTTGAATCGGAAACATCAAAATAAAGTTTCTTTATCCCCAAAACGTTAGAGTTGAATTTATAGCTATAGTTCCCAGGCTCCAAAGGTCTGGACTGCCCTGCTGTTTGAGCTTCCCCATTTTCATTTACGAGTGTTCCTATTCCTTCGGAGTCGGGCGCATAAAAGAACGAAAGCCTATAGTCTATTTCTTCGCTATCATCGGAAGATTGAAGGCTTAGGGAAACGTCTATATCCTCTCCAATGGAAACTTTGTCCGATGGTATGGAGGCCAATAAAAAGAATTGCACGTTTTCGACGGGAACAATAATTTGTTGTTCCCTGACCGCCCCATCGGGCGCAATTGCAATAAGTGTGATTATGTGCTCTCCTAAAGTTGAAGGAATGTATTCAAACTCCAAGGTTCCTTCTTCGATGGTCGCTTTTTGCCCTGGCTCATAATCCTCTCCATTGATTACGAAAACACCCGTTCCCCCTTCTACGGTAAAAGACAGGGTGTAGCTTGCGTCAATATCGTTTACCGAAAGAGTTTCGTACAATTCTGTGTTGCTTTCCGAAACAACTGTAAGGTTTAGGTCGTTCGTTTGGTTTACGATAAAAGTATTTGCTCCTTGATTGAAAAGTACTGTAAAGGGTGCAAAATCTATTTCGTAAGTGATAGTTTCCTCCTTTTCGTTTCCCTTCTGGTCTTTGGCTTTCAGCTTTAGAACGTGGGTTCCCGTTGTCGTTGGAATATAATTAAGTTTCCAAAGAAGCTCGGGTAATTCCAATTCGGTCTGTTCGGGCAGTACTTCGCCATTTTCCATTTGAAAAAAGCCCTCTCCTTCATCTATCGAATAGCTAAAATTAAAGCGTGTGGTGGTAATCGTCCTTTCGGGAACTACCCTGAAATCAGCTTCGGAACCTTCAAAGATAAATCCCGAATCGCTTGTAATAACCGTAAAATTAAAATCGAAGCTATCTATTAATGCATCCTCGAAGTCTTTGCTGCATGCCAAGAGGACCAAAAAGGCCATTAGCCAATAGTATTTCTTTTTCATAATGTGGGGTGTTCATAATTATTAAAATAAATAGTATCTCAAACCCGCCCCTACAAATGGGTAGAACTGACCAATATCGCTATTGACCTGATACTGTTCTACCGCTTTGAGTGTGAGGGAAAAATTTTCTTTGATTCCGTATTCTACCTCTAAGCCTGCAAAAGCCCCGTAAATCAATTGGGATTTTGCGTCTAGGATAGCACCGGACGGCAATTCGTTGCTTCCATTATTAATTACTTCGTAACCAACAATAGCGCCGCCCCCTATGTTCAATGTAATGGGCTTTCTGCTATTTGACGATATCAGTTTTCTAAAATAGCCAGGATTAAAAGTGAATATATTATAGGGGATTTCCTCTGCGGTTGATTTATCGTTGCTGATTCCAACAAATACACCGAATTGTAAATGCGAGCGCCTATCAAGATGGTGGTTATAATTGATATAGCCCCCGAAACCGTCCTCGACATACCCACCAGATAGCTCGACCGATGATGCATATGCCTGAGCGTTTGCAAAATGGCATCCAAAAATTAATAATCCTATTGTAAAAATGTTCTTCATATCAAAAGCGTTTTGGCCTATTGACCATTTGATTGTCCGACATTAGGGTAATGTTTCTGTTTCCGTTTAATTCGTCCAAATCTATTTTAAAGACTTTGTTCCTGTCCAAAGTGAATTTATCGAACACAACAAAAAAGTGATTTTTTGAAAAACCCTTGACCTTCTTGGGAACCTTATACCTGAAAATTGGCGGTATCTCAGTGCTCTGGTTGCTACTGGCTTTTTTGTAGTTGGTGGCTATTGAGAATTTTATAAAGTTTACATCATAATCAATAGGTTCTTGATTATCGATGATTACCTGAAAATAAAGCTCGTTTTTATTGTAATAAATACCCCCCACGCGAAGGAATACGTTCCCCGCCTTTTCAAAATGCCTTAACAAAAAAGACTTGTTGAATTGATTGTAATAGCACATGCTCTTGAAATATTCGGTTCTGTTGTTCTCGTAAAGTTCTTCCGTTGCTATGGTGGGTTCTTCCTCTTCTGGTTCAATCTTTACATTACTTAAATCTATCTCGGCTTCACTAGAATATTTATGCATTTCATTTTCAACAACAATGGGCCCTTTGTCATTGGTGCTTTCTGTTCTAAGGCTAAATGATCTATTATTGTTTTGAATGTTGTATGTCAGTTTTGATGGTTTGTCCGACTTGGATAGAATAAACTCATAAAAAGATCCACTTTCTGTAATGGCCACAAGGTTCGTATAGGCGTTCTTTTCTTTGCCCATCTTATTATAGGAAACCTTCAAAATTCTTTTACCGTAATCGGTTTCCCTACTGTGCTGCTCCAATACAAAACTGAGGTCGTTGCCCAAAATGGTTTCCGTAACTGGTTCGGGAAAAATCATAATGGTTTTGTACATTTTTGCAACCTGAATAGTGTCTTGTCCGAAGAAACAAGCGGGCACAATAAAAATGAATATGTTGAAAATCTTTTTTGCCATATTTTAATTTGTTATTGGGGAAACAAGTACTTGGTGGTCATTGACCAATAAAATTTTATCCCTCTCCTTATATCTTCTTTTTCTGAAAAAATTACCAAATGCACGTATTGCGGTTCCCACTATTGGCACGGTTACTTCCTGTGAAATTTCTTGACCGATATCCTGAACCCCGTCCTCCTGAACCTCGGACTGAAACTCCCTCCATAATTCTCCGGCTCTTTTGTTGTAAAGCCCAACCCCACCATCGTCAATATCCCTAATTTCCAGACTTAAAGGAACGTGGTTGATATTATCAACATTGAGCAGCACCCTAGATTTATTAATGTTGGCTGTTGCGTAAACCGTTGTGTTCCTTTTGAATAATTTTCCATTAAGTTCTACATCCTCGTTTAGCAACAATTTAACTCGGTCACCCGGTAAAATAAATTGATCCCTATAAATAGAAGCCCTAAAAGGTTCAAGCGCACCGTTGCTAGTTATTTCTGCCCTTGTGTTACCAGATGTCATTTCCTCTTTTGATTGCTTTAACAACTCATAGTAATCAAGTTCAGCTTGCAGGGCTTCCATTTCAAGCTGTTCCTTGGTTTTTTGTTTTGGCTCCCTAGCTGTTTTTGATTGTGTATTTGCGCTCTGATTTCCGTTTCCAGAATTAGAATCGTTAGATTGGAAATTTCTGCGTTTTTCCTCCATGAGTGCAATTTGCCTTTGAAGCTCCTTAACTCTTTCGTCCTCCTCTTGGGCGTACACATCAGAATCAGAATTGTCCTTATCGTCTTTAAACAGGCTATTGTCAAATTTTAATTCGAGACTGCTCTCTTTTTCTTCCTTAAGCTCATATGCCTCTAATTTGGAATTATAATTTTCGGTTGATTTATTGGCATCGGGGAACTCTAAAATTTCCGTTGATTTTCCCTTTGCTTCTTCTTCTGAAGGTTTGAAAACCCCATATCCGATAAAGACAGCGCAACCTAACATCATCAAAGAGACAATGATTTGCGGGGCTTCAAGCTGTTTGATTTTTTCGATAAAGTTCTCCATCTATATCAGTTTAATTCTTTTTTGGTCACTTCTCTATATCCGGTAATCATATAGCCCCAAGGGTTCTTGGGATAATTGGCTTTTACTGTAATCAATTTACCCTGAGCTACCAGTTCGTACC
Organism: Croceitalea sp. MTPC6; assembly: GCF_036985525.1. NCBI lineage: Bacteria > Pseudomonadati > Bacteroidota > Flavobacteriia > Flavobacteriales > Flavobacteriaceae > Croceitalea > Croceitalea sp. MTPC6. The sequence goes on from NZ_BTGR01000014.1 coordinate 28,691, forward strand.
TTTTGGGGTCTTCTTGATTAGGTCTTTGAATGGAAACAATGGCTTTCATCTGAAACGCATTGTTTTTTCCGAAAACAATATCAATATCCTCAATATATTGGACGGACGATGTTCTTATCATCCTATTATAATGCCCTATCTGCTGATATTCTTTATAAAGGTTTTTTCCACTATCGTCGATTAACCATAAAGAGTTTTCAATTTGTTTTTTATAGTTGTATTGGTCTACATTATAGAAATAGCTGGCCCATAGTTGTATAGAGCCTTTTCGGTAAATCTCAACTAGATTTTCCTTCTCTATTAATTCCAAGGGCATCAACTCCTTGGTTTCTGAAATTCCATATACATACCTATCATGTTTCATGTGCATGAAATACACCAAAAAGACAGATATCAGGGAAACAATTCCCGAAACCACGACCGCAACAAGGGTTGTGTTCCTGTTCTTCTTCAAAGCCGTATATATATCTACCTTTTCATTTTTCATTTATGCAAATACTTTATATATAAGTTCGGTTGATTTTTTGAACAAACGAAGCTTCAACCAAAGCGATATGCCGACCGCAACCATTGCGCCCACAAGAAATAAGCCAGAAAGCTGAACGGGTGCTGCGCTAATAAAGCCTTGGGATAGGCTGTCGTAAATTTCATTTGTTATATAAATGACTAAAAAATAGGGAATGATTAACAAATAAAAAGCCGCATATAGCTTTAACCACTTGAACATTAAGTCCCTTAATTTTTCAAAAACGGCAAGGGCAAAAACGAACGGACCGACTAGCCTCAAAACAGTAAGCGCAAAAAATCTTTCAACCAAGAAAATACCATACACCACATTATCAACTATCCATAGAACAAAGTACAGTGCTTTAGCTATAAGGAAATATGGATATTTGAGCACGAGCGAAACATCTGTAAAAGTCTCTATTAGTTTGGCTGTCCAACTTTGTTCTTCCTCGACCGCTTGGTCGGGCTCTAATTCGATTAGAGAGGCAACCAAAGGATTGTAGTCGTCAATCATATTATTAAGGGGAACGAATAAATTTTCAAAAAGAATCAATAATTGGTCAAAGCCGGCAATTACAATGATTATCATAAATGCCGTTACTGTTTTGGAGAAATTAAAAGGCAAGTCCATCACTCCCCAATCCTTGGCGATGTTGTCCAAAAAGCTCCCGTAAAGGTTAAGGAGGAAGAACGCTATCGCCAAAAACTTGACGCTGTAATTTACCCATCGAAATGATGATGATGTGCCTATTCCGTCAAAAACGGATTTAATCAATTCATATCCAAAGTCAATCATTATTTTTTAAATAGTTTGTTTAGACTTCTAGTTTCTGCAAACATCCAGTATTTCTTTGCTAGTGCATTATTTGCAGCTATTCTAACCTTCATGTCGTTTTTCAAATTTTTGATGAACTCTAGGCGTTCTGAATCTTTCATCTTAAAAAGATTATTGGTAAGAATCTTGTCCACTCCTTCTAAAGATTTGATCGCGCCATCAAAAAGATTGTTGTACGAGTTATACATTTTTGTTGTTTCTTTCGGTTTCAGCATTCCTGTTTTGACAACCTTATTTATGTTGTTCGTGGAACTCTCGATTAGATATTTCTGCATTTCATAAATCTCCTGAATATCATTAATATCCCTGACTGCATTATTTACGGTTGTAAGTACCTTTTTTGCATCTTTTAATAGCTTTACGGTTTCAAGACCTTGCTTTACTTGTTTAGCTCCTTGGGCAATGGTCTGAACCAAACTAGAGTTGGCTGCCGCATCGGTAACGGGTATTTGCGCATGGCAAAAACCTATGGCCAAAAATGAAATCAATAGAAGTGTTTTTCGTATCATATCAATAGTGTTTCATGTGTTCTTTAATCGTTTTTTCCATATCTCCGTACTTTTCGTACAACTGCATGATTTCCTCATATTCCGCACCGTCGGTTTGATACAGTTTTAAAACTTCTGGCGGTAGCTCTAACCTTAACGGCCATATTTCCGAACCTATAATTAGTGCAAACTCAGTATAGTTTTTATCCCCGTCCCTAATACTTGTCAGCGACTTTAGAATATTATGCTGATGCTCACTTAGATTGAAGCGCTCAACCAAAGGCGCATATCCTTTCTCATTGAAAAGGACGTAGACAACCTGTGTATTGTCTATCATTGCGTTTGTATCGTCCCCGATTGGTAATTGTGCAGGGCTTTGAAGTGAAGAACCTACGGCTGCGTTTTGCTTTCGTATGGCTTGATAAAAGAAAACAACGGTATCTCGAATTGACTTGTATTTTATGAATTTAGCAAGCTCGTCATAAAATATTACGCCTGGTACCGATTTGTTTTCCCAAACAAGTTTCTTGACCGCCTGAGAACCCATTAACATAAGAATAGAGAGGGCTACGGGGTCGTCCTGCGCTTTATCAAACTCGAATACTATATAATCTTTTTCGTCTATTAAGTGGCTCGAATCATCTTCACCTCCAAACAAGTAAGAATACTGCCCTTCTCCTACGTATTTTGAACATAGAAAAAGAAAGTTATCCATATCGAAAAAACGGGATTCAATCTTAAGAAAGTCTATAAGTTTTTCTTTGTTTTGCTTGACAAACAAATAAAATGATGGGTAACTATGACCGGAAATTACCTCCTTGAAATATGTTTCGATAAGTCTCGATAAAGATGTTTGGATATTATCGGACATATCTTCCTCCGGAAGCCACAATTTAAAAACAAAACTGGATAGGTCTTTTAGTTGTTGGGCATCTAAAGAACCGCTTATTTTAAATGGATTTAGAGGAAGTGGCTTGCCTGGCTCAAAAGAAAAGAAAAGGGATTTTTCTTTTGGCAACAATAATGCAAGTTTTTTAAAACTACCGCCTATATCGAATATCACGTTTCTATAGCCGGATTCATTGAACTGCCTTATGATGTGTTGTGCGAGAACGGACTTACCCTCTCCGGTTGGTCCATACATTGTAAAGTTCCACGCCTTTATCCTTTTTTTTTCATAGTCCCTTACGTCTCTAATGGTTGGAATATTATAAAGACGGTCTGAAAATGCAACACCTTCGTTATCGTTCTTGTAGGTTGTTACATTTAGAAATAGGGCAAGATTGATTTCAAGCTCGCTATCGTACATTCTGTGCCTGCTCAAACTACCGGATAAAGCAGGGAAAGAATTCATGTAGATTTCCTTTAACCGTTTTCTGGATGGGTAAATGGGTTTAAAATCATGTGTTTTGAATATGGTTTCAATCTGTCTGGCGCATTTTGTAAACTCGATATCAGAATCGGCATAAAAAATTATGTTTGTGTGCCCTTGGGTCAAAATTCTCATTTCATCTTGCCCAAGCTCGGTAACATAATCACTAAGGATTTTCCCTTTTTCCTCGTTTTCAATATCAAAGCCCCTTGAACCTTTCAGTTTTCGACTAGTCTCTTTAAGCTTCTCTTTTTTTAGTGTATGGTCTTCCAAATAAATGATTTGGTTGTAGATATGATCATGGGGCAATCTAAAACCGAAATCATCTGCCAGACCTTTATGGAACTTATATTTTTTGCTGCTATAAGCAGGGTCTATTTTGCTTATATCAACATAGTCAGGAAACTGTTTGATGTTGTCAAGGGAATAAGAGCCTACTAGTTTTCCCCCAACGTCAATAGCGGATTTCTTGTTGCTTTTGGCCTTCATGTCGGTACTCAAATAAACATCGGGCTGAAATGCATTGAAGTAATTTTCCTGTAACGCATAAATCTCGTCTGCGGACATTGGAACAGCCTTGATGTGCTTTGATGTATTTATAAAATCGATAGCTTTACTTGCATCCTCTAAAAAATGGTTGTCCCGTTCAAATTCAAGCAAAAGCTTGTCTATGTTTGGAAGTTTCTTAAATGGGTTGTGAATACTCGAATTTTTAAGGAACGTACCGCCCCTATTGCCTATAAAAAGAAATGGATAATGCGTGAAGTGTTCACGTCCATTAAAATAATCTCTAGTCGTTCGTTGGATGAATGTATCGTTGGGCAATAATTGTCCGTCGTATCTTTCTTTAAGAAAAATATCCATTTTATGGACAAAGGAATATTTTGGTAGGAATCTTAAAGTCCTGAACCAATGTTCGTGCATTTGGTTATAGTCCTCTTTAGAAAGCGTAAAGACCTCTGGCAACTGTAGGCTATACCCACATACCACATCGCCGTTACTGCTTAGAAAGCTGTTCCCATCAACTCTTAGTGTCGGTGGGTTCTTGGACAAAAATGCATTCTCCATCTTTTAATTTGTACAGGTCGTTTTCAAATTCATTAGGTATTTTCCCAAAACTCAATGATTCAATAGTACCGGAGTTGTCCAGGTATCTAATAACCATATAGGAAATTGTTAAAGCAACTATGAAAAGAAAAAAACTGCGACCACTAAAACTACCGACCAGTAATAGCGATAATATGATAGCAGTTAAAATAAAGGCAAGGAAATAATTAAAGCTGAGTTTGAACAATACAGCTTTAGAATTTACATTTTTCTCTACCCTTAAACGTTCCTTCATAAATCCATTGTTAGAAGCTTAACGAAAGGATAAATGTTACGATTGCCGATATTATACCTATTACGGCTGCCCACAATAATAGCCCTCTAAAGAAGCCCATATAATCCCTGTTCTCCCCAAAAAGTTTACCCATATTGGCAAGGGCAGAAATAAGGAAGATGGCAGCAATAATAAAGGGTGCGGCTTCCGATACATCGTCCCAAAAGGTTTCAGCTGTTTCAGAAATATTAAGGTCTTGTGCGCTAGCGGTTGCGATAAATCCAAAAAGGAAAATAAACGTACTTAAAACTTTTCTTTTCATAATGTGTTCTTGTTGTATTTAGTAAAGTTTCGACTCAAATATATGCAAATATTGCATATTTAAAGTTATAATTTCTTAGCAATCGACAAAATGCGATCATAATTTGAATTTATCTCCAAAACGCTGATTGCTCTGGTCTTTTTAAATGGTTCAATTTCAATTTTTGGCTTCTTAATTGCAACATCATGACTGTTTCCTTTATCGTCTATGATAAAAAACTGTCCTGTTCCCCTTTTGAACATTTCATAGCTTTTATGTTTCTTCTCGTCTCGTTCGGAAACACTTACCCTTCTGTCTTGGCTTTCCATAAACAAGCCCTCTTTTGTACTGAACGAGCGTTGTTTCACTTTTACCTGTTCAAAATAGGCTTCAAAAAATTTTGCCGTTTCTGGGTCGTTGGTCTTTCCAAAAAACAAGGTGGATAAGTTCGCAAGTACCTCCTTCATTTTATTAACGCCCAATTGGTTGGCTGCTTGAATCTTGTCTTGAAGCATATAAATAGTAGCGATATTAAAACTTCTCATTGTAGATGGTATTCTGGGCATCCTACTAAGTTTTAGTGTTGGCGCTTCATCAAACATTAAATAGGCAAATTCCCTGTTCCTTTTTGACATTTTCAATATAATGGCCTGAGCCGTAACCGCTAATAAAGGTTGGTAAACTTCATCATAATTCGGTGAATTGACCAGAACCACTAAACCAGGTGTTTTTTTGTTGTTGATTTCTAGCTCAAAATCATTCTTCATTGTTGTATAAAAAACGTTTGGCAAATCAAAAGCCCTAAAGGCATTTGAAAGATTTCCTTTTACACCCGCCATCTGGTCCCTAGCGCCTGCGCTATCCAAAAATGTTCCTGCCTGTCTTTTAGAATTAGGATTGCCCTCTAGAAATTCAATTAATTCGTCTATGCTCTTTTCAAGAAATATTGCTGTTAAATAAGGGAAAGAGCAATATTCTGGAAAATCTTCTTTTAGTCTAATCAATACACCCGCAATTGCCCCTTCTGCTGCGTTTTTGAAAAAAGGGCTTTTGCTATCATCATCAATAAGATTGTCTGTTAATGTCTTAGCCATTATCATAAAATCTTCGCGTTTGTTTAAAATTGCAGGGTCAAAACAATTGATGTTGCAGGAACGTGATGGATCCGAAGGATGAAACACGTGAACGGGCAAATCAGCATTTCTATAAAACCACATCACAATCTCAGTCAACTCTAAATTTTTGTAATCATAAACCAAACCTGGTACAGATTTTTTACCAAAACTGTCCAATATCCATCCGGCTCCTGATATGGTTTTACCTGAACCTGGTGCTCCCTGAATAGAAACGCCTTTAATGGTATTTACTATTGTTACGCCTTTTGTATGTGGTATTTTAACCTGAGAAATCGAGAGACTTTTTTTAAAGGTTGAACCCAATAGCTTAAACAGGGAAAAGAGAATAATGAAAGTAAGAGCTGCTGGTAAAATGTAGATTGTGAGAAATGTTACAACGTCGATACCACTAAAAAACATAATAACCATATAGTTGGCAGCAACAACAAAAACAGAAACGATAAATGCTGAAATCAAAAAGTCCTTTTTAAGTGCTACCAACCAAAAAATCAAGTACAGAACATTTGTTGTTGCAATGATAATCTGAGTAATCAAAGGGGCGTTTAGAAATTGTTCGGTATATCCCATTAGATTCCGACTGATTTTGAAATAGCCCTAGCGGCTATCGTTATTGTTTTTCTAGCAACATTAATCCCGAAAGAAACAGGGTTAGTGTAAGAGGTTTTGTCCAATGAGTTCATCACGGCTTTTATGGCCTCTTTTTCAATTCTACGTATTGCCTGTTTTGGGATATGCTTCGGATTGGTTGTTGCCATATTTAAGTTTGTCTGGAGAGTTTTATCTTTTATGCTTTCCATTAAAGCTCTCTTTACCATAATTTTTACCAATGATTTTGGGTTAGTAACTGCCGTAACTGCAAGGTTTGCACTTTTGTAATATTTGTAACTTTCATCAAAAGCCCTTTTGTAGTTGAACTTCCTATCGAACAATCTTTCCCCGGATGCAACAAATTCATCCCGATTAAATCCTTTGCTATGTTCCTGGCCGTTCAATTTGCCTTTACCAGATTTTTGGTTAGCCATTGGGCTTAATTTGAACTTTTGTTGTTTATCATAACGAGAAACAACAATATGAACATGAACATTATTTCCGGCTTTTGGATTGCCCTCTAAAATAGGGGTGTTGTTTTTGTCCCTTATATATGTTTTTTCAAGTGCTTTCACTTTTTCGGGATTGTCCATATTCTTTATGATTTCGGACCTTATTCTATTGTTTTTAATAATGGTTTCACGAAATCTTTTATCATCATATTTATACGTTCTCTCATGTTCTATTTTAGCAAAATAGACCAAATCACTTCCTTTCAAGGGTTCGCCATCTGGATACTCCCGATTAAAGTTTTTAGCATAAACATCCATCAAATCACGAACGTAACTTTTTAAGGCTGTTTCATTTGTTGAAATATGTTTCAGCTCTCGTTCCGATGGATTGACCGTCAACATATAAAACTTTGTTTCATCTTTTGATAAACGCCCCTTGTTTCCATCAATAACCCTTTCCGCAATATCGGGGGTTATATTTTCGGATTCGTGGTTAAAAAATCCTTCCTGATCCAAAATGTCAACGTTTCTATTTTCCTTATCCAAATACTGAATAAGGTTACTGGAACTACCAGTATTTTTTCCTCCATCAACTCCGATGCTATGAACCTTAATTATCATTTAGAATCCTATTTATTCTATCACAATCACGTTGTGTAATATTTGCAAAGAATTTACCAGAATTCAAGCCTGAACCTTTATTTATTTTCGACATTAAAAATTGCAATTGTTCCTCTAATAATTCAGCCCTTTTTTTGGTCGTTTCTAACTCAATTAAATCAACATTTTTTTCTTGATATTCAAACTTTTCTTCTACTGAAGAATCAGAAATATCATTATTATTTTTAAGTGAGTTTTCAGCTTCGGGAACCGTAAAATTTGGTTTAGGTGAATCCTTTGGCTGATCAGTTGCCAAACTGATAATATCCAAAGTTTCTAATCCATTAATTAAATCAACATTGCTTTTGGTTAGAGCTGTCATTTTTGAACTCATAGGAACAAAAAAATCTTGCTCCCTTTTTTTCATAAAACCAATAATTCGATTTTCTAATGCTTTCATACTATCCCCGACATTTACAGATTTTTTATTATAAATATCAAGACCGGTTTCATAAATATAATCAATAGCGGTACTTAAATAATCCTGTTGTGATTTATTCGATTCTTTAGATAAAATCGTAAGAAATGCCTTAGATGATGCATTAATTTTTACAGAAGCGGAACCCATTTTTAAATTGATTTTATTACAATAAATTAATAAAAAGTAGAATATTTAAGCATCTATTTAATTGATTAATAGCACTTTAAATAAATATTTCTACTTTTATACTACAATTTGAACACCTAAATATAGGTAAAGTAGAAAGTAAAATACTAGTGTTTATTATACTTTTCGACGAAAAAGTAGAAAATCGTATCGGGGCTTCCCCGATTCCATCTCGCTTTCCTTTTTCGTGCAAAGCACTCAAAGAAAACTATTGCATTCGCAATAACCATCTCTTTCAACTGAATCATAATTAAATTAAATTAGCGTAAAATGAAGTAGAATGTCGGGTAAAAATAAAGGTACAGTTGGATTAAGCCAGGCTAGGGAAAAGCTTAACCTTACCCAAGGTCAAATCGCCAAAGGATTGAATACTGATCAGGGCACTATTAGTAAAATTGAAGCAGGAAAAGTACTCGGTCCAATTTTTCTAAAATACCTAAAATTCTTAGCGGAAAAAAAAGTTAATCTCAATAAAGTCATTGAACTTCATGAGTTTAAACCCTAATGATTTTAGAATTAGATATTTTAAACTTTTCCAAAATCCAAGAAACAAAAAACGCTCCTGTTTTAATTTTTTTTAACGCTTATCTATCGGAACGCTAAAAAATGTAAAACAGGATCCGGCTAGTAGGTTATTTCATATTCAAGATCGTTCCGATCTCGGGTAAGAATTTGGGGAATAAGGAATTTTGTTTTTTATTGATTCGTACGAATCAAATCCCGAATAATTAAAAATCTCAAACTATAGATTTTATCTATGATATTTAATTTTTTGCGGTTGCTTTTTTGACCTTTTTCAAGACCTTAAATCATTTTGCAGGGCAAAAGTAGTATTATGAAAAAATGGCGTAATTTTTTTAAAATTATGACCTTTTTGAAACCTTATTAACAATTCAACAAGCTATATCAAAATTGCTTCTTTCTATATTAAATAACTAAATAAAAAAAACTGAATATAAGTACTAAATTACAGGTTACTTCAAAGTACTATGTTTACTATATCTCACAACGTTTTACTCTAACTAGATGCGGATGGAACTCTAACCGATTGCGGATATATTCTAACTAAATGCGGATGGAACTCTAACTTTTTTTCGCATATTTGTTTCATTAACTCTAACCAATTGCGGATATGGCTATATTAGTTGACAAGGATACTAACAAGAAAATTCAGCTTCCAGACGTTGTAAGACAACCTTACCAGTTAACCGCAAACTTTATCAAGTTTAATTTTACCGCAGGGGAAAATAGGGTTTTGGTCAGGATTCTACAAAGAATTAAGGTTCATCAGGAAGTTGACTTTAGCCCACAAATTGATTTATCCGGGAACGTGTCCCTGCAATTTCACTATCGCGATTTGCTCCTTGAGAACGATAACGCTAAAGAGCGCCTTCATGATACGCTGACAAACTTGAGAGAAAAGACCCTGCCAATTACGAGTAAAATGGAAGTGGATGGCAAAAAACAGGAATCCGTTAAGTTAGTAGGGGTAATTGAAAAACCGGAATGGACAACTACAAAAAGTCATGTCAACATTAACCTTGATGCTGGATTTTATGGCTTTTTGACCGACTTATCTAAAGGGTTTACCGAATACATCGCTGAAAGTAGCTTTAATCTAACAGGCACCTACAACATAAAATTTTATTACTATATCCGTCAATGGCGTGATAGTGGTGGTAGAAGTAGAACCCTAGACCAATTTAGGAAGGATTTGGAGATTCCAAAAGACGCTTATACCAAAAATACCGCTAGTGCATTTATTCAGAAAGTTATAGAGCCTGCTAAAAAAATGCTCGATGAAATTGCTGATATGAGCTTTAATTATTCCAAAATCAAAGAAGGAAGGAAGATAGTTGGTTTTACCTTCAAATTTTACAAGACCAACAACAAACAACCGATGCGACACAATGTGGAAAAGGTAGAAGAACTTTTTGAGTTGCTAGATGCCAATTTCAAGCTATCCAAGGAAGATAAGAGTCGATTGGTAGGCATTATGAACAAATACCAGTTTTCGTTTCTTAAATCGCTTATAAATGCGCATTATTTTGATATTAGCAACAACTACGACAAGATGAAAGATTTGCCGAATGCCATCAACAAAGTGATCCTTGACAACTACGAACATTTATTCAAAAAAGATAAGGAAAAGCAAATGGCCGTTGCTTAAACTAACGGATTGCGGATAATCTAGTTTCTAAATCTATTCTAACCAATTGCGTATATCTTCGAAAGGGTTAATTTTAAGTAAATCCCATTAAAAATAGGGTGTTCCGCATATTTTATACCTCCGGGATTATTCCATGAAAAAACATAACTAACCAATTGCGTACAAGGCCTTGATACAACGAATTTGTTCAACCTAACCGATTGCGTATATGTCAATCCCAATAAATATAGGGCTTTACGCAACTCTAACGGATTGCGGACAGCTAAATAATATAAACGAAAACTTACGGATTGCGGACAATGCGGAATATATTTGCCGATTATATTTACTAGCCAAATACAAGTAAAGCTCCGTAGAATATGATGTTTTCAGTTACTCTAACGGATTGCGGAAATATAAAATACACCGAACCAATCTGATAAACTAACCGATTGCGGATAAAACATCAACTCTTATAAATCGAATATATAGGGTCTATTCCAAAAATAGGACAAAATTTCCGGTATAATTTATATTCAACGTCCCGTGTCCTGTAAGGCCTTATTCCAAAAATAGGACAAAATGTTCCGTTGAGTTGAATCGACTTCAACCAAAAATGGGACAAAATCCAGATTAAGAACTGTAAGTAATTGAAAACCAAAATATTTTATCAGAACTCTAACCGATTGCGGATGAAAAAAGGTCAAAAAAGCAAGAAGTTTGAAAGCAATGTAATACATTTGAGGTGAAAACAAGCAAACGTAAGTTTGTATTTAAAACGGGATGACCAATAAGGTTGTTCCGTTTTTTTATGGTAGGTGCTTGGTGGTTGGCTCATTCTTTCCTTTTTGGAAACTAGCCAGTAATCTTCCGTTCTCCCCTTTGACATATTCATACACATTGAAAAACACCCATGTTGGAAATTGCTTATGCAGAAATGAAGTGAATGTAAGTAGGTTGTTAACGTTGTTATACTTGAGCCATTTACAATTTGTGCAATTGGTATCAAAACGCCTTTTCGTATTGCGTAAAGATTCGCACTCGTTGCAAAGGGTTTTGATATTGGCTCTATATCGAACGTAAGGCATTATATGAATAGGATTTTAATTTGTGCGAACATAAACAGCCTCCGGATGGATCCTGCAGAAGCGGGTCCGGGAAATTGATGCGAACATAATCATAACTTGAAATCTATTAATGCACTCTGGGCATTCTGAAAATTTCTAATGACACGCTCCATTTTTTCAATCTTGTTTTTCTGCTGATCAAGTTCCCTTTCATAGCGGTCGATTTTCTTTTCCTTGGCCTCAAAATTATTGATCAAGCGCTTTACCAATTCGTTGTTTGAGTTGGTGGAAAATCTCTTTTTCAATTGGCAGATTTTTTCCGATGTTGATTCGTCAATATCCCTAACATAAATTGTTGTCGGCTTGTCCTGTATTTTCATAATGCGCCTATTTAAATTTTTCTCTTGTATTCGTATTCCGATTTTTTGAAAACCCGATCTGAGGAATGCAACCTAAATTCATCTTCGGTATTAAAAACAATTTCCCCTATTTCTTCCGGTGTTAAAGGTTCGTTTGGCTTCTTGGGCTTAGCCCCTATCCTGAATACTTCCACCATTATTTAAAGCCATTGTATTTATTCTTGATTACATAATTATGGAACAGCAAGGCCAACACCCATACTATGATGAAAATCGGTACATGCCACCACTCGAAAACATAATCCTCCATTACTCAATCTTTGTAAAGACCCACGGGTTCCAATACAGCTTCCCATCGTTTTCCGAATAGGAAATAACATCCAAGGGAGTAACTTGCATTATACCGTCCCTGATCGGGACTACATAGGTATTATCATACTTGTTATCCGTCTTGGCACCATCTTTATCGACCGTGTACTTATCTACTTTGTAGAGTTTCCCATCCGCTTCGATTTCCAAAACAATACTATTCCCACTTTCAAATTTTTCGGATTGCCACTTGCCCAAAAACTCGCTACCTTCTTTTTTTGAATCACAAGAACCGATTAGAAAAACCATCAGTATTCCCATGATGGATATTAATTTTCTGCTTTTCATAATTAAATTATCGTTTAGTTTGTCCATACCCTAAAAATCCTCGTTGGCATCGTCCAGCATTTCCCGAACAATATCCCCATCAGTTTCCAAAATGGATTCCTCAAGATAGTTGTTGCACAAAACTTTCATCGCGTCCGTACTGTCCTTGTGAACCCTAAAATATTGAATCTTGCCATCTTCGTAGGCAAAGACACATTTCGGGGTACCAAGTTCCAAAATCCTACCCATACGCTCGTCCGTTACCTTTGCCCCGCCCTTCCTGAAATGTTGGGCATGGGAAACTACGATACATTCTTTTTCAAAGTCGGTCAGATCCTCCCAGAGCTTCGTTACCTCCAAATCCTTATTTGCCTTAATTTCTCCCATTATCATTGATGTTTGAATTTTCCAAATTCATTAAAAATTTTGCTGTCATGAATAATCACATGTAGAATAATTTAAGAGTTTTTTCAGTCTAACGACTATCGGTTAATTTTGGAACCTCTTGCCCTCGGTCAACCGACCAAAGAAACAACCAGTAAACTTTAACCAATACAATTATTCAAAATGAACACACATGAAATTATCGTTACCGTCTTAACATCTATTTTTATCATTACCAAAATCATCATCAATTTCAGGACTATCCTTTGTTACTTTTTCAGGAAGCACCCGGCTTGCGGTTGCTGATTTTTATGTTTATCTTAAATGACCGTGTAACGTCTCTTTTCGCATATTAACTGGTCTAGTTCTAAAAAATAATTCCCTTATTTTATTATTACCATATAAGTCAAACCTATTTTTAATGAGACTGGCCGCTGCAATAGGTTTAGTTACATCATTGGTTTGACCACACTTTTCGCATATGCCTACATCCTGATAAAATGCATCAATCGGTTGTTTTGATTCTTGAACAAGGCAATTGTTACAAATAAAAGGTTCGCTACTCATTATTGCTTCAAATACAAAATCCTCCATAGTTACTTAGATTTAAAAATCTTTTTAGATACTTCAATAAATGATTTTCCTTGTGCCGCTATCTTCATGGCCGCATAAATTTTCCACGCTCCTTTGTGTACTTTTTTTTCATTCAGTTCCTTTATTTCGTCCTGATTAAGGATTTCAAATATGTCCTCATTCTTGATTAAATCCTGAAATTCCAGAAGTTCTTTGAGTTTAAATTCTTGCATCCTTATATTCTAAATTTAATTGAAATAGTCGCTATTTTTCATAGCATTATTCTTTTCTGTTAGGCCTTCATGGTCCATACGGGTGTAATGTTCATTAGGCTACATCAAAGCTTATTTCTAAATCTTTTATTTTATCGAATTCAAAACTATTCATTTCGCCGTTGTGAAAGAGTTTTTGAAAATTGTATTCCCCGTGAATATTGATATGTTGCCACGTCATAATTGAACTATTTTTCAATGCGGACAGTATCTCGGTAAATTCCAATTTATTCGAACACTTTGAGAGCTTATCACCTATCTTAAGATAGTTCCAAAGAACTATCGCATTTTGTATGAGATGACGAGTGGCAATTATTACTTCCTGTTCCTCCTTCGTTCCCGCTCTCAATTCTTGATTGTTTCCAAAAAAAATAGCTTTGGCGAACTGATGTGATTTTTCAATTCTGTTAAGTGATTTTTCGGTGGATTTTCTTAAATCCACTTCATCCATGTACTTCAAGAGAAAGTATGTTTTGAAAATCCTCCCCACCTGCTTCAAGGCCCTATACAAGGGATGTTGCTTTGAATAAGAACTTAATCTTTTTAATATTCTGGATGCCGTTACCTCCCTTAACTTTATGGTTGTCAATAATCGTAAAACATTGTCCCATTGATCTGCAATAATATTGGTGTCAATATAGTTTTTGGCCGTCGGGACCACCTTAAATCCCATTTTTTCGTATTTGCGCCTAGAGTCTTGCCTAAATGTATATTTCAACTGGCTTTTAAAGTTCTTTATTCTCGGTGAGAAGAAAACTCCGAGACCATTACAAATGGCAAATATGATTTCGCTATAGCCATGGGTGTCGGTGGAATGTATGTCGCTGTCCACTTCTTCGTTGTGCATCAGACCATCTATCACATAGGCCGCTTCCCTTTCCGAAGAGCTTATTACGGTACTGTAGAACAATCTGTTGGTCTCATCTATAAAGCTGTATGCCGTAACCCCTTTTCCAGTACCGAAGTATTTGTAAGAGTGGTCTGCGTTTATTGATGGAACGGCAACACCAAACTTTTGACCGTCACTGGAAGTGTGATTTTGAACTTTATCCGACTTATAGACCTTGGGCAAGGACATTGCTTCAACTATGGAGTTAATTTTTCCATTAGCTGCATCGAGATTCTCCTTATTGAAATACCATTTTACCAGATGATTAAGATTATCCACAGAAATACCTTTAGAAATCTTTGCCATTCTTCCAATACCAATATTACATCCGTAAGCAATTATAGCTGCATAGAACGCTTTGTTTGAAGGTCTTCTCTTCTGGCCTTTTTGTGCAAAATGCGAGAATGAATCTAGAAAGCCTGAAGTTGAATTTACTTCTGATAGAACAACAGGTAAAGGGATGATTCCACCACTTTTGTCTTCCAGGAATTTCAAGAGGCCCATGTCCTCCTCTTTTACATCTTCTTTTGGAGTACTTATTCTTGGCGCCCCAGATGAAGTGAAGCTGAGAAACTCATTATTTGCAATGTTCTTGTTTGTTTTTAAGTATTGACTACGTAGAACTTTTGACATCCTGTCCAGAAATGGTTCTGCCTCAATTTCAAATGGCAATCCAGCACGTCTTAGTAAATCATCTTTTTGGGAATCCCACCTTTGCTGAGATAAAAGATATTCCTCAATAGCACGGTATCTTTCAGAATTGTTCAGGTTCAATGATCCAGCTTTTATGTGCTCTTTTACTTGAATAAACAAAAGAACTTTCCACAGTTTCCATTCAGAACCAACATATGTCTTTAATGCACTCCTACCTTTTTGGTCTAGAAAGGCTAAAGGCAATCTTTTTATATTGGAGACCTGATCATGGGATTTAAAGAAATCTATGGCTTCACAGATGTCAGGGTTTGAAGTAAGAAAATTGAAGTCAAGAGCCCTTACTATTCCTGCAACCCTATTCTGGATACGACGGTAAGCGGACAAGTACTTTTCATATGTCATTTGGTCTTTAAGTCCTGAGGACATGGAAGTCTGAAGTTTTTCAAGTTCCTCTTCAATTTTTTTCCTTTGCGCCTGTCTACTACCCTTGGAACCATCAATTTCTGAAAAAACACCCTGTATCTGGATTACCTTCTCCCTGTCGGTTCGGGACTGTGAAAAGGCAACACCTCTCATGTGTTCAACATAATCGGACAAAGACCTGACCATATTGATTACCTTTTGTGCCTGTTTGATTTTTACAGGTTTTTGTTTGATAAAATCGTCTTTTATTGACTTTTCTACCTCATTTTCAAATTTCTGGACCAGTTTCAATAACATATCTACAAATAAGTCTTGTCTTATTCTGTATTGGTAGACTATGAATGCCAAAAAATACAGGTGCTTCTTTGATGGTTCCTTGAGCGCCAGAAACTTTACATGTCTTGACTTAATAAGCCAAACGGCGTAATAGTTCAATAGTTGGTCGGATAGTTCAATCTTTTCAAGTGTCACTTTGAATTGCTTAAACAGGTCAGAAACAAGTTGAAAGTCATCTAAGCTTTCCCTGATTTTTCTAGGTGCAATTTCTTGTTCTGGGGTTTTGATAGTTGTGACGAGGTAAGGGTTTGATGGCGATATGGACATGTCCGGGTTTTTTGGCATTTCCAAAATGGCATCAATGGTATCCTTTTGGAAATTATTCAGGTTTTCATCAACACTCTTGAGCAGGTCACTTTCCAATTCTCTTATCGAAACCGATATTGCTTGTGCAAATACATGGTACCTTGGGATTTCAATTTTTCTTTCTCGGCAGATTCGGACCAGTGCCTTTACAATTTGTTTTGGCTTTAGGGCCGTCCTGACCAAATCATCCACTTCCTTTTGAAATTGATTCTTCCAATCTGTAAATAATTTCACACCAAGACTTATTGCAATTATTCGCTTTTGCCCGAAATAAGTATTTCGGCGATAGTCAGAGAGGTTAGGAACTTGATCAAGTGCCAGTCGGTCAGATACATATTGTATATCCATGGGATTAAAGTCTCCTACCTGATAAAATCTCCCGCTGAATTGGAAATATCCCTTCAACAATACAAAAACCAAAAGTGTTGAAGGCTTTCTGAAGTGTTCTCTGTATTCCCCAAGGGATTTAGTATCAAAAAAAGTTTCCCTATGAGCTTCATCGAAGCTAGGTACCCCATCAAAATCCCTAATGTCTGAGTCATTGTAAATGTTGAGGATCATATTAAACTATTTTAAGGTAGGTCCAAAAACCATCAGAAGATAACCTAAATTACTACCCGTAAGGTACTAAAATCAAAGAGGTTACTTTGGAAGAGTAAAAGAAAAAAATGAAAACCTTTGCCGAATGGGCATCGAACAAAAAGGGATACATTGTGCTGTGTCCTGCGATATTATTTATCGTGAAGTACAGAATCCAGGTTAACTCTCAATGCACATTTATATAGCTAGATTGCGAGCTTATCACGTCTATAGCTAAATATGTAAGCTAAAAACGAGCAAATATGAATGCAACTGAGACTAGGTTTTCGATAGAAATTAGGCTTGTGAAGGGAGTACCCCAACGTTTAAGGTTGTCCAAGTTTTATTCAGATAGGAGTTTGATTTAACCTATAGCATCTCTTATTCTATTAGACTGCACATGTTCAAGTGGAAATTAAATTTGGTCACGACCATTCCTAAGTTCATGTAAGTTATTCCCTGAAAATGGTCTTCACCATCAATCCAAAGTGACAATGATAAACTCCGATCTCCGGTTAATATCATGTTCTGAATTGGAACACCGCACCCCATTGGAACAATGGTTCAACAATCTCTTTTCACCGTATCCTATGGCACTTTCTATTCGATTGCCCTCTATCCCTTGGGATACGATATAATTTCCCGTGGATTTGGCACGACGGTCCGATAGTTTTTCATTGTACCTATCACTGCCCCTAGAATCCGTGTGGGATTCGATCTTGATGACCATTTTGGGATATTCCTTCATGACCTCCACGATTTTGTCAAGCTCCTGCGCTGCATCAGCCCTGATATCCGCTTTGTTGAGATCAAAGTAAATGTCGTCAATCTTGATTTTCAACACCCCATTTTCCATGACTATCAATTTGTTCAATTCCTTGGTCATGATCAAGGGGACATTGTTGGTCTCTCCCAAAACTTTACCTGTACTGAACTCCACGGATACCCCATCATATCCCTCCTTGGAGACCTCAATGGAATAGCTCTCTTCACAATCCAATATGTTTTCAAAAGTAAATGCACCATAGGCATCCGTATTGCCAGCGGCAATCAATGATCCATCTTTCTTCTTTAATTCAACGGTGGCATTGACTACAGCTTGGTCATTGGCTTTTCTGAGTACTGTTCCCTTAACAAACTGTTCGCATTTGGGTTCCAACCGTCGAAAGGAATAAATATCATCATCACCTGTTCCCCCTTCGCGATTGGATGAAAAATAGCCTCGGTTGGAAGCTTCATCCACGATATATGCAAAGTCATCTTTGGGGCTATTAATCAGCGGCCCCAAGTTCGAAGGAAGTGAAAAACTATTTCCCAATTCACTCTCGAAGATATCCAGTGCCCCAAGACCTAAATGTCCATCCGAGGCAAAATATATTTTTTCATTGGTCACAAAGGGGAACATTTCCCTTCCACTGGTATTGATAGTGGGCCCTAGGTTGACAGGCTCCGAATAATTTCCGGTACGGTCAATGGATACATAATAAATATCAGTTCCTCCAATACCTCCGGGCATATCGGATACAAAAAACAGTTTTTTACCATCAGGACTTAATGCTGGCTGTCCGGTGGAGTAATCCCTACTGTTAAAAGGTACTTCCTCCGGAAAGGTCCAATACCCCCCTTCCAACTGTGTGCGATAGATTTTAAGGTGATTGGTGCCAGTACTGTCCCGTTCGAGGTTTTTGGCTGTATAATTATTCCGGGTAAAATACATAATAGTACCTTCCGGGTTGAAGGTTGCTCCGGCCTCGTGGTATTTCGTATTGATGTTATTACCAAATATCCTGATATCCACTAAATCACTGCCCAGTTGTACGGTATCTGCCTCATAAAGGTTGAGATAGGGCTGCTTGTTCCATTCGTACACCCGCGTATGGAGTTTCATGGTATCCCTGCTAGAGGCGAAGACAATTTTGTCCTGATAATACATTGGTCCAAAATCGGCCAAGGTTGAATTCAGTGACAAATGGGTAACCACAAATTGGGGTTGGCGATTTCGAAGTTCATCCAGGGCGAGGTCATTATCACTGAACTGGGAAACCTCGAAATCATCCCCATTGAACTTTTCAGCATAGATTTTCATCAGTGCTTTGGCAAGAGGATAGTTCCCAACTCCTTTCAACGTATGGATATACCTGAAAATGTATTTTGCGGCCAGTGTTTCCTCATATTTGGAGAAGAGTTGACCATACCACTTTACAGCGTTGGTCATATCGGAGTTATAATAATAGATATCCCCCAAGCGTTGCAGGGTTTCCTGGGAATCGTCCCCTTTTTTTGCCAAGCGCTCATATTCAGCGGCAGCTTGGATGTAATGATAATTGTGATATTTTTTTTCCGCTTTTGAACCTTTGTCTTGGGCAAATCCAAAACTGAAAATCAGTAATACCGTGATTATATGGATAGATGTTTTCATAAATTTTGACTTAGTAGAATCTTGGGGATTTTAAACGCTTTTCCTGTGTCTTTAATTCGAAGCGGAGAAATACCTCATGGGTTCCGCTATTGAAGTTTCTAAGGTCGGTTGTGGTACGGTCGTAAGCATAGCCCACGTTCAATGCCGGCGAAATCTGTAGGCCCAACAGGCCTGAGAAAGAATCATCCCAACGATAGGCGATTCCGGCGGTCACCGTTTCCCGGATCATGAAGTTTGCCGACAGATCTGCTATCACCGGAGCCCCAGGCACCCACTTGACAAAAAATGCGGGCTTGAACTTGATATCCGCCGATATGTCCC
Source organism: Croceitalea sp. MTPC6 (assembly GCF_036985525.1). Taxonomy (NCBI): domain Bacteria; kingdom Pseudomonadati; phylum Bacteroidota; class Flavobacteriia; order Flavobacteriales; family Flavobacteriaceae; genus Croceitalea; species Croceitalea sp. MTPC6. The sequence goes on from NZ_BTGR01000014.1 coordinate 48,325, forward strand.
TGACCAATCCACCGATCAAAAAATAATGGAGGCGTTCGGTGGCAATCTCCTGGGTCGCCCCGTCATAGTGGTCCTCCGAAAAGAAATTGGGGATGGCAAAGCCAAGATACGAACGTTCTGTATGGTAATAAGCTCCCGCTCCCACCGTCGGGAAGAACCGGTTTTCTATGTTATTTTGGAAAGCAACATCTGGGTTTCGAATTAGACCCTCAGAAAAGTCCACGTTAAAGATACGTCCACCTGCCTTCAGTCCGAAGGAAAGCCTTTTATTGTTTGCCCCGACCTGGATACTGTACGAAACGTTGCCATCCAAAAACAATTCATTGGAAGGACCAAGTTCATCATACGTGGCAACAACCCCTAAACCTACTTTCTCACTTACGGGGCCATCGATTGCCAAAACCTGTGAGGTGGGAGCCCCATTGATGCCAACCCATTGCGAGCGATGCATCCCCAAAATGGACAGGTGCCCTCTTGAGCCCGCATACCCGGGATTTACCGTTATGGTGTTGTACATATACTGTGTAAACTGTGGGTCTTGCTGTGCTTCCAACTGAAATGATATCAGCACGAACAGAATCAAAAATGCTTTTTTGAACATTGTTTTTAATGGTATTGTTTTCATAATTGCTGATATCATTTTAACGATTGATGTATAGCCAGTCCGCGATGGGTTCCGAACCATCGCCCAGATCTAAAATGTAGTAGTAAGTGCCTACGGGCAGAAACTCTTCCTTTTGGATGACTGCCCGTCCATTGGATATTCCGGCGAACTCATTGTTATATCCCTGGGCCTGGAATACCAGATTGCCCCATCTATTGTAGATTTTCAAGGTATTGTTGGGGTATCTTGAAATACAATCGATTTCAAAGGTTTCATTTACCCCGTCCCCATTTGGTGAGAACTCATTGTAGAATACCAGACAGGTTGGTTCGATGGATGCCGTATCCGAATCGTTGGCGGTATCCATATCAAACTGGTCCACAAAGGCCAGTTGGGCCACATTGAGGTAATCCTCAATATCCAATACTTCCACCGTTAAGGTCAACGTAGCCGTCTCACTTCCATTTAGGGTGTCAATTTCCCAGAAGCCTTCAGATGCATCGTAAGCGCCTAAGGTGGCGGTAGCGGTGATAAATCGATAGCCGTTGGGCAATTGCTCCTCGATACCGATGTTGGTTGCTGGCAATGATCCGTTATTGGTCGCCGAAATGGTAAAGTTGATTTCATTGCCAATATTTGGCCTTGCGTTGTCAACGGTTTTTACTACAGCAATATCTACCGATTGAGGCATAATTGTGATACTGGCCTCATCATCATCGGGAATTCCATCTGCTAGGTCGTCCGTGTCAAAATCCGATGTAGCATCACTATCTGGGTCAGCTTGATTACTGGCCGTGATGTGAACACGATTTGTATATTCTCCGTCGGTCCCAGTTGGTGCATTTACCCGGGCCAAGATGACCAAGGTCTCAGTAGTACCATTTGGGATGACCCCATTGGTATTCCAAACACCTGTATTTTCATCATAAGTACCGGCTGTGGCCGTGTGGGCCTCGTAAGTAAACCCTACGGGTAATAGCTCACTGACAACAACACCAGAGGCATTACTGTCACCACTATTGGTCAAATTGATAGTGAACTCGATCACATCACCAACATTTGGTTCGATATCATCCACTGTTTTGGTAATTGATAAGTCGGCCAATCCCGTTGGTTCCGGATTTACAGTATCCTGATCATCTTCAGAGTTTAAGTTGTTATCTGGTGAAGAATCAGGGTCGAAAGTGTCCAGAGCAATCAACTCCGCTGTATTGCTGTACTCTCCATTGGACAATACCGTTGCAACAATCACCAAAGTCTCTGAGGTGCCATTTGGAAGAGATGCAATATCCCAAGAGCCAATAATCTCGTCATAGGATCCAATGGAAGTGGTCGCACTTACAAAATCATAACCACTGGCCAAAATATCCTCGATTACCAATCCTGTGGCATCACTTGGGCCGTCATTGGCAATGGTCACGGTAAATGTGATATCGGTGCCCACTGATGGAGCGAGATTATCCGCTGTTTTCACCACAGAAATATCTGTGATAACACGAGGCAGGGTCACTTGCTCATCCTGATCATCCTCATTGGGGTCATTATTATTTGGGGTTGAGTTCGGGTCCAACTCATTGATTGCAATCAATTCTGCTGTATTTGCATAACTTCCTGTGGTATTAATGCCTACTGTGATATCCAAAGAAGTATTGGTATTGGCCGCTAAACTTGCCACATCCCAGATGCCGCTTGTAGGGTTATAGGTGCCCACCCCAGTATGCGATACATAATTATATCCTGTTGGAAGCTGGTCCAACACTTGAATTCCAGTTGCTTCGCTTGGGCCATCATTGCTCAAATTCAGTGTAAAGGTGATTTGATCCGAAACATCAGGAAACTCATTGTCCACCATTTTGGTCAAGGAAACATCGGCCAAAGGAATTGGGATAGTAGCTGCCTCGTCGTAATCATCTTCTGCAATAAAACTATTTCCAGGAACAGAATCCGGATCAAGATTATCAGAATTGGTTATTTCCGCGCTATTTGTATAAACGCCGGTTGGGTTTACAGTTGCCTTTATTTTAAGCGTTTCCGTTGTTCCATCAGATAAGCTTCCATTCAATTGCCAGGCTCCTGTATTTTGATTGTAATTTCCAGCTGTTGCAGTATTTGAGATGTACGTATAGCCATTAGGTAGCAAGTCCTGTACGATTACTCCCGAAGTGTCACTTGGTCCATTGTTGGTAATGTCAATGGTAAACTCCACTTCATCTCCGACCAAAGGTGTGGCGTTGTCCACAGTCTTTACAAGATCAAGGTCCGATACTAAAACAGGGGTTGGCTCAATAGTTGCCTGGTCGTCTTCCGTATCATCATTGTTTGCTGGAAGGGAATCAATATCATCTTCATTTAGATCAGTCAATTCAGCGGTATTGGTATAAATTCCATTGGGTAAGACCGTTGCCTGAATAACGATGGTCTCAAAAGTACCATCAGGAAGGTTTCCTACTGTCCATGAACCATTGAGTGGTTCGTAAGTGCCAACAGATGGAATCGCTGAAACAAATTCATAACCGGATGCCAACAGATCGGTCACTACAACGGTAGTGGCATCACTGGGGCCATCATTGGTCACTGTTACTGTAAAGCTGATGTTACCTCCTATGTTTGGAGTATTTGTATCGGCTGTTTTGGTGACGGAAACATCCACAAGTTGTCGTGGAGTGACCACTACTTCATCTTGGTCATCTTCGGATGGTGTGGTATTGTTTGGCGTAGAATCCTGGTCCAACTGGTCGTGGGCAATAACTTCTGCGACATTAACATAGTCCCCAGTAGTATTGACCGAAGCCGTAATGTTCAGAATTGCGCTGTTACCATTGGCCAAACTTGCAATACTCCATATCCCGGTTCCGGAAACATAAGCTCCTCCACCATCATCGGATACATAGGTAAAGCCCGAAGGCAGTAGGTCCAATACCTGGATACCTGTAGCTTCACTAGGTCCTTCGTTGGCCACCGTTAGGGTAAATATTACATTGTCATTTACATCAGGTGTAGTTGTATCCACTGACTTTGTCAAAGCAAGGTCCGCCACTTGTATTGGTGTTACCACAACATCATCTTGGTCATCCTCGGCCAAAATATTATTGTTGGGAGTGGAATCCACATCGAAAATGTCCGTTGCAATAATTTCGGCCGCGTTGGTGTAGTTTCCTGTGGGATTGACCAAAACATCGATTACCAAAGTTTCAGTATCCCCGGCTGAAACGTCTCCTACCTGCCAAATACCTGTATTTTCATTATAAATTCCTGAAGTTGCGCTGTACAGGACAAAATCGTATCCCGATGGAAGCAAATCTTCCACTATTACATTATCAGCGTCCACGCTTCCCACGTTGAACACTGTAATTTCAAAGCTGATCTCGGTACCCACCAAAGGTGTGGTATCGCTATCAACAACTATTTTGGTCAGCTCCAGGTCTCCAATGTTAGGAAAGACCTCTAATGTGGTTTCATCATCATCGTCCCCATCACCATTTCCATCTTCATCAACTGTATTGTCGGTTGTAGGATCACTGTCCGGGTCAAACTGGTCACTTGCCGTGATTTGGGCACTGTTCACATATTCATTGGGTGCACCTGTTGGTGCATTCACCGTTGCTTCATAGGTTACCGACGTACTTCCGCCATTGGCAAGTACGGTCAACCCAGCCCACGATGCAGTGTTTCCAAACAAGGAACCTCCATTATTGACCGTGGTCAATGCATATCCACTTGGGAGGATGTCTTCCAATGCGACTCCTGTGGCCACATTGGGTCCAAGGTTGGTCATTGTTAAGGTAAAAGTGACGGTGTCCCCGACATCAGGCGTTGTATCGTCAACTGATTTGGCCAAACTCAGGTCCGCTTGTTGTGGAACTACGGATATGTTATCTTCATCATCTTCACTTTGGTCCCCATTGTCGTTATTAGGGTTACTGTCGCTATCAAATTGATTGGCTGCCATTACCTGGACCTGGTGCTCATATTCACCAATGGTGCCAGTAGGTTCCAGTACTTCGGCATTGAATGTCAAGGTCAAGGTATTGCTTCCGACAGGCACCGTTAGACCAGACCAGTCGATATTGGCTCCGCCCAAGGAACCACCATTGCTGATTCCGGTTACGTTTCCAAATCCAGAAGGTAATACATCCTGTATGGAAACCCCTGTGGCCAACACATCACCCAAATTGCTGACATCTATGGTGAACGTAACAACATCACCGACATTGGGACTGGAATCACTTACATTGATGTCCAACTCTAAGTCAATAACCTGTGGAGTGATCACAAAGAAATCCTCGTCATCCTCACTTTGGTCACCATCATCATTGAAGGGCTCACTATCTGGGTCATCCTGGTCACTGGCTGTGATCTCGGCAATGTTCAAATATTCATCTGGGAATCCATTGGGTGCGTTGACCGTTACTTGATATGAAACGGTAGTGCTACCAACCGGAAGGGAGGTAATGGTCCAACTTAAAAAAGTTCCTGCAATGGCTGTACCGCCATTGTTTATTGTGGTCAGATTCAATCCCGAGGGCACCTCGTCCTCTAGGACTACATTGGTCGCTGTATTTGGTCCAGCATTGGTCACTGTCAATTCGAAGGTGACCGTATCCCCAACATTCGGAGTGGCACTGGATAGCCCAGAAATATCTTTAACAAGACTAAGGTCTGCGGACTGAAGCGCAAATGCGGCACTGTCCTCATCATCTTCACTTTGGTCACCATCATCATTATTAGGTGTACTATCGGAATCGGGCAGGTCGGACGCGGTGATTTCTCCTGTTGTCGAATAACTGCCAGTGTCGTTGATGGTCACCTGGTAGTCCAGGTCCAGGGTCGCGCCATTGGCCACATCCAAACCGCTCCAAGTGATGGTACCGCTGCCCGGGTTGTACACACCACCGTTGGTGATGCTTCCGGCAATGATGTCCATTCCGGATGGCACTGCCACTGTGACCTCTATCCCGGTCCCGTCACCGGTCTCTACGGCATCGTTGTTGAATACCGAGACGGTATAGTTTACGGTATCACCCTCATTCCCGTTGGGGCTTGAATTGTTGATACTCAGTTCCAGGTCGACCTGTTCAAGGGATACCTGTGCACTGTCCTCATCATCTTCGCTCTGGTCCCCGTCATCGTTGTCGGTACCACTGTCAGGGTCGTTCTGGTCGCTTGCCGTGACCTGTGCCGTGTTCAAATATTCGTTCGTTGCACCGGTAGGTGCGTTCAGTGTTGCGGTGAAGCTTACGGAAGAAGAGCCACCGTTGGTAACGGATAGCCCGGACCATGTGATGGTGTTTCCAGACTGCACGCCCCCATTGTTTATGGTCGCGATGGTATATCCCGAAGGGACCACATCGACAAGGCTTACCCCTGTTGCATCGTTCGCTCCACCATTGGAGACTTCCAGAGTGAAGGTCACCGTTTCCCCAACACTTGCAGTGGTGGGAAGTACGGTCTTGTCCAGGCTCAGGTCTGCGGACTGTAATGCAAATGCGGCACTGTCCTCATCATCTTCACTTTGGTCACCATCATCATTATTAGGTGTACTATCGGAATCGGGCAGGTCGGACGCGGTGATTTCTCCTGTTGTCGAATAACTGCCAGTGTCGTTGATGGTCACCTGGTAGTCCAGGTCCAGGGTCGCGCCATTGGCCACATCCAAACCGCTCCAAGTGATGGTACCGCTGCCCGGGTTGTACACACCACCGTTGGTGATGCTTCCGGCAATGATGTCCATTCCGGATGGCACTGCCACTGTGACCTCTATCCCGGTCCCGTCACCGGTCTCTACGGCATCGTTGTTGAATACCGAGACGGTATAGTTTACGGTATCACCCTCATTCCCGTTGGGGCTTGAATTGTTGATACTCAGTTCCAGGTCGACCTGTTCAAGGGATACCTGTGCACTGTCCTCATCATCTTCGCTCTGGTCCCCGTCATCGTTGTCGGTACCACTGTCAGGGTCGTTCTGGTCGCTTGCCGTGACCTGTGCCGTGTTCAAATATTCGTTCGTTGCACCGGTAGGTGCGTTCAGTGTTGCGGTGAAGCTTACGGAAGAAGAGCCACCGTTGGTAACGGATAGCCCGGACCATGTGATGGTGTTTCCAGACTGCACGCCCCCATTGTTTATGGTCGCGATGGTATATCCCGAAGGGACCACATCGACAAGGCTTACCCCTGTTGCATCGTTCGTTCCACCATTGGAAACCTCAAGAGTGAAGGTCACCGTTTCCCCAACACTTGCTGTGGTGGGCAGTACGGTCTTGTCCAGGCTCAGGTCTGCGGATTGCAGGGTGATGCTTGCAGTGTCCTGATCATCCTCTGAAGTGATATCGTTATTTGGCGTAGAATCGGGATCAAATTGATCACTGCCCGTAATCTCCGCTGAATTATCATAACTACCACTGGCATTGACCGTGGCATCAAAGGTCAGGTTCAACGTGTTTCCATTAGTAACGGAAAGATTGGACCAATCAATGGTAAAATTACCTGGATTGTAGACACCATCATTACTAACAGTCCCTAAGACCAGGGTGTAGCCATTTGGAATTACATCCCTAACAGCAATCCCTGTAGCATCAGAGCCCGCAGAGACGTCATCATTGAACAAGGAAATGGTAAATGTTACCGTATCCCCGGGATTGGCCGTTGTGGGGCTAACCGTTTTTGTAAGTTCCAGATCGGCCAAGCCGTCAATGGTGATTGTGACCGTATCAATCTCGTCCGTACAGATTCCGTTCGAAACGGTCCATTGAAACTCATAGGTTCCAACATCTGTGCCGATAACATCCGTTGTTGGGTCGGTATTATCAATAAATGATACCGTGGTCGGTCCCGAAAGCTGTGTCCAAATCCCTGAACCCACCGTTGGTGTTGTTGCACCCAAGGTGACCGGTGCAAATTGTTGCAGGTTCTGATCGGGACCGGCTTCGGCCGTGACAGGTTGTGATATGATTTCAACTTCCATGGTATCGGTAAGGGAACAACCTCCATTGGTCGCGGTCCATGTAAATACATATATGCCCGGTTCCAAATCCAAGACCAGTGTCCCTGGATTGTTCTCTGACGTAATGTTTGCCGCGGTCCCAGGATCGGTTACACCCGGGCCCGCGGTTTGGGACCAAGTGCCCGTACCTGTGGCCAAGGCGACCGCATTTAAATTGGTCTGGGTGGCATCACAGAACTGTTGGTCGGGACCGGCATTTGGCTCTGAAGGTGGATCATCGGTAAAAGTGATATCCACAGTATCCGTGGACGGTGCACAGAGCGAGGGTGATGTAAAAGTGGTGCCATTGGTAACGGTCCAGGTGAGCTGGTAAGTTCCCAAAACAGTGATATTCGATAAAGTCGTGGTCGGGGAGTTCGGGCTATCTATAACCGCGGCTCCTCCCGAGGGGTCTGTTGAGAACGTCCAGGTCCCTATACCTACTGTTGGGGCCGTTGCGTTCATCTGCACATCCAATTGACAGGCATCCGGTTGGTCCGCACCAGCGTCGGCTGTCGACGGTGCTTCAAAGACCTCTATACGGACAACATCAGCTGTGTTGGCACAGTTGCCCGATTCAAAGTTCCATTCCAAAATATAGATACCGGGAACCGAAAGACCCGATAAAGTAGAGGTAGGACTATTCGGCGAATCTATGGTGGCGGCACTCCCTGAAGGTTGTTCGGCAAACCGCCATTCCGCATTGGTAACATCCACTGGGGCGGTATTTCCTGCCAACGTGGTCTGATCGGGAACGGCAAGGTCGCCCTGACAGAGTATTTGGTCCGGTCCTGCATCCGGGTCTATCGAAGGGGCCGTACTGGACACGACGGTAACTTCATCGAAAGTGGAGGTACATGAACCTCCATAATCCGTTGTGAACCTGAAGACATAGGTATTTCCAGGGGTGATAGTCACTTCCGCCACATTACTATTGGCAGGGTTTTGGTCAATCGTTGCCGCCGGAGCGCCATTGGCAATCTGCGTCCAGGTCCCGGTAGATCCAAAAGTGGCCTCCAACAAGAAATTTGTTGTCTCACAGAAGTTCAGGTCCGGTCCCGCATCCGCTGGAACGAATACATCGACGTTCAAGTCAGCAAATGTGGTGGGACAGTTGCTGTCCCCGACTATGGTCCATCTAAAGGTATAGGAACCGGCGACCAAATCGGTGACATTGGTATTGGGATCGTTCACATCCGCAATGGTCGGAGTGTTCGGGGCACCGGAAAGCAGTGTCCAAAACCCGGTTTCCACATTGGCGTCAAAAGCGTTTCCAGACAAGACGGTATTGGTAGCGTTGCAGATTGTTTGATCGGCTCCGACCGAGGCCGTTGTGGGCGGGATTCCGACGGACAGGGTCACTTGGTCCGAATCGGTGGAACAGCTTCCATTGTCAACGGTCCATTCAAAAATGTACTGTCCAGAGAATCCAAAGGTGAACTGTGCCGTGGGGCTCGTGTCATCATCGATGGTGAACCCACCCGGTCCGGATACTTGCGTCCATTGCCCGTTACCTGTGGAACTGGTGGCCGCCATGGTAAAGGTATCGGAACATGCCGCTTGGTCCGGTCCGGCATCTGCCGAGGCTGGAACGCCAATGGTGATTTCCACATCATCAAAAGTGGATTGGCACCCTGCCTTTGAAATGGTCCAAGTAAGGACATAGCTTTGTTCAACAGCAATGTTGGCTGCGGTATTGAACAATGTGGCATCGGTAAATGAAATCCCTGCTGCGGGGACAGCGGTCCAAAGACCTGTTTCACCAGCTTGGGGAGCATTTCCTGCGAGGTTTACCACTGTGGTACCCGTATTGAGACATTGATCACTCCCAGCATCTGCCAAAGTTGGTCCCGGGGTTCCGCTTGTGGTGACCGTTACCGTATCCGACCCGGGGGCCGGACAGGTATTGTCATTGGGATTTTCTATGGTCCATCTAAGAATATATGTCTCGTTGGCGTCATCCAATCCGGAGACCAGGGTGTTGGGATCGTTTGCGTCGGAAAAGACAATACTCGCCCCTATGGGAGCACTGTCGACTGTCCAAGTTCCCACCAAATTGTTTGTGGGAACCTCCCCCGCCATTTGGACCGGGGCCCCAAAACAGACCAAACCTTGGTCGGGTCCGGCATCGACGACTATCGGTGCATCCGAAGAGACTTCTACCTTAACACTAGCTTCTGCGGAGGGAGCACATACGTTTCCACCAGAAATACCATACTGAAATTCATATACACCAGGCACCAAACCAGATATCCCTGTGGTCTGGGCAAATGGATCATCTATGGTAGCGGTGTTCGGGCCACTTAACTGTGACCACAATGAACTACCGGTGGTCACTGTATTTCCAGTTAAAGAGGTTGTGGTCACGTTACAGGCCAATACCTGTCCCGTACCGGCATTGGCGCTTGTCGGGGTAAGTGAAATCGTAACATTGATGGCATCAGTAGCTTCATCGCATCCGGTCTGTACCGATCCGCTCACCGCTCTTCGGAACAAAACCGTATAGGTGCCCTCGACATCAAAATCGATGCTCAAAGGGGTACTTCCGGTGTTTTGGAAATTATTGGAATTGACCAAAGTGGACGAAGCGGGGCCACTAACAATGGCGTAGGTATTGGAACCATTGCCGGTAGTTGTAAAGGGAATATCCACTTCCGTTTGGCCGCATGCGGCAATGATGTCACTTCCGCTATTGGCCGATATGGTTATCGGATTGGTCGAATATCTTATGGTAGTGCTCGCTGAATCGTCACATCCTGTGGTTGCGTTGGTTATGGTATAGGTAAATACATAGGTACTGCTGCCATCCAATCCAGAAACCTGTGTGGTACTGTTGGATGGATTTAAAATACTGACCGCCGGCCCTGAGGTCTGTGTCCATTGTACGGTTTCCCCAGAAAATTGGGGCTGGGACCCCACCAAGGTCGCCGTGGTTATACCAGGGTCACAAAAGCGTATTGTACCATCCTGGGTACTTGCATTGGAAATATCCTGGGTTGCCTCGTCAACGGTAATGGTGACCGTATCCTGACCGGAAGCACAGGGACCTACCACGGTCCACCGTAGAACATAGGTTCCTTCAATTAAATTGGAAACGGAAGTATTGTTGTTGTTGGCATTCGCAAAATTAGGTGTACTGGGTCCACTTACAAAGGACCATGTACCTACCTGACCGTTGATATTGTTTCCGCCAAAACTACCATCAAGGGTTGTAGACTGGGTAACGGTATAACAGTTGTCCAGATTTTGGTCGGCACCAGCATCCACAGGTGATTCGCCCCCATAATTGGTCACGGTCATGGTGTCAAAGGATTCACAGTTTTGCCCCGGTGCATAATCCGGTCCCGTGATGGTCCATCTTAGTGTGGTGGTACCTGCACTTCCTTCGGGCAATGTTATGGTGGATGTAGGAGAGTTTGGAAAATTTATGGTGACACCGGCACTATTTCCACCATCAATGGTCCATAGACCTGTTTCACCTGGATTGAGAGGTGTATTTGCTATGATTGATATGTTTCCCGTATTGTCTGGACATGAGGCCACGTCTAAACCGGCATCTGCCGTCGTAATGGGCTCCACAGTAATATCTACATCTTGGAACTGAGTAGTACCATCGGTACAGGTTGCCGTCAATCTAAAAGAATAGACATTTCCCCCTATCAATCCATTGATAGCTGTGTTGAGATCGGAGGGGTCCGCTATTATTGCCGAGGGACCGGCTACTTGGGACCATGTTGGTCCGCTTTGCACCAGACCTGTTGCTGAACCGGATAGGGTAAAGGGCGAATTTTCGCAGATGGTCTCCGCAACCCCTGCATTGACGGAGCAATTTTGCCCTAAAGTGTTTTGAACCGAAGCGAGCAAAACAACGAAAAATACAAAGATTATTTTAAATTTACCTGACAAAAGAAACATAGCTATAGATGTTTAGATTACATTGTTTGTAAGAATTTTCAAATATATTGTTAAAATGTTAAAACCTTAACAATATGTTGTCATTCATCGATAGGATGTTGCAAACGTGGGTGTAATCGATGAATGGATTTATGAAAATGTAATTTTATACGTGTTAATTAAATCTTAAGACACGTAATTTTTTGGTTTGTCACTTTTTGCATTTTATCGTGCCCTCAAATGAACTTGTAGATGATTCATGTGAGATTTTTTTAGTACTTCTTACTAACTGTTGGATGGAAGGAATTTTATAAATATTCTTTGAAAATATCTTTTTACTGTTTTCCTGGCTAAGACCATTTGAATTCAATCCCTTTTATGAATTGTTGATTCCGTGAAAATGTTTGATATAAGGTTGGGTTCATAAATATCTGTGACTTTGCTAATCATTTCCCTGGGCTAGAATAAGTCGATTTTCAACTACTGTTTTAAAAATCGTAAGATCTTCTTTAAATTGTAAATAAATACTTACAGTTATAGTAGTGTCTAAATGATTATTGGCTATTAAAGTATAAGAATATCAAACTCATATTATTACTACCATTTAATGATTATGAAATTTAGAGAGGCTAAAAACGTTGTAAACTCACATGCCTATTTATTGGGAAAAACAGTTAATGGGATGAAAATTGATGAACTTTTTATCTATCCGCTCGATGAAGCGTCTTATTCTGTTTTTATAGCGATGTATTGTATTTCCTTGAACAATGAGGAAGCGTTAAAACCATTTATAGAAGAGGAAATGGGCATAAAATGTATTCTTAATAAATCAAGTATTGATATGGGCAATAAAATCCATAGCCTGACCATAAATGAAGTCAAGGATTTAATCAAAGAATAGAATTTTTCATATAAATTCTCAAT
>NZ_BTGR01000015.1:0-47545 GCF_036985525.1 Croceitalea sp. MTPC6
TTGGGCAAGTGCCGTTTTTCGGCGTCGGTGAACAACTCAAAATAGTTCTTGATACTCATTTAAATATCCTTTGATTATCTGCCTGTCTTTCTACCCGCCTTAATGGTGGCGTTGGCCAATTCCTCGGCATACTCCTCTTTTAGCTTGTCATATTTCATTTTTTTTGCCAACAGATCCAAAGCCTCCCTGACGACATCCCCCTGGGATACTGATTTCTTGTCAACGACGAATTGCTTCAACCATTGAAGGTCGTCCAAAAGCTCTTTGGTCTCTGGCCAGTCCCTTACTGTAAAGGCGACACGCTTTCGTTTCTTGGGCTGTTCCGATACTTCTTCCTCGGCCTCTTCCCAATCAACAAACTTTTCTTTGATCACTTTGTCTCCACCCATAATTATCAGTCTATTTTAGTTAATATTTCCCTTACCAATTTACTGTAATCCTTAGCTGACCTCGATTTTGGGGCCACTTCGAAAATGCTGTCGCCCTCTTCCGTGGCATCAGCGATTTTTGCGTCCTTCCGGACATATGTTTTTATAAAGTACTTCTCCGGCACCCCTTCCATCACTTCATCGTAATACTTTTTGAAACGCCTGGTGTTTACTTCGACAATGTTGAAAAACACTCCGCCAACCTTCAAGCTGGGATTGAATTCCTTCTTGAACGCAAGGGCATCGCCCATAAAATTGGCCAATCCATCAACCGCAAATTTTTCATGGACCAAGGGGATGATAAAAGCATCCGAAGCATAGAGGGCGATTTGGTTCAATTTGGGCTGGAGCTTACCGCCGGCATATTTGTTTTTTAGGTCGGACGGGGAACAATCGATAATGGCGTAATCAAACTGGATGTCGTATTCATTCCTGAACATTTTCTCCAGGATGGCCAGCCGCTTCTTCAGAACTTCCAAAGGGTACACTTCGGTATCGATAAGGTCCGAACCGGCAAGAATATAAAGATTCGATTTTTTGTTCTTTAGACGAAGGCCGGGTTTCCCTTTGAGCATGTCAAAAACCGTATAGGGATAATCATCGGGTATTCCATAGCCAATGGAAAGATTACGCTGCGCCTCAAAATCAATCAGCAAAACCTTTTTGCCCCTCTTGGCCAAGTATGCTGCCATATGGATACAGGTTGTCGTTTTGGTGCACCCGCCCTTTTTATTGATAACCGATATTACTTTCACAATAACTATTTATAATGCAATTTATGCAACTTATGTTTGCAAAGCAAACAAAGTACACAATGATTGCATTTATTTTTTTAAAGGTAGATTTTTACCCCTACATTTGAACAGGCTGTTTTAAACCAGTCTTTGTTTTTATGAAAGGGCGGCCATCCATAAGCCGCCCTTTTCTCATGCAACAAAAAAGCCCGCAAATCAAAGACCTGCGGACTTCCAACCTTAACAAAAACGACCTATGCGCTTTTGAGCAATTCGTTCTCTCTTTCAAGTTTTGCGATTCGCTCCTGCAAACGCTTTTCACGTTTGATTCTCTTTTCCTCGTATTCGGCTTCAATGGCCTCGATGTCCTTTTTCAAATACGGTCGTACTGCGGTATAGAATGCAATGTTAACGTGGTTGTTGGTATGGTTCAATTCCCCAAAGTGAACTTGTCTGGCCATCACAAAGCGAATCAGCTTATGAAAGTATTCTTTCTTAAAGTTCTTCCTAAACTGCTCGACCACTTCTGCCCTACTCTTCTTTTCGGTATTGCCCAGGAAGCCTTTAAAGAAATCCCTTTGGCTATACCAACTTAAATGGTTCTCAAAAAGAGTGAAACAAAATGCCACCATTTCATCCGTACTCAATGTTTTCTTGGTATTATGGTACTCCGATTCTCGAACCATCTTGATCACGTCCTGAAACTGCTTATTGTTCTCCAACTCTTTTTTTCGGACTTCCCTAGTGTTCATCTTTTGGATTTTCTCCGTGGGGGTGCAATCGTCCATCTTCTTTTTGTCGATGGGCAAAGCGTGAACTTCGGGGATAGTTTCTTCTTCGGCCTTCATCAATGCTTCTTGGGTAACATAGGTATTGGGGTCAACAATAACCCCCTTTGAATACCCAATTTCAGGAGCGTTGGCATAGGCTTCAACTTCCTCGTTGTAGCTTTCCATACGCTCTTCCAGTTCCTCGTTCACTTCTTCATCGGTCCAATCCTGCCAATGGTATTCGTTTCTGATGGATTCCGCTGTGGGCTTTACGGGTTCCGTTAAGATGTCCATATCATCCAAGAGATGGATTTCCAAGCCGTTTTCTTCCATAATGGAAAGGATTAACTGGTTGTCCTGTGAATCCGAGTTATAGCTTCTGAATTTGGGTATCAGCAAACGACCATCCTTTTTTACTTCATCGATAAGGTTCAAAAGGGTCTTGGTCTTTTTGGTGGCATAGCAACTGGACTTGGTACAGATTTGTTTGCCATCCCCAAAGAGACTTCCTTGGTTGATGGAATTGAATGGACAAAGGGTACACGCCCCTACCTTGGCTACCAAGTTTGCATCGTCTGTTTTAAAGGGTGCTTTCGCCAAATCAAAGGCTTGGCGGTTACAGGCGTTCTGTACATACCTTTCCTTAAATTCCTTGCCCATTCCCTCTAAGATCAAATGCTGTTCCTCTGCGGGGAACGAAGCCACGGTTACGGCTTGTGAAATGGTCATTTCCTTGCTCCGCACAAAGGTTTTGAACCCCTCGATAAGTTCAGAAAGTTTGATACGGGCGTAAACGAATTTCTTGTTGCGCCCGATACGGTTTGCAATTTCCTCGGGGGTAAACTTGGTTTTGAGCATAGCAATGGCTTCCGCTTCCTCTACGGGTTCAACATCCTTGCGCTGAAGGTTCTCGATGATCTGTACTTCCAAAATGGCATCTTCATCCAATTCCCTGATCATACAGGGTATGGATTTCCAGTTGAGCATTTTGCATGCCCTGTACCTACGTTCGCCCATAACGATGATAAATTTCTTTCCTGACGGTCTGACCGTGATGGGCTGTAACAGACCTACCTTTGCAATACTGTCGGCAAGTTCGCTGATGTCCTGCACCCTAAAGGATTTCCTCGGCTGTCCGGGGTCGGGTTTTATCGACCCGATTTTCAATGATTGAACTGTTTGATTTTCCATAATCGTCTTTGTTTTTATTTACTTCAATATACGAAATAAATACAATAAATGCAAGCATTGTTTGCTTTGTTTACATTGTTTTTATTGCAATTATTGATTACGGATGTTGCATTGAAATACAGGGTTTGAAGCGGAGCGAAAAACCGATTAGACCCCTTTAAAGACAAGGCTCCCCCGAGGTGGGGTTAGCCCCTCCGTCGATGCCGATGGGTCTGGCCGTGCCGAGTGGCCTAAAGGCTTTTGGGAGCTTGCGACCGTATCGGAAAATCGGGAGGGTTCCCCTGAAAGTGGGAAACCCGATTCTCCGGAAAAGCATTGCCGGCCAGTCCATGGGGCACGGCCTATATTTGCCGTCGATAGAAGGGGGCCCCGCCGAGGGAACTGGAGCCTTGACAATTAATGTGGAGTGCCACCCCTCGAAGTCCTTGCCGTAGAGGGCAAGGGTCGCCTTTGGCGGGGCTTTTGCTTTTCTGCAAAAGGCATGACAAAGGCGACACGGAAAGTGCAAGAGGGTAGGGGGCAGGACTTCCGATTTCTCCCCCGGATCTGGCGTGTGTTTTTGCCTTTTCCGCAAAAACCATGACAGTATCCGGACGGCACAAAAAAAGCCCCTGTAAAAGAGGCTTATATATTGCTTGGGGGAGACTTTCTATCCTTTCAGGGCAATGATGCCCAATAAAACCGAAATAACCGTTGTAGCTATTCCTATGACCCAAATAAAGGTCTTTAACGTATTCTCCATACGTTCCTCGACCCGTTCCATTCTGTTGATTACCTTGTCCATATCATTTTCTACTTTATAGTCGATTAAGGCAAAGATAGTTTTTTTCTCATCCTTGCTGAAATTGGTCTTTCCCATTAACTGGTGTATCTCCGCTAGTTTCATATCTTAATGCTTTAGGGTTAGTACTCGCTAGGGAGCAAAAGGGTTCCGTTCGTATAATAAAAAGCAATCACGTCCAAAGGGAAATCGGTGTACCGATATTCGTGTACGTGCAATAGCTTTCCGTTGCCGTTCGTGTATTCCAAAGTGCCTTTCTCATTTTCGCATGACAACTGGACTTTGATAAATTCCGATTTGTCCTTTAGCGCATCACATTGGATGCTCACATCGGAAACCAACCAATGGGCGTTGCACGAATCAATGACGTATTGGGCGCCATCCGTCCAGATGACGTTGCACAATGGATGCTTATAAAAATTCTCCGTACCGTGGAACTGTGCCAAGTTCTCACGTATCTCTTGTGGGCTTAAAGTAGTTTCCATAGTCTCTTACGTGCTTTTACAAGGGTTTCGGAAATAAAAAAGGAAGGTCTTTTCGGTGGCTCAATGACCTGGGCATCGATAACGTGGATTTGCTCGACCCCGTTGGCCTTGGTTCGCTCCACTATAACATCTGTTGGGAGTATGGTGGTGTAGGAATCCTTTTTCTTGTCAAAGGAAAGCCCACGGCTATTTTGACTATTTTTGTCTCTCATGATTATAACTGTTAAGGTTATGATTTAAAAAAGGGCGAAAGAGTTGAAAGGCTTCGCCCTTTTTACTGCATCAATCCTATTCTTCTTCCGTGGTTTGATTGGTGGATGCATCACCATTGGTTGCTGACTTCCTACCGCCGAACATCACGATTTCATCCGCTTTGACTTCGGTAATGCTTCTTTTGATGCCCTCTTTGTCATCGTAGGTTCTGTGGGTCAATTTGCCAGTTACACAAACTTCGCTTCCCTTTTGGAGATAGTTCTCTACCACGTTCACACGCTTGCCCCAAACGACAATGTTGTGCCATTCGGTCTGTGTAATCGCCTCACCGTTGTTATTGGTGTAGGTTTCATTTGTAGCCAATGAAAACTTCGCATTTTTACTGCCACTTTCAAAGGTCATGATTTCGGGGTCTTTGCCAAGATTCCCGATTAACGTTACTTGATTTTTGATACTCATAACTGTTAAGGTTTTAAAGGATTAATACTTATTTTAATACCTATACAATATACGCAATAAATGTAATAAATGCAAGCATTGTTTACATTGTTTTCATATTTTCTTTTTTTTTCGCAAATAACTGTTTTATAGATATTTATGATATATCAGAGCCCTTAAAGATGTTGGGGTTCCCCGAGGTGGAGTCATCGCCCCCGTCGATGCCAAACCAACTGACCGTGCGAGTGGCCAAAAGGCTTTTGGGAGCTTGCGACCGTATCGGAAAATCGGGAGGGTTCCCCTGAAAGTGGGAAACCCGATTCTCCGGAAAAGCATTGCCGGCCAGCTCATTTTGCACGGGCTATCTTTGCCGTCGATGGGAGAGGCTTCGCCGAGGGAAAAGGAACCCAACTGCAATTATCTGGAGGGCGCCCCCATGAAGTTCTTGCCCTGTACGGCAAGAATTGATCATTGGCGGGGCTTTTGCTTTTTCGCAAAAGGCATGACAATGACAACACTTTGTGCAAATGGATAAGGGTGCCCGACTTCCGATTTGGACACGTTCCCAAGGTGGAAAGGAATACTCGTCCTTGAATACCGTTAGTTGTAAATCTCCTGCTCCATCTAGCCCTAGATGGCACTACATTGCCACTTACCATAACATCCTTTTTGATACGTCAACATAATTCCTATGCAAAGGTCTGGACGGTGCAAAACGGCACTACCATATGACAAAAATTTTCGGCCTGTCGGGAAAATTTTGGCTTCGGTCGCAAGCTTCCCATATGGGGCCAATTGCCCCCTGTGTCCTTGTCCTCTCTGGCATGTAATTAATGTTTAATCAAAAATTTAGCGTTATGTCCAAAGTAAAGTACAATGTAGCACAGACCATCGGGAGCTTTAAAAATGAAGCAGGCGAGAAAAAGTACAACTATCTAAACCTAGGGGTAGTCATCGAGAAAGAGAATGGCCACCTTTCCCTAAAGTTGAACGCCCTACCACTTCCCAATGAAAAAGGGGAAGTCTGGGTGAACCTTTACCCCGTTGAGCGGGAGTATTGAATAATGGCCACAAGCCCCATAATGGGGCTTTTTTTTATGCCCGATCAAAACAGGCTGATTTGGTTGGTTTTTGAATCCACGATGATGTCCGCCACCTCCTGAATTGGGCTTTTGGTTTCCCCTGAAGATTGCGCTGGAACTTTCTTGTGTTCTGGAAGGCCCAATTTCACCCTTATGTAATCATAGGCATGGTTTACGTTGTCCACGTACTCTATTTGGGGTACGCCCTGAAGTGTAAGCCATCGGTTCACGATAAATGCTCCCCTGAAGCTCTTACCTGCAATGAGGCCATTATCGCAAATTACGATGCCGTGGATGCCGTGGTACATCAGGTTAAGGGCGCTCATCCGTGCGCACGTAAAGTCAATGTCGATAAGGCTGTGGAACATGCCAGGTTTGACGCTGTTGCTGGCCAACGAAAATCGGGCCGAACCAGAACAGGGGTCGTTGAAGTTTTGGGCTTTTTTGTCAAGGGTAAGCTGCGCCATGAGCTGGCATACGTGAAGCGGGGTGAAGAACTGGGCAAAATGTTTGTTGGTAAGGCTGTTGGCCTCGTAAAAGGTTCCGAAGACATCGTAAAAATCATTGTCCGACACTATCATCCTGTCCAAGATGTGTATGGTCTCATGGATGAGCTGGCCGAACAATTGCCGTTCCTTCTCGCTGTACTTCTTTCGGATGGCCACAAGGTCGATTTTGTAATCGAACGACCAGGCATTGATGGAAAGGTCCAAAAAATCCTGAAAGATGTAATACGTGCCGTACCTACGTGAAAGCGAATCGAAGATGTTGCCGAACTTTTTCAGTTCCTCGGGCAGTCTGTTTTTAGCCATAATTTTTGTGTAAGGGTTACTACTCATTTTTCTCATCGGCCCTTACACGGCCACAAGGTCCACAAAGCCATGAGGCACGAAATGGTGTGTGGTTCTGTGGTCGTCCCTTTGCTTGTGGAAAAATGGGGAGTGCCCTCAATGGCCCGAAGGATAGGGCAGGGGCAAGGCAAGTGCATCACTTTTGGAGTTCTCCCGTGAGGATCCACGACCTTTAGGACGGGGCGATGGGGGGAGTGGTCCCACGGTGGGGGAACGGAGAAACGTCATGCTCTTGTGCACGGTTCCGAGGGTGTTGGTGCTTTTGGAGGCGGTAGGACTTCCGAATGCGTACCGGATCTGGTACGCTCGGAGTGTCCGAGAGACGGAGAAAGTGCCAACTCCCGCAGGAACATGGGAAGTGCTACTCGGATAGGATTCTTGCGGAATGCTTGTTTGACCTTTCTTCCCGTATTCGGGGTGCATCAGGGATGGAGCGTAAATCCATTTTATGGGGTTCCTAGCGTGTTTTGCATGAGGAAGCGACCATGAAGCTACCGCAAGGCTTAAAACCGCTTAGAACGGCTCAGAAATGATTGTAGGGATAGCCCGCTAGGATGCCCTAAATCTTTTTCACAACGGTATTTCGGTACTCCTTTTTTACGACCTCGTACAGCTCTCCCAAACGCTTGTGGAAATCAATGGTCATTTCAAAGGTAAAATCCTTAAATCCCACCTCCAGCTTTTCTCCCGTTCCGATCCTGCCCCTTACCAAAAAGACCTCTGGTTTGCTATTGAGTTCCGTGTCCAACATCTGCTCATAAGGCTGGGCGGCGAAAGCAAGTATGTTCGTAATCGGATGCTTTGAAAAAATCACCCGAAACCCGATTTCCCGATATTCTCTTTTGTACTCCATTTATCATGTCCAAAGCATCTTTTAGGGTCGGGGCTGTTCACCAAATCTAGGGCGTTGGCCCCAAATGTCAATTTCATGGGTTCATTGCCCATTGCGGCCAGCCCTCTTTTATCGGTTCAAATCCCAAAAACCCACAAGATGAAAAACTTTGAAATTATTTTAAATGTAGGAGAAGACCGCGCAAATTGCATCGAAATAGACGAACCGAGGGATTTTATCGTTGTCGATTACGAATCCCTTTAAAATCATGTAGTTTACCAGCAGAATCGGACAGTATACTAAAATCTGGATTCAAAGGACACTCTTTGAGTGTCCTTTGTTGTACTTTAGTGACAGATTTGAAGTTATATAAAAGTAAGAATCTACGTTAAATAATGTTAATAGAAGTTGTAGAAGTAAAGCTGATGTAAGGTCAAAAAAGCAAAACGGCTAGGTAAATTTGGGTAGTTATTAACCCTAAAATTTATTTAGTTATGAAAGTACAAAAAGCAATTTTTGCCCTAGCCGTATTATTCACTTTTGCCGTATCAACTTCTTGTAGTAAAAGCGACATCGCTGAAGAAGATGCCTTAATCAATGCAACAGAGGAACAAGCAATCGATAGGGACGAAGTTAAGAACGAGGACACATGATTCCCTTTGGGTAGTAGTGGCACTCATTTTTGTTTCATCACTGCCCTATCTTAATGAAGTACTTACGGTGAAGACCGAAGAGGGTGCCGAATGGGCGCATCTTTTCGGTCTAAACCGGTTTATGCCCGATGCGGAAACAAAGGTATTGGGATTTTCGGGGTATCGTATGTTTCTGTACACCTTTTTGATGTTCCTTTTTACGACCTTGGGCTGGTTGGCGTGGTACTTGGCATCAAAGAATAAATTTTATCATAAGGCCCTGCTTGTTCCCGTTTCTTTGGGATTCTATCAAATCGTCATGATTCTAGGGGGATGGAGAAGCACATTGGCCAATAGCTGGGAAGTGAAGGTTGGGCTGACGCTCATTCTATCGGCTGTACTGTTCTTTTCCCAACTAAAGGAAAAGCGGTTCAATCCTGTAACAAGTATAAAATGGCTCTTCATCATTTCAGTAACCGTAATGCCATTTTTTCATGACATCATAACAGAAAAGGCGACCGCTGAACTAAGGTGGTGGGTTCCGAAAATCGGAGTGGAGAACGCACTGAGGGATGCAAATGGAAAAGTACTCGGGTTTGGAAGCTATCGTGCAGCAGTGTATTTCTTTCTGCTCCATTTTTATGCGCATTTAGGCTGGCTCGGCTCATTTATTTATTACAATCACAATCGAAAGGGGATTAGGCCTTTCTTATTGGTGCCTGTAATCATCAGTTTCTTTTCTTTGATTCTCTTTATTCTGGACATGCAAGAAACCCCCTTCGGCGCTCCGGACATTAAATTTTATATAACAATTGGTCTAAGCGTCCTGTTAGCTTGGAACCTATTTTTTAACGATAAGACAGGAAGGACAAAACAATTAGAACCTAATAAAACCGCAGAAAATGGATTTTGACAAATTACGTTTAGAGGAAACGGGAGAAAAGAGCGACGGAAAACGTTTCGGCTATCTCTCGAACCTTACGAAGGGGCTTGATAAAATGCTCCAAAAAGTTAATCATGTTATGCATGATATTGACGAATCAAAACCTTACACCCTAGATTTAGGATTGGTGGATAGCGAGTATTCGAAAGTGGGGATAGGGGATATCGATGAGTTTTCTACAAACCATGCTTTTAGCCTGTCCCTGATTCAAGGTTTCTCCAGCGATAAGGTGGCTCAACAGGCCTGTTACGAAGAAATCCGTGCTTATCTCTGGGAAAAGAAAAAGAAAGGTGAAATTCAGTAATGCCTTACTATTCTGAATCCTTGAGGTTTAAAACATCATTGATGTAATCAATGTCGCTCTGACGGTATTTGTCCAATCTGGGGCCGTCAATGAATGCGTGTATGTGAGGGTCGAGCTTGCCCGTCATGTCTGAAGTGAGTTCTGCGTAAAAACCGTGCAACCGGTACAAATGGTACTTAACCCCCGTATAGTCTACATGATGTTCCAAAAAGTTGCAGTGCTCCCAAAATTCTTCGAATTGGTCATAGGTCTGCATGCCTAAAAAGGTCTTTATATCCATATTCAATAAGGGATTTGAACTTGTGGATATTCAACTTTATCAATAATCTCGGGGTAATCAGAATTGACGGTACTTGAAAACACATCCTTACTTACGGAATAAGCATTGATTTGATCCTGGGGCAAATCATTGTTGATGATTTCAAAAATATCGTCTTCCCCAAGGTCATCGGATAGCCATTCTTCAATTTGATTTTTAGCCAATGGAACCACTTGGCGGTTTTCGCCATCACGATTTTTCTTGTTGTGGATTATAGCGTACTTGGATCCTTCCGGAGCTTCCTTAGTCAAAATTGAAAAGGTTACATACTTATCTGGAGTAATGCTATAAATCCCTGCCAAACTAATGATAGGGGAATCCTTTTGCTCGAAGTAATAGGGCACTTTGAAATTCTTTGGCTTTTCGCACGTATGGGGTTCATAGAATCCTGAAAGCGGTATAACGCACCTTTTTGTCAATGCACTGTGTTTGTACTGCCAAAAATCAAATAGTTTTTCGGCCTGTGCATTGAGACCGGCTCCCCAAGGAATGGCTTTTTTATAATATGCCTCATAATCTTCCCCTGGCTTATTATATGGCAAAAGACCCCACATCATAGGGGTCATGTGTGTACTCCTTTGCTGGGGTATCACCCAAAAAAAATCGTGGGAATATCCGTTGGAATGATGGTAAATGAATTCACGGCCTTCCTCTTTGGCCGGTTCCGAACGGGTCACCCCAAAATCGATTTCAAGTTGTTCTGCTGTTCGGACTATTCGCGCATGGAAACACATTTTTATTGATTTTGATGAAAAATGAAGTTAAAGCATTTTCTTTAAGTGTTCAGGAATGTTTTGGTCAAATTCCCTGTATAACTCTCCGCCGTCCAAGATGTCCTTAACCTCCGAATAATAACCTTTTTCCTCACTAAAAGACAATAGGCGTCCGATAGTGTTCTGATAAGCATCTGCGAGCGTTTTTTGGTTCCCTGGCATCATCGGAACTACTATCCTTCCGTTCATTTTCCAGTTATACTCTTCCATCCTATTAAGTATTTCTCTTCGTCCGATGTATGCTAGCGTTAACAGGTCGTTTTCAAAGTCTTCTGCATTTGGATTGGATAAAAGGTTTTGAAGCATCTGATATTGCCCGTTGAAAGCCTGAGCTAGCTTATTATATTCAAGCGGTTTTCTTAAAAATTTCATGTTTGGTTGGGTTTATTTTTTTTTATGGACTCGTTTAACAATGTTGGTTACTACGCCCCAAATATTAAGGGTGATATCTCCACTGATTTCAATGGGTTTGTATTTTGGGTTTTCGGGCATCAAGTAAATTTTATCATCTTCCTTTTTGATACGTTTTACCGTAAACTCCCCATCCACGAAGCAGACGGCTATACTGCCATCGTATGCCTCGATGCTGCGGTCAATGACCAAAAGGTCGCCATCGTCCATGCCCGCCCCCTGCATGGAATCTCCGTTCACACGGGCGAAAAAGGTGGCATCGGGGTCGTGGATAAGCTCTCTATCCAACGAAATACGATCTTCTTTGAAATCATCAGCGGGTGAGGGGAAACCGCATGAAATGCCCCCGTCGAAATAAGGCACTTCGATGGCCATGCTTTTACCGGGCATCAATATTTCAAGCTTCTGTTTCTTCTTTTGGGTAATGTGCATTTACTGTAATTATATCGTCAAACTTACTGGTGTATCTAGGGGATAATTGGTTGCGGTTCATCTTCCATTCCCGCTTCAAATCTTGGCTACCCAATTTAACAACATTGAAACCGGAAAGCAAATTGATTCGGTCAATGGCTTTCATGAGGGGCAAATGTCTGGGGTCGGAGTTTTGGAAAACGTTCAATTGCTTCGATGCCGAAGGGGTTAGCGCCATGACCATAATGCCCGCTTTTTTGTAGTGGTATCCTTTTTTGAAAATCATTTTAAGACCTCTTACGGCGTGTTTGGTCAATTCCATGGTGGAATTCGTCGGGTAGGTGAGCTTGATGCAAACGGAGCGGCCATACTGTGGCAAATGCTCCTTAAATGGGTTTGTCCGAACGAATACCTGAACCAAATTGCAATCGGAGCCTTGTCTTCTCAATTTTCTACCGCAAACGGATGCAAAGGTGGCAATGCGTTCGTGCAATTCGGAAAACTCGGTATAATCCTTATGGAAAGAACGTGTACAGGCAATTCCTTTTTTATTTTGGACTTCTTCCATTTGGATTGAGGGTTTCCCCATCAGGTCATGTTTGAGCCGTAGGCCAACTACGGTCATGCTATCCCTTACAAAGTCGTCGGGTAGTTCGATAAAATCAAGTGCGGTACGAACGTTCTGCAATTGCAATATTTTTGCATAGCGGCTCCCAATCCCCCAAACATCACCGATTTTCAGCCACTTTAGGGCTTTTGTTCTCTTGGTATCGGTGTCCATCAGATACACCCCGCCCGTTCTATCGGGGAACTTTTTTGAAATCCTATTGGCGACTTTTGCTAAGGCCTTGCTTGGGGCAATTCCTATCGATACGGGAATGCCTGTCGCACGATGGACAAAGGTTTTAATTTCCCTGGCATAGTTCTCCAGATTGAAATGTTCGAAGCCCCGGAACAAAAGAAATGCTTCATCGATACTGTAAACTTCCACCTCCGGACAGTATCTAGAAAGTATGTTCATCACCCTGGAGCTCATGTCGGCATAGAGTGCATAATTGGACGATTTGACAACTACGTTGTGTTTGGTAAAAAAGGATTTGTACTCAAAGTAGGGTGCGCCCATGGGAATGCCCAGGGCCTTTGCTTCGTTGCTCCTAGCGATACAACAGCCGTCATTGTTTGAAAGCACCACTACGGGCTTACCGTTCAGGGAAGGGTCAAAGACCCGCTCTGAAGATGCGTAAAAGTTGTTGCAATCGATAAGTGCGTACCAGTTCAATTATAGTCCAAATTTTGGACCTATAAAGCTAGGGTGAAATTGAATACGCAAAAAGACTTATCCAAAAAATATTTAGAGGTCAAGCAAACAAAAAGGATAAGGGTTGATTCTATCGCCGTTCTTCCATACCTCGAAATGGATGTGGTCTGCGGTACTTTTTCCCGTGCTTCCCACAAAACCGATGATTTCTCCCTTCTTTACGGTTTGGCCCTCTTTCACGATGAAAAGGTACATATGGGCGTAACGCGTCTTAAAGCCATAATCATGCTCAATAACCACCTGGTTTCCGTAACCGGTTTTGGATACCTTTATACTCTTTATGGTTCCTGAAGCAGCGGCATGAATTGGTGTTCCCGCCTTGGCAGAAATATCAAGGCCAAAATGGGGCTTGTTCTTCTTGTCGATAGGGTGAAAGCGATTTCCGAACTTACTGGAGAAACGTTTCAATTTTTTTGGGTTCAAGGGGTTGATGGAGGGCACGTACTTGAATTTTGAACTGAACTTTTGCACGTCATCCCCAAGGATTTCCATTAATTTTTTTACATCCTCTGCAGAGGCAGATTTATGTAAAAAAATATCGACGGTTTTAGAAAGTTTTTTTGATGAGCCGGTCTGTGCAAAAAGGTCGTTCCCAAGGGGAGAAAAGGTCAAAAAAAGCAACCACAAAAAAAGTACCGGAACTGATGTCTTCGGCATCCTTATTGTGGGGATAATCGTATGTAAATAGAGTAGGGGTAAGGGATGCGGGATATTCATAGGGGCATTTTTGTATCTTTAACTACCGAACACAAATCTTACGTTATGAGAAAATACTTACTGACATTTGGAATGCTTGCCATCCTATTATCCTGTGATAATGATGATGACAATGTAAGCCTAGACAATAGGGAAGAAGCCCTTTTTGGCCAATGGGAATATGAGGCCATCAGGTCCAATACGGCTGTGGATATCAATGGTGATGGAACGGTAAACGTTGATTTGTTCAACACCAACGAAATCCGCCAATGCCTAAAAGACAATCTTACCTTTTTTGCTGATCGTGGGGAAGGTGAAAAAGATGCGTATTCTATCAACGAAAATGGTTTAAGTTGTGGCGAAGTGGACGCTTTTAGCACTGTGGAATCTGATAGATATGAGCTCATCAATAATGAAATCCTTCGCTTTGATAACAGGAACGATATGACTATTATCGAGTTTTCACAAAACCGTCTCGTAGTTGAGCAGGATGATTTTTTGGACGACCAAGATGTTGTCATAACCTATACATTTAAAAGGAGTTAAAAAGGGGGCGCTTGGCCCCCTATTGTTTATACTCTTACAACTGTTCCTGAAGTCCAATCGCTCCACTGGCCGTTGCTATCCCTAACACGTACCTCGTAGTCTTGATCTAAATATTTCAATCTGCTCTCTCTTGGTTCTTCCTCCATTAAGAAATATCTATCAACACCGGTTCCCTGGGCATTGTTGTAGTTGAAAACTTCATTGTCCCATCTATTGGTACTACGATTAAAGATGCGGATTTCGACCTGTTCCAATGTTGCCCCGTTGTAGGCCTCGGAACAATTTGCGGCGAAACACGTATAGATCCTAACTTGGTAGTCGCAACCGTTCAGGCCACCACAACTCACATTATGCTTCTCCCCTTTGGCCGTTACTTTAGGCCGTTTGAACATTTCAATGGATTCGCTAGTGGTCTGGGATTGACCTGTGGAGTTTTCTACACGGATATTGATGTTGAAACTCTCATCCGTTTCCGGCGTAAACTGCATGGGTGCGCTGCCGTAATCAATCGGGATTACTTCCCCTTCAGAATAGGTTATGCCTTTATAGCGCATGGTTCCAACACTGGCACCTGAAAAGGTGAACACCATTGTATAGGTTACTGATGGGTCGTGCCCGCCCGGTGCATTGGTAAGGGCCGTCAAGTCAAAAGGAATATTGATATACTTGTCTTGCGCTGACTGGCTGATGTTTAGGGTAAACGGTTCCTCGTAAATATCAAAATCGATATTGAAGCTGGCCGTTTTGGTAACGTCCGAAGATGACCGTACCGTAAAGGTTACGTTATGGTTCCCTTCCGAAATTCCCGTATACGTTCCTGAAAATGCGCCAACTGGAACGGCAAACGTTTCCCCTGCGGAGTAGGTTTGGCCATCAAACTCGAAGCTACCGTTATTGCTTCCTGAAGAGAAGTACATTTCGTAGGTGTCGCCCCCGATACCAATTTCAGAAATGTTGAAATTGGCCGATATTACTTCATTGGTAAATGCGGACGATTCCGAAGCCGATGCGGTGAAGTTGTAATCTTTGGCATTGGCGGTTATCGAAATAGTGACCTGTTTCTCTAGGCCTGTATCATTTTGGGCCGTGAACGTTATACTGATAGAACCATCGTCGGTTCCTTCCAAACTCCAGTTAAAGTTTCCTTTCGGCACGTCATAGATATTACCAGGACTTACCACGGTTCCACTGGCATCCTTTATGATGGCGTTCCCGTTCATGGTAAATCGCATACGGTAATTGCTGGATCCAACACTCTCGGTAATATTGAAATTGAGTGCGGTCGTCTCGCCTACCGAAATTTCGGTTTTTTGCGCCCCTCCCGTAAATGAAAAATCGACCTGATCGTAATTGATGGTGGTGTTGGCGGTTCTGGTAACATCGGAACCTGATTCAACACTCAATACGATATTGTGCTGGCCAGGCTCTTCCCCTGTATAGGTAATGTTGGAATTGCCGGCACTCAATGGGAAGGTTTCCCCTGGTCCATAATCCACACCGTTAACGGTCATTTTTCCGTTGTTGCTCGAAGAGTAAAACGCCTGATAGGTGTCATTTGCTCCGTCCGGAACTTCATCGATATTGACGATGATGTTTACGGGAATGTTTGAAAACTCCGTGGGCTTGGATGGGGTCATAGTAACGGTAAAATCGTTGTTGCCAACGACCACTGTAACCTTTTCTTCCAATATCTGGCCATTGCTATCCCTTAACAGGAAAGTAATTTCATAGGTTCCTGCTTGGTCGCCGATAAAGTCATACGAAAAGCTCCCTGGATTGACGGTAAAATACTGGCTTGGTGTAATGGCGGAATTACCATTGTACAATTGGGCAGGTCCACCGGTAATAAAGTAATTCAACTCATAGGAAACTCCGTCAAAATCTCCTTTCTCGATTAGGCTTAATGAAATGGTTCCACGCTGGCCAACCAACACTTCGCTATCGTTGGCCGATGCGGTAAACTCCAATTCCAATTGGCGGGCGGTCAAGTCGATTTCCACGGGCCCCACTTCCTGGCCGAAATTGTCCGTTACCATAAAACTGATTTTATGCGCTCCCAAGCTTTCGGGCGTATAGAACAAAGAGAAGTTTCCAAGGTCCACGCCATAATCGGTATTGTTCTGGATGGTATTGCCGTTAACCCCAGTAACCTTTCCGTTCCCTTCGGTTACATTGAAGGTCAGGAAATAATCAATATTAGAGGTGTTCCCATTGGATTTGATGTTGAAATTTAATTGGGTTCGCTGGTTCACGAATACCTGGTTGCTCTCCGAATTACCTGAAAAGGTAAAGGGAATATTGGCGACCTCGATTTCGACACTGTCCCTCTTTGTTTGGCCGTTTGAATCCCTTACATCAAAGTAAATCTTGCGTTGGCCAAGCTCGTCATCCTGAAAGGTGAAATTATAATTGCCCGGATTGATGTTTCTAAAAGTGCCTGGATCCATCACACCGCCGTTTTGGTCGCGGACGGTTCCAGCTCCTTGGCTATCTGAAGAAAAGGCGTGGCTTATCTCGTAGGTAACATCGGATTCCTCGTCCTGGGTCTGAAGGTCGATATTGACGGCAAGGTTTGTATTCAGTTCAACCTGTGAAGATGAAGCTGTTGACCTAAAGGTAAAATTTAGGTTGCCTACGGTCAATAATAATTCGTTGGTGATTTTTGCACCGTCCGGAGCGGTTGCCGTCATCGTCAATTTGTGTTCTCCCAAGGTTTCGGGCTGATACCCAAATTCGCTTACCCCTTTTGGCAACGTAAACGGTTCCCCGGCTTCATAGGCGGTATCGCCCAAATACAATTTGCCCGTGCCGTCCTCCAGTTGGTAGGTTACTTCAAATTCCTCGGCACTTTCATTATCTGGGTTGCCCGTGTCCTTATCCCGTAACAAAGTAACGTTTACGGGGTTCGGGGTGTTTATGATAAATTCCTCTGTACCCTTGTTCAAAAGGAAGCTGAAGATGGCATACTTCGTATCATAGAATAGCTCCAGTTCTTTTTCTAGGCTGTTGGAATCCCATGCACGTAGTTTTACTTTGTGCATGCCGGTATCGATGGCCATGTAGTTAAATGAAAAATCGAAGTCTTGCACGAAAATGGTATCGGTTTCCCTAATGGTATCGTTCTCGGGGGTCATATAATAGCCCTTTCCGTTCTCTACGCTGTATTGCATAAAGTATTCAACGGAAGTAACGACCTTTTCAGGCTCTAGGGAAAAATCCGTTTTGGATGCTTCAAAAACAAAGCCTTCCTTTTCGTTGTCTGCGGTAAATGTAAAATCAAAGGAATCTTGGACGATACGGTCAAAGTCCTTACTACAAGCTAGGATTAAAATAACGCATAGTACGCTTGAAAACACTATGCGTAGTGGGGTGATGGTTTTCATAACAGTGTTCCTTTAGTTCTTAAAATAAAAAGTAGCGTATTCCTACGCCTGCGTAGGGATAAAAATTCCCTACATCCGAGTTGACATGGTAATATTCATTTGCTTTTATCAATAGTGAAAAATCGTCTCCCAATGCAAGTTCCGCCTCTGCGCCTATCCAGGCACCGTAAATAAATTGGCTTCTTCCATCGATAATGGCCCCGTTGGGCAGTTCATTGCTTCCGTTGTTGATGACCTCGTAACCGAACAGCCCTCCCCCTCCAGCATGGACGCTAAAGGTTTTTATTCGGGAAATATACAATCGGTACATTAGCCCTGGCTGTATGGTGAATACGTTGTAGGGAATATCTTGGGTTCCCCTATCCTCGGCAAAAGCGGCCAAAACGCTTATCTGGAAATATTTGAATCGGTTGGGGTGGAAATTGAAGGTTCCCATTGCGGCGAACCCATCTTCCACATATCCACCACTAACACCTACTGAAGATGCCAGGTTGCCCCTGCGTTGGGCAAATATCGAAGCGGTGCATAAAAGGCACATAATAATTAAAAATGGTGGGGCTTTTCTTTTCATATACTTAGAATCTTTTGGGGTTGTTCAATAAACCGTGATCGATCTCTAGGGATAAATCCCTGTTCCCGTTGCTTTCGTCCAAATCGACCACTAGGACTTTGTTGCGATCAAGCGTCATTTTCTTTAGGACCACCACAAAATGGTTTTCGGTGTTCCCTTCGACCCTCTTGGGGATTTTGTATTCCAAAAGCACTTCATCATCGGTGAGCTCGGTCTTTTGATTACTACTGCTACCCTTATAGGCCGTTGCCGTGCTGAACTTTACAAAATTGATATCCAGATCTACCCCTTCCTTGTTCTCCAACCTAAATTGCAGATACAGTTCGTTTTGATTGTAATACACCCCTTTCAGCCATAGAAAAATATCATCGTTTCTTGCAAAGAATCGTGGTATTCTGGCCTTATCGAATTGCATGTAATAACACCGTAACCTGTAATACTCTTTGGGGTCGGATTTATAAAGTTCCGCCGTGGGCTGTGCGGTTTCATCGCCCTGTTCCGCCTCTGGTTCCGTTTCTTCCAATACGACGGTTTTGGTTGCAACCGGTTCTGTGGCCACTGGTCCAACCGTTTCATCATAATTGCCGTTGGTGCCTACCTGTTGATAGCCTTTATCGATGGTTTTCCCTAAAATGTTGGTAACGGCTTGGTCGGGTGATATGTACCAGGCAGGCTTTTTTGGTTTTGCCGATAGCTCCAAGGTAAATTCATAGGAATTTCCATTATCGGTTATGGCCGTTAGACTGGTATAATCCTTTTTATCTGTTGCCCTTTCATTGTAATAGAGCTTCAGGATGCGTTGGGCGAATGAGCTTCCTTCATCACGTTTGAAATCCATGAAGAATTTAAGCTCGTCCCCAATAAAGGCCTCGGATATATTGTCTGGAAAGACCACAACGACTTTATCGTTTTTGGAAACTTGAATGGTATCGTTCTGGGAGAATCCCACAAACGACATGAAGGAAATAAATAGTGGGGTTAATATTTTCATCTGTCGGGGGTTGTTAGGATAACTTCGTGATTATTGACTAATAAAATTTTGTCTTTCTCCTTGTATTTCTTTTTTCTGAAGAATTGGGAAAAAGCCCTAATAGCGGATGTACCTAGAGGAATGTTCGCTCTGGCCGTAACCTCTCCAGCCGTTTCTTCGAGTGTTCGGGATTCTGCTTCCGCTTGGAACTCCCTGAACAATTCACCGGCACGTTTGCTGTACATCCCCGTGTTTCCATCCCGCACGTCTTTGGCAATCAGTATCACCGGAACATGGTCGATGTTGGTCAGGCTCATGAGCACTCTTGAACCTCTTATATTGGCATTGGCGAATAAAAAGGTGTTCTTCTTAAAAGTGTTCCCTTTATACGTCAAGGGTTCATCCAAAATCAATGTAACCCTATCGCCCGGGAGTATGAACTGGTCTTGATAAATACTGGCTTTGAAGTATAGGGGCGGTTCCGATACCGAGGCCGTGGTATTGACCTGTGCGGATGGGGTTGAAATGTCCTGAGATCTTGCCAAACGCTCTTCCCTGGCTTTCAGTAATTCTTCCCTGTATTTCCCCTCTTTTTCGGCTTTGGTGAGCGGCTTAGTGGTTTGGGTTCCTGCGTTGCCCGATACCACTTGCTCGGCCTTTCTCTGTCGTTCCAAAAGTTCGATTTGGCGCTGGAGCTCCAGCACTTTCGGGTCGTTTTCATCTTCGTAAAGGGAATCGCCCTCATCCAACATTTTTTCAATGCTGTTTTTCTTCGTCCGGTGGGGGTCTATCATTTCATTGTCGGCATCAAAAAGATTGCCCTCTTCGGATTCCATCATGTCCTCAAAAGTGAACTCGGAATTAGTCTGTGATCCCGGAGAGGATTCAAAACCCTCATATTCCGATTCACCGCTGCCGGCATTCACAAACAGGAAAATGACACCAATGCTTAGGAGCCCTACAATGCTTATGATAATAACCTTTGATCTATTCATTTTCCAGCCTTTTATAAATTTGGGAGTAATCGGTAAAGAAGAAGCCTGTTTTGTTCTCAGGATAATTCGGTGTTCTCGTATCGATGTTGCCCCTGGCGACAATCCTGAACCGTTTTATTTCATCCAGCTCATCGATGGTCAATATAGCCGAAAACTCAACCGAATACGGAAAGGTTTCGACATCCATCCGTATAATCCGTTCAAACTCTGCCTCATAGGTGTAACCAAGCTGGAGCGCATCGTTATAGCCACCATTTTTTTGATAGGTCTCGAATATCCGTTTCGCATCACTGCTGTTGATGTAAAAAAGGCTTCGTGCCTGGTTCGCTTTAATATTTAACCTGTCAAATGAATTGACATAATAAACAGCGGCCTCGCATTGGTTAAAAACCAATGTTTCCAACATCTTTTCCCGTTGGACCACTTCAGAATTTAATTGCTTTCCGGATTCGTCCGTTACAATGATTTTGTTGACGGTGCTAACATGGACAAAGAACGCCCAAATAAGGACGGCGACAACGATAACGGCACAGCAAACCATAAACCATTTGGTAAGCGAAACACCCTGTTTTTTGGCGTTCTGAAAACCGTTGTACTGCTTTTCAAATTCTTCGGTATCCATCATATCATATTGTTTATTTTAATCGCTACGAAGCGGTATAGGTAAATCTTGACCCCGATCAGAAAAAGGACTACGAACATATTGTAGTCGCCTTGGTCAAAAAATGCCTGAAATATGCCCTCTGCGAAAAAATTGGCAATCATGAAACCAGGTATGTACAGGTAACATTTGTACATCTCCTTTATCCACTTTCTAAAAACTTCATCGGTGTCCTTGCTCATCAGTGATATAATGGCAAATGGGGCCTGGAACTCCAGTAGAATAAGCCAGACGTAACGCCCCGCAATGACAATACTGAAAAGATAATTGTCAATGAGCAGCGCCATGGGCTTGATGGCTATTACGCTGAAATAACCGATTACCCAATCCCAATCCAGAATGCTGTTGATTACGCCCCCCTCGGTTATCCGTTCGTCCTCTTCCAAAAGGGAATCCCAATAACTGACATTGGGCTGTACACCAACGATGTTCAAAATTCCCTGTTCTATTTGGGTAAGGCCCCATTCCAAACCACTGATGATTACAGGAAAGAAAAGCATGAGGCCGATGTATGGAAAAAGCGGGGTCAAGAGGTCAAAAAACTTCTTATAATCCTTTACGTTCTCCCGCGACTGTTTGTAATAGACTTTCGAGACGTTCCGGACCACCAAGAACAAACCAACGGCATACACAAAAATGTATGCGCCAATAAGCACACCGTTGGTTTTGAAATCCCGATATACCTGTTCTACGTCGCTAATTCCGATAAAGGATTCATCCATAGGCTAGTTGGTCCCCCTGACCTTTTTGTACATTGAACGTCTATCGTGAGAGCTCTTACATCTGGAATACAAGGTTTTCAGAGCGGCTATGTTCTTGTCCGTCCGTTCCTCGATATTCTGTAAAATCAAAATCCGTTCGCCGTCGTCCGCATTGATTTTCCCGTTGGTCAAAAGCGCTTCCACCGATTCCATATTTTGGTTGTTGGCCTCAATGATGTCCGAAACAATGTCCAATGCCTTATCAAAGGTTTCATTGGAAAGGTCCAGCTTTGAAATGTTCCTCCCGGTTTCAGAGGCCAGCTTGATCAACTCAAACTCTTTATCGATGACACCTTTAATCGATTTTAAGGTGCGAACCGCTGACGAAACTTCCTTATAAATGTTCACCCCCTCTTTGACCGTATTGAAGGTCTTTACAAGGGTTGTCGATTGTGCCAAAGCTTCGGTAAGCTGTTTGGTCATGGTAACGTTTTGGGCCGTGGTCTGTGCCTCCAGAACCGGAGCTTCTACCACAAGCTGCGCACTGGCCAGAAAAGGCAATGCCAGGGCAAGCATTAGTTTAAACTTTCTCATATTCCTCAGATTTTATATGTTCAATAATTGTTTCTTCCATATCGCCGATTTGCTCATACCTGGACTGTAAAGCAGCCCATATTTCACCCGTGGTCTGGAACGCTAAAAATTTCTCCCTAGAAAATTCATTGCGGATAATGGTGGCATAGTTCTCATTGAAGCGCACGAATTTTTCTGAGTATGGCCGATCGGCCGTAAAGTTGTTCGATACCGATTTCATCATTTGGATGTGCTCGTTGTTTTTGAGCTTATGGCGCTCAATGATGGCATCGTAAACCTGTTCGTTACCCTCCAAAACGCCCAGTATCTGCATGTTCCCGATTATCGAATCGGTGTACTGGTTATTTTTTGGCATCTGTGTGGGCGTTTGGAAAATGAGGCCTACCGCGCCGTTTTCCTTCCTGATGCTGGCGGTGATCAATGAAATGGTACTCATGATGTCGATACCGCTGTAATTGTCCTTCAGTTCGCTTCCCAAAGCCATTTCGTCAAATATGAAGTAGCCCCTTTTGGTCTTGTCCTTCAATATTTTTTCATTGATGGCATCAAATAGAATGGTCATGATCACCGATACCAGAAAGGGGTTGTTTTTAATCTCGTTCAACTCAAAGACGATAGCTGATTTTAGGCCAATGCTTTCGTTGATTTCGCTATTGGACGATACCACGTTGTGGTATATCCCTCCTTCCAAAAACTCGGAGCAGACCACCTTAAAGGAGTTGATGTCGAAATATTCTTCAGGGAAATCCTTGCGTTCGCAAATAGCCCTGAAATTTTGGACTACATGGTTGTAATAGCTAATAAAATGGTGGTCTCTTTTAACTTGCTCATAGTAATCCTGAAGGGTTTTTGTAATGGCCACGGCCTTTTTGGCCTCTCTTTTGATTTCAGCCGGCAATCTCCAAAACTTCATGACCACGGCCGTTAAGCTGAACAGCTTTTCGTTGGTAAGTTTTCGACCCTCCAGATTAAAGGGGTTGATGCCCAAGGCTGTATTCGAGTTTACCTTAATATGCTTGCTTTCCTTTGGATAAAGCTTGGTCAACTGTTCAAAGGAACTTCCAAATTCCGCAATGACCAGTGTAACCCCGTCCTCTAAAAATTGATAAGCCATATTCAGGACGTCCGCACTTTTTCCGCTTCCGGTTGGTGCGTATATGATAAAATTCCGTGCATTGATACGTTTGTTCTTTCGGTCCCACCAATCCAATCGGTACGGAACCTGTAACAATCTATCCTGAACCACAATACCCTCTTCATCATCGGAATAATAGGAGTAGTTCGTTAGCATGCAACAAGCGTTCTGGAGAGTATTGAGAAACAGATAATCCTTGTGGAGCTTTGATTGCCTGCCCACGATTGTAGAAAGAAAAATGTTCTCCAGCCCTTCGTAGGACGGTATGTAGTAACTGATTTCCTTGTCGTCAAATATCCCCTTTATGGCATCACTCCGTTTCCGGAGTTCATCAGTGTCCTCGTGCCAGGCTATGATGTTGAAGTGGCTTTTACAAAGCGTAACATTATTGTCCAATAACTCTTTTTCCACTTCTTTCAAGCGGGTAAACTCACGCTTCAGGGCCGTAGAAAAGGATTGGCTTTTCTCGTATTGCTCGACGCGCATTTCAAGCTCGTCCTTCAATTGTTTGTGCCCAGGGAAATACAATACCTGATTATAAATATGGTTGAAAGGAAGATGCACCCCGAAATCATCCATCAAACCTTTGTACAGTTTCAGATTTTCAACATTGATGGTCGTGTCATCTGAAACATTGGTTATGGTGTCGGGCAAATAGGAAGAATCGCTAATCGAGAAAATGGAATAGTGGTTATCGCCGATATGCAGTTTATTGTCAAAGACCAAATCCCTTAGCCCTTGGTCGCTTTGGAAACCATTGACATAGTTCAAAAAGAAATAGCGCAATTCGTTTTCCTCCAGCGCGGTAATCGTGGTATTGTAAAGTTTGTTCAGAATCCCCACGGAGCTTTTTACCTTGTCAAAGAATCGTGATAACCGTTCCTTGTCCTTTTTGGTCAACTTCTCGGTGTACTTCAGCGGATTTGCAACATAACTTTCCTTCAGCGAGGCCAATTCGGTAATGGTAAAGGAAAGCAGACAATAATGTTTGATTCCCTCTCTTCCATCGAAGTGTCTGGATTCGGCTTCCGTTAAAAACGTGTTTCTGAAGTAGTGTTTTGAACTGGAATACGTCTCTTCCAAGACAATATCCTGTTTTTGGACATAGATACCATCATCGATATTCCTGAATGAGCGTACAAAGGATTCGTGTCGAAGGTCCAGTTTCACCATATCCAATGAATAAGGCTCGGGGTTCGTTACAAGAAAACACGCCCCTACGCTTCCATCCTTTGATAAAAAGAGGTTTCCGCTGAACCCTAAAATTGAATATGCGCTACTGCTTTTAATCATATCTGGTTGAGTATATCCTTATTGGACAAAACGGATCGCTTTGTTCCAAATCTATATTTGGTCTGGTTCGATAGCTTCTTGAACTGTTTCCTCATAAAGAGTATCGCCGTCAACGAAATACCCATTGCCACAAAATAGGTGGTAAGCCCTGTGGCCGTTGGATTTCCCAGAGCAAAAAGGGCCCAAATAAAGAATACCAGGGCAAATGCAATTTGTAGCACAAAAAGCAAATAGTAATAGTTGGGTTTAAACCCTTGTATCCTTGGTTCCCGCTCCAAGTTTTTGTTGACCTCGAAAGACTTCATGGTTTATATATTAACCGAAATTCTCCCTCCGATAATGACCACAGCCGCTATAACTCCAGCGAACAAAGCAGCGTATAGCAAAATGATTCCTGCATTGATCAAACCTTCTTTTCGGGTATTCCTATTGTTGACTTCTTCCCAGTTTCGAGTCAATCCAATAATGGCCCCGATTAGCAGAATCAGCAACACAACGGGAATCAAGTAATCATTGATGGCCTGGTTGATGGTTCCCCTAAAGTCCTGAGCTTGCATTGCAGTTGTGGATAGTCCCAATACTGCGGTTAACAAGGCGGTTTTCGATAATTTCTGATTTGTTTTCATTGTATAGTTTAAAGGTTAATATAGATTCTTGATCGTATTGATAATCTCATTATAATTCGCTTCAATATCGGATTCGCTTACACTTCTCACGATGGGCAATTCCAATTCTTCAGGGAATTGCATCATATCGAGTTTTAAATGAAACTCGTTGTAATTGGAGTTACTGCCGTAACCCACAAACTCCCCTGCCGGCAAGTGTTTGAAAAACGAGGTTTCATATTTGGCAACTT
Organism: Croceitalea sp. MTPC6; assembly: GCF_036985525.1. Classification (NCBI taxonomy): domain Bacteria; kingdom Pseudomonadati; phylum Bacteroidota; class Flavobacteriia; order Flavobacteriales; family Flavobacteriaceae; genus Croceitalea; species Croceitalea sp. MTPC6. The sequence goes on from NZ_BTGR01000015.1 coordinate 25,318, forward strand.
TGTCCACCCTTTGGGAGTGTCCGGAACTGCTACTGTGTGTACCCGATGACCTGCTGTATGTCTTTTTGACTTCATCAATCTTGTCGAATTGTTGCACGTATCGTTTTTGGGCGACCGTATCCCCGGTCCTGCCAAAGAACACATTCGCGAAGTTGCTTTCCATGGAACTAAGAGCCTTCTCCCCATAAAGTGCGCTGATTTTGCTTTGCGATTGGGTGATAAAGACAAACGCACACAAATACTCCCGGAGTTCTGAGGGCATTTCCTCAAAATTGTCGATCTTGAAGGTGGTCGCTTCATCCATGAAATAGACAAAAGGAATCTTGTTGCTCATGGTGAACCTTCTACTGGAAATTTTAACGAGCATTCCCATGATAGGCCCGAGTATATTTCGCAAGGCATAATTATTGGAAATCGCAAAGAGTTTAGGATCCTCCGGGTCCAGTAAATTGAAATCAAAATCATTGCCCGAAAGCACGTAACAGATGTTCTTGTTATAGGCCAATTTTCCTATATAGTTGGTCAAAGAGCTCTTGTACCCTGAAAGCTGTTTCGGACTATCTTTTGAATCCAAGAAAGCACCGGCCAATGATTTAGCCTGGGCATCCTTTTCCAAAAAGGATATCAGGTGTTTATTGGAATTGTGGAGCGCAAAATTTGATATGTGTGGCCAGGTACAGTATTGAGGATAATCCTTTCTAAACCGTATCATCAGGCCTTGTAACAGCCCAAGTCCACCAAGCCCCCAATCGTTCAATTTTTGACCTTCTGGCAAATAGGCACGGATCAGGTCTTCGCCCAACTGTGGCAAATCATCGGATGAAGGTATCGCGGCCACCGATAACGGATTGAACCGATAGGTTCTTGACATATCGGTAAAGTTCACGTAATAGAAAGAGCCACCGTAACCGGTTTCCTTGATGAAGTGATATGCTGCCTTGGTATAATCAAACTCCTTCAGGTCGTAAATCATTCCTGCGAATTTGTTTTCCACAAAACCTTTTAGCAACGGTTTCCCAATACTTTTTGTCTTACCGGTGTTCGCTCCAGCGTACACCAAAAAGTTATTGAATGGATCCATGAACTTAATATTACGTCCGTTCTGGACCGATAATTCAATAGGGGTGAAGTTGTATGATTTTTTTACGGATTTCTTATCCTTTGAAGTAAAGACAATCAAAGCCCCGATGACTAGGGCCAAGCTATATGAGGGTGCGCCATATTTGACCAAGAACGGTTCAAATTCAATGGATAAATACGGTTTCCCGTAATATCCAATGGCATAAATTACTAGCATATAGAGAAGGCAGCCGATTACAAAGGACATTCCCCTGTTCTTGGTAAATCGGACCATAAGAATGATAAGGCCAATAAAGAAAAGGCCTCCCACAATCAATATGTAATATAAGTTCTCCATTTATCCAGCCATCTCTTTGGCCAATAGTATTTCTTTTACTTTTTGTTTCAACTCCATTATAGCGGCGGCCTTTGGATTGGACACCAGCGCCAAGGCTTTTCTTTCTGCTATGGCGGCATCACCCAATGTTTTTCCTATGGCGACCCCTTTAGCCTTGTTCAGCGGCTTTTGGCTCAATCTAGCAATAAGCTGCTTACTCTGCGGAGAAACATTTTTGTACGTTGTTCCCTTGTATTGGTCAAACTCTTTCGGCTTATATCCAAACTTTTCATTGAATAGGCTGGAGCTGTCCGTTTTAAATTTTTCCTGATGAAAACCGACATGGACTTTCTCATCGTTCAATTGGTGCTTCTCACTTTTCCCTGTTCCTTTGGCGTTAGGGCTCAATTGCATTCCCCTGGCTTTGCTGATAATCTTGGAATCGGATACCAAAGGATTCCCTTTCTCGTCAACGACTTTTTTCCCTTTGTACCATTTGGATTTTGTGTTTCTTGAAATTACAACGTGAACATGATAGTTCCAGCCTCCTTTTTCGGTCCCCTGTAAAATGATGTTTCCTTTTTCGGTTTGGATGCTGCCGTTATCGTCCCTTAGATACTGAGATTCCAAATCTTTGATGGCCCGTTTGTTGAGAATTATTTTCGCTGGGTTGTTACTGCTCTCGTTTTGTCTCAGTTTTTTGTCAATCTTCTTTTTGATGGCCAGGTTATGCTTTACGTTTTTGTCCCAAATACTGTATTCCCTTTTGGATTCCACCTTGGCCACATAATTCAAATCCTTCGCCTCCAGTATGATCTCGTTGCCCTCTTTATCCTTTCTGGAGAAGGTATTGGCATAGAGCTCCATCGCATCATTGGTATAATCTTTTAGATACTGCCGAAACTGTAGATTTTCTTCAGGGGAGAGCTCTTCGATAATATTGGTTCTGCCGTTGCTGGCCATTTCAACCAAATGTTTCTGCTCTTCCCAAGAGGGGTTGAAACTGAGCATATAAAATTTGGTGTCCCTGACCGATAATCGATGATTATTTCCATCTATGATTTGCACCGCCTTATTGTCCAATATATCATCTTGGTCCAAGTTGAAAAAACCATCATAATCCATGTCATCCCTTTCCAAATCCTTGTTTTCTTTGGATAGGTACTCTATCAGGTTAAAGGAACTCCCCTTGTTGTTCCCGCCCGTCAATTTCAATGGCTTATGTACTTTTACGAACAATTATCTATTTTTAATAAGGTTAGAAATTGTATCTAGATTTCGGTCCAGAATGTTCTTTTTGATTTTGTACTCGTCTTTCTGTAATTGAATGCTTTTGGCATTATCACGTAATTCCTTCACTGCTTTTAAAATGGCATCGAGAAAATCCAAATTGGGTTTTAAGGTTTCCGTTTTCGAATCATTATTACCTGTGGTTAATATCTCCTCGATACGATTTTCCAATCGGGAATTTTCCTCCTGTAATGTCTCGATGGTTTCCACCAATTCTTCCACTTCTTTAGATGAAAAAATCTCTCCCTGGGCAACCGTTTGATTATCGGATTCTGAAACCCTGACCAAAATATCCTCCAGCATCCCCATGATTTTCGATAGCTTTTTGGTCTCGATATTCCGTATGATTTTCACCACTCTTTCCGTTGCCTTTTTGGTAACGGTCATTGGAGAGGAATCAATTTCGTTGGGTTTGATACCGGTAGATTCGAAGTAGTCCAAAAATTGGGAAAGTACATCATCATATGATGTTCCCCTGCTCTTGAATTTATCTACACGTTCTTTGGTTTCAGGGTAGATTTTAATAGTTTGGAGAGACATTTTTCATTTTTATAGAGTGTTAAGATAAATGTAAAATTTCTCCTTATTTTCTCCCTAACTTTAACAATAAAATCGTTGAAATACATAGCTTAAGCGTGGTCTTTCTCCCTAATTTCTACCAAAATATAGGAAGTTTTATTTATAACATACTGTAAATCATTATTATATCAGGCCTTGCCTGATTACTGCTTGCTCTTCCTATATTCTGTTGCGAAGCAACACAAATAGTCATTTCAAATATCCTCGATATTTGCTTTAGGCTACAACGGTTGAACTTGCTTCAAAAGTTCAGAAATGATGAACGCTCCAACGCTGTTTTTTCTTAACGCTTATCTGCCTGAACGCTAAAAAAACAGCGTCGGTTCCAGCGAGTAGGTTTGTTCATCTTCAAGGTCGCAAGACGACCTTAAGTAAGATTTTTGGGGCAAAAAAATTCGGTTGAAAATCATTACGTGCGTTTCACCGATTTGTAGGAAAATTACTTGGTCAAAATTTTGGTTGTTCTTAGTTTGCAAACTACTGAAAAACGATTTGAAGAAAATACAGCTTGCCATCCCGTAACCGGAAAAACTCATTTCAAATATGAATGGATTCATTCACCCCGGGTCAGATGTCGGGGGCGGGCTGTATTAGTTTTTGTTTTTCTTTTTGTCCAGCAGATAAGTGAGGGCGGAAATGGTCAAATCCAATTCACGCTTTTTCGTAAATGAAAAACAACTTAGCGATTTGCGCTGAAGTTTCAGCTTCTCGCTTAAAGCGCTCATGGATTCCGGATTGAACATTTCTCTGGATTCCAATTTGGAGCGGACCTGTTTCACAACATCCATATTTATTTTGGATCGGGCCATTTGATTATTAACGCCTATCACAATTGGAATCTTATAAATCAACCAATCAATATTGTTGGTTTTTCGATAAAACGCACAATTTAGAAAACGTGTACAAGTCCTATTTTCAGTAAAAAAACAGGGTTTATTTATTGGAACAACCACGGACGGCCGATAGAAAAAATCAATTGAAAAGCGACATATTGACACTTTTTCTAGGTTTTGCGGATGCTTTTTGACCTTTCATCCTAAATATTGTGAAACAATACAAAAATGATTGAAAAATGGGCGAAATTCTTGTTATGAACAAGAATTATGACCTTTTTGAAACCTTAATTAAACTAAAATTATTATTTAAAATTATTTCTTTTTTCAATTAAAGGAATTACAGATTAAATTAAGGAATCGCGAATATATAGTGTTTTCAGGGGCTTTAAGAGGTTTATTGGAACAATGGCGGATGGATAATGGAACGGTCACGGACATTTATTGGAACAACCACGTTTTTATTGGAACAATGACGGACGGGTTATTGGAACAACCGCGGATGAAGTTTTTAACAGCACTATGCCCATTATCAATAATCGCATTGGACTTATTAACAATTTTTATTGGAACAACCACGGATGGAATTATTGGAACTTTCACGGATATTGCTACATTTGATTTATTGGAACTTTCACGGACACCCTGTTTATGAGCGCTAAGATACAACGAGTTGACATTTCTACCTTACCGAAAACGGTTCAACAGCCATATGTGCTAACCGAAAGTTTTGATTTTAATATCCATGAAGCCCGTATCCTAATCCGTGTTCTACAGCAGATTAAAAAACACCAGTTTATCCAAATGGGAACACAAATCGATATGGACAATAACGTGGTGATGCGATTCCGACCTAAGGATTTGACTGTTGGAAATGATTTGAAGCTCGTGTACCAGTCATTGAGTACCATCAGAAAAAAGGAAATCGTGGTTAAAGGAACAACCACGGACGAAGGACAGGAGGTTGAAACCAGAACGATTACGGGGATTATCAATGAGGCAACCTACAGCACAAACAACAGCTTTGTCGATTTAAAGATAAATGCGGATTGGTATAAGGTGCTTGTGGATTTATCTAAGGGCTATACGCCCTATCTATCGAATGTAGGTTTTCAAACCGGCAACAAACATCACCTGGTCATCTATCAATACATATGCCAATGGTATAAAAAAGGGGAGATTGAGGGCAGAACCCTCACTGAAGCCCAAGTAAGGGAAAATTTTAAGATTGGCGACAAATACAATGATTTGAGAAAAATCGTTACAAGGGTAATTGAACCGTGCAAAAATGAGCTAGACAAGTTTGCTGATAAAAGTTTCAATTACACGCTTGTTAGGGCAAACCCAAAAGCTACCAGGGGAAGGGGCGCTAAAATTGTAAAAATCATTTTCAAATTTTACGAAACGGAAACGGAAAGTGTCAACTCGACTTACGAACCAAAACGAGCGGCCAAAAAAATCAGTGAGTTCAGGAAAATATACGAATTCGATGATACCCAGGAACAACAATTGGGCGGACTAGCAAAAAGATATGACCTATCCTATCTGTCTGCACTTGAATATGAGAACCGACCCTATCTGCTAAAACAGGAAAATTTTATTGAAGCATTTCATAAGCTTATAGTACAGAGAAGCTCCGCGTAAACCAGCAAAACTGGCGTCCGCCATTGTTCCAATAGCGAAAACCCATATGAAGAAAGGTCAAAAAAGCAAGACGCATTAAATCAAAAATCACTATATTTGAAGTGAAAGAAGCAAACGCAAGTTTGTATCGAAAAACGGAGTGGCCACTAGGTCATTCCGTTTTTTCTTAGAACGTATCCGAAACGGGTTCGTTCTTTCCTTTTTGGAAGCTCCCGAGGTATCTTCCCTTCTCCCCTTTTACGTATTCATAGATATTGAAATAGCTCCAGTTCGGAAAATCCGAATGAAGGAATCTCGTAAACTTTTTTAATCGGTTGACATTGTTGTACCGGAGAAAACGGCAATCCCTGCAATCCGTATCGATTCTCCTTTTGGAATCTACGTTTGATTGACAAACGGGACACATGACCTTCACAATCGCTCTGTACCTAATGTATGCCATTTTTAGAGTTTGGTGGTGTATTTGTACTCTGATTTGGAGAAAACCCGATCTGAGGAATGTAAACGAAAATATTTTCCATCATCAAATATGACCTCGCCTAATTCTTCAGCTTTTTCACTGGTTCCATCTTTCCGGAATACTTCAACCACAATTCAATTTACTTTTTTCTTCTCTCACGGCTCTCCCTGATCATCTTGGAAAATTCATCTTCTGGAATTCCTACCGGCATTAGAACATGGTACCACAAACAATTGAAATTGTAGCGTAATATCCGAAACCATCTTGGAGGTTTCTGTTTTGTTATTTTCCTTTGAACTGTATCCATGCTAAAGTGTTCTTTTGTTCTCAAAGAGATGGCCCCGTATAACAGCTACCCTTCCACTAGGCCTAGTCGCAACTCTCCCCAGTATTATAATATCCTGACCCCCCTGCACGACACTGGTGCCAAGTCCCTCCGAGACAAATTCTGTGCCCGGGCGTGCATGTTGTTTCCAATAATTTCCTTTCTTCTTCTGTGTAATTTGGCTGATTCTCACTCATGATTTTGCTTTTAGATTTATATATGATTCTGTTACCGCTATTCTAAAATTACCAAAAGCAGGATTACGATAATTTCTATTTGAGTGCTTTAAAACAAACGCTTCTATGCAAATTGGTAAAATCACAAAACTAATTTAGAAATACCATAGCACCTATTGGGCCTAGTGACCTCATAGCTGCGAAAAGTGTCAATATAGCTCGGAGGCATTGAAAACATTGGCTTTCCGCTTTGACATCGTCCCAAAATTGAACAAAATGCCCAATTAAATTACCTAATTTAACGTGAATAATGTTTAAGCAGCCCATAAAGATAATTGGTTTGTTTGCACAGGGGTGATATTTAGAGACGGCTTTTTAGGGAAGAAGCAATATGCGGTAAGCCCTGCTATGAGGTTTACTAAGAACCCTTTAACAGAGCGGTGTCTTGTATGTTCAATTTTGCAGATGTTCTTGAGCTCATCATTGACGGATTCTACAAGAGCTCTTTTTCTCAGCAGTATAGCATCCACATCAGATAAATTCTGCTGCTTCATATTCTTTCTCACTTTTGTAATGAGCTGTATGCCGTCCTGGAAGAGCAGTTCTGCCAGAGCCTTGGATATGTAGCCCTTATCTCCAAAGAGCTTTCCAAAGACCTCCTTGGTCATGGCCGTCATTAGTTCAATGTTCCTGTCATCCACATTGCCTTTGGTAAGGTAGAAAGACAGAAGCTCGCCTTTATCATTAATAGGCCTAGTGACCTCATAGCTGCATAAAACGACAACTTAGCTCACAGGTACTGAAAACACTGGCACTTCTTATACAATGGTTACATCTCAAAAGTTGGCCAAAAGTCCAATTGGATTAACCAAACTACTATTCTGCAAATGCTTAAGAACATTCGTTTGTTTCGGGATTACACTACCATTTCATAGCTTTTGAATATAACTTGTGCCCAAACTGTTTTATGGACTATCTTTACGGAAATCAACCGATTATGTTTCTTTCCAAATTCCTAAAAGGCTCAATGTTTTAAGTATTCACTTAAAACATTGAAATCGTGAAATATACGAAACGATTTGAAAGGGCTTTTCGACTTACCCCTGAAGGACATATTGATTTTCCAAAGAAAATATCCAATGTTCGTTTATCAAGGATTGACAACTATCTTAAGATGGGTGGCTGTTGTTACTGTTTTCCCCACGGGATTGAAACGACCAACTCGAAGTATTCAAAACGTACCAGGAACTGGAAAAAACATAGGAGAAACCAATACAAGGGATAAATGGTGGTATCCATTTTTTGACGGCACCGCATATTATAATACCGGACTTTCTACTTGAAAAACCTCAAATAGCTTTCTGGACTTTGCAGGAACGACCTTGTAATAGTGTAATGTTCTGTCTCCTCCAAAGATACTTTGTTCATTCCTTTGTCGGTCACCTCATATATATTGGCTCCGGGATATGCCATAAGCATAGGTGAATGTGTAGCTATAATGAATTGGGACATATGGGATTTAAGATGTTCTTGGATAAAATAAAGCAAGGACAACTGTTTGGATGGTGACAAAGCGGCCTCCGGTTCATCCAATAGAAATATCCCGTTTCCATTTATAGTATCGTCCATTATCTTCAGGTAGGCCTCCCCATGAGAAAAACCTTGTAGATCCTGACCATAGTTCAATCGCATTCGATAAATCTGATAGTTTTGGTTGTCCTTCATTTCTTGGATGATATGGTCTGGAACTTCTCCATAAATATCCTTGAAGGATTCATGGAGCCTGGCATCCTCTCTGTCGATACTGTTCAAGAGGTCACCAAAGTCCTCTGCCCTGAAGAAAAATCCTCTGGGTTTTTCAATTTTCCAATCTAAATGCAGATATGGCGTCAACGAACGGGCTGCCTTGAAACAATTTTTACCATACCCAAATCCATCCATATGTGGTAATTGTAAACGAAGTGCCAATGTTTCGAGCAATGTGGACTTTCCGGTACCGTTATCACCTATAATAAAGGTAACAGGTGCGGATACATCAACGTCCTTTGCAAACTTTATTGCACTGACATCATAGGGAAACGGATGGGTTCTTTCTGTAGTTATGCTAAGTGATGTGAGGTAAGACATAGCCTTGTCTGAGATTAACTACTTGATTTTGACGAAAGTTCTTTTTCTACTCTATAAAAAGAGGTCTTACCGATTTTTGCCCGTTTGCAGGCCAAATCAATCGATACTCCTTGATTCCCGTACAGATGCTTGGCATAATGGTACTTTTCGATTGTTTCAATCTTCGACCCTTTGGGCCTGCCCAACAACTTGTTCCGCTTTCTTGCATTATCAAGCCCCACCTTTGTGCGTTCACTGATAAGGTTGCGTTCGAATTCCGCAACTGCCGCAAAAATCTGTAATAAAAATTTACCGTTGGCCGATGTGGTGTCGAATTCCGGTTCGCTCAAGCTTTTGAAATGTACCCCTGCCTCATTGAACCTATCAATAAGTTCAACCATATTTTTCAGCGAACGGAAAACCCTGTCGTTTTTATAGGTAAGGATAGTGTCCCCCTTTCGCATATATCTCAGCATTTCGTTCAATCCTTTTCTGTCGTCTCGGGTACCGCTTGCTATATCCTTATAAATTTTCTCACAACCAGCATTTTTTAACAGATCGATCTGTGCTTCAAGCTTTTGCTCGGGTGTCGATACCCTGGCATATCCTACTACCATTTTTAGTTCCGTAAAAGGTTATATAACGAAACTACTAAAAAGAACGATAAATGGAACTAGGATAAGATATTTTTTTAGGGCATTTCGGTTGTACCGAAAAACGGCCAATTTATGGAACGGTTCAATCATCAAAAGGACTTGTCACATTCAACAAAGTAGGTTCAGTAACTTGGGTATAAATCATGGTCGTCTTAATGGAATTGTGCCCTAAAAGTTTTTGGATGATTCTAATATCGGTACCATTTTCCAATAGGTGCGTTGCGTAACTGTGCCTCAAGGTATGCGCGGTGATGTTTTTATTTATTCTGGCCCTTTTGGCAGCAGCCTGGAGAAGCTTGTTGAAACTTGACGAAGAATACCTGTCTCCCTTTTGGCCTTCAAATAGGTATCGTTTGGGCGTATATTCTTTATAGTACTCACGAAGCATTGACAAGGTTTTTTCAGATAAGGGTACTATCCTGTCCTTGTTGCCCTTTCCTGATTTAATATGTATCACCATTCTGGATGAATCTATATCCTTGATTTCAAGTGCAATCAACTCGCCTACCCTTAAGCCTGCACTGTAGACCACGGCTATCATGCTCTTATGCTTGATGTTGTTGGCTTTTTCAATGATTTTAAGAACTTCCTTTCTTGCGATGACTACGGGAAGTCTGTCCGGTTTTCTACTTGGGAACAGAAATTCCAGGTTAATGTTTTGATCGAAAACCTCCCTGTAATACAGCTTCAAGGCCATTGCTATCTGTTTCTGATAGGAATAGGATACTTTCTTAGTGTGTACCATATGATAGAAGTACCTGTGAAGTTCGGTTTCATCAATCTTGTTCAGTGGCTTTTCGAAAAATTGAATGGCCATCTTTACGATTGAGGAATAACTCTCTATGGTATTCTTACTATACCGTTTAACCTCCAGTATTTTCACAAAATCAGGCAATGGCATAATAATGTGAAGATATCTATTTATGATGAAAAAGTACTATTTTTATTCCAAAATGGTATGGTTGTCCGGGATTGTTCGGATATCCAATAGTTGTGTGTCATGCGACCAAAAAACATAAAACTAACATAAATGAACAATATTATTGAAAGCCTAATAAGTATCAACGCAGATAAAATGTTCGTGATATTACTTGCAATTTTCTTTACTATCGAGCAATTATTAGAAAACGGCTCAGCAATTAAGAAAAATAGCATACACCTATTTCATAGTATTATTTTGCAGGCAGGTTATATAATTTTGAACATCCTGATTGCGTCTCTTTTTGTTTTTATATTTGACTGGGTTGCTGAAAATAATATTGGTTTACTCAACCAAATTGAATTACCATATATAATAAAAATTATTGTGGGAATTATAGCAATTGATTTTGTAGGTTACTGGGCGCATCGCCTTAATCATAAATGGCATCTGTTTTGGCGTTTGCACAGAGTCCATCACAGTGATACAAAAATGGATAGCTCGACCTCATTTAGAGCACATCCTTTTGATGTCATCTTGGATAATGCTTCGATTTTTGTAGCGGGAATTTTATTTGGTTTGGATATAAAAATAATTATTCTTCGTTGGATTCTTTACATGCCGTTGTTCGTAGCACATCATGTTAGTTTTGGTTTTCCGAACTGGGTTGACTCATTTTTCGGGAAAATATTTGTCACACCAAATTTTCATAAAGTACACCATCATCAAGACCAAGAATATACAGATTCCAATTACGGAAATATGTTTATTATTTGGGACAAACTTTTTGGAACCTTTAAAGAATTACCTGTAGACAAAATAAAATATGGATTGATTGAATTTGAAGGTTCTAAAAAACAGAGCTTTTGGTATTTATTGGTTAGTCCATTTATAAATATTAAACGACTTGATAAATAAAACACTGAATTAATTAAAAAGCACGAACACACAACAATGGCTATAAGTAATTGCTTGTTCTCGCCTACTTCTGAAAATCCTCGCGGATTTTCAGTTTGGTGTGTACTTGCAAAGTTAAGTGCTAAACCACGCAACTACTCATAGCCGAGACCGTCGATGGCCATATCCCTTCGGGAACGCAAAATCACGTACATTGCACGCTTCCCTTTTGCTTATCGCCATCGATGGGCTTTGTACATTACACCCCATACCTAAGGAAGTTTTCCCTAATTTTAAACTGGCACTGGAGCAAAAGGTACGGCCATCGACTACACTTATAACCTATGAGGCGTAATGATGGCTCCTGGTGAGGCACGCCTCACACGCCATAAACAAAGCCCATTGTATGCCATTTTGTTAAAAGGAATCTTTTAGAGCCGGATGAAATGAGATTATTTAGAAGAATTATAAAATGGATGGTAAAAACCATAGGTGTATTCTTAATCTTAATCATTTTATTGGGTTTGACACTTCGCCTTTTTGCCCCTGAGCCGCAGCCCCAAGGAAATTTAGTGGATATTGGAAATTGTAAGCTTCATGTAATCGCCGAAGGGCAAAAAAACGAAAATCCAACCGTTGTGATTGAAGGCGGAAGAGGGATGGCCGGAACATATTATCATTGGTTGAATGAAGGTCTTAAAGGTAGTACTAGAGTGGTGCGTTATGATAGAGCTGGTATCGGTTACAGCGATGTAAGTGGTACCCCCCGTCAGGCTGAAATAATTGCCAGGGAGTTGTACTCAGTTCTTGAGAAGGCTGGGGAATCACCACCATATCTTATGATAGGTCATTCTCTTGGAGGGCCATATATCAGAGTATTCACAGAGCTTTACCCAGATGAAGTGGTTGGAATGTTCTTGTTGGACTCGACTCATCCAGAGCGTACAGCTCGGATAACATCGATACCACGAAAGTCCTCTTTCAAATGGAAATCAGTGATTTGGACTTATAAGTTTCAAGGTCTTTTGGGAGATTTGGGCATCTTAATGCTTTATAATAAAATAATGGGTCCCCTAACCCAGTTGCAAATGAAGGGATTGCCTGATGAAATTAACAACAGAACAGATGACTTTCTAAATGGAGGAAAATTTATAAGAGCTTCGGGAAAAGAATTAGAACAATATCATAATACCCTAAGAAGAGCGGGCAAGAAAAATAATTTTGGTTCTTTACCTGTAAGGGTTTTTACCAAAGCTATTGGAGAAGTTCCAGAAGACACTTATCAAAAATATCTAAAAAGAGGAATCGACCTGAGAGATAATCAGATTAAGAGTATGGAAATGCAGGAAGATTTAACTTGTCTTTCAACAAATGGTAAATTGATTATTATGAAGGGAACTCATACAAGCATATTTACCGAAAAAGAAAATGCCGACATTATTTGCAAAGAAGTGCTTGAAGTACTGTCGGAATTGAAATAATAACGCCATACAACATGGGCTATAATTCATTGCTACCTTTTAACTAACTTCCACCCATAAATAAATAAACGGCTGGATTCCGTACTGAAAAATCCATCGGATTTTTCACGCAACGAAATCATAGCCGGACCGTTGTAGTGTCATAAAACGAACCTTTTTAGGAACATTACCTGTTTTCTTCATCTTTGCAACATTCCGGTTTTTAAATCGTCTCTTATCCTAGGAAAACAACGCAATGAAACTAAAACTATCTACAGCAACACTAATAATTTTTATAATTCTTGGAAAAACAAGTTGTCAAAGCCAAAACAATCTTGGCGACTTTATTGGTCACAAATGCGACTCTCTATTAACCAATGGAGAAATAAAATCGCTTTCCATAGGAGTAATCAAGAATGGTAAAATTTACAAATTCCACAAAGGTAAATTGACCAATGGACAAAGTCCGAACGACCAAACTCTTTATGAAATAGCATCTTTAACAAAAACCTTTACCGGTACGTTATTGGCGAAAGCGATTTTGGACAAAAAAGTTGGACTTGATGACGACATAAGAAAATATCTTCCGAAGGATTATCCAAATTTAGAATTTAACGGCCAACCGATAACATTTAGGAATTTGGTAACACACACAAGCGGTTTACCCAATATGTTTCCAAACCGACCTGAAATATTTGAAAAACCAAATTGGGACGAATTACCTTTCAAAATCAACGAATTACAGGCTGGATTTACAAAGGAGCAATTTTTGGCAGAGTTACACAAAGTAGAATTGGACACACTTGCTGGACATAAATTTAGCTACTCTAACGCTGGTGCAAATCTATTAGGGTATTGTCTTGAAAGAATATATCAAAAACCATATGAGGACTTAATCAAAAATTCTATCCTCCAACCGTTGAAAATGAACAATACTTACATTGGAATTTCAGAAGAAAACAAGCAATTTTTAGCTAAAGGGCTAAATACCAATGGAATCGAAATGCCACCTAGGGCTAAAAAAGAATTGCAAGCAGAGGGTGGAATAATTTCAAACCTTGATGATATGATAAAATATTTGCAATTTGAATTGCAAACGGACAATGAACTAGTTCAAACCTCACATCAGGAATTATGGAATGGCAAATACGGGAATTTTGAAAATGGGCTGTTTTGGCAGATATTCAAAAATGAAGATAAGCCAAAGAAAATTTTTCAGAATGGAGGTGCTTTCGGAACATCTAGTTGGTTGACAATTATTCCCGAAACGAAAACTGGAGTTTTTATCATAACAAATGTTTCGGGATCCGAAGTGCATCAAAAATTGAGTGCGTTGGCGGACAATATAATTAAGTATACGGATTAAAATTGTCTACAATAGCAATGAATAGTATTTAAAGTGTCAGCCCAGCCCATCAACTCACAAATTCTTTAATCTTTCAATTTAGTATCATAAAACCAAACTTTTTTTGGGAATTGTCTCTTTCCTTCCACTTAATTAGTTGACATCCCAATTTATACTCTAGAATATTTATAAGATTTACAGGGAATGTCAATTTAACAATAACTTATCTGACCACATTTAAGAGCAACCTTTCGGAGAATCAACATCTATTAACATATCTTTGAGTACAGTTTGCAAGTTTGAACAACATGAAAAAAATGTTTCTATTGTTTTTGGCAGTACCACTTTGGACAAGTTGTTCGGAAGATAACAATGGGATTGACTGTGAACTTTTTGACCCTGCCTATCCCTCCCTTTATCTAGAATTGGTCGATGCTGAGGATACCAATCTATTTGAAAATGGCACTTTAGACCCAGAAGACATACGAGTTGAAGGAGATTTTCCAAATGCAGGTTTCAGTTTCAATCCTCCCAGGGAATTTGCCGTCCCAGAGGCAGATATCAGAAAGTTGGACAATACCATCCAGCTCCTGATTCCGGACGAATCCAACTTTCATTACACTATATATCTCTCTGAAACCAATTCCATCCAGGTCAGTTTTTCCGCTGAGTTAACCCAAATTCCATGCAACCTGTCTTATTATTTACCTCTCGAGGGAACTTTTAACAGGTCAAATTTCGAACTTACCGAAGTTCCTCCGCTCCAGTTTTTGGGAGTAATCGAACTTCAATAGAATTCCATCTATTTAAGATTCCCATTTTTTCAACCTTTTACGGTACTAGCATTCGTGAAAAATTGCAGGTTCAATTTGACATAATAATTTCAGATTTCACGGTTTTTTCACGAGTTTTTTCACGAAATATTTTTGTAGTTTTTTGTTGCTCAAACAGTTATGTTCATCCGTGGTCAAAAATCGTACATGTTTTAAATTATTACTGTATTGATTTTAAATTAGCGGTAACAATTCTCGATTTTTCTTCGTACCTTAAAAAGGCGTTCTATTTTACATAAAACCACTTATATAACTTCATATCCCGCATACTTCCAGGCCTTTAGCTTTTTTGAGTGCCTTAGAAGGGCTTAAATTGGACCGAAATCTTACAGATCCGTACCCGATATCCCCTTTATGGGTTTCAATCCGTAACCGGAAATCTTTCGGTTTTCTTTAGCTCAAAAAAGCTTATTAATTTCCTCAAACACTTTTTCGAAATTGTCGAGTGTCGATGGTTTGAAGAATGATTTATCAACTCCCAACTGGCTCAATTTATGAGCTGGTCTATAATGGTTAAAGCGTTTTTTTCCAATCTGCTTATTGATTTGCTTTAAAACCGTATCCAGCTTTTCATCTAGATCGCCGAGCTTTACTTCATTATGCTCCCCCTTAAATGCCTCATTGAACAGATGTAAGTATTCCCCCTTATCGAACAGATCCTCAATGTCCGCTGTTTTCTTTCCATTGTCGGCAAACTCGTCGAAAAAACGTATGTTCTTTTCTTTAATAATCTTGGACATGATTAAGTCTTCAACCCTTTGCCTCCCCTTTTGGTCTGTAAACGTATCAAGCAGACAGGCCACATTTAAACTTTGTCCCCTTAATAATGAGATGAATGTTGAAACCTTGTCCAGTCCTCCAACTGGCACAATGGTTATTTTCTGATTCAAGAAAGCTCTTTTTTCCTCTTCAAGAATACTGGACATTATAGTTAAATAAATGAGGTCAGCTGGGCCCTCGACCAGTAGGTTATATTTGGAGATGAACAGATTTTGCGCAATGTCGTATCCCAGAGCGGCCTGAAGTGGAAATAAAGTGTTCGGGTCCTTTTCCTGGACCGAGTCAGAAATGATTGTCCCATTGTCCGTTTCAAAACAGGTCCTGACCCTGTTTAAATGTAAGGTGTCAATCATAAAAGGAGAATGGGTGGTATATATAATTTGGTATTTGCTCGAAAGGTCTTCTATGAACCTTAACAAATCGGCTTGGGCAGATGCATGGAGATTGAGGCCGGGTTCATCCAACAACAAAATGTAATCAGAATCAGAATCGGACTGAATTTTGCTAAACCATATTATAAACGAGAAAAACCAATTGAACCCTTTACTTCGTCTATCCAAGGGGAGGGTTATTTTGTGGCGTTGGCTTTTGACCCTAATATCAAGAACTTTCTCATTCTGTCCTTGGGCGTTTTTAATATTCTGAATTTTGAAATCTATATCCAGATTGCTGTTTGTAGACCAATATTTAAATATCTCGTTTGTGATTTTATTGGACGAAGCTTCCAACAAAGCAATGTATTTTTCGTACTCCGCTTCAGTTGCATTTAATATATCCTCAGGCTCGATTCTGGCCAGCTCAAAAAGGGCTTTCGATGTTTTATCTTTTTCATCTACAGGAGGGGCATTATGCAGCTTGTTAATGTTGATTTTTCCCCTCAATGGATAATAATCATCGAAATACCAAAACTTTGGGGTTTTTAAATCCAACCACCTGCACGCAACATAACCCGCCAAACTATTGTCAAAACCCTTAAAAGACTGTTTGGCGTATATTGCGATATCGGATTTAAAGTCATCAAGCCCGGTATCTCCTTCCAGTTCTTCCAGTTCAGCAATCTCGCTCCATTTTTCAATTTTATTTATAGCCTTCTTAGTAGCTTCTGAAAGCATATAAGATTCAAACATGTGGAAATAAAAATTCTCTTTTTTTACTTTAATTCCAGAAAAAGTTCTGGAAGAAGAATCGTATTTGTGCGTTACGCTAAATTCTTTGCCAACAAACGTTCCTTTTCCAATGTCGCCCTCAATTTCCTTTAATAATTCGTCCGGAATTTCATATTTGCATTCTATTATTTCACATTCCTCGCCACTATGCTGAAAATCAATTAGTTCATTTCTTGGGTAATCCTGCGTGGTGTTAAACTCAAAATCTTCATCATCATTGAAATACTTTGTTTTGGCTATTGCGGTCAGAAATGATGTTTTTCCTGATTCATTCATGCCTACCAATGTAGTTATGGTAGGTTCAATATCTACTGTCTGGGGCGTTTGGATGCTTTTAAATTTATTGACGATGACTTGCTTTAATCTAATCATGGGTTGGCTATTTTTTATATGGCCCTGGAAACAATGAGCAGGGCATAATTTTTAATTATTTCTAACTAATTCCTTTTTCTTCGTTTTTAAATCAATCCCTATTTTGAACTTACATCCTATATGGAGGACTTCCTCCTATTGTCTTCGGCACACAACATTTGGCAATTGCTATCTTCGGTTTTTCCTCCTTTCGACCATGGGTCGATATGATCGGCATGCATTTGGCTAAACTGAAAATGTTCTTTACATATCGGACAGATTCCTTTTTGTCTTTCATATGCTTGACGTTTTTGGTTGGCTGTAAACGAACGGATATTGAGATGTTTTTCCTTTCCGGTTAGGAGATATTGATATATGCCTTTTTTCTTCGTAACGTCATCATCCATCATCAAAGTGACAATCTGGCTTTCCAATTCCTTTGGGTCAAGATCCATGTCCTTGTGTTCATTATAAAGTTCTCCCCATTGTATTCCCTTCATTTCCCTCCTGTAGTTCGGAAAATTGGTTTTGACCCAATTGATCACCTCTTGAAAATATAGCCATAGCTTGTTTGCACTGGGGTCGTGCTGGTGATTTGCCATATAAACCTCTATATTTCCTTTTGAAATCCATTTTATGGCTGTCTCCAGATAGTCCTGACGTTTGGCGCTACCGGAAAGGTAATCTGCTGCCAGCCCATAGGCGGGGGAGGCACTTTTACTAAAATATCGTTTCGCGTCAGTAACCCAAGAGCCAGAATAGACCGCATTGAGCAACTCTTGGTCCGTCAACTCCATTCCTGCGATGTTAATCGTCCTGAACCATTGTAAGCGTTCACTGGGGGTTCCCGTACAGAAATAGACCATCAGCTTATAGTCCAAGAACTTTTCTTTTTCATCATCTTGGAGGTTGTGGAAATACTTCATCATGTATGAAAAGTCCCCATTGACATATTGGCATATAGATAAGGTTCTTTGTTGGCCATCAATGATTTCATAATTCCCATCATCCCTGACGGCCCAATACATCACATTAAGGGGAAATTCCTTGTTTACCGTGTCAATTACAGCGTCCCTTTCTTTTGGTCCATACACGAATTCACGCTGGTAGGGTGGTCTTATATCCAGCCTTCCCCCGAAACCGACAACGCCATCTTCCTCGTTATCGAAATAACCATTAGTGAGTTCTCGGATTGTTATTTCTTTTAATTCAATTTTCATTATTGGTCAAATGCGTTTTTATTCTTAATTAAAATACGTGCATATATTTTCTTACCATTAAGATAAGGATAACCATGATTAAACTCGTCAACCTTCGTCGTTACCATTTGGCCGATTAATTCAAATTGGTCGGGATTGTGCTTGCTCATAAAAGTTATGGGCACGCCCATTATTCCTTTAAAATCCATGGGTATTTCCTTGGTTTTATCAACATTAATGGCATCATAATTATCATATTTAGGGTAATCATCCTCATTCCCATTATATTTTTTAAAAAGTATCATGTCTTCATGTCTCTTCTTTATCTCCAGGTTCGTATACCACACTACTCCTGAAACACGAATCATTCCCTCTTTATGATCGGTGTCCGTTGCATAATCTTCATAATATGGGTTGATGAAGTGAGCCATATTTCTTTTAAATCCATAGCCCAACCAAATTTTATTATCTTTTAGATATTTAAATATTTCCTTGTAGGTAATTGCATTTTGATGTCCAATTATTATAAATTTTTTGTTGTTTTCTATAAGTTGAGCAACATACTCACGGAACAATGAAAAAGGTGGGTTTGTAACTACAATATCAGCCTGCTTTAATAGTTCAATACTTTCCTTACTGCGAAAATCACCGTCTCCTTTTAGTAGTACAACCCCAATTTCTTCAATATCAGGAATGTTGTTCCCATTTTTGTCGCCTTCGTATTCCAAATAAATCGCCTGCTCAGAGTCATTTTGACTGAACAGCTCCATATTTGAACTTTTATAACAAGTGGTTATGAGCTTCTTAAGCCCCAAAGCTTCAAAGTTGTAGGAGAAATAATGAAAGAAGTTGCTTATTCGAGGGTCATCACAGTTACAATAGACAACCTTGCCTCTAAAATGTTCCTTATAATGTCTCAGCTCCCTCTCAATGTCTGGGAGCTGGGTATAAAATTCATCACGTTTATTCTTGCTAGCTTTATTAAGTGCTTGATTTTTATTTGGCATTTGATAGTTATCTTAAATTTTTCTCTCTTTCCTGATATGCTTTATAATCCTCTTCACTTAAGTTCCTGCGCATCCACTCCCCCATCCCAATATCGTTCTTTTCCATTACGTAACGCCTAAAGGAAAGAACGCCCTTGCACAGCTCAAAACCCTGTATTTCCATATCCTCACGCACATTTTCGGGCAATCCCTCAAGCCACTCATTAAAATCTTCTTCGGTCGGCTCAAGGTTCTCAGCCTGACGATGGTAGATATAAGCTGCATTACCAAAACGCAACAAACGGGCATGTTCCTCTCTTTCCTCTTCCGGAAGTTGCGCCAAGAGCTTTGCTTGGTTTTCCCGTTGTTTTTTATTGGGATGTTCCATAATTTCTATCTTTAATCAAAGGATGAGCTTGTTATTAGTAGCGTGTATCCGTACAAATTTTTTTCATCCAGTGTTTTCAGTATATTATTTGGGACTTCAAGTTTTTTAATGATTACATCGTCATAGATGAACATGTTATTGGCTGTTTGAAATGTTAGCTTCATATCATCTGGATATTGCTCCAACTCCTTTATCAATTCTGCTTTTGTCATATTTATTCTTTCTTGGAATTTCTATAAACCTCCCTCAGAACGATGTATGCAGGAACTACCCAAAGTAATCCAAACATAAGCTTCAGTATTCCTGAAACTTTGTTCTGGGTTCCAACTATGGCCATCACCACACTTCCCAAAAGCCCCACAAGCAAAACGACCAGGGCGATTCGGTTGTCTTTCCTTAATAGGAGGTTGTGGAGCTCCGTACGCTCTTTAACTCCCATCAGACTGTAAATCCTTCCCAAAATGCCTTTTATGGCCATACTATTTTCTTTGACCTCGATTATTATACTTATCGAGTAGGTTATATTTACTGCATATATGCTCTTCCAATTCTTTTCTGCCGAGTTCGACCGGCAATAAACTTACTTGCAATGATTTTTCAATCAAAAAATTAAGTTCACTCTCAATCTCGGGGTGGAAACTGACATAGGAGCTTGGTTTGCTCCAGTTTACATTTTCTTTAAAATGGTTGGTGCCAAAGCTCCGCCTTAATGAATGGTGTTTTGTGTTCCTAATATCGTTCATCCTTTTAGAGAGGCTTCCTGTTTCGCCAACATAACAAGGATTATTGTTCTCGAAAAAAACATACACTCCCGGAACATTCAGGTTCAATGACTTTGGCCAATCCTTATTGAGAGAAATTTTCTTCCTATTGTTTTGGGCAAACAATTGTTTTTCAAGCGACGATAAATATGCCATTACATCTATTTCCATTCATCAGGCTTTATACTCAGGATTGGGAACTTGTGATTTAAACTCGCTCCAGAGCGCTTTCCAGTTTTCATCTGAAATCTGAATCGGTTCCGGTGTGCCCGGCATCGTGTTCAGGAAAGCCCTCTCAAATGGCCATCCCTTTAAAAAATTGGTATAGGCGATTTCATCCTCAATGAAAATCTCAATCAGTTCTTTGTGGGTGAGCTCCATTTTCTGGTCAACCCTATTGTCTTTGTAAAATATCATGGTCATCTCTTTTTTTATTAATCGGGTAACTTTACGCTGTCATATTCGGGTCTGTAGACCATTTGATTATAGGATGGCTTTACGATTTCGTCCAAGGTCTTGACGAATCCACGGGTACGCATGGCGGCGAACACAAAAACCTGTGCATCCGGATAGGTTTCTTTCAATCGTCGCACACATGCCGTTGAAGTCCTTCCCAACGTAAACACGTCGTCTATTAATATAATCTTGTGTACAAATGCCTCTGGAGACGGAACAACATGCAAACTATCGTAGTGTGTGTTACAAGATGGCCGTTGGTCAGCACTGCTGAAATTACTTGACTTAGGCACTCTCTTGGTTCTTTCCAGCCAATGTTGTACGCTCCCTCCGAAACCTTCCCTGACCAAAAAATCCGCCAATATTCTAGTAGGCCATAGCCCGCCTTCCACCAAGGGGGCGCTCCTTGGGGCGGGAACCAAAATAGGCATATCGCTGAACATGGCTTTTATGGGGTGATCGGCTGGAAGCTGCTTCATATAATAAATCATTCGTAATATCATTTGGGCACTTCCTGATTTCAAATTTCCACAAATGCGCCTGGACAATGCAGCCTTGTCGTTTGTTCCCCTTGTAGAGAATTCAAGCATAGTGGCGAAATCGATATTAAAAGGCATCCTGGTCCTGAAATTTGGAAGTTAGGTATGGAATTTCATAAAAAACGTCCTCCATTTGTTCCCTTGCGAGTGGTACTGCCCCATAGTCAATCATTTCCTTTGCCCAACCAATTTTTGGATTGTTGGCCACATTTTCCAGGATATAGACCTCTCTGCCCAAACGAAGTGCCTCCCATCCTTGGTGCCGTGTTCCGCTGTTCTCGCTTGCCTCAATGATTATGGTTGCATCCGATATCAAGGCCATCGTGCGATTTCGAATAGGGAAATTTTTAGGTTGTGAGGGATACCCCTCTGGAAATTGGGATATTGCCAGATGGTCTTTTTTAATGGTCTCCAAAAGCCCCTCGTTTTCCTTTGGATAGGCCTTGTTCAAGGGCGTTCCCAAAACGGCAATGGTGCTCCCTCCTGTCTGGATGGCCGTCTCATGCGCAACGGTATCAATACCCTTGGCCAGACCACTTACCACGATAATATCGTGCTTGACCAGCTCCCTTGCCACGATCTTTGCCCTTGCCAAACCATCTTTGCTTGCCTTTCGGGATCCCACCACGGAAACCCTTCTTTTTTGGAACAACAATTCGGTATTCCCTGCGGTGTAAAGCTCT
>NZ_BTGR01000016.1:0-6487 GCF_036985525.1 Croceitalea sp. MTPC6
GCCATTTGCATGAGGGACTAATACTCTTTTTCCAGGAGCAGTACCAACTTCCATTGCATCACCTTCATTCCAGAATACTACTGACGCTTCACTATTACCCGGATCTCTACCTAAAACTGTACCTGTTGTCAAACCATTTACATGGTACAGTGCATTCCCAATATCAAGAGTTGCTAATGATAACCCGCTAGTTATTGGATGCGTATTGTCTATAATATCAATGGATGTAAGACCGCTGCTACCACCTACAGCCGCTCCCAGTAAATCATCATGTAAAGCTGGCTCACTTGTTACGACTCCATTTGTAGTTGTCACTACATTACTTACACTTCCTGATGCTAAAACGTTTCCACTGATTGCCTCTTCGTGAATAAAAGTTACGCCATAATTATTCGCATCTTGACCACTTCCGGAATCGTCAACCACAGTTACGGAATACCCTATTGCAATTAACTTATTAATTGTATTCTGTTCTTCTGTATCTGGTCCTGAACCTGTATCCGTAACCCATAGTACAGTTTTTGGTGATTCAATGGAATCAAGAATACCATCATTATCATCATCTAAATCTGATACATCATCTATTCCATCACCATCTGAGTCTTGAACCACAGTTAAAGTAACTTCAGAAGAAATTACAGTGGCACATGAACCAGAAGAATTAGACACTAATACTCTATATATATACCCATCCTTACTTAAATCTACAGATAAAACAGTTAGTACTTCTGTAGTTGTTCCTGAATATTCAGCACCGTTTGAAATATTAGAAAAACTTGCTCCTGAGTTTGTACTCACTTGCCACTGAAAAGTATCAGCATTGCTAGTACTAGATGAAAAAGTTCCATTACTACCTATTCCTACAACCTGATTAGTTGGTTGAGAATCGATTAAAACTGGATTAACTGTTATAGTTTGGGTAACATCTACAAAGTTTCCAGCTTCATCTGTAACCCTATAAGTTCGAGTAATTATTTCTGGATTGCTTCCCCCATCACTTGAATCACTAACAAATGTAACTATTGGATTAGTTGTACAATTATCCGCTTCGTCGGTAACAACGGTAACATCGGAAGATGGAACATCGCTTGAACAATTTACGGTTATTGGTGAAGGGTTACTTGCTGTTGGGTCTACGTTATCTATTGTTAGTGTAGTAACTCCAGTTATATTTAAAACAGGGTCTCCCACCGTTCCACCATATTCCACTATATATCCTTTAGGTTGATATGCTCCACTACCAGCGCCAGTATTTGACAGATCGTTCCATGAGCCTGGTCCCCCTGTACCCCTAACAACTGATGGGTCAGTAATATGAGCATAATCCTCGTTTCCAGATTGATTAGGTTCACCCCCATTCCAATATGCAAAATTATATGGAGCTACCGTTGTTCCAGTGGATGTTCCACTCCAAAATGAGGTGCCAGCTTCTGGTCCTGTAACCCATTGCCAATCTCCTTCAGTAGCAGCGTCAGAAGCACCAATCCATCCTGCACCGGCTGCTTGTGAACCTGAAAAATCCGCTTCTTCTTGAGTAGTTAAAGTGGCCAAGTAGCCCTGAAGTCCATAATAAGTTCGTAATGCTGCTGCATCTCTTGCTGCAGTCCATGTAATTCCAACATCAGGAACAAACTCGTAATAGTGATCTGTAGGTGGTAGGTAATTTGCACTTCCTGGGGTAATTGAAAATTGTCTTACTCCGGAAGGAGATGCTGAAGAACTTGAAAATTCAACGTTAAGAATTGCCGCCTCAAACTCTGCAAACGTTGCTGGACCAGCAAGTGTTAATTCACCTTCTGTAACATCCCAAGTTGCTGCTATGCTGGGATGAGTACCTGTAAGGTTTAAAACATCTTCCCCATTTACATATCCAGAAGATATTTGAATGTAGATAGCATCCGTTGTCACGTCATCTGGGTCTGTAATACTAATAGTTTCCACAATAGGCTGGGAAGTCGTTGGGCAATATAATTGGTCTCCAGTAACTGTTAACGTTGGTGCCTGATCTACAGTTGGTACAATTGATTCAGTCAAATCATCTAAAGTAATATTACTATCTGACTGGTCTGCGCTTACCGTAGTTATTGTATTTGTAATAGTCGAGCCATTTGTGCCAAAATTCACACTTGCAGTAATATTTAAGGTAGCTGTGGAACCGTCATTTAAAGTTCCTACAGTCCATACTCCTGTTCCAGAATTATAGCTACCATCATCACTTACAAAAGTAACTCCTGAGGGTAATATATCTGTCAAACTAACATTTGTAGCATCAATCGGACCATTATTTTGTATTGATAAGGTATAAACAATATTAGACTCTTCTTTTGGTGAACTATTGTCCACTGTTTTAGTAACTACTAAATCTGGTCCAGTGTAAGCAGTAATTTGCACATCATCAATAAATACAGTATCGTTGCTGTTAAGCCAGTCACCATTATTATTGATGAACCTTATTGTGGTGCTAGCTGATATGTATGATGTAATATCAGCCGTAAATGTATCTGAAGTGTTACTCCCGGTGCCATTAATCGTAAATATTGTGGTAAAATTTGTCCCGTCGCTAGAAACTTGAACATCTAAATCGTCTCCCACTTCTAAATTTGAAGTCCTCCAAGCAAAAGATAAAGTTGCATAAACATATGAACTTAGATTTGCTGTACGTGTTATATACTCCAAATTATCCCAGATTTCTCTAAACCTAAGCTCCTCACCACCATTGGTTATCCTTATAAAACCATTTGTTGCTGAGTTATTGTCATTAACTTCTGTCCATGGGCTTGTAGACCAATCTACAGAACCATCAGAATTATTATAGGCTCGCACCCCAAAATTATCCAGATATGTATCCTGTGCAGAAGCAACGGTAATAACTGAAATAAATAATAATAAAAATCTTAGAAGGCCCGCTTTAACCATTAAAATACTATTTAAGTAATAAGCTGATTAACTTTTCAACCTAATAACTTTAATCTATAATAGTGCAAACCTAAGCCTGTTAATCGTTAGTCCGTAATATTTGTGGTGTTATCGATAAAAAGCATGGTAAATGCCTTTAAAACTGTTGTGAAGATTTTTCCTACAAAAATAGATTGAGCCAAACTAATAAAAAGGATTGTTTTCTTGTTTTGATTACCCACTAGTCAAATATGATAAATTCTGATCTTCGGTTTAATTGGTGTTTTTCGTTAGAGCAGCGTACGCTATTTTCACATTCGTTCATTAGTCGTTCTTCCCCATAACCCTCTCCTTTGAGCCTATCAGAAGAAATACCCTTGGATATCATATATGCTACCGTGGATTGCGCTCTTTTTTGAGACAGCCATAAATTATAGGCATCATTACCTCTACTGTCTGTATGGGCGTTTACTTTTATTTTTAGACTTGGATATTTTTCCATTGCAGCAATTACTTTTTGGATTTCAATTTCTGCATCTGGTCGAATATCAAATTTATTTAGGTCAAAATAAATGGTACTCAGCTGTAATAATTTAGCCAAGTCATCTCCAAATCCACCTGTAACTAAGTCTCTTTCTAGATAAAAATCTACAATTCTAGGTTTCCCATACGACTTAACCAAATACTCTTCTGAAGGAACATATCCCTCCATCAACGCTCTTACGAAGTTACCTTGGTTACAATCTAAACTTAATGAGTATTCCCCTTTTGAATTTGTGATTGTAGAGGAAACCTCGTTGTTTTCTTCATTGATAATCTTAACAGTGGCACCGGCCAAGACTTCATTCGATATTCTATCTCTAACCGTTCCAGTAATATCTTGTAAGCAATCCAAGCTAATTGGATCAGTTTCAGAGAAACTATAGATATCATCGTCTCCCATTCCCTCTGTTCGGTTAGAAGCAAAATATCCAGTATTTGTTTCTTCATCTATAATAAACGAAAAATCATCGTACTTTCCATTGATAGGCTTACCAACATTTACAATAGTTTGGTCATATTCATCAAAAGCAATTTTAGTTGCAAAAACGTCCAATCCTCCTAAACCTGGGTGTCCGTCTGAAGAAAAATAGAGCACATCTGATTTGGTAATAAAAGGAAAGGTTTCCCTTGCTTCGGTATTAATGGTTTTTCCTAAATTAATAGGTGGACCATACGTCCCATCGCCAACTATTTGTACTTTAAAAATGTCCGATTCTCCCAAACTACCGGGCATATCTGACACAAAATAGAGTACTTTTTCATCTGGACTTAATACGGGATGCGCAACTGAATAACTATCGCTATTAAATGGTAATTCTTCAATAGCTTTCCACTCCCCATCAATTAAGGTAGACTTATAAATCTTTAATCGTATTGTTCCTTTTTCATCTTTGTATTTTTTCCCATCCAAAAAATTATTCCTAGTAAAATACATTGTATTACCATCTTTGGTAACAATTGAGGTTGACTCATGAAGCCGGGTGTTTATATCACCGGTAACCTTCTTGACAACTTCATCCTCTTCATTAGCTTCATTTACCTCATAGATATCTAAAAAGTCCCTCGCATTCCATGTGTGACGGTATCTTGCTAAATTGCCCGTATCCCTATCTGACGAAAATATCAAACCTTCTTTATAAAAAGATGGTGCAAAATCTGAGTACTTGGAATTATACTTAAAAGCAGAAATATCATATCGACCTGAGTTTTCTTCAATCTTGCTCATGTAATCTTCATCAAAGCTAGAATCAATACCACTTTCTTTGGCCATTTGAGAAAACTTGGCCATCATTTCATCTGCAGCAGCATACTCCCCCTGCGTTTTTAATGATTGTGCGTATCTAAAAACATAATCTGGTGTAACAACAGAATCATGCTTTTCTATCAACTCCTTATATACTTCGGATGCCTCTTCATAATTTGCGTTGAAATAATAGGAATTCCCGAGTCTTTTTAACAAATCTGGAGAAGAAAAACCCTTCTCTCGTACCTTTTGGTAAATATCAATAGCAGGTCTAAAAGAATATTCATCGTACTTTTCATTCGCCTTTTCCAAGAGTCTTTCTTGACCAAATGAGGAGCCTAAAAATCCAATGAATACAATTGTAAAAAGAAGTACTTTTTTGAACATATCTTAATCGGTTTTTAGAAGAAACGAGGGGATACCGTTTTCTGAAACTTTTTCAATAATTCCAATCTTAGAAAAATCTCAAAAGAGCCGTCATTAAATCTTCTAGTTCCTAATTCTGTCGTTTCTTTATCATATGCCAATCCTAGCATTATTTGGTCTGTTATCTGAAATCCGGCCAACGCACTAACCGCAGCATCCCAACGATAGGCTGCTCCAAAACTAAAACGATCAGCAAATAAAAAGTTAGCAGATATATCTAATTGTAAAGGGGCACCACCAACTGCCTTTGTTAAAATTGCTGGCTTGAATTTTAAGTTACCATTCAAATCAAAAACATAACCCGTTATAAAATAAAAATTGATACGCTCTGCTGCTAAGAAGTTAATACTATTGGCATCATTACTATTATTATCAAAATATTCAGTTTCAAGAACATTTGGTGCAGAAAGTCCCGCATAAAACTTATCCGTGTGATAATATATCCCTAATCCAAAATTAGGGGAAAACTGGCTATCTATATTGTCTTGCTCTACAACTTCTTCATCAAAATTTCTAAGCTTAGAAAAATCAAGACTCAACATGTTACCGCCTCCTTTTAAACCAAAAGACAGTTTTGCATTCTGAGAAACATCTAAAGTATATGATATAACAGCATCAAGATAAGTTTCTTGAACCGTACCATCTCCAATATTATCATTAACTACAGACAACCCATACCCCAGTCTACTATTACGTATTGGAGAATGTAAGTTTAAAGTAAATGTCTCCGGCGCTCCATTTAGACCAACCCATTGTGAGCGATAAAGCCCTGCAAAGGTCAACTGTCCCCTCGATCCTGCATACGCGGGATTCACACTAAGTGTATTAAACATATACTGTGTATACTGGGCATCTTGTTGAGCAACTAAACCTTGTATTGTAATTCCTATAAAAAGTATTGGCAATAAAATGCTCTTCTTAATCATATTCATTATTATATGTTACTTACTGATATAGAAATAATCGCTATCCGTAATTCTACCTTGATTTGAATCGTACTCAAATATATAAAAATATATACCTGAAGGAAGGAAATCATTTACGCTTAAAGTAGACCTTCCCTTAGACCTTCCATCGAATACATTATTTATATTGTTATACCCTTGTCCTTCATATACCGCAATACCCCATCTATTGTAAATTCTTAGGGTATTATTACGGGCATTTTCTACACCTCTGATAAATAGAAAATCGTTTCTTCCGTCTCCGTTTGGTGTTACCATTTGATTCACAACCACAGCCTCAGGTTCTGGATCAGGTCTATCATCAATTGGGTCCAGATAGTCAGGGGTACCGTCCCCGTCAGTGTCATCGTTCGTAGGGTCGCCGTCACCGTCCGCATCCTCGTCGGGGGTGTCGATGCCATCACCATCGTCATCT
>NZ_BTGR01000017.1:2500-5496 GCF_036985525.1 Croceitalea sp. MTPC6
AAGTAACTCGTAGGCTCATTATGCAAAAGGCACGCCGTCACCCTTACGGGCTCCGACCGCTTGTAAGCGTATGGTTTCAGGATCTTTTTCACTCCGTTATTCACGGTTCTTTTCACCTTTCCCTCACGGTACTGGTCCACTATCGGTCTCTCAGGAGTATTTAGCCTTATCGGATGGTCCCGACTGGTTCACACAGGGTTTCACGTGCCCCGCGCTACTCAGGATACCACTATCTTTAATACGCCTTACCTATACCGGGCTATCACCGTCTATGGCCACTCTTTCCAAAGTGTTCTAGTTCGTTGTACAAAGAATATTGTGGTCCTACAACCCCAATATTGCCGAAACAACATTGGTTTGGGCTAATCCGCGTTCGCTCGCCACTACTAACGGAATCACTTTTGTTTTCTCTTCCTCCGCCTACTTAGATGTTTCAGTTCAGCGGGTTCGCTTCCTTTCGGATGACATGCCTTCAACATGCCGGGTTGCCCCATTCGGATATCCACGGATCAACACTCGTGTGCAGTTCCCCGTGGCTTTTCGCAGCTTATCACGTCCTTCATCGCCTCTGAGAGCCTAGGCATTCCCCATACGCCCTTAATTTGCTTGTCGCACTATATATAACTTAATATATGTGCCCTCTCGTAATCCTTAATATTAATTTACTTAAAATGTATTCTATTCTACTACTTAAGTTTCTTCTTTTGACTTATTATAAATGACTCGTGTCTTTATAATATGTCCCAATATGTCAATGAACGTCGCGAGTCGCAACAGACAATTATTATCATCTGATGCTCTCACTCGCAATACGCTAGAGATAAAATAAATTATCTCCAGGCATCGCCTGGTGGAGAATATCGGAGTCGAACCGATGACCTCCTGCGTGCAAGGCAGGCGCTCTAGCCAGCTGAGCTAATCCCCCATTTGTTCAGTAGTCGGCTATCAGTTAACAGTTATCAGTTAATTGATGACCTATACGTCAACTTGGGATACCCAACTTCTAAAATTTCCTATTCAGTATTTCAATCAATGAACGTCGTAGTCTCAGGCAGACTCGAACTGCCGACCTCTACATTATCAGTGTAGCGCTCTAACCAGCTGAGCTATGAGACTGTCTTGGCCTGTTACTAACAGTACAAACATTATTTTAACAACATATCGATAGACAACATAAAAGAGTGTGAACCACCCTGATCGTTCGTAAAGAACAAGGGTCGTTGAACAAATCTTCTCTAGAAAGGAGGTGTTCCAGCCGCACCTTCCGGTACGGCTACCTTGTTACGACTTAGCCCTAGTTACCGATTTTGCCCTAGGCCGCTCCTTACGGTGACGGACTTCAGGCACTCCCAGCTTCCATGGCTTGACGGGCGGTGTGTACAAGGCCCGGGAACGTATTCACCGGATCATGGCTGATATCCGATTACTAGCGATTCCAGCTTCACGGGGTCGAGTTGCAGACCCCGATCCGAACTGTGACCGGTTTTATAGATCCGCGCCCACTTGCGTGGTGGCTTCCCTCTGTACCGGCCATTGTAGCACGTGTGTGGCCCAGGACGTAAGGGCCGTGATGATTTGACGTCGTCCCCACCTTCCTCACGGTTTGCACCGGCAGTCCCGTTAGAGTCCCCGACTTGAATCGCTGGCAACTAACGGTAGGGGTTGCGCTCGTTATAGGACTTAACCTGACACCTCACGGCACGAGCTGACGACAACCATGCAGCACCTTGTAGATAGTCCGAAGAAATAAGCATCTCTGCCTAATGCAATCTACATTTAAGCCCTGGTAAGGTTCCTCGCGTATCATCGAATTAAACCACATGCTCCACCGCTTGTGCGGGCCCCCGTCAATTCCTTTGAGTTTCATTCTTGCGAACGTACTCCCCAGGTGGGATACTTATCACTTTCGCTTGGCCGCCGAGACCGAGGTCCCGACAGCTAGTATCCATCGTTTACGGCGTGGACTACCGGGGTATCTAATCCCGTTCGCTCCCCACGCTTTCGTCCATCAGCGTCAGTATATAGTTGGTCACCTGCCTTCGCGATCGGTGTTCTATGTGATATCTATGCATTTCACCGCTACACCACATGTTCCGGCAACCCCACTATAACTCAAGACATACAGTATCAAAGGCAATTTTACGGTTGAGCCGCAAACTTTCACCCCTGACTTATATGCCCGCCTACGGACCCTTTAAACCCAATGATTCCGGATAACGCTCGGACCCTCCGTATTACCGCGGCTGCTGGCACGGAGTTAGCCGGTCCTTATTCTTACGGTACCGTCAGACACCTACACGTAGGTGCGTTTCTTCCCGTATAAAAGCAGTTTACAACCCATAGGGCCGTCATCCTGCACGCGGCATGGCTGGATCAGAGTCTCCTCCATTGTCCAATATTCCTCACTGCTGCCTCCCGTAGGAGTCTGGTCCGTGTCTCAGTACCAGTGTGGGGGATCCCCCTCTCAGGGCCCCTAACCATCGCTGCCTTGGTGAGCCGTTACCTCACCAACTGGCTAATGGTACGCATGGCCATCCCTGTCCGATAAATCTTTAATCATAAAAACATGTGTCTTCACGATACCATGGGGCATTAATCCAAATTTCTCTGGGCTATTCCCCTGACAGGGGCAGGTTCCATACGCGTTCCGCACCCGTGCGCCGGTCGTCAGCAAAGTGCAAGCACTCCCTGTTACCCCTCGACTTGCATGTGTTAGGCCTGCCGCTAGCGTTCATCCTGAGCCAGGATCAAACTCTTCATTGTTGATCGTTAAATATCTCAAGATATCCAATCAACCCTTTCAAGTCCTTTGACGTCAAAATGGTTCTTTAATAATTCTCTTTTACGCTGTCTATTCCAATATGTATATGAACTTCTGTCCCTTATATATCTCCGAAAAAAAAGAACCCAAAAAAAGGATCCCCCCATCATCAATAACACTCCACTTATCCAGCAAAGCGGGTGCAAATATAAAAACCTTTTTTATTCCCGGCAAA
>NZ_BTGR01000018.1:0-2691 GCF_036985525.1 Croceitalea sp. MTPC6
TGCAGGAAATCCTCCATCATTGGCATGGGGTACTATTGCCCTTCTTCCAGGAGCAGGGTTTGTATTATCCATTGGGTCTCCTGGTTCCCATACTGCTATGGAAACTTCGCCATTTGGGTGTCTTCCCAGTACTGTACCAGAAGCCAAACTGTTCGCCCTATAAGATGCATTACCAATATCATAGTTGCCAATTGCCAAGCCTGCTGTAATCGGGTGTGTATTATCAATAATATTCACAACAGCAGCGCCAGTTGTAGTTCCTTGATTAGCTCCCAAAATATCATCATGCAGGAAAGTCTCACTAGTTATGACAGCATTTGTTGTTCCAACCAAGTTAGTTACATTGGCTAAGGCAGTACCACTTATCGCATCTTCAAATATAAAAGTGACCGCATAATTATCAGCATTGCCACCTACTCCATCATCTACAACAGTAACACCATAACCTAAAGCAGTTAACTTATCAATAGTATTTTGTTCCTCAGTACCAACTGGGGTATTGGTTACCCATAAAACTGTTTTGGGTGATTCAACAGCATCCAATATACCGTCATTGTCATCATCTAAATCAACATTATCTGTAATTCCGTCACCATCTGAGTCAGGTGATTGCGATACTGTTATAAAAACCGTAGCCGTATCCTGTCCGGATGCAAATGAACATATTGTATTATCGCCAATAGTGTAGGTAAAAGAAGTAGTCCCAAAGAAGCTCCCAGGGCTATAGGTAATAGTGCCGTCTAAATTAAGCGTAGCTGTTCCGTTGGCTGGTTGGGTTATTGAAAGTACTTCCAAAGTACTACTTTCTGGGTCACTATCCACCCCATTACCATTATCAATCAAAGCATCAAAAGTAATATCTACGCTTGATGATGTGGTTATAATATCATCTTGTGCTATTGGAGGCAGATTTGATGTATCTGGTAATAAATCAATTAAGTTGATACTTCCATTGTTAAAATCTGAAGGGGTTAATTGACTTCTAACAATCACCCTGCCGGAAGAAGTACGTGGGTAACCAATCTCTAATACAATTGGTACATTTGGTCCACTTGGTAGTCCAAAATGAATTACTCCAGATTCCATTGTACCATGTCCAAACCCTCCATTTACCTCTCTAGTTCCGGAAATCACATTTCCGTCACAGTCCAAAATCTTTGCTGTCGCCCCTATACCGAAGCGTTCCTCCGTTCCTGTTAAGCCAAACTCATCTCTATTCTCCTTAATATCTATATAAAGATGATTTGCACGATCTGTAGCTCCAAGATTATTTATATATAGGGCATTATCACCAGATCTGTTCATATATAAATCCAAATCACCATCTTCATCAATATCAATAAATGTGCAGCCCTCGCCCCTGTTCTGAAATGATATTCCTGAATCTACAAATGACATTGCACCTCCTCCATTATTAATCTGATTTAAGTAAAGCTTGCTAATGTTACCACTACCATTTCCGCCATTAGATAGAAATATATCCATATCTCCATCATTGTCCACATCACCAAAAGCTAGTCCTTCCATTTGTCCAGAAAATGATGTAGGAATACCTGTTGCAGCACCTAAACCAGTCCAAGTTCCATCACCATTATTTCTATGCACTTGATTTGTACCATTCTCTGTCCAATACAAATCAAAATCACCATCATTATCCAGGTCACCGAAAGCAACAGCTCCTTTATTGCCGTTAGCTGCTTGATCAATATCAACACCATCCTGAAAAGTCCCTCCTAAATTGGTAAATAAATCTACTTGATCTTGCTTCCGAACCACAATGTCTACCCATCCATCATCATTAAAATCAGTGGCAGATCCATAATCCCCATCTGTAGCATCTTGTACAAGACCCAATGGCCAGGTGTTTGAATCAAACTCATCATAAGGTGGGTTAGGGCTATCTGCCTTTCTTGTTACGTGTGTAAAAAAACCAGAGCCATCATTTTGAAGAATATCTATACCAAAATTATGATTGTCTATATATAGATCTAAGTCTCCGTCCCCATCATAATCCAAAGCACCAACACCTTCACAATTTAGACCATCTGTTAAAGAGGTGAATTGCTGGTTAGGAGCTGTTCCCCCCGTACCATTACCAAAACGATTTGTTGCTGGGTCTTGAAGAAAAATCCTTAAATCATTATTATCATTTCTAAAAATATCGGGATAACCATCATTGTTAAAATCAACAAATAGAGCCGTTCTTTCTAGACCACCTCCAGAGAAATCTGGGGCCAAAGTACTAGTAACATCAGTAAATGTTCCTCCATCATTCCTCATTAAATAACCTGCTCCGTTAGTGTTCACTACTAAGTCAAAATCCCCATCCAAATCATAGTCAGCCCAAGCATGCCCCCCATCTTTATTCCCAGAAATATCTAGATTATATGCAGCTGCACTTTCTGTGAAAGTAGTTTGACTTGAAACCCTTAAAAAAGAAAACAGAAAAAACAGTACAATTATGAAACCATTAATTCTTGTGGAGAACAAGACCTTTGTATTTTTCACTGTTATAATTTGATAATCAGATTATTATCAAAATTACACTTGTATGAAAGGATTGAAAACATTATGTTGTGAATGAGGCAGTCTACCTAGCAAATCTTCATTTTTAATCTGTTTATAGGTGGAAATACTCGAAACATCTAAAATTAAAGAGAATTAACTTACTTCTAAGTAAGTAGAAGATTA
>NZ_BTGR01000019.1:0-2568 GCF_036985525.1 Croceitalea sp. MTPC6
AGCATAAAACAGCATTACGGCAACACCTTCGGGATATTCGCCAATGGCAAATGCACCTAAAGTGGCTATGGACATTAAGAAGAATTCCGTAAAAAAATCACCATTTTTAATACTTTTCCAGCCTTCTCTTATCACCGGAAAACCAACAGGGATATAGGCTACCGTGTACCATACTACGCGAATCCATCCTTTGAAGAAAGGAAACGCATCAAAGTAATCAATAGCGATTCCTGCTATCAACATCACAAAGCTGAAAATAGCTGGTAGATAGGTTCTAAAATTTGAAATTTCTTCAGGGCTGCTATGGTTATGGCCGTCATCGTGACTGTGCTCGCCTGAATGCTTATTAGTGTCTATATCCCGTAGGTTTATTTTTTTCTTTTTCATATTGTAAAATTCTTTAAATTAAGTATGCAACGGAAGTACATTGATTATCCACTACACTTCTCGCAAATACCTTTGAGCACCAAATTGGCATCTTCGGCGACATAACCATCGGGTAAGTTGATATGCGGGATTTTTTGTTCCGTTAAACAAACCGTTTCGTCACAGTTAGTGCAATGAAAATGCAAGTGCAAATCTTGTTCAAGTTCACAGTTGCAACCCGGTTCGCACAATGCAAATTTCGAAATATGGGTGCCATCATCTATCTGGTGTACGATACCTTTTTGCTCAAAGGTTTTGAGGGTGCGGTACAGAGTAGTCCTGTCCGCTTTCGCGAAAACGTTCTCGATATCCGTGAGCGCAACCGCAATTTCTTTTTCGGCCATATACTTATAAATCAATATGCGCATTGCCGTGGGGCGAACCCCATTGTCATTCAATCTTTTTTCTATTTCTTTCATTTCTTATCGATGCTGTTTTTGATTTTTTGTGCCTTGGAAAATGCTTTCAAACCCTCTTTTGCCGCATATGGCACTATCAACAATGCCGCAACGGGGTCGGCCCACCACCAGCCCAGCCATTTCACGAGCAATAGGCCTATTAGTACTACTACGGTTTGATATAGACAGATAAAAGTATCCTTGGCATCTGCAAGCAGAGCAGGGCTATCCAGTTTATGTCCGTACTTTCTTTTGTAATAAATCAAAAATGGATTTACCACTAAGGAAACTATCAGTATACCAATACCCACCGTAGACCAAGATGCCGTTTCTTGACTTATTAATTTTGAAATAGAATCATAGGATATGAAAATGCAGATGAGGGCAAAGGATATTGCGATGACATAAAGGGTTGTCATTTTTCTTTGCTCTACACGCTTTTCATCCAGACCCTTGATTTCGCCGTGCAATCGCCAACCGAGCGTTCCTGCACTAATGACTTCGATGGTGCTGTCCAATCCCCAGCCTATTAATGCTGAACTGTTTGCCGTGAATCCGGCTATAAGCGATACGACCACCTCGATAATGTCATAGATGACATTCCATATCTGAAGCGTTCTTGCTTCCTTTAAATTTTGTTTTCTTTTTTTGTCCATTTTTTAATGTCCTTCTTCCTCGTTTTCCCCTTTTTTCATTTCTGCCATTAAGTAGTAGGCGTTATTAAAGGCATACTTAGTATTTGGTTCTTGTTCCATTAGAAAATCAATGGCAATCCAATCGCCATCGTGAGTTCCTTTTATGATTTCCACGGGCATAAACTTCCAATCCTCGCCTTCCTTTTTTGCTGAAAACACAAAGGACTTTTCGCCATCGGCTGCAATGGCACTTTCAGGAATAGCCGTGGTCATTGTATTGTTGGTTTGGATGCGCCCTTGAATATACATTCCTGGTATCAGGTTGCCTTCCTTGTTCTCGATTTCGGCGTGTACGTGTATCGCTTTGGGGTTCTGCTCAAAAGTTTTTCCTACGGAATAAATTTCCGCTGTCAGTTCCTTTCCCGGAATGGATTGGACATTGAACCGCACGGTTTGTCCTTCCTTTACTTTGTACACATCCTTTTCAAACACCATCAAATCGGCGTGTACGTGATGGGTGTCCACGATTTCCATTAGGTCGGTTTGAGGTTCTACATATTGTCCTGTTTTAACCTCTACTTTTTCCACAAAGCCTTGAATAGGACTTCGTAGCGCAACCCTTTGATAAATAGTGCCATTTCTCACACCTGATGCACTAACATTTAATTGTTGTAATTGTGCTTCCAAACCGTTCACCATACTTCGGGAAGCTTGATATTCCGCTTCTGCTTTTTGGAAATTGGCACCGCTGCCCACACCTGCATCATAAAGAGTTTTTTGGCGTTCGTATTCCTTTTTGAGAAACTGACTGTTACTATATGCATTGAGGTAATCCGTCTGTTTCTGAATAATATTGGGATGTGACAGATAGGCCACCGTCTGACCTTTGTTGACCTTATCGCCCTCGATGACCTCTATAGAAACCACGTTCGCACCCACTACTGTAGTGATGGTCGCTTCATTTTGTGGCGGAACTTCCAATTGACCGTTCGCTTCTACGTATCCGCTCATATTGCGCTGGGCAAGCGTATCGACTTCCATTTGTAGGACATCATACTGTTTAGCAGTAAGTGTTACTATTTCATCTTCTTTAGAGTGATTTTCTTCTG
>NZ_BTGR01000020.1:0-2568 GCF_036985525.1 Croceitalea sp. MTPC6
GGCATAAAACAGCATTACGGCAACACCTTCGGGATATTCGCCAATGGCAAATGCACCTAAAGTGGCTATGGACATTAAGAAGAATTCCGTAAAAAAATCACCATTTTTGATACTCTTCCAACCTTCTCTTATTACCGGAAAACCAACTGGAATATAGGCGACAGAATACCAAACGATTCTTATCCATCCTTTAAAATGTGGAAATGCTTCAAAATAATCAATGGCAATACCTGCAATCAACATCACAAAGCTGAAAATAGCTGGTAGATAGGTTCTGAAATTAGATAGTTGTTCTGGACTGCTGTGGTTATGGCCATCATCGTGTGAATGCTCGCCTGAATGCTTTTTAGTGTCTATATCCCGTAGGTTTATTTTTTTCTTTTTCATATTGTAAAATTCTTTAAATTAAGTATGCGACGGAAGTGCATTTATTGTCCGCTACACTTTTCGCAAATTCCTTTGAGCACCAAATTGGCATCCTCAGCAACATAGCCATCAGGCAAATTGATATGCGGGATTTTTTGTTCCGTTAAACAAACCGTTTCGTCACAGTTATTGCAATGAAAATGCAAGTGCAAATCTTGTTCAAGTTCACAGTTGCAACCCGGTTCGCACAATGCAAATTTTGAAATATGGGTGCCATCATCTATTTGGTGTACGATACCTTTTTCCTCAAAGGTTTTGAGGGTGCGGTAAAGGGTAGTTCTGTCCGCTTTTGCGAAAGCATTCTCGATATCCGTGAGCGCAACCGCAATTTCTTTTTCGGCCATATACTTATAAATCAATATGCGCATTGCCGTGGGGCGAACCCCATTGTCATTCAATCTTTTTTCTATTTCTTTCATTTCTCATCGATGCTGTTTTTGATTTTTTGTGCTTTGGAATAAGCTTCCCAACCCTCTTTTGCCGCGTATGGCACTATCAACAATGCCGCAACGGGGTCGGCCCACCACCAGCCCAGCCATTTCACGAGCAATAGACCTATTAGGACTACTATGGTTTGATACAGACAGATAAAAGTATCCTTGGCATCAGCTAATAAAGCAGGGCTATCCAATTTATGTCCGTACTTTCTTTTGTAATAAATCAGAAATGGATTTACCACTAAGGAAACTATCAGTATTACGATACCTATCGTGGACCAACATGCCGTTTCTTGACTTATCAATTTTGAAATGGAATCATAGGATATGAAAATGCAGATGAGTGCAAAGGATATTGCGATGACATAAAGGGTTGTCATTTTTCTTTGCTCTACACGCTTTTCGTCCAGACCCTTGATATCGCCGTGCAATCGCCAACCGAGCGTTCCTGCACTAATGACTTCTATGGTGCTGTCCAATCCCCAGCCTATCAAGGCGGAACTGTTTGCCGTGAATCCCGCGATGAGCGATACGACCACTTCGATAATGTCATAAATGACATTCCATATCTGAAGCGTTCTTGCTTCCTTTAAATTTTGCTTTCTTTTTTGGTCCATTTTTTAATGTCCTTCTTCTTCGTTTTCCCCTTTTTTCATTTCCGCCATTAAGTAGTAGGCGTTATTAAAGGCATACTTAGTATTTGGTTCTTGTTCGGTAAGAAAATCAATGGCAATCCAATCGCCATCGTGAGTTCCTTTTATAATTTCCACGGGCATAAACTTCCAATCCTCGCCTTCCTTTTTTGCTATAAATACAAAGGACTTTTCGCCATCGGCTGAGATGGCACTTTCAGGAATTGCCGTGGTCATTGTGTTGTCGGTTTGGATGCGTCCTTGAATATACATTCCCGGTATCAGGTTGCCTTCTTTGTTCTCGATTTCGGCGTGTACGTGTATCGCTTTGGGGTTCTGCTCAAAAGTTTTTCCTACGGAATAAATTTCCGCTGTCAGTTCCTTTCCCGGAATGGATTGGACATTGAACCGAACGGTTTGTCCTTCCTTTACTTTGTACACATCCTTTTCAAACACCATCAAATCGGCGTGTACGTGATGGGTGTCCACGATTTCCATTAGGTCGGTCTGGGGTTCTACATATTGTCCTGTTTTAACGGCTACTTTTTCCACAAAGCCTTGAATGGGACTTCGTAGCGCAACCCTTTGATAAATAGTGCCATTTCTCACACCTGATGCACTAACATTTAATTGTTGTAATTGTGCTTCCAAACCGTTCACCATACTTCTGGAAGCTTGATATTCCGCTTCTGCTTTTTGGAAATTGGCACCGCTGCCCACACCTGCATCATAAAGAGTTTTTTGGCGTTCGTATCCTTTTTTGAGAAACTGACTGTTACTATATGCATTGAGATAATCCGTCTGTTTTTGTATGATATTAGGATGTGACAGATAGGCAACAGTCTGACCTTTGTTGACCTTATCGCCCTCGATGACCTCAATAGAAACCACGTTCGCACCCACGACCGTAGTGATGGTCGCTTCATTTTGTGGCGGAACTTCCAATTGACCGTTCGCTTCTACGTATCCGCTCATATTGCGCTGGGCAAGCGTATCGACTTCCATTTGTAGGGCATCATACTGTTTAGCAGTAAGTGTTACTATTTCATCTTCTTCAGAGTGATTTTCTTCTT
>NZ_BTGR01000021.1:0-1302 GCF_036985525.1 Croceitalea sp. MTPC6
TCTTAAGTTTGATTCTCTATAAATTGGTGTAATAATCAGAAAGAACAAAAGAGAGAATTAAGGTTAGTATACACGGTGAAGCTATCGACTTCGACAACATTGATAATCCTCTCTCTTTTACTACTCAAACCACGTTCAGTTCTGTGAGACTTTAGATCTCGTTTTCAAGTTGTTGTGATTAAGGTAGTATGCTCTTTCATAAATCAGTTCTTATGAATAAATATAAAGAAACTTATGGAGTTGACATCAGTAAGGATGTCTTTGATGTACATGGAAGCAACAAAGGTTACGGTCAGTATAAAAACGATGAATCTGGTTTTAAAAGATTCCTAAAAGAATTACCTGAAGGTTCATTGGTAGTCATGGAAGCTACAGGTTATTATCATTACAGGCTTGCTCAGTTTCTTTACAAACACAAAGTAACAGTTTCAGTAGTAAATCCTTTATCGATAAAGCGATTTATACAGATGAAGTTGGCTAAGGTAAAAACGGACAAGAGCGATGCAAAGGCCATATGTGAATATGCACTGATTAATGAAGTTCCTATTTACAATGCTTTGACGGATATACAGAGTGAATGTTTACAGTTGTTCAGATTGTTGGACACCTATTTAAAGCAGCGTACGGCCACTAAGAATAAGATACATGGAGAAGCTGTTCTGGGCATACCTTCAAAGTTCGTTTATCGTTCTCTTGTACGTAATAAGAAGCATCTGGACAAAGAGGTTGCTGCTATCGAATTAAAGATTCTATCATTAGTAAAGCAAGACCAACAGGAACAGTTGACCTTGTTGACCTCTATCCCAGGCATAGGACAAAAGACGGCCTTGTTCTTAATAGTGGTCACGGATGGTTTTTCTAAGTTCGAGAATGCCGCACAGCTATGTAGTTATGTTGGTATAACCCCTACGATACGAGAGTCTGGCAG
Organism: Croceitalea sp. MTPC6; assembly: GCF_036985525.1. Taxonomy (NCBI): domain Bacteria; kingdom Pseudomonadati; phylum Bacteroidota; class Flavobacteriia; order Flavobacteriales; family Flavobacteriaceae; genus Croceitalea; species Croceitalea sp. MTPC6. The sequence goes on from NZ_BTGR01000021.1 coordinate 929, forward strand.
TAGTGTTAAAGGTCGGCCGAGAATAAGCAAAGTGGGTAATAGAAAACTTCGAAACCTACTATTTCTATGTGCATTTAATGCTTGCAAACACAACAAGGCATGTAAAGAGCTATACGAGCGGATTGTAAACAAGGGTAAGAGCAAGAAACTGGCACTTATAGCGGTTTCCAATAAACTACTAAAACAGTCCTTTGCCATTGCAAAATCTGGAAGGCCCTATGATGAAACCTACGTTTCAATATTGCCAAGATAAACAGTAGGTAAACCAAATAAAAAAAGCTCAAAGAATTTAATTTTAGAATCTATGGGCCTAAAAGAGTATTGTCTCAGATTAAGGAAGAATTTATTTGTTTTTTACCTCAGTTCTTTGTTGT
>NZ_BTGR01000022.1:0-1135 GCF_036985525.1 Croceitalea sp. MTPC6
GCCCTCGCTTATCGTTAGTACGTTCGTCGGGGCATCCAGACTAGCTCCAGTGATATCGTCGTCCGCCGCTGCTGCAACCTGTGTGTCCACATAATCTTTATTTGCTGCATCCGTTCCGGTAGTAGGTGTTCCCAAACTAGTAATCACTGTTCCTCCCGCATCTGCTCCTTCTGTAAGGACTTCAGATAAATTTTGGTTATCTGTATCTACAATTGATGCAATCGTAGCAAGCGAGACAGAAAACGTATTTGAATCACTATCCGTAATTACTAAACTATTAGTTGTAGTATCTATAGCATAAGATGTTATTATGGTATTAGTATCGGACAATGTATCGCTTAAACTACCTAAGTCAACACTTACTGTACCGCCATTTTCTAAATCGAGTGTTAACTGATTCGTTGTATCATTAAAAGTAAATCCCGTTAACTGTTGGTTATCATCCGATGTAAGTTCCCATGTATCACCATCCCAGAAAAAGATAGTACCTGAGCTAGTATTTACATAAATATCTCCTGTATCTGCTCCTGTTGGCGTATTTGAGCCTGGAGTAGAAACATCTGCTCCACTAAGTACTTCACAATTGCATTGATCCTGTAATGTAACCGTAGTTTGAGAAAAACCAACCGCGGTTATTAGTAGAAAAATGATAAAAACCAAATTCCGTTTCATGAGTATATTTTTATTTGCCATCGTATTTACTATAGGTTTCGTTTAAAGACCTAACACTATTCAATTCTAATGAGAGTAAGTCCTTAGCAATTTTTTTGAAAGAACGATTTGATAAAAAAGTTGGAGAAAAAGTGCTTAATAGCATAGCATAATCCAATTGGAAAAAAAGGCTGATCAGATAGCCTTTCTTTAACTTTAATAAGTTGGTTAAATCATTCATTTTTGGGGTATATCTACTGTAATTACAGTTGAAAACAATTTATAATCATACAAAACTAACTTTATACATACCGATAGAAAATAAATGTTGTGTAAGTAGCAAATAGTAAAGTCTACCTCTAAAAACTTGAGGTTTCACCATAAAAACCCCAACGAGTAGTTTATCGATAATAGTTAATAAATATGGGCTTTTACAAACTGCTTAAATCCAGTTTTTTGATATTCTATAAAGAGAGAAAAAATG
>NZ_BTGR01000023.1:0-1006 GCF_036985525.1 Croceitalea sp. MTPC6
CATTCAGCCCTTATTGGATAGAAGTAAGCTTATAAGTGAAACAACCGGCACGGTGCGTAACAATCTACTCGAAGGTGCGCTTATCGTGATTTTCGTACTTGTTTTCCTTTTAGGAAACTGGCGTGGTGGTCTTATTGTGGCTTCGACTATCCCTTTATCGCTATTGTTCGCTTTTATACTAATGAACGTTTTTGACGTATGGGCGAACTTGATGAGTTTAGGTGCTATCGATTTTGGTATCATCGTAGATGGGGCGGTCATCATCGTGGAAGCCAGCGTATTCTTAATGGGAAGCTACATCCTAAAAAAGAAGTCTTTAAACAAGGAAAAACGTGATGAGATAGCCGCAAATGCATCAAAGAAAATGATGAATGCCGCCTTCTTTGGGCAATTGATAATTCTAATTGTGTTCTTGCCCATACTGGCTTTGGAAGGCATCGAGGGCAAAATGTTTAAACCAATGGCGCTCACATTCATATTTGCAATGATTGGTGCTATGTTTCTTTGCCTGACATACGTTCCAATGATGTCCGCACTATTTTTAAAACCACCCAAGACGGAAAAAAAATCTTGGGGCGACCGTTTCGTGCATTGGGTACAGCGGAAGTATGAACCACTTTTGGTCAAGACTTTAAACAAGGGAAAATGGATTGTGGGTATTGCCGTCGCCATATTTGCCCTAACCGTTTTTATGTTTACAAGAATGGGTGGCGAATTCATTCCCCAACTGGATGAAGGCGATATTGCATTTCACACCATACTTAAACCCGGAAGCTCACTAAGCGAAACGATTGAGACCACTACTAAAGTTGAGCGTATCATAAAGGCCGAATTTCCGGAAGTTGAGAAAATTGTAAGCCGTATCGGTGTGGCCGAAGTGCCCACAGACCCGATGCCAATGGATTTCGCTGATGTATTTGTTATTCTAAAACCCCAAGATGAATGGGTGTCTGCCGATGATAAGGATGAACTTATTGATAAAATGAAGGAAGCGGTAAGCATTATC
>NZ_BTGR01000024.1:0-1006 GCF_036985525.1 Croceitalea sp. MTPC6
TATAATGCTTACCGCTTCCTTCATTTTATCAATAAGTTCATCCTTGTTATCAGCGGACACCCATTCGTCTTGGGGTTTTAGAATAACAAATACATCAGCAAAATCCATCGGCATCGGGTCCGTGGGCACTTCGGCCACACCGATACGGCTTACAATTTTTTCAACTTCCGGAAATTCGGCCTTTATAATACGCTCTACTTTAGTAGTGGTCTCAATTGTTTCGCTAAGTGAGCTTCCGGGTTTAAGTATCGTGTGAAATGCAATATCGCCTTCATCCAGTTGGGGAATGAATTCGCCACCCATTCTTGTAAACATAAAAACGGTAAGGGCAAATATGGCGACGGCAATTCCAACAATCCATTTCCCTTTGTTTAAGGTCTTAACCAAAAGTGGTTCATACTTCCGCTGTACCCAATGCACGAAACGGTCACCCCAAGATTTTTTTTCCGTCTTGGGTGGTTTTAGGAATAGGGCAGACATCATCGGAACATAGGTCAGGCAAAGAAACATAGCACCTATCATTGCAAATATGAATGTCAGCGCCATTGGTTTAAACATTTTGCCCTCAATACCTTCCAACGCCAGTATGGGCAAGAACACAATAAGGATTATCAGTTGCCCGAAGAAGGCAGCGTTCATCATCTTTTTTGATGCGTTTGCAGCTATCTCATCACGTTTTTCCTTGTTTAAAGACTTCTTTTTTAGGATGTAGCTTCCCATTAAGAATACGCTGGCTTCCACGATAATCACCGCCCCATCCACGATGATACCAAAATCGATAGCACCTAAGCTCATAAGGTTTGCCCATACGTCAAAAACGTTCATAAGAATAAAAGCGAACAATAGCGATAAAGGGATAGTCGAAGCCACAATAAGACCGCCACGCCAGTTTCCTAAAAGGAAAACGAGTACGAAAATCACGATGAGCGCACCTTCGAGTAGATTGTTACGCACCGTGCCAGTTGTTTCACTTATAAGCTTGCTTCTATCCAATAAGGGCTGAATA
>NZ_BTGR01000025.1:0-931 GCF_036985525.1 Croceitalea sp. MTPC6
GAAGTGGTTTAAACTTTTATTTTTTTCTTTTTCTTGAATTTTTTCAACGCTATCGCAATGAATGCCAAATAGTTGAATCCTTTCCAGCTTTCGGTGGTCGTATCGAACCTGTTGAGCAGGGAACGGTAGCTGTCCATCCATGCATTCGCCCTTTCCACGGCATATCTTTCATCGTATAGGTCTTTGTCGAAATATTCTTCCCTGTCGTGCGTACTTCCATTGCGCCTGTTGAAACATATGTTGGCATTGATATCCATTTTGGCGCATGCGTTCCTGAAATCCTTGGAATCGAATCCCGCATCGGCGTTCATGAAAAGCCCGGCAACAGGTATGTCCGCCTTTTGAAGGGTAGCGGTCACCACTTCGAACTGCACCTCGATATCATAAAGGTCGTTGTGGTTGCCGGCCACCGGTTCCGACATGGCCAAGGGAAGTCCCTGCCTATCGGTCAGGTAAAGGGAATTCGTCGTTTTGGATTTCTTTCTCCCTTGGTACTCGACCGTTTGGCCGCCCCGTTTGGCCGGGGTATGGCTACCATCGATATCCACACTGGAAAGGTCCAGGTCGGATTTATGGTCGCCGAGAAACTTTATCCAGCACTCCTTCCAGGTTCCCGAAATGCACCACTTGCGGTAATGGTAGTATACCGCTTGCCAGCAGAGCACCTTGTCCGAGAACAGGGCCTTCACAGGCAGAAGCCGCCAATGGACACCGGACTTGAGCTTGTAAAGGATCGCATTGATCACCTCGGCCATGGGTACCGTAACGTTAAAGCCACGACTAGGTGAAGGAAGGTATGCGACTATTGATTCTTCTATCATATCTTTGTCAAGAATAAAGTACATAAAGGGTTGTTTTGGTTTGACTTATGTTTCACAACACAAATCTCTGCAACCCTGTCTTTCGATCCAAAAAAAGTTTAAACCACTTC
>NZ_BTGR01000026.1:0-927 GCF_036985525.1 Croceitalea sp. MTPC6
GAATGGCACGAATTTTATTTTTCTCAACATAATTATTTTTTTTTGTTAAAATGCTACGTTCAATCCTACCGAGATGATCTTTGGGGGACCAAAGTCGTTGCCGTTGGGCGTTCCCTCGAGCTCGAACTGTGGGTTGAATCCGTTCCGCTCGCTCTTGGTATATATGTTCTCACCTGTTACCGAAAGCCTTAAATTGTCCAATCCAAGCTGGTCGGTGATGTTACCGTCAAAGGTGTACCCCAGGTTGATGTTCCTAAGTGTCCAAAAGGACGCATCGGTCAAGAACCGGTCAGAAGCCTGTCTGACTATGTTCGGGTTCCCCGCTTCCAACCTTGGCACATTGGTGATGTCACCGGGCTGTCTCCACGCGTTGAGGATGTCCGGGTTGTAGGAACTTCCAAAGTTCCCACTGTGCATCATGGCCGCATACCCAAAATCCAAGCTTTTTCCACCGATGCCGTAGTTGATCAGGAAGTCCAATGTGAACCCTTTATAGCTGAGGCTGTTCGAGATGGAGCCCAACAGGTCGGGTATTGCACTGTCACCGGTGTAGGCCCTTTCGGTATCCTGCCAGTCGTTGGTGGTGGCTATCTCGCCGTTGGCGTCCAGTACGGGGACACTTTCCCCGTTCTCATCGAGTTCATATTGCAGGAACAACTGGTCCCCTGTCGCAGGGTCCACCCCGGCGGTCCTGAGTATAAAGAAGTCGAACCTTGAGCGCCCTTCCGCCCAGCGCTGCTGGTTGTCAATAAAGGGTGCGGGCAGACTGGTGATCTCGTTCTTAAAGGTGGAGGCCTGTAGGGTAAGGTTCCATCTAAAGTCCCCCTTGTTGAAGAGGTTGGCCGTCAATGCGACCTCCCATCCCGAGTTGAACATGTCCCCAACATTTGTCGGTACCTCGTTCAGCCCGTTACTGGGTGCAATCGG
>NZ_BTGR01000027.1:0-825 GCF_036985525.1 Croceitalea sp. MTPC6
TTCAACACAGCTGGGGAGGATCTGTTGGTCAATGCCATAGTGTGGGCAGCAGGTATAGATACAGATGGGGATGGTGTCACGGACGATTTGGATCTGGACAGTGATAATGACGGTATCTACGATGCGATAGAAGCCGGTCATGACCAAACGCAAGCTTCGGGCCGTCTTACGGGCAATGTTGGTCTGGACGGTGTCCCTGATAGTGCCCAAGCTTCTGGCCAAGAAGATAGTGGCACGGTAAATTATACCTTGCAGAATTCTGATGGAAGCGGAGACAATGATTATATAACTTTGGATAGTGACGGGGATGGCTGTAACGATGTAAGGGAGGCAGGTTACACAGAGAGCGGAACAATGCCCAACGAATTGGCGGGGACAGGATATGACGCTACTACCGGAGTAGTTACCGGGAACACGGATGGCTATACATTACCATTGGATGGTGATGGAAGCTTAGAGTACGACTACCGTGAGGCAGGAACGGCACCTTCCATTTCTACGCAACCTACGAACGCACAGACCTGCCCTGGCTGCAGTGCTACCTTTACAGTTACAGCTATCAATGCGGATACCTATCAATGGCAGATTTTTAATGGCTCCATATGGGTGGACTTAACGGATACAGGCATTTATAGTAATACAACAACAGCTACATTGACGCTTACCTCCCCCACGGCATCAAACAATGGGGACCAGTACAGGGTAGTGGTGTCAAACTCTTCTTTTATATGTGCCACTGAAACTTCAAATACGATAATTCTTACAATAAATGTAAGTAGTGTGATAACCAATCGAAGGATTACCTATAGGGTCAAGAAAAATTAA
>NZ_BTGR01000028.1:0-754 GCF_036985525.1 Croceitalea sp. MTPC6
GGCGATAGCGTTAAAGGAAGATTCAGCGAACAAGTCCACGGACATTACTTTGGCTGATGGGACCAATACCTTGTTCCCCACGGAGCTAGCGGTAAAGACCTATGTGGACAATCAGATTACAACTTCGAACACACTGAACGACGGACAGATATATGTTGGGAACGGAAGTAATGTTGCAACAGGCGTAACAGCTTCTGGAGATGCTACGATATCCAATACAGGAGTTGTTGATTTAACGAACAATGCGGTAGAAACAGATGAAATTACAGATGGAGCAGTAACTACAGCTAAGATAGATGGTGATGCAATAGATAATACAAAATTGGCGGACGATGCTGTACAATTGGAAAATATAGCTGACGGTACTGCGGATGGACAAGTAATCCAATGGGATGCGGGAACAACTTCATGGACTTTAGTCGATTTAGGTTCGGTTACGGTCACAGAAAATGACGGTGTAATTGGAAATGAGGTAACGGGAGCCACAGATGGGACTTTAACCCTTTCAGGAGGAGCAACAACTGTTAGTCCTCTCACTTTAGGTATAACAGCAGGAGGTGTTACAGCTACAGAGTTAGCAGATGGAGCAGTTACTCCAGCTAAATTGGCAGATGGTACTGCAGATGGACAATTACTACAATGGAATGCAGGAAGTTCATCATGGATATTAATTGATGCTTCATCTCTTTCGGATGACGATATCACTGGAGCTAGTCTGGATGCCCCGACGAACGTACTAACGATAAGCGAGGGC
>NZ_BTGR01000029.1:0-709 GCF_036985525.1 Croceitalea sp. MTPC6
TGTATTAGAAGTAACAGTAAACGAGGATGCAGGAACAGCAAGTTTCCCAGTTAGATTAACTGGTGACCTTCCAGCTCCTTTTATCGTAACCTATGAAACTACCGATGATACAGCAAATAATCCTAGTGATTATACAACTACTGCTGGTAATCTAAACTTTATAGGAACAAACGATGAAATACAATTGATTACTGTTCCAATAATTGATGATGCTATTATAGAACCAACAGAGAGGTACCAAGTAAACCTATTGAGTGTTTCTAACCCATTATTAACTATTAATGCTGCTCAAGCTAATGGTAATATCATTGATAATGATGCGGTTGCGGGTACAGGTATTGCTTTTACAAATACAAATGTAATTTTGACTGAAGGTACAGACACTTTTGCCAGATTTACTGTAACACTAACTGGCACTATCTCTGAAAATGTGACTGTAGACTATGTAACAAATGATGGGACTGCTCTTAATGGCAGTGATATTACAGCTCAGTCAGGTACTATAACATTTACACCCTCAGTTAGCTCTTTTGATATTGACGTTCCAATTTTAGATGATACTATTATTGAAGCTACTGAAGATTTTACGGTGGTACTTTCTAATATTCAGTCTAACATAGGAATAGGTTTTGTAAATGGTGATACCACTAATACAGCTACTGGAACAATAAATGACGATGATAGCGACCCATCCCTTGGGGTACAGTTC
>NZ_BTGR01000030.1:0-667 GCF_036985525.1 Croceitalea sp. MTPC6
AAGGGCCTCCTGTGCCCCAGGGATGTCGCCCATCATGGCCTTTGCCTCGGCCTCTATGAGGTACATCTCAGAAGAACGCATGTAGATGACATCATCGGGATCTATGGACCCTGGGTTGGCATTCTTCATCTTGAAGTGCATGTAGGGGTGCAGGTTGAAGCGGGTGGTGATACCGTAGACTTCATTTATGGAGTCCACCGCGGCATCAAAAACGGCCTCGTCCGTATAGTTCGGGTCGTTCCCAAAACCCCCTTGGCCATTGGCCGCAGATGAATTGGTATTTGGTGCGGTGGGCAAAAATACCTTGTTCCTGTAGTCCGTTGCCGGAATGGCATCGACCAATCTTCTGTCCGCTATCTTGGTGTTGTTCCTTATCTGGCTCCCGTTGAAGGTGTTGCTCATCAGGTAAAAATAGGAACGGAAGAACGTGGTCTCGGCGGCAATCACGTTGCTCCCCCAGATGACCTCTGATAGGCTGTTGGTGTTGAAGCCTGATAGCCAATCTTCCTCGTTCATTATTGGAAACCCTTGTCGTGCTTCTACGGCTGCATCGGCAGCTGCCTGCCAGTCCCCTTTCGATAGGGCCGTCCTTGCCAAGAGGCCATAGGCCGTGTTGATGTTCAACTGTGACTTGGTCTCTGGGCCTCCTCCCGGTCTTCCCGTACCA
>NZ_BTGR01000031.1:0-667 GCF_036985525.1 Croceitalea sp. MTPC6
CAAAGCCTCCTGTGCCCCAGGGATGTCGCCCATCATGGCCTTTGCCTCGGCCTCTATGAGGTACATCTCGGAAGAACGCATGTAGATGACATCATCGGGATCTATGGACCCTGGGTTGGCATTCTTCATCTTGAAGTGCATGTAGGGGTGCAGGTTGAAGCGGGTGGTGATACCGTATACCGCGTTCAATGAGTCCACCGCGGCATCAAAAACGGCCTCGTCCGTATAGTTCGGGTCGTTCCCAAAACCGCCCTCGCCATTGGCCGCTGAGGTATTGGTATTTGGTGCGTCTACGATGAACACTTTGTTCCTATAATCTGTACTTGGAATGGCATCGACCAATCTTCTGTCCGCTATCTTGGGGTTGTTCCTTATCTGGCTCCCGTTGAAGGTGTTGCTCATCAGGTAAAAATAGGAACGGAAGAACGTGGTCTCGGCGGCAATCACGTTGCTCCCCCAGATGACCTCCGGGAGGCTGTTGGTGTTGAAGCCTGATAGCCAATCTTCCTCGTTCATTATTGGAAACCCTTGTCGTGCCTCTACAGCAGCATCGGCAGCTGCCTGCCAGTCCCCTTTCGATAGGGCTGTCCTTGCCAATAGGCCATAGGCCGTGTTGATGTTCAACTGTGACTTGGTCTCTGGGCCTCCTCCCGGTCTTCCCGTACCG
>NZ_BTGR01000032.1:0-667 GCF_036985525.1 Croceitalea sp. MTPC6
CTATTCACAGTTTGAAACGGCCATCCAACTCAACTTTGAAGTAGAAGCCATTTCCAGATTGGAATATTCATCGGCTAAAAATCAAGCGTTGCAAATCAGTAACAAACTGCAACAGGCCGAAAGCGATTATGCCATTGCCTTGCAAAAGCTAAATCTCTGGCTGGCAACAGACATTTTTTATTCTGTACCAGATTCGCTTGAAGAAAATGAGGTGGCTCTATTGGGATTGGGTGCGAATTTAGAAAGACATCCAGAGTTGGAACTTTCACAAAGGCGCATCGACGAAGCCGAAGCAAACTATGTTGCAGCTCGTGCCGAGCTACTTCCTAAATTAAACCTTCAAGGTGGATTGCAACAGGTCAATGGCGATAGCGGATTCTACACCTATCAGGCAGGTATTTCCGTCCCGTTGTTTTCGGGCACACAGCGCAGTCAAGCCAAAGCCGCTAAAATCAATAGCGAAATCGCAAAGACAAATGCGGACTATACCCAACGCCAACTACAATCTGAATTTCAGCAGGCAGTACAAGCCTATCAAAAATGGAAAACATCTTGGGAATTTTACAGAGATGAAGCTTTGCCACTTGCAGAAGAACAGCGTAAGGGTGCGTTACTTGCCTACAAGGAAGGTGCGGTGGATTATTCTGCATTCACGCAGATTATAAGG
>NZ_BTGR01000033.1:0-667 GCF_036985525.1 Croceitalea sp. MTPC6
TTATTCACAGTTTGAAACCGCAATCCAACTCAACTTTGAAGTAGAAGCCATTTCCAGATTGGAATATTCATCGGCTAAAAACCAAGTATTGCAAATAAGTAACAAACTGCAACAGGCCGAAAGCGATTATGCCATTGCCCTGCAAAAGCTAAATCTCTGGCTGGCAACTGACATTTTTTATTCTGTACCAGATTCGTTTGAAGAAAATGAGGTGGCAGTATTGGGATTGGGTGCGAAGTTAGAAAGACATCCAGAGTTGGAACTTTCACAAAGGCGCATCGATGAAGCCGAAGCAAACTATAATGCCGCTCGTGCCGAGCTACTTCCTAAATTAAACCTTCAAGGTGGATTGCAACAGGTCAATGGCGATAACGGATTTTATACCTATCAGGCAGGGATTTCCGTCCCGTTGTTTTCGGGCACCCAGCGCAGTCAAGCCAAAGCCGCTAAAATCGATAGCGAAATCGCAAAGACAAATGCGGACTATACCCAACGCCAACTACAATCTGAATTTCAGCAGGCAGTACAAGCCTATCAAAAATGGAAAACATCTTGGCAGTTTTACAGGGATAAAGCTCTGCCACTTGCAGAAGAACAGCGTAAGGGTGCGTTACTTGCCTACAAGGAAGGTGCGGTGGATTATGCTGCATTCACGCAGATTATACGT
>NZ_BTGR01000034.1:0-637 GCF_036985525.1 Croceitalea sp. MTPC6
TAATAGGTTCAGCAGGTCGGTCGAATTTCTTTTATAGTACTCCACGGACCCGTCCAGGAAATTGTTGAAGAGCGCAAACTCAAGTGCCACGTCAAAGTTCTCGATGGTCTCCCATTGCAGCTCCGAGTTCCCGATATCGGTGAATATGATAGCGGGGGCGGCGGCATTGGAAGTAATCGAGAACCTGGGTTGGGATATGAAGAAATCGTTCACAAAGACCCCGCCCACGGTCGTGCCCAATGCATCGTTACCGACCTCACCATAGGATGCCCTGAGCTTCAGTTGGTTCACTACATTTGAGTTCACCAAGAAATCCTCTTGGTCTATCCTCCATGAACCACCAGCGGAGTAAAAAGTCCCCCATCTGGTGTCCCGGTCGAAGACCGAAGAGCCATCTCGCCTTACGGAACCACTGATATAGTACTTGTTCTTATAGTTGTAGTTTACCCTGGAAAAATATCCCTCAATGCTCTTTCTCGTGGAATTTCCCTCCAAGTCGACAATGTTCGAGAAGTTGTCGAACTCAAAGATCCCATTGGCAGCCTGTATGGTTGCAGTACCGCCATTGCTGGAAAAGGTCCTGTCAAAACTTTCATGACCTGCCGTAATATCCAGGTTGTGGTCGCCGAAGCTCTTC
>NZ_BTGR01000035.1:0-635 GCF_036985525.1 Croceitalea sp. MTPC6
CCTGTCGTTGAATTTCCAACTGTTTCGTTTTCAATAACGGATAGTTTTCCTTGGAAATTTCTACTGCTCTTTCCAATGAAACAATTGGTAAAGAATCTTGAGGTTGGACTTGTTGTGCTTTCCCTTCGACTGCGCTCTGGGCAGGCGCGAAAGCGGAAGTAAACAAAAGACAGACCACGGCTGTTGCGGTAACAAATTTTGGATTGAATTTCTTCTTCCGTTCCGACCGTTTTTCGACCCATTGGTAAAAGATGGGAAGGATAAATAGCGTCAAGAGTGTTGAAGTTATCAATCCACCTATAACCACAGTTGCTAAGGGTCGCTGCACTTCAGCCCCTGCCGATGCTGAAATGGCCATTGGAAGAAATCCTAAAATATCGGTAAATGCAGTTAACATTATTGGGCGAATCCTACGTTTTGTGCCTTCTACGATACGGTCTTTCAAGTTGGTCACGCCTTCTTCCTTCAGCTCATTTAGACCGCTGATCATTACCAGTCCGTTCAGGACGGCAACACCAAAGAGGACGATAAAGCCGACCCCTGCGGAAATACTGAAGGGCATATCTCTTAACCACAGGGCGAAAACACCACCTATGGACGCCATTGGTATGGCCAAGTAAATCATCAAGGTCTGT
>NZ_BTGR01000036.1:0-611 GCF_036985525.1 Croceitalea sp. MTPC6
GCAGACCTTGATGATTTACTTGGCCATCCCGATGGCGACCATTGGCGGTGTATTCGCACTATGGCTTCGGGATATGCCTTTCAGTATTTCCGCAGGGGTCGGCTTTATCGTCCTCTTTGGTGTTGCCGTCCTGAACGGACTGGTAATGATTAGCGGTCTAAATGAATTGAAGGAAGAAGGCGTGACCAATTTAAAAGACCGAATAATTGAAGGTACAAAACGCAGAATACGTCCCATTATGCTGACGGCCTTTACCGATATTTTAGGATTTCTTCCGATGGCGATATCAGCTTCGGCAGGTGCTGAAGTGCAGCGACCCTTGGCGACCGTGGTAATCGGTGGATTGATAACATCAACGCTTCTGACGCTCTTTATCCTTCCCATCTTTTACCAATGGGTCGAAAAACGGTCGGAACGGAAGAAGAAATTCAATCCAAAATTTGTTACCGCAACAGCCGTGGTCTGCCTTTTATTCACTTCCGCTTTCGCGAAAGCACAACAAGTCCAACCTCAAGATTCTTTACCAATTGTTTCATTGGAAAGAGCAGTAGAAATTTCCAAGGAAAACTATCCGTTATTGAAAACGAAACAGTTGGAAATTCAACGACAGA
>NZ_BTGR01000037.1:0-610 GCF_036985525.1 Croceitalea sp. MTPC6
AAGTAAATAGAGCAGGTCGGTCGAATTTCTTTTATAGTACTCCACGGACCCGTCCAGGAAATTGTTGAAGAGCGCAAACTCAAGTGCCACGTCAAAGTTCTCGATGGTCTCCCATTGCAGCTCCGAGTTCCCGATGTCGGTGAATATGATAGCTGGACTGGCGGCATTGGAGGTTATGGAGAACCTGGGTTGGGATAGAAAGAAATCCAATAAATCATCGTTACCGACCTCACCATAGGATGCCCTGAGCTTCAGTTGGTTCACTACATTTGAGTTCACCAAGAAATCCTCTTGGCCTATCCTCCATGAACCACCCACGGAGTAAAAAGTCCCCCATCTGGTGTCCTGGTCGAAGACCGAAGAGCCATCTCGCCTTACGGAACCACTGATATAGTACTTGTTCTTGTAATTGTAGTTTACCCTGGAAAAATATCCCTCGATGCTCTTTCTTGTCGAATTCCCATCTAAGTTGACAATGTTCGAGAAGTTGTCGAACTCAAAGATTCCGTTGGCCGCCTGTACGGTGGCGGTACCGCCATTGAGGGAAAAGGTCCTGTCAAAACTTTCATGGCCTGCCGTAATATCCAGGTTGTGGTCCCCGAAGCTCTTT
>NZ_BTGR01000038.1:0-483 GCF_036985525.1 Croceitalea sp. MTPC6
TTGATAATGGCCATAGCGATACTGTCATGTGACGATGACTTTTTAGAGACAACGCCAACGGATGCCATCTCGGCCTCCGATGCACTGGCCAATGAGACCAATATGCAACTGGTGCTCAACGGGTTGCACCGGGGACTGTACTCCCAGTCCCAGACCATTTTCCCTGGGGGGAATACCGCTAGGGCGGGCAACCACTATTGGGTACCGCTGGGAGATAACCTTGCAGGCCACCTGATACACTCCGCAAGTGCCAACAATTTGGGATGGCGTACCGAGATGCAATGGAACTCACATACCCTGCCGACATCGTTGACCAACGAGATACTCTGGTACCACCGTTATAACATCATAGCCGGGGCCAACCTGCTCATCAACAGGGTGCTGGACGGTACCTTGACGGAGTCACCCGTACTCTCCGAGATCCTGGGACAGGCATACACCTATAGGGCCTATGCCTACCTCTCGCTGGTACAGCACTATGCA
>NZ_BTGR01000039.1:0-483 GCF_036985525.1 Croceitalea sp. MTPC6
CTGATAATGGCCATAGCGATACTGTCATGTGACGATGACTTTTTAGAGACAACGCCAACGGATGCCATCTCGGCCTCCGATGCACTGGCCAATGAGACCAATATGCAACTGGTGCTGAACGGGTTGCACCGGGGACTGTACTCCCAGTCCCAGACCATTTTCCCTGGGGGGAATACCGCTAGGGCAAACAATCACTATTGGGTGCCTATGGGCGACAATATTGCAGGTGAACTGATCCATTCGGCAAATGCCAACAACTTAAGTTGGAGAGATGTAATGCAATGGAACGAACACACCCTGCCGACATCGTTGACAAGTGAGTTATTATGGTACCACCGCTATAACATCATAGCCGGGGCCAACCTGCTCATCAACAGGGTGCTGGACGGTACCTTGACGGAGTCACCGGTACTCTCCGAGATCCTGGGACAGGCCTACACCTATAGGGCCTATGCCTACCTATCCCTGGTACAGCACTATGCC
>NZ_BTGR01000040.1:0-446 GCF_036985525.1 Croceitalea sp. MTPC6
GGCATACCGAACCATTTGGACATTGACAGTGACAACGACGGCATCCCGGACAATGTAGAGGGCCAGCCAACGGATGGCTATGTGCCACCGAGCGGTGAGGACAGTGATAACGACGGCTTAGACGATGCGTACGAAGGAACGGGTGATGAGGGCATCGACCCAGTAAACACAGATGGGGATTTTGCTGATGGTGATGAAGTTCCAGATTACCTGGACAATGACAGTGACAACGACACGGTGCCGGACAACAATGAGGGGAACGACTTTAATGAGGACGGCGAGCCAGACCAGACCTTTACGGGAGTGGACACGGACGGTGACGGACTGGATGATGGATATGAGGGCGCAGATGTAGATGATGGTTTTGATGTAAACGATGAGATAGACGACCCAGCGAACGATTTACCGGACACGGACGGTACAGAGGACGTTAACTATAGAGATTT
>NZ_BTGR01000041.1:0-423 GCF_036985525.1 Croceitalea sp. MTPC6
TTGTGCATTGGGGTTCAACCTACCGTCCGTCCCAACGATCTGGTCATTGGGGACGTTGAAGGGGTTGTAGCCCAATTGTTGGTATATGTTCGCCGAGGCAAAGGTAGGGTCGCCGCCACCTGCAGCTGAGTTTTTCAAGGCCTCCCACATGGTCTCATAATATTGGCCCGGGCTGAGCTCGTCATAGAACTGCCACTGTGATGTGGACACCAGACCATATTGCATGGAGGCGTTTACCTGTATGCCCCCTTTTGTACCGCTCTTGGTGGTGATGATAACCACCCCGTTGGCGGCCCTGGAACCGTACAGTGAAGTGGAGGCCGCATCCTTGAGGATGGTAAAGGATTCGATGTCCTCTTGGTTGATCGTGTTCAAGGCACCCTCAAATTGTACCCCGTCCACAATGAAGAGAGGGGCCGTGTC
>NZ_BTGR01000042.1:0-423 GCF_036985525.1 Croceitalea sp. MTPC6
AGTACCGATCCCTTGTTCATTGTGGACGGGGTACAATTTGAGGGTGCCTTGAACACGATCAACCAAGAGGACATCGAATCCTTTACCATCCTCAAGGATGCGGCCTCCACTTCACTGTACGGTTCCAGGGCCGCAAACGGGGTGGTTATCATCACCACCAAGAGCGGTACAAAAGGGGGCATACAGGTAAACGCCTCCATGCAATATGGTCTGGTGTCCACATCACAGTGGCAATTCTATGACGAGCTCAGCCCGGGCCAATATTATGAGACCATGTGGGAGGCCTTGAAAAATTCTAGTGCCGGTGGCGGCGACCCAGCCTTTGCCTCGGCGAACATATACCAGCAATTGGGCTACAACCCCTTCAACGTCCCCAATGACCAGATCGTTGGGACGGACGGTAGGTTGAACCCCAATGCACAG
>NZ_BTGR01000043.1:0-419 GCF_036985525.1 Croceitalea sp. MTPC6
ACAACCCCTTCAGGAAGGGATTTCTGTATTTCGGCCATCCGGTCTTTCACACGTACAATAACCTCGTTTGAGTTTGCCCCTTTGAGCATCATAACAAGACCGCCAACGACCTCACCTTCGCCGTCCTGCGTCAAAGCCCCATAGCGCACGGCAGAACCAAAGCGCACATCTGCAACATCACTTATGGTAATGGGCACACCATTTTCATTTTTGATGACGATTTTTTTAATATCATCAAGGCTTCGCACCAAACCTTCACCTCGAATGAAGTTCGCCTGATGGTTTTTCTCAATGTACGCACCACCTGTATTTTTATTGTTCGCTTCCAATGCTTCGAACACATCGGTAATAGTAAGGCCGATTGCCTTTAATTCATTAGGGTCGACGGCCACCTCATATTGCTTTATTTTTCCGCCGAT
>NZ_BTGR01000044.1:0-379 GCF_036985525.1 Croceitalea sp. MTPC6
TATAGGCGATATGAGGGCAGAAGCAACTTCTGGATTGCCCCAAATGACCATTAAATACAATCGCAACAAACTGGCACAGTATGGTGTGAGTATCGACCAACTCAATACAATGGTACAGTCCGCTTTTGCGGGTGGATATGCAGGGGTCATTTTTGAAGGCGAAAAGCGTTTTGACTTAGTGGTTCGGCTCGACGAGCAGAACCGTACTGACATCAATGACATCAGAAATCTGTACATCAATTTGCCTAACGGCTCGCAGATTCCGCTTCAAGAACTGGCCACAATCGAATACGAACCAGGTCCGATGCAGATAAGCCGGGACAATACCAACCGAAGAACCTACGTGGGTGTAAATGTGCGCGGACGTGATGTGGAATCA
>NZ_BTGR01000045.1:0-379 GCF_036985525.1 Croceitalea sp. MTPC6
AATAGGTGATATGAGGGCAGAAGCAACTTCTGGATTGCCCCAAATGACCATTAAATACAATCGCAACAAACTGGCACAGTATGGTGTGAGTATCGACCTACTGAATATAATGGTGCAGTCCGCTTTTGCGGGCGGATATGCAGGTGTGATTTTTGAAGGCGAAAAGCGTTTTGACTTGGTCGTTAGGCTCGACGAGCAGAACCGAACTGACATCAATGACATTAGGAATCTGTACATCAATTTGCCTAACGGCTCGCAGATTCCGCTTCAAGAACTGGCCACAATCGAATACGAACCAGGTCCGATGCAGATAAGTCGGGACAATACCAACCGAAGAACCTACGTGGGTGTAAATGTGCGCGGACGTGATGTGGAATCC
>NZ_BTGR01000046.1:0-348 GCF_036985525.1 Croceitalea sp. MTPC6
TCAAAGGCGATGCCCGTACCTGCCACGGCATCGTTATCGGTGATGTTGATGGTCGCTTGGTCATCGTTGATGGAAATCAGCGTTGTGGACAGGTTGGAAAGGTTGACGAAGAACGCCTCCGTCGGCTCAATCAAACTGTCATCGTTGATGGTAAAGGTCACAGGGACACTCTCGCCATCGGTACCGTTGAAGGTCAAAGTACCATTATCACTAACATAGTCACCAGGTGCTATGGCCGAGTCATCGGCGGAAGCGAAGTCCAGTGTGAACCCACCGGGGACGTTACCCGTGAGCACTACGTTCACGGTAGCGGTACCCGCCGCTTCATCGACGGTGATGTTATCGTTG
>NZ_BTGR01000047.1:0-332 GCF_036985525.1 Croceitalea sp. MTPC6
GTGGGCGAACTCTTCCAAAATGCGGCCGTTAACCGTGCGAAAGGAAATATAAAAGCCTTACTCGATGTAAGACCAAATGAAGCTTTGGTTTATCGTGATGGCGACTTTGTTTCAGTAAATCCCGAGACTGTTGAAATCGGTGAAAAGATACAGGTACGTGTAGGCGAAAAAGTTCCGCTTGATGGTATTCTGCTTTCTGAAAAGGGTTCTTTTAATACTGCTGCCTTGACAGGCGAAAGCAAACCTGATACGATTGCTAAAGGTGATACTGTTTTTGCAGGAAGCATAAATCTTGATGGTGTAATCGAGATTGAAACCACTAAAGAATTTAA
>NZ_BTGR01000048.1:0-331 GCF_036985525.1 Croceitalea sp. MTPC6
GGTAAAGAAGCGGAACCCGTAGGTGTTGTCACGGTCACGCTCATCGTTCAAGAGAAGCTCCTGGAGTGCATGGCGCCCCTGGCTGATCGGTCTTGAGCCAATGTTGAACTCGGAAAAGCCCTCCCCGTTGTCAAAGACGAGGTCCCCGAAGACGTCTTTGACCAGGTTTCCCTGCTGATCGTTCACAAAGACCGGGAAGATAGACCCGATGTTCTTTGCAAACCCAAAGGGGTTTACAATATTGTTTTGTCCTGCACCGGTCGGTGCCACGGCCTCCGTAATGGTGATGTTGGCACTGCCCCCGATGGTGATCTTGTCGCTTACATCAAAT
>NZ_BTGR01000049.1:0-331 GCF_036985525.1 Croceitalea sp. MTPC6
GTTCGACGTGAGCGACAAGATCACCATCGGGGGCAGTGCCAACATTACCATTACAGAGGCCGTGGCACCGACCGGTGCAGGAACAGGGAGCATCGTTAACCCTTTTGGGTTTGCAAAGAACATCGGATCGGTCTATCCGGTCTTTGTGAACGATCAGCAGGGAAACCTGGTCAGGGACGTCTTCGGGGACCCCGTCTTTGACAACGGGGAGGGCTTTTCCGAGTTCAACATCGGCTCAAGACCGATCAGCCAGGGGCGCCATGCTGTTCAAGAACTCCTTTTGAACGATGAACGCGATAGGGACAACACCTACGGGTTCCGGTTCTTTACG
>NZ_BTGR01000050.1:0-286 GCF_036985525.1 Croceitalea sp. MTPC6
ACGCACTTAAAGGTATTGCTTATGATTTTGGGAACACCCAAGTTTTTACGGGTGGCGAAGAAATAACAGATGGTCAAGGTATATATACTTTAGTTGGTGTAGGGCAACAAAATTTAGACCTCTTGGGTATCGGTGCAAAAAAGCGACTTCAAAAACAACGAATAGCTTTGGCCGAAACCGCTCTCGACCTGTCTGAATTGCAAGTGGAACAGGAAGTGAAAAAGGCTTGGTCGCAGGCATACCAACAGCGACAGAAATTTGAACTGTACCGCGAGCTGGATTCCAT
>NZ_BTGR01000051.1:0-274 GCF_036985525.1 Croceitalea sp. MTPC6
TGCCACGATAGTTGCCACTGACGCGGCCGCTTCTGAGAGCCCATTGGGCACTGGCACGTACACGGTCAGTCTTGACGCTGCGAACGGTACGGGTTCAGCTATAACGGTAAACTATGCGGTAAGCGGAACGGCGACGAGCGGTTCTGATTTTACCGCTTTGAGCGGTACTGTAGCGATACCGAATTTGGCGAGCAGCGCAACGATAACCCTTACCCCTATAAACGATGTATTGGTGGAGTCCCCCGAGACGGTGGTGGTCACTTTGTCCACTGGA
>NZ_BTGR01000052.1:0-256 GCF_036985525.1 Croceitalea sp. MTPC6
GGATGACGATGGTGATGGCATCGACACCCCCGATGAGGATGCGGACGGTGACGGCGACCCGACCAATGATGACACGGACGGTGACGGTACCCCTGACTATTTGGACCCTGACAACGATGTTGATACCGATGGCGATGGTGTTCCTGACCTAGTGGACATTGACGATGACAATGACGGAATTTTAGATGTAGTCGAGGATGAAAATGGAGATTTGGACGACAATCCATTGACGGACCCCACGGACAGTGACGGGGAC
>NZ_BTGR01000053.1:0-210 GCF_036985525.1 Croceitalea sp. MTPC6
ACCATTGAGCGTTCCCACACCGCGTATCACGATACCTGGCGAAGAGCCGGGTCCTTGGGAGGATGTGAACTGCACCCCCGTGGCCTTACCTTCAATGGCGGCAATGGGCGAGGTCACGTTCCGGATGGCAAGCTCCTCTGCGCCCACAACGGTCGCGGAGCCCGTGAAGGCCTCCTTGGTGGAGGTACCATAGGCGGTCACGATGACCTC
>NZ_BTGR01000054.1:0-203 GCF_036985525.1 Croceitalea sp. MTPC6
GATGCCATAAACACCGAAATGGATGCGCTCGATGCGCTTGACAATTATTTAGATGCCTTGTTTGAACTACAATACTTTCAAAACTAAAAAGATGAAAAAATTAAAATATATACCGATTACCGCAATGCTTATGGCATTGACAATAATTAGTTGTGGCGAGTCAAAAACCGAAAGCGACCACGATGATGCAACACATTCAGAAA